>CAWHXC010000016.1:0-86772 GCA_963833175.1 uncultured Chloroflexia bacterium
GATACATAAACGACATTAAGCCAACAACGGCTAGTATTCAGATAAGTAAACCAAATGATTTTAGAAAAGGTGGGAATATTCTGGAAAACGTTAAGTGAAATCAGAACATTTTGAAGCCAGATGCGATATTCTTATACGGGATAGCAAGACGACTTCGCCCAAAAACATAAATTACGAACCAACGGTTTTCATCGGAACTCATAATATCGGCAAGGAACATAAAATCGAATTAGCTTTTGTCGGACATGTGCTAGGCAAAATTGAGGGGCAAGTTCTCCAAAAGGGCACAATCATAAACGTCAGTGGAAAAAAGCATGGAGTTAATCTAAAACCTCTCTTGAAATCACTGCCAAAAATAGCTTCACCACTACAAGAGTGGCTATCCTTTCCTGCAAGTCACCCCCCGCCAATAATTCTGAACAAGCACTGCTTTTATTGCCCATTTCAAAAATCATGCAAAGCACAAGCAGAGGAGACTGATAATCTTAGTCAACTCTCTGGAATGAACGTAAGGATGATTAACAATATGAAAAAAAGGGGATATTTACTATTAAACAGCTATCGTATTTGATTTAAGCCAAGAAGATTGAAGAAACAGGCAAGAAATCATCAAAAGACTCACAAACCTGAATTACGAGCACTCGCAATTCGGACGGGCAAAATATATATTCAGGAATTGCCGAATTTCTCTCGGCAAAATATTGAACTTTTCATTGACATTGAGGGCGTCCCTGATCAAAGCCTTTATTATTTGTTTGGGCTTTTGGTGCGTGATGAAGGCAAGAGTATATATTATCCTTTTTGGGCTGATGTCAATAGTGACGAATCTTGTGCCTGGAAAAAATTTATTGGCGAAATTGAAAAATATCCCAATGCGCCAATTTATCATTACGGAAATTACGACTCCAAAGCAATAGCTACTCTTTCAAAAAGATATGAAGACATAAACAACATCAAAGAGCGTTTAGTAAATATCAACTCGCAAATATACGGCAAAGTTTACTTCCCCGTTAACTCAAATGGGCTGAAGGAAATTGGCGGTTTTATCGGCGCGAATTGGTCACTTTCAAATTCAACTGGCGTTCAAAGTCTTGTTTGGCGTTACATGTGGGAAATAAGCCAAGATATTCAATACAAAGACCATTTGCTAACTTACAATAAAGATGATTGTTTAGCTCTAATGCTGTTGACCGATTACCTTTCAAAAATTAAAGATACGTCTGACAGTCGGGCTGATGTGGATTTTGTAAGCAAGCCTAAACGTAATGCAACAGAATTTGGAAAGCAAATTCATGATCATTTTGAGACTGTTCTTAAGTTTGCTCACAATAACTATGATGAAAAGAAAATTAAATTCCGTCGTGAAATTGACGAAGAAGGGAAAGTAGATAAACCCAGAAATAGTCGTAAACTTGGCTATCAAGGTCAGAGGAGGGTGAGTCCAAAAGCAACAAAAACCATTCGAATTTTATCCATAGGACAATTTTGTCCAAAAGACGATAGTCAGCTCCAGACACGTAGAAAAACAGCTAAAGAATTGGTTTCAAAAAGATTGATTATAGATTTGGTTTTAATCAAAGGTGGAATCAAGAAAACAATAACAGAATATATTGGTGAGCACGGATATTGCCCAAAGTGTTTGAAATCCTATGCTCCGAAGGAAATACGAGCATTTGGGGCTAACCAATTATATGGACATGGATTTCAGTCTTGGATTATTTACCAGAGAATTGCGCTTCACATGACATATAGCAGCATTGGAGAAGTTGTTGCAGAGCAATTTGGCGAGCATGGATTTGAACGCAATGTCGGACAATTCATCAAAAATATCAGCCTGCACTATAAAAAAACAGAGGAACTAATAATTCAAAAGTTGTTAGATTCTACAGTCATCCATGCTGATGAAACACCAATTAATATTCGTGGTAAAACTCAATATGTGTGGACGTTTACAAATGACGAGTATGTTGTTTTTAAAGTTAACCAAGACAAGAGAATCAACAATTGCTCATGAATTCTTGCAATCATATACAGGCACTTTGGTCTCAGATTTTTATCCAGGCTACGATGCCATTAAGTGTAAGCAACAGAAATGTTGGGTTCAGCTTAATCCGTGATCTTAAACGACGATCTCTGGGAATCCCCGTTTGATACTGAGTTTGAAAATCTGGTTCACGAGATAAGGCTTCTGATTATTTCCATCATGGAAGCAGTTCAGAAATATGGCTTTAAGAAAAGGCACTTACACAAATTTATGAAGCAAGTAGATCTGTTTTATAAAAAAGCAATCATAGATAAAGAATACAAATCTGAGTTGGCTGACAAATATCAAAAACGCTTTATCAAATATAAAGATAGCCTTTTTACTTTTCTTCAATATGATGGGATTCCTTGGCATAACAATACAGCCGAAAGAGCATTGAGGCATTTGACCAAACAACAGCAGATTTCACTTGTCTTTCACGAGCAAGTCACTCATGACTATTTGAGACTTCTCGGTATAAGACAAACCTTGAAATTTCAAGGCAAGTCTTTTTATAGGTTTCTGTTCTCAAATGAAACTGATATTAATCAAGAAGGTTTACGTCAAAAAAACTAAAGCTAAAACTTGAGGCAAGATGGGATTGGGAAAGAGAATGGGGAGGAGATGAGGAAGGGATGTGACCTATCCCCCCGCCCTTCCCAAATGGGAAGGGGGCTGGTCGCGTGATGGCTGTGGTGATTTTCCATAGCAAAGCAACTTTTGTTTCAGGAGGTATTAGCTTCTCCCCCTTGGGGGAGACGGGAGAGGGGTTTTCGTGCGGTAAAATTCCAACCATGCCAGTCAAAAACATCATCCCAGGTCAAACCGTCACAAAAGAAAAACTTCAACGAGCAAAAGAACTGCGGCGTGACATGACTCCCGCCGAGAAAATTCTTTGGCAGGAATTGCGCGCGAATAAGTTGGGAGTCCATTTCAGAAGACAGCAAGTCATCGCAGGATTCATCGTTGACTTTTACTGTCACAAGGCGGCGTTGGTCATTGAAGTGGATGGAGACATCCATGATCTACAGCAGGAAGAAGATGCGAGGCGGGAGAAGGTTTTGAGAGAGATGGGGCTGCGGATTGTCCGCTTTCGGAATGAAGAGGTGTTGGAAGATTTGTTCGCGGTAGTTGCAAAAATCCGCGGGGTTGTTGCGTGATGGGTTTGGTAACTCTCCATGTACGAAAGGCATGAAGTCGAGTCCAGACTTATCCGATTTCATATCTAAATTTCAGTTAAAAGTTCTTGACACATATTATCCCCTCACATAAAATAAGAGCAATATCGTCCAAAATGAAGAAAAGGAGGCACGAAAAATGAAAATGACAACTATTAATTCATCCCAAAATTCTGTTTTGAGCGCGCCTCCCGCTGGTGGATTTTAGCAACGACTTGATTCGTTCATTTTGATGTATCCAACCGCAGGCGTGACTCACCCTGCGGTTTTTGATTCTTCAATCATCGCAGGGCGCGCAACCCTGCGTTTTTGTTTGCCATAGGCGCAGGAGGTTACAAAGGAAAAATAAAAATGAATTCATCAATTCCAAAAAGTGACTTTGTGCATGTCAACGGAATCCGCCTGCATTATCTTGATTGGGGCGGTGACGGTCAGACGCTGATCTTTCTCACAGGAATGGGAAGTTCCGCTTACATCTTTGGCGGATTTGCTCCGCTTTTTACAGATAAGTTCCGCGTCCTTGCTCTCACCCGCCGCGGACATGGCGATTCCGATTATCCCGAAACAGGCTATGACGCCGATACGCTCACAGAAGATATTCGTCAGTTCATGGATTCGCTGAATATTGATAAAGCCATCCTTGCTGGTCACTCCCTTGCAGGAGTGGAACTCACCCATTTTGCAGCCACATATCCAGAAAGAGTTGAGAAATTGGTCTATCTCGATGCGCTGGATGATCGAAGAAAGGAACGGGTGATCATGGAACAACACCCGCTCAGGAATGTGCAAATAAAAAGAGAGGAAAGCGCCCCGCCGCGCACCCTTGAAGAATATATTGCCATTGTAAAAAGGGATGTCCCTGAATTTGCGCGGATATGGAGCGAGGTATGGGACGAGGAAATCTCTCATGGTGTAAAGATAAACGAGGAGGGCATCTTTGTCGACAGAATGCCCGCATCCGTTGAGAAAATGATGGTTGAAAACCTGATCAATGAATACGCCCCTAAAAAAGTGGAAGCCAAAATCCCGATCCTCAGTTTCTACGGGAAGAGAAAACGCAAAATGACAGACGATTACACAGATGAACAAAAAGCCGCTTATGAAAAATTCCATCACGATGTAATAGAACCTTTTTTCAGCTACATGGTTGACGAATTCCAAAGCAGGTTTCCTCATGCAAAGATCGTGGTGATCCCCGACGGACATCATTACTGCTTCATGGCTCAGGAGGAACTGGTCCATGACGAAATGCGAAAGTTCCTGCTTGAATAATTCATGGCGAACAACACCCATCTGGTGCAATTGGAACATGCAAAGTTTGGATCAAGGTGGGGTTGGAAAAGAGGTTGTGAGGGATTTGTCCGCAGTGGTGGGGAAGGTCCGCGGGCTGGTTCAGAGTTGAGCAATATTTTACCCAACGTAGAGAAAGAGACGGCAACTATCAAGCTGCCGTCTCTTTTCTCTGTTAGTGCGTGCGTGTGCGTGTTTAGCTTCGTGCGCCGCGGCTTCCATCGCTTCGAACATCTCTTGTGCGGATTCGGGCGTGAGGCGCTGGTCAAGGATCGGCAGGTACACTTCCTCTTCCTTGGCAAAGTGGACTTTGACAAGTCCATACACACCGAACAACACACGCCGCAGGGATGTGGCTTGAGCGGGCGTCAAGGGCTTGTCAGTCAAGCCATCTTTCAGCACAGCAAGCTCCTCGATATAGATACCAACTTCCACATGGTCACGGCTCATTGTCTTCGTCGCATCGGGGCTGCCGAGCACTTTTTGTACGACAGGGTAGAGCGCCGCTTCTTCGGCTTCTGCATGTGGTTTGAGGTGATTGGCAAGGAAGTCATAGACTTCCTCCACGCCGCGGCGGATCTCAGCAACGGGTGCTTCGCCGATCAATTCCGCCACCTGGCGGATACGGTCAACATGAGGGAATAATTCTTTGTGCTCATCGCGCAGGGGTTGGGTCAGGGTATTCATGGGTAATCTCCTTTTTTCTTTTTTGAATGTTTACACCCTGAATGTACTCCCTTCCCTTCTAAACTTGTATGACCCAGATCAATTAACTGCACCCCTCTTTATCAGTTCCTCCAGACTCTTCGCATCCATGATCGTTACCCACTTGCGCCCAGTCTTGACCCATCCCTCCTCCGCAAAACGACTCATCACGCGACTGACCGTCTCAGTCGTGGACCCGGTCATGGCTGCCAGATCCTGACGGGAAAGCGGCAGCTGGATCAGCACACCTTGTCCGCGTGTTTCGCCTAGTTTCCCCGCTAAACGCAACAGCGCAGATGCGATCCGCTGTTCGGCAGTATAGGCGCTCAACTGCTTGACGATCTCCTGTGACTCTGTCAATCGCTGGCTGACCGCTTCAAGCACCTTCCTCGTTACGTCAGGATGATCCGCAAGGATATGCTCAAAATCCTCAGCGGAGATTTTCAGGATGCAGCAATCTGTTTGAGCGATGGCAGTTTCCGTGTGGGTGCGCCCGCCAAAGATGGTCAGCGATCCGAAGTATTCGCCACCGTGAAGAATGTCCAGCAGCACTTCGCGCCCCGTTGCAGTATTACGCACCAATTTCACTTTTCCCATCGCCACGAGATACAAGTGTCCCGCCTCATCGCCCTCAAAGTAGATCCGCTCATTTGTAGATGCGTCGCTGTCATGGAACAGGCTGTTGATCTTGGTGATCGCGTCAGCAGGCAAATGCTTGAAGAACGGCAGCCTGCCGATGATCTTCAGGCGATACTCCGTTGAACAGACTGCAGGATCCACCCAATCCAGACGCACAGGTGATTTTGGACGCGCCATCGTTTCTCCTTATCAGCAGAAAAAAACTTGCCCCTTATGGTTTTATCGTATCACATACCAGTCTGTTGGGGATTGTTTTTATGTCTATGGAAATTGTATAATAAAAATGAGCTTTGAAGTTAAATGGCTCAAAGAGTACCCATGAAAATATCCTTTTCGATCGATATAAACAGTCTGCCTGCAACGGTCTTTGGCTGGCTTGAAAATCCAGAAAAAGCAGTAAAGTGGATGACCAGCGTTGCGAAAACGGAAATATTGCATGAGACCCCTGAAAGGATCGGGACAACATTTCGAGAGGTTGTGGAAGAAGATGGGAAAGGGGTGGAATTGCAAGGAGTGATCACAGATTTCAAGCCGAACAGATCGATTTCATTTCACTTGGATAGCCGTGTCAATGTAGTGGATGTGGAATATTGCGTTGAAGCGCTCCAAAACGGCACCCGTTTAACGCAAAATGCAAATGTCCGCTGGAAATTCCCAGTCAATGTGATCAGTATATTTATGGGGTCGAAGATGAAGCAGAATATCAGCGCCCAGTCACAGAAAGAGTTTGAGAAATTAAAGGAACTCTGTGAAAGCGGCGTCGAGGGATAAAATCCGGGCGGAGTTGGTACAAGAAGAGGTTGGGAACGAGGATGCAAAGGAACTGTCCATGTCAATCGAGCGGGGCGACCAGACAATCGGGAAGTTCACTTCCGATTTTTTATCCCCCTAACATTTTTCCTGCTTGAGTATTTGAAAAAAACCTTTATAATCAAAATTAATACTAAATAGGTAATCATACTCAAATTTTGAAATAGGGAATACCATGATGAAGAAATTGCAGACATCAAAATGAGCTGATGCGTAATTATTTGTTATTTTGTCTGCACAGTAATGTACAGTTGATTGAATTGAATGCCTACATTTAATAACGTGCCACCCTGATTTTTTATTGTTATTTAGGAGGTTGTAATGTCAAAAAATATAGTGGTTCTTTCAGATGGAACAGGACAGGATGGCGGAGCAGGCCATGATAGTAATATCTATAAGTTGTATAGAATGCTTGAAGACCGCACTGAGAATCAGATCGTTTATTATGATCAAGGGGTGGGCACTGACCGAAGGAAAGTCAGCGGGAATGCCTTCGGAGTGGGTTTCACTGAAAACATTGTTCAATGTTATCGTTTCATCTTTGAAAACTATGAGGCCGGGGACAAAATATTTTTATTCGGCTTCAGCCGTGGGGCAGCGACTGTGCGAAGTCTCGCCAGTTTTATTCACTATTTTGGCATACTCCCCAAATCACGCTCGGCGTTGATCAAACAGGCGTTCAAGTTGTATGAGGCGGGACTTCAGCCTATAACACAGGACAAAGAAACGAGACTCGAAGAAGATTCGCGTAAATTTATTGAGAGATTGACGAAACGTGGAAATGACATTATCACCGATACATCCTATCAGATCTATAAAGCCTTGCGCAAGGACCTGAAGGACAAGGCAAATCAATTCACTATTGCGCATCCTAATATGTGGGTTGAAGTTGAATTCCTGGGCGTTTGGGATACAGTCCCCGCTTTGGGAATTGTCGCATTGGCAGGTTTGAGCCTGGTTGTAGACCGTTTGCCCTGGTGGAGGTTTAGCTTTCACGATTTCGCATTGCATCGCAGCGTGAAGAATGCCTACCAAGTCTTGTCAATTGATGACGACCGCCAATGGTTTTGGCCGACAATTTGGAATCAATATGGTGACGAGAACAGGCAGAAGATCAAACAGGTCTGGTTCAGCGGGGCGCACACTGACGTAGGCGGAGGTTTTGCGGAGGCGGGGCTTTCTGATGTCACTCTGGAATGGATGGTCCAAAAAGCGTCATTGCATGGGCTCAGGTTCTATTTTGGCTCCAGAAAATATTGGAATTTCTGTATTGCTCCAGATGCAACGGACATTGAACATCCGCCGCGGACAGGCTGGGGCAAAGTATATAAAGCTGGGGAGAGGAATAAAGTATGGGACAAAAAAGCAGTGGACACCTTTGGCCCGCCCATCATCCATGCAAGCGTTCTTGAGCGCGCCAGGTGCGATCCGACCTACCGCCCGTGGATTTTGAAAAACTATGGAGATTATCCCGACCCTGAGAAGTGGCTTCAAGAAAACCAGGAGAAAGTTCTACGTTCCAAGTATGCTGCGGAAGTTAATAGACGCTATCAGGAATGGTGTATGGATAAATGGAAAGCTGGAGAACAGAATCTGCCCGATCTTGAAGTGTGGGTGGTCGATCATCCACTTTCCTATGAGCAATGGCTGATGGAAAACGATGCGGAAAAACAGAAATGGATGGAGAAAAATGATGCCTCGCTCCAGGAATTTGAAGGCAGAAAGTTTTTGGTGGAGTGCGATGAAGCAACCCCTTTGCGTGATTATGATAAAAACACTCTCCAAGAAAAGATCGATCAGGTATATTTTGATCAGCGAGCCTGTGATAATTTATGGGAAAGAGCGATGAATACCAATAGGATCAATTATGACAGAAACCGCTGGCGAAACAAATAAGAAACCAGCCTTTATAGCGCATTCTATGCAAGGACCCGCCTCATAATTGAGACGGGTCCTTTAGATGTGTCAACTAACGAACTCAGGAAAAGTCTTTACGATCTCCCCATATTCTTTAGCCGCCTCCTCCCAATCACTGCTGCCAGTTGTTATTGCCAGGTCGAGCGAGAGCAGCCGCCCAACGCATTGATTCCCCTGCAGGAGTCGGTCATCGAATTGTTTTTTGAACATGCCGCTGACAGTCGCGATAAAACCGAAGATTGCAACGAGAATGCAGGCAAGTCTCCAGCCGCCATCCGCTGATTGCGCGGCAGCTTGCGGAAACATGGTATTCCCGCCAATTGTGGCGGCAAGGGCTGCCACAAGCGTCGCGGCGGCAGGTGAGACAACATTTGCCACGAACAATTGCGAATCCGTCTTGCGAATACCGTCCGTTTTATTTTTGGCATTGCTCAGGCTGGTTTTTACCGACACTGCGAATCCGGCACGATCCTGTGTTTTTGAAACTTTGTCATCAGTCATATTCGCCTCCGATAAGATATAAAGAATCAGATATCTGTCCCTACTATACATTAATCCTTGAGACAAATCAACGCAAAAGCCCGCCTCTTAACGAGACGGGCTTATTCCCCCTTTCCCACCAATTACCCTTTTCAACCCATTGCCCTACGCCATAACTGCCATCTGTTGTTGCGCAGATTCAAATCCTCTGCGTAATGCCTCATAATTTTTTGGAAGTAAATGCTGATGTCGCGCGGGCAAATGTGTCTTGAGCGCAGCCTCCAGCGCTTCAATTGTCACTTCGGGCAGAGCCGCGAGCAGTGCGCCAACTGTGACCATGTTGGTCAATTTCTTGTCGCCGATCTGCTCCGCAATTTCATTTGCAGCGACAAAGACCGTGTTGATGTCAGTGCGTTTTGCGCCGCGGTCCACCATGGACTGATTGACCACCAACGTCCCGCCTGCTTGCATCATGGATTCATATTTGTCATAAGATGGTAGGTTCAACGCGATCACCAGCGGCGGATTTTTCACCAATGGCGAACCGATCTCGTTGTCTGCAATGACCACAGTACAGTTCGCTGTGCCGCCGCGCATTTCGGGACCGTAGGATGGAATCCACGTCACTTCCTTGCCAGAGTCCATCGCCGCATAAGCAATGACCTGACCCGCAAACAGCACGCCCTGCCCGCCAAACCCTGAGATGATGATTTCTTTTTGCATAGTTATCTTCATGCTCATTGCGAGACGGTATTCGATATTCGTTCGAAGCAATCTCCAACTCATCGCGGGGATTGCTTCGCAAAGTACGCTCGCAATGATCAGAGTAATCGCTAAATCTTTATTTGTTTTATCGCATCGCTGATCTTGCAATCCACCAGCGGATACGCAGGCACCATGTGCTCTTCCACAAACTTCAACGAGTTGACAGGTGTCATGCCCCAATTCGTCGGGCACGTGGAAAGTAATTCAACCATCGAGAAGCCAAGTCCGCGGGCTTGGGTTTCAAACGCCATGCGGATCGCCTTCTTCGCCATGCGGATATTCTTCGGGTCATGCAGCGAACGGCGCACGCAATAACCAACGCCATCCAGTGTCGAAAGCATTTCAGAGACTTTGATCGGATAGCCTTGCGTTTCCACATCACGGCCATTCGACGAAGATGTGGTTTTCATGCCAGGCAGGGTGGTCGGCGCCATTTGGCCGCCCGTCATGCCGAAGTTGGCATTGTTGATAAAGATCACGGTGATGTTCTCGCCGCGCGCAGCAGCATGGACGATTTCACCCATGCCGATCGAAGCCAGATCGCCGTCACCTTGGTACGTGAATACAATGCGGTCAGGCATCACCCGTTTCAAACCAGTCGCCATCGCGGGCGCGCGTCCATGCGGCGCTTCCACAAAATCAGTGTCAAAATAATTGTAGGCAAATACCGAGCAGCCCACAGGTGCAACACCGATCGTCTTTTCAATTAAGCCCATCTCTTCCAACACTTCCGCGATCAAACGATGAGCCACACCATGTGTACAGCCCGGGCAATAATGGGTGGGCGTATCAGTAAAACCTGCGGTTCTTTCGTAAACTAAATTTTCAGTTGCCATATATTTTCTTCCTCGTCATTGCGAGGGCGATGCACTTTCGTCCGAAGCAATCTTCAATTCACTAGGAGATTGCTTCGACGGGAGAGCGCCGTCTCGCAATGACATTAGACAATCTGCGCCATGCGCTCAAGCCACGCGTCACGCGGATGAACGTTCGCGCTCAATTTTGTTTTCGCCATTCGATGGATTTCACCCAGTATCTCATCAGGGAATGGAACCATTCCGCCGAGCCGCCCGTAGAACTCGACGGGCACGCGTCCTCTTACTGCCAGGCGGACATCTTCCAGCATTTGACCTGAATTCATCTCTGTGACCAAAAACGCCTCAGCCCGCCCTGCAAGCTGGTCAATGATCTCAGAAGGAAACGGGCTGACAGTGATCGGCCTTAACAATCCCACTTTGATTCCCTCGGCACGGGCTTCGCGCACAGCAGATAATGCCACACGTCCCGCTGTCCCAAAGCCGACGATCACTATATCAGCATCGTCAAGGAAATACTCCTTGTAACGAACTTCGTTTGCCTGAATGGTTCTCCAGCGGTTAAGCAACCGCAGGTTGGTTATTTCTTCGTCAACAGGTTCAATGTAGATCGAAGTAAGGATTCGGCGATCGCGTTTGCCCATCTTACCGTTGGTAGCCCAATCCCAATCTGTGCGCTGCATCGGTCGCATCTCAGGCATTTGTGCCGGCTCCATCATCTGCCCCACACAACCGTCGAGGATGACCATGCAAATTGCGCGGTACTTCTCTGCCAGGTCAAAGGAAAGAACCATTAAGTCAATCGCTTCCTGCACAGAGGCGGGCGCAAGCACGATCGGGTTATAGTCGCCATGTCCGCCGCCGTGCACTGCCTGGTTATAGTCACCTTGTGCCGGGGCGATGTTGCCGAGTCCCGGTCCGCCGCGCATCACGTTGACCAATACTGCCGGCACTTCTGTTCCTGCAATATAGGAAATGCCTTCCATCATCAAACTCACACCCGGGCTGGATGAAGACGACATGACGCGCACACCTGCGCATGCCGCGCCATACACCATGTTGATCGCACCGAGTTCAGATTCTGCCTGCACAAAGGCACGTCCCAGTTCGGGCATGCGCCGCGAAAGGTATTCTAAAATTTCTGTTTGAGGGGTAATGGGATAACCAAAGTATGCATCCAGCCCCGCGCGTACGGCGGCTTCGGCAATCGCTTCGTTACCTTTCCATAATTCTTTTGGCATTTTATCTCCGTAAAAAAATTACTAAATATACAGGACGCGAAGGATTTTTTACTCATCCTTCATCCTTCATCATTCATCCTTTTTATTACGCCTCAATGGGCATGACTACAACTTTTGTTGTTTCGCGATATACCGTGATCGCCGCATCTGGACAAACCAGCGCACAAATAGCACACCCCGTGCAACCGTCCTTGAACGTGTGCGCGGGGTGGTAGCCCTTGGGGGTAAGATGTGACATATTTAGCTCTATCACACCTGGTGGACAGGCACTAATGCAAAGTTCGCATCCTTTACAGTAGTTATCACTGACTTCGATCCAACCTTTAGCAGGCATTGAGTCTCCTTTTTATACGAGAAGTCGGACATTATTTAGCGGGATTATCGCTACACTCATTATGTCGTTTTCGGACAATTGTGAGTAGTGCCAAGCGTCACGAAGGAAACGTACAAATATCATCCCTTTTACGGGGCAAAAATTGAACCCAAATCAAACACAGGCCCATCTTTACAGATCATCTTCCATTCATGGCGGATGGTCAACGCGCACACGCCGCATTCAGCGAGCGCACCGCACGGCATGGGAGCGCGGACTAAGACCTGCGCTTCACGCGGCACCTTGGCCTGCTCCTGTTTTCCAAGCATTTCCCTAAGCTGATTCAGATTCTCGCGCGCCACATCCAACGCGGCATAATCAGCCCATTGATAAATATCGATCAAGGCTTGTAGCGGCTGAACTTCCACGGCTTCTGGCATATCATCCATAACTGTGTTGCTGACCAAAACCACTTCTGCATCTTGTTTGAGCGCGATGGATATTAATCCATGCAAACGCGCAGGTGACTCATCAAATGCGATGAGGGCTACTTTGCGCGCAAAGGATGGGATCGAGAATCCATGCCCAAGCGGACCGCGCAGGTTGAGTTGTGTGCCTGGTTTCCATGTGAGCGGCAGGAACGGCGCGGAGCGGAATCCATTCGGGGCAGAGTCGCTGAAGAAAACTGGAACAGCCAGAGGTGAGTCAGATCCGCGCCCTTTGGCGTGGGCGAGGGTATATTGTCCAGGCGCAGGAATCAGATCGGGCGGACAGGTGATCCGCGAGCGGGAATCCAGATAAATTTCAACCAATTGCCCTTCACCATTTCTCATAGAGAAATGTTAACACGCATTGGGGGCATAAGCAAGCGAGTTATAATCATAAAAAACATGTTTCGGAGGAAACTATGAATATTTCAGCTTTACTACAGGGGCTTGCGTCCTTTGCCTGGATCGGCCTCGTCGGTGTGTTGATACTGATCTTTGTGCGCGCCAGCCGCAATCAGCCTGCAAAAGGATTAGGCACACTGGCGATTGGTTTGCTTGTGGCGGCCGTTTTGCTAACAACAATAGGGGCTGGGCTTGTATTCTTGCAGGCTGATGAGTATGCAGTTGTTAAGTCGGCCTTCCAGCCAAACGGCTATCGCGAAGAACCGTTGAACCCCGGCTTGCACTGGATCATTCCATTTGTTGAGAACGTGCAAAAATATTCGATTGCGCGGCAAACATATACCATGTCTTCCGCGACCAGTGAAGGCGCTGTACAGGGCGATGATTCGATCCAGGCGCGCACAAAAGACGGCCAACAGATTTTCATTGATGCTTCGGTCATTTATGCGGTGGATCCAACACAGTTGATCCCGTTGCATATCACCTGGCAAAACCGCTACGAAGAAAACGTGGTGCGGCCTGTGTCGCGCGCGGCGATCCGCAATGCGGTTTCACAATTTGGCGTAGAGGAACTTGTCAGCACCAAGCGCGGCGAACTGGAAATAGCGATACGCAAGGAGATCGAAACAAAATTGCAAGACAATAACATCATCATGTCTGATTTCCTGCTGCGTAATATCCGCTTTAGCGATGAATATGCCGCGGCTGTCGAACAAAAGCAGATCGCAGAACAGCAGGCGCAGCAATCCAAGAATGTTATTGAGCAGAAGAAGAATGAGGCCGAGCAAGCCCGCCAGACCGCACAAGGTCAGGCGGATGCGGCAGTGATCGCATCCAAGGGTGCGGCAGAAGCGCGTTTGATCCAGGCGCAAGCCGAAGCAAAAGCCAATGAGTTGCTTTCACAATCCCTCACGTCCACTTTGCTGCAATATCAATATATTTTGAAACTTGCGCCTGGCGTGCAAACCATCTTTATCCCAAGCGGCAATCAGTTCATTTTGCCGCTGCCTGATACGACAACAACAACTACACTACGCCGTAAATTTATTATAAGACCTGACAGGTCGCTTCGCGAAGTGACCTGTCAGGTCTTGCTTTCAAATTGGAAAACCAAATGCCGATCCCACAAACTGGACGCGAAATCCGCCTGACCACGCTTTCGGCGTGCGCTGGCTGAGCATCCAAACTAAGCGCTGACGCGTTGACGCAGGTCCTGCGTCCCATCAAAGACATCTTCGACCCCGCCTCCTATCCTGACCTGTTGGTTGGTCTTGAATCCCCGGATGATGCGGCCGTTTGGCGTTTAAGCGAAGACAAGGCCATTGTGGTTACCACAGATTTCTTCACCCCAGTTGTAGACACGCCTTATGAATACGGCTCGATCGCGGCGGCAAATAGTTTATCGGATGTGTACGCAATGGGCGGACAGCCTTTCCTTGCGCTGAATATTGCGGCGCTGCCAGATCAGCTCCCTGCCGAAGTGTCCAGCGAGATATTGCGCGGCGGCGCTGAGAAAGCGCGTGAGGCGGGCGTGGTCATTGCAGGTGGGCATACTGTCAAGGATAAAGAACCAAAATACGGCCTGGTCGTGATCGGGTTTGTTGATCCGCGCAAGATGATCAGCAAAGCGGGTTGAAAGTTGGCGATGTGCTTGTCCTCACGAAACCTCTGGGCGGCGGCGTGACTACCACCGCGCTCAAGCAAGAAAAAGCCTCGGACAGTGACGTGACGGAGGCCATCGAATGGATGTCCCGTTTGAATAAAACAGCGGGGCAGCTCGCAACCGAATTCAACCTGCGCGGCGGGACGGACATCACAGGCTTTGGCTTTCTCGGTCACGGCATGGAAATGGCGGATGCTTCTGGTGTCTCATTGCATATCGAATATTCCAAACTACCTTTCCTAAGCGGCGCACGCGGCTATGCCGAAAAAGGGATTTTCCCTGGCGGCGCATTTGATAATAAAAAATATTTTGGCAAAGCTGTAACATTTGCCGAAACAATTGACGAACCCGCTGAAATGTTGCTTTTTGACCCGCAGACCAGCGGCGGACTTCTGCTCGGTGTTCCACAGGAAAAACTGGCTTCGTTCAAGAAACGCGCCGAGGAATTAGATCAGCCTGCCTGGGTCGTGGGCGAAGTCCGCGCGGGGCAGGGGATCGAGGTTCACGCATAATGTTTCACATCAGCGTAGTGGAACTGGCTTTCACGTGCGGCATCATCTTACTGTTGCTTGTTGTCCCGGTGATGCTGAGAAGGTTTTACGTGCAGATGGACAAGCGCTTGAAAAACATCGAAAAGAAAATAGAGAAAAAGAAGTAACTTTCAGGTACAATAAGAGTTGAAAAATTTTTGTAATAAACACCATGTCAGAAATTCCCATAGAACCTGATTTAAGTTTCCCCACAGTTGTAATTCGTTCATCCAAATTGACGAGAGAGTTATCCTGCCGCGAATCAATTTTCGCGGCATATGGCTTTAATTCTATGGAAAATACTTTTACCTTTAGATTAAGTAATTAAGGAAATCATGAGCATTGCCAATGAAATAATACTGATTTTTTTTCTGATCTTGGTAAACGCATTCCTTGCCATGTCAGAAGCCGCGCTGGTTGCTTCACGCAAGGCACGTCTGCAACAACAGGCAGGCGAAGGCAATAAATCATCAGCTCAAGCACTCAAGTTGATCGAGGACCCAAATATTTTCCTGTCTACAGTCCAGATCGGTATTACACTGATCGGGGTAATGGCTGGTGCGGTCGGCGGCGCAACAATTGCAGAATCATTGGCAAAGGTATTGCAAAATGTTCCCTACATCGGTCAGTACAGCGACTCGATTGCGTTGGGTATCGTAGTGTTATCCATCACGATCCTAACCATCTGGCTGGGTGAACTGGTGCCAAAAAGGCTGGGACTTAATAACCCGGAGAAAATTGCCCAGATTGTGGCAGGACCAATGCTTTTTCTTTCAAAAATCTTCTCTCCGTTCATAAAACTAATGAGCGGAGCCACAAATTTTGTTCTTCGCCTTCTTGGGGTCGATCCTTCATCTGAGCCGCCCGTAACAGAGGAAGAAATTCACCTCCTTATAGATCAAGGAACGCAGGCGGGAGTTTTTCAGGAAGCCGAACAGGATATGGTCGAGGGAATTTTTAGCCTCGGCGATTCGCGCGTATATTCATTGATGACGCCGCGCACAGAACTGGTCTGGTTGGATATCGCAGATTCAGTCGAAGAGATCAGGCAAAAAATTGCAGAATGTTCGTATTCGCGTTTTCCTGTCAGACAGGATACGCTTGAAACCATTGTCGGGATCGTAAAATCGCGCGACATATTGGTTGATAGTCTATCAGGCAAAGACATCGACCTGAAAACCCTGCTCAAGCCGGCATTTTTCATCCCTGAAACCATGTTTGCCTCCCGTGCCCTTGAATTATTCAAGGAAAAGAATACAGAACTTCTTTTGGTCGTTGACGAGTTTGGCGGCTTGCAGGGACTGCTCACGATCAACGATATTCTGGAAGAGATCGTCGGTGTCGATGGAATTCGAAGAGCCGCAAGCCACCCAAAGGCAGGACGGTTCCTGGCTGTTGGACGGCATGTTGGAAGTGGATGAATTCAAGGAACTCTTTGAATTTTCCTCGCTTCCACACGAAGACGAATATGAGACGTTAAGCGGTTTTATGATGACTTCACTTGGACGCGTACCGCAAGCCGCTGACAATTTCGACTGGAATGGCTTCCGCTTCGAGGTGATGGATATGGACGGCCGCCGCGTGGACAAGGTGCTTGTCAGAACTTTGCCCAAACCATCCGCAGCAGAAACAACAGAAACAAAGGAAAAACCATGACAGCATATGTGATCGTAGACATTGAAGTAACCGACCCCGAAGGCTACAAGGAATATGCCGAAATGGCGCCCGAAACGATAAAGTTATATGGCGGAAAATACATCGCGCGCGGCGGGGCAAACGAAACCTTGGAAGGCGACTGGCAAGCCAAACGCCTCGTGATCCTTGAATTCCCATCTGTTGAACAAGCCAAAAAATGGCTCAACTCACCCGAATACGCCCCAGCGCGGGCTTTGCGCCATCAGTACGCGCGGTCAAATATGGTAGTCGTAGAGGGAACGTAGATAAGACCTCCAAGTTTCAATATAGAAATCAAGGTATAATTTTTGAAGTATGAGCCTAGAAACCAACTCCTCTAAAACAAAAATCTGTCCCACCTGCGGAACGCGCCTGAGCGAGAACGCAACACGCTGTCTTGTTTGCGGCACAGAGTTCACAGCAAAGCCTGAACCCAAAGCCGCCAAAAAAGTGGAAAAATCGGTGCAAGCCAGCCGCATGCCAGTGGTCACTTTGAGTTTACCCGCCGCAGTGGGCATCCTTGTTGTGGTAGTCCTTATCGCTGCCTCCATTGCGTTCTTTTCGTTACGCGCAAGCGCACCAGAAGGAACGTTTGAAACTGTGGAAACCGCCACCCCCACTGAAACACCCACAGCCACCCTGCCAGCCACAGATATACCCACGTCAACTGATGTTCCCACTGCCACGCTCCAGCCTCCATTTGACTACGTCGTTGCCGCTGGCGATGGTACATGCTCGCAACTGGCATTTAACTTTGGCATCTCTGTCCAGAGCATTATCATCGAAAACAATCTGCCATCCACCTGTCCGATCAGCGTGGGGCAACAACTCAAGATTCCATATCCCACGCCGACCATTCCGCCCCCCGCAACCAGCACCCCCCTGCCAGTGGATGCAACCAAACAGTCGTGTGAAACTGTCCCGATCACTGTGCAGGATGGCGATACCCTCTCCAGCATTTCTTTGAATTATGCCGTTCCCATGCAGGCCATCAAAGAATTCAATGGATTGACCACCGACAACGTTTTTGTGGGATCAAATTTACTCATCCCGTTATGTATGCGGGCGGCTACACCGGGACCAACCCCCACTGCGACCATTCCGCCGCCCTACCCCGCCCCGAACCTGCTTCTGCCTGCGGACGGAGCTGCCTTCACCCTGGCAAACGACGTGGTCACTTTGCAATGGGCATCCGTGGGTACCTTGCGTGACGCCGAAGCCTATCAGATCACAGTGGAAGATATCACCGCCGACCAGACCCGCCGCCTGACAGATTATGTGACGGATACGAAGTATATCGTGCCCACATCCTACCGACCAAAAGATAACGTGGCGCATGTCCTGCGCTGGTGGATCACTCCAGTCCGTCAGGCTGGCACAGATGACCAGGGTCAGCCCATTTGGACTTCCTCTGGCGCGGTCAGTGACAAGCGCGTCTTCAGTTGGGTAGGAGTAGCCGTCGAAGGCACGCCCAGCCCATAGGTCCAGAAAGAAGCGGATTTTGGTTCATTCCAAACTTCCTGTCCAAGAAATTGGCAGGGAGTTTTTTTATTTTTCCCTTGACAAATTATCCAACATAATTATAATATGTGAATTATTCAATAATTTGCATAATTCAATAACTCAGAGGAAAACATGTCCCCTTTTGCAATTAATCTTGAAAAGACCCGCAATAAAACCCAAATAGTATCGGTGGAGCCTGCGATCAATGCCTTTGGAAGTATGCTTTTGGTCTCCAAACGTAAGGATGACCCTGGTATTCACGAGTGGGTTGCAAAAACTCGCGAGCAGATGTCGGCTGAAGAATTAGCCCGTCATCACCTGGTAACCATCGGATTCCATTACGCAATCCTTCCGCAAAGCAATGGTATTTCGTTTGAGCAATATCTGGACGGGCTCGAGGCTACTCAGCCCTCTGTATTTAGAGAACGACTGTTAGGCGCATACAGCGAAATTTGTATAACAGACGAATCTAAAAAAGGAAAAGCTGAGCCAGTCGAATGGAATGAAGTACTTTCTTCCGCTGAAAATTATGTGGCTTTCCTGAAATATCGCTTCGGTGAAGAGTTGACCGATGTGGAAATGGAAACCCGCGCCTATCAATATGTGATCGATCCCGCCGCACTCAAACAACTGGTCACGGGGCACATCCGCTGGTTTTGGGTGAATCACCTGCAGGCTGAATGGAACCGCGTGCGCCCGATGTTGGAAGCATCGGCAAAGGCTTTCAACAAAATAGACATGAGCGACATGACGCGCGCGGAAGTTGTCAAGTTTGTGACTGGCAAGGAATTACAAGACTCGAAATGGGCAAGTGAGGTCGAATTTGCGCGGGAAGTTTTCTTCATTCCCAATGCCCACATCGGACCTTACATCCATTTCACAAAAGTAGGCAAAGATTTTTATGTTCATTTTGGCGCGCACCTGCCCGAAGGGTCAGATATGTATGTGCCTGAACTGGACCGTGCAGAGATCGTCAGCAAACTCTCTGCACTGGCAGACGAAACAAGATTACAAATTTTGCGGATGATCGCGGAGAATGGCGAGATGCGCTCGAACGAAATCATGGATGCCCTCAAACTTAGCCAACCCAGCGTGTCGCGTTATCTGGGGCAGTTAACGGTAAACGGATATTTACAAGAAAGGAGAGCAAACGGCGCAAAGGCTTACACATTAAATCGTGACCGCATCCAGAAAACACTTAAGGCGATTTCAGCCTTTTTATTGGATCACCTATAGGTAGAAGTAATGGAAGGAGCTTACTATGAATTCACTCTTGGAAGAGTACACAATTGAAGAACATCGTAAAGATATTACCCGCGAATTAGACGATATCCGCTTGCAGGAACAGGCGTTGAACGGCAAAGCACATCGTCCCAGCTTATTTGCGCACACCATGCAAAGACTCGGTCAATGGCTGATCGTGCGCGGCGAAAAGATGGTCAAACGTTACGAAGCCCCATCAAATAACACAAAATCTTCAAAGCGAAAGTTTGCACATTAAAACCGCCTGCAGTATTTACGAGAGTTTGTGTTCTTTCGGAGGATCAGTCTCCGAAAGAACACACTTTAATGCAAATTTTATAGGACCCAAGCTTTAATAATAGAGAGAAAAAATGTTAGCGAACTTTAAAAAAATATATCACGAATATCCAAAAGCTTTTTGGATCTATAACATCATCGTGTTCATTGACCGCTTCGGCGGATTCATGCTCTTCCCATTCTTTGCATTGTATCTCACAAAGAAATTCGATATCGGCATGTCCACTGTGGGCATCTTGTTCGCGATCTTCTCGGTTTCTGGATTTGTGGGAAGTGCCATCGGCGGCGCATTGACCGATCGCATGGGACGCAAAAGCATCATCATCTTCAGTCTTGTGCTTTCCTCGCTCAGTGCCCTCGGCATGGGGTTTGCCCCAACGCTTGAAGTCTTCGTCGCTGTTTCGGTGATCGTCGGCACACTCTCCAACATCGGCGGCCCCGCACACGAAGCCGTGGTTGCCGACCTGCTGCCTGAGAACAAACGCGCCGAAGGCTACGGCATCATCCGCGTGGTGTTCAACATGGCAGTTATCATCGCCCCAGCCGTCGCAGGATTGCTGATCGCAAAATCCTATATCCTGCTCTTCATCGTCGATGCAGTCATCAGCCTGATCTCGGCTGCGATCGTTTTCTTCTTCCTGCCAGAGACCAAGCCAGCCGCGCTTCCAGGTGCCAAGACAGAGACTGTCTCCCAAACTTTTGCTGGTTATGGAAAAGTCTTCAAGGATGTCCCATTTATTGCATTCATCGTCATGAGCGTGATGACCGCCTTGATCTACACAAACTTTAATACCACTTTGGGTGTATACCTGCGTGATGTGCATGGCGTCCCAGAGATCGGGTATGGCTATCTGATCAGCATGAATGCGGTGATCGTGGTGCTCTTCCAATTTTGGGTGGCACGTAAACTTGAAAGATTTAGACCCATGTTGATGGTTGCAGTGGGCACGCTCCTGTATGGCCTTGGATTTGCCATGTACGGATTGACCTCCACCTACTTCATGTTTGCAGTAGCCATGATCGTTATCACAATTGGAGAAATGATCGTTTCCCCATTCCAGCAGGCATTGGTCGCAAGTTTTGCCCCCGAAGAAATGCGCGGAAGGTATATGGCAGTCTCTGGTCTGTCATGGGGCATGGCTTTCGCGATCGGTCCATACTTTGCAGGTGTGCTGCTCGACAGCGCGTCACCAGAGCTTTTGTGGACGGCTTGCGGTATCCTCGGCGTTATCACCATGTTTGGCTACATTATGCTGGATAGAATTCATCACTCCCCTGACCCTGTTGCAGCACAGACATCCTCCGCAGCAGATTGATTTATTCTCTCCTCTAAAAGAGAGCCGCGTCTCATGCAGATGCGGCTCTTGCACTTTAATTTATCAGACTTGGATAAAAAGAACGCATCGCACCTGACTGGAAGCTGGTTGCTGTTTCAGGGAAAGAATCAAACACTGATAGTTTTTGCTGCGTCGCAACTGAATTATAGGGAGTAAAATTTTGAATATATCAAGCGTCTTTATCCCACAAATTAAAATAAGGAAACATAAATGGATATTCGCTCTTTCAATCGTGAAGCATGGGATCGTCAAGTTCGATCTGGCAAAAACCCGTGGACAGTTCCCGTGTCACCTGAATTAATCGCACGTGCGCGTGCTGGTGATTGGTCTGTGGTGCTGACGGAGAATAAGCCTGTGCCGCGTGAGTGGTTCCCGCCCATTCAGGGACTCAAAGTCCTCGGGCTGGCTTGCGGCGGCGGACAGCAAGGTCCGATCCTGGCGGCGGCTGGTGCAGAGGTGACCATCTTCGACAACTCGCCTGCTCAACTGGGGCGTGATCGTGAAGTAGCCGAACGCGAAGGCTTGAACATCCGCACCGTGGAAGGGGATATGCGCGATCTTTCTGTATTTGCGGATGAAAGTTTTGATCTCGTTTTTCACCCTGTTTCCAATATATTCATCCATGAGATCAGACCTGTCTGGAAAGAAGCGTATCGCGTGTTACGTCACGGTGGAACAATGCTGGCGGGGTTCATGAATCCAGTGTTCTATTTGTTCGATTGGGAAGATATGGATAAAGGCATTTTGACTGCAAAGCATAAAATCCCATTTTCAGATGTGGATACATACGGAATGGAACGCATCCAGCAGGAAGACCGTCCCGCAGAGTTTGGTCACTCGCTCACCGACCAGCTCGCAGGTCAGATGGATGCGGGGTTCGCGATCGTCGGCATGTATGAAGATCATCACAGTCAGGTAAAGCTCAGTGAGTATATCGAAACTTATATGGCCACACGGGCAGTGAAACTGTAAAAGGAGCAACGATGAAAATTTTGATCGCCGCGGATATGGAAGGCATTACGGGTGTTGTACATTGGGATCAAGTGAATCCTAACCATGCTGAATACTCCCGCTTTCGCAAATTAATGACCGGGGATGTAAACGCAGCCATCCGCGGCGCGTTTGCAGGCGGCGCAACTACTGTCACGGTAACGGATGGTCATCACAACGGAAGAAATATTTTGATCGAAGAATTGGATCCCCGCGCAACACTGAATTCTGGTTCACCATCTCCACTTTCGATGGTGCAGGGCGTGGATGAAGATGTGGATGGCGTGATGCTTGTTGGTTATCACGGGCGGATGGGCGCAGTCAATGCCATCCTCGACCACACCTGGTCTGATGAACTTGTGTCTGGGTTATGGATCAATGGTCAGGCATTTGGCGAAGCAGGGCTGAATGGCGCGGTTTGCGGTCATTTCAATGTTCCTGTCATTATGGCTTCAGGTGACCAAACTCTATGCGCGGAAGTTCTGGAATTGTTCGGCAACAAGATCGAGATCGCACAGGTAAAGAAAGCGGTCAGCCGCATGTCTGCGGAATGTTTACCTCCCTCAGTGACCGCCAGCCTGATCGAAGAAGTTGCCAAGCGTGCAACGATCAACTTGAAAAGTAAAAAGGCACCGAGACCGCTTAAAGTCACCAAGCCTATCAACATGATGGTCAAATTTGAGCAATCAGATATGGCTGATAAAGCCGCGCTGATGCCGAATGCAATACGGACAGTCGAGCGCCGTG
This sequence comes from uncultured Chloroflexia bacterium, assembly GCA_963833175.1. Lineage (GTDB taxonomy): Bacteria > Chloroflexota > Anaerolineae > Anaerolineales > Villigracilaceae > Villigracilis. Next base: position 23,050 of record CAWHXC010000016.1, read on the forward strand.
TTGAGTATGTGGCACCTGATATGGTTACGATTTATCTCGCTTTCCGCACAATGCTTGCGCTGGCAAGATAGGTAAGATGATCAGAAAAAAATAAAGGTGAAAAATGAACAAAATAGTAAAAACAATTCTTAAGATTTTTGCCGTCCTGCTTATGCTTGCAGGCGGAATTTGGGCATTGCAAGGACTCAACCTTTTGCCCGGTACATTTATGCGTGGCGACCCCCAATGGGTCATCAACGGCATGATCACTTTATTGGTAGGTGTTGGATTGTTTTGGTTCGCAAATCGAAAAAAATAATCCATGACCGAAGCGATCAAAATTGGCGACCAGGTTAAGATATATCTTGATTCAAAATTTCGAGATAAGGAAGGCTGGTATGAAGGCGTGGTCTTCAAGATAGACCCATACTCTGAGCACCGAAGTTTTTATTGGGTGGAATTAAATGCCGATGCCCAGTTGACCTTGAAGATCAGGCAAATCTCTGTATTCAACCTGAAGAATATTCAAAAACTTTAGCGTTACATATATTATTATGGAGGCGCTCATTTTTTAATAGTGAGTGCCTCTTTTTGTTTATATAATGACAGAAGTAACCAGATCATATGCAACGCCTAGAACGATAGCGCCAGTCCACAATGTGGCAAGCACAATGCCAATTACGCGCCAGCGGGCGATGGTGAGCGCACCTGCCAGAGCGCCAAGGGATGTCCCTGCGCCAGTTATCAGGAAGGCAAGCGCAGCGCCCTAACTCATGCCTGAATCGATCAATCCTAGGAGAAGGGGCATGGACGCTTCGGTGTTGAGATAGAAGGGCAATCCTAATGTTGCCGCAAGCGGAACACTATAAATATTTCCAGAACCAAAGAGGGTTTGGATCCACTCATTGGGGATCAGTCCATTTATAAAGTATCCGAGGAATGTGAATCCAAAGAAGAGAGCGAGAAGTCTCCAGGTTGTATCGAAGGCTTCATGAGCGAGTTGAGCCTTGGTTACCTTCTTTTTGGTTGTGACAGGATTTTCTTCCCTGATGTTTTCAATATTTGCATTGACATCACAAGAACAAGTTGGCGCCGAAGCGGCAATGATTGGAAGCGAGAGGGATTGTGCTGCTGCGAGTTGACCTTGTCCCTGGTACATGGATTGGGATTGGGAAAATGCCATTGTAACGGGAGCAGGCTTGGGGGTCGAAGCAGGAAGCGTTGCGGAGGTTGTTTGCGTTCCAAGTCGCGCCTGTCCCTGCAGCCATCCGCGAGATTCAGCAAATGCCGCAATGCCTCCGCCGACCAATCCAAGGATAATGGAAGCAGCGAAGAATGAACTCGCAAAGGGCCAGCCGAATAACCCCGCGCTGTAAAACAACTCCTGTGGTGATGTGAGCGGCGAAGCGACCATGAATGCCACAATTGGAGCCCATGGAATGGTGGATGCCATCATACCCAATACCACAGCGGTTGTGCCGCATGAACAAAAAGGTGTGGTAACAGCGACGCCTGTGGAAAGCAATATGCTGTTCTTTGTATTGCGGCGCATGAAACGCGCGACCGCGTCCTGGTCCACGTAAAGTTTGAGGGCTACACTGATGATGATGCTGATCAGAAGCAAATACCAGTTATGGGAAAAAGTTTCGATGACTTTGTCGAAAGTAGCTTGAAGCAGGCTGATGATGTACATTTTGCTCTCCTTTGTCAAATAGACGTTTGTCTATGGATTGAAGTAAAAATTTACCACAAAGACACAGATTTCAATTCTGTATCTTTGTGGCTTTATATAATAGGGTTTGTAAGCTGTGATCTTCGCGCTGTAAATTGCTTTGTAGACATCATCTCGCGCGATGGTTTGCAGATCAATCGCGTCGCCCATGTCTGCGAGAGCTGCATCCACGGTTTCCTTGTCGAAGAAAACGGGCGTGATGGATATATCGGTGAAGCCAACAGACTTCATCATGCCGATATAATCTTCGGCTTCGACCGCACCAGCCACACAACCCGCCCACGCGCTCAGGCTTTGTTTGATCGCTTCGGGAAGTGGACCCGCCGTGACAATATCTGAGACTGCCAGTTTGCCGCCAGGCGCAAGCACGCGGAAGGCTTCATTGAAAACCTTTTCTTTATCGGGTGAAAGGTTGATGACGCAATTGGAGATGATGACATCCACAGTGTTGCTGTCAACTGGAAGATTTTCCAGATAGCCAAATCGAAACTCGACGTTCTTCAAGTTGACTCGCTTCGCGTTGGCTTGTGCACGCTCGATCATTTCTGGCGTCATGTCCACGCCGATAACATGTCCTGTCTCACCAACTTTTTGCGCAGCGAGGATGCAATCGAGTCCTGCGCCTGAGCCTAGGTCAAGTACGGTCTGACCAGGTTTGAGCGAGGCAAGAGTGATCGGGTCGCCGCAGCCATAGCTGGTGCTGGCTACATCGGATGGGACTGTAGTGAGTAGATCTATCGGGTAGAGACTGCTTTCGGGGGCGCAACAGTCTGAGGGTCCGCAACAGGATGCGCTGTTCTTAATCCGCTCGGCGTAATGCTCACGGACAGTCTCATGGATGGGGGTGGGGGATTGGGTCATTTTAGTCTCCTTATCTTATATAGAAGTTCGTCTATGTATTATGCTAAAAAAACGGGACAATGTCTCGGCCGAAAACACGTCCCGATCAAGCCTTGATGATTTTCAACAGGTTTTCAGTGGTAACGGTTTCAGGCGCGAACTTGATCATTAATTGTCCACAGCAAATGGCTACATTTTCTTGATTAAGCGAGTAGAAAGTTTGCTTGCCTTCTTCGCGGACAGTGACCAGATCTGCCTCACGCAAAATGGCGAGGTGGTGTGAGACGGTGGGCTGTGAGACATCCAGCTTTTCCACGATCTCGTTGACTGAAAGTGAATCACAACAGCAAATGTTCATGATCTTCTGGCGGGTTTCGTCAGAGATGGCTTTGGCAAAGAGGACAGGGTTAAATTTCATATTGATGACCTTCTATTTGATATTATATAGATAAACGTCTATTTGTCAAGGGTAAAAAAACACCTCGGGAATTTTGCTATGAATTTAGGCAAAATTCCCGAGGCTTGTTATTGAAATATTGGATCTTACTGCCTGATAATTGTAGTGCTGGCAGGTAGTGATGGTCCTGCACCGCCGCCAGAGGCAGTTGCATTGGTTGAAATAGAAGAAACAGTTAAGTTGGCTTGGGTGATGGTGTAAGTGGCAGAGCATGTTACTGTTGTATTTGGAGTCAAACTGATGTTTGATGCACCGCAGTTAATTGGTACTGTGCCAAAGAGAGAGTCGGTTACTGTGAACTGAGCGGGCCCCAGGGTGGCAGTTCCGCTATTCTTGATGACATAGGTAATGGTGATCAACTGACCGGCCTGATTATAGGTTGTTGGATTTGCACTTGTGACCAATGTCAGTGTTGATGTGGGAGGTGTTGATGTGGCAGGCGTGGCTATGGGATTTGCAACCGTAGCACCTGCCGAATTAATTGGCACCTTGATCACGCTCCCGACCGTTAAAGTATATCCATTGGCCATTTGCGTGACGATGGGGTCTGCGTTGTATTTTGCTGAGATGGAATTCCAGGTATCTCCAGTCTGAACCGTGTACATTACTATACATGGCGGACCGTAAATTTTCCCGGCACTTCCAATATTTGGCACGGTGACAATTGCACCCTTTGAGATCTTAGCGGGAGTTGGCGGGTTTGCAGCACTTACTTTAACCGGGTCAGCGCCATAACAACGGGCGATCTGCCATAGCCATTCGCCTTCCACCACTTGATGTGTTATTGTTGTACCAGCTACCAGATTTGATGGAGGGACAGTGCCTTTCGTAACCGTGGCGCTTGCAGGTTGTGACGGTGCAACACCGCCGCCCGATGCAGTTGCGCTCGTTGTGACAGAGCCTGCATCCATGTTGGCTTGGGTGATCGTATAAATGGCAGTGCAGGCCACAGTTGCGTTTTGAGCAAGGGTCGTTGTCGCAGCGCCGCAATTGATCGGTGTGCTAAATCCAGCGTCAGTTACTATAAATTGAGCGGGTCCCAGAGTGTTAACGCCGCTGTTGGTGATGACATACGAATAGGTTATTGTCTGGCCGACTTTGTCATAAGTTACAGGGTTGGCTGTTTTGGTCAGTTTCAATATTGCAGGCGGCGACATGGGAACCGTGGTAGTGACCTGGTTTGAGTTGACTCCACCCACATTGGCCGTTGTAAGGGTTGTTACCGAGCCTTTATCAAGATCAGCCTGTGTGATGGTATAGGTGGATGTGCAGACGACAGTCTCATTTATATCAAGGGAAGCATCGAAGTTGCCGACTGTATTCATGGCTGGGCAAGTTGCGCCTGCTATCGTGACAGGTCCGGGGGCAGGTAAAGTGCCTTTGTTCTTAACGTTATCGGTATATTTGATAACCTGGCCCACTGTTGTAAATGGGACTGAGGTATCTGCCTGTACGGTGAGTTCGATGATCACCCCGGTAGGCATAAGTGCCGCAGTCGCCTGTGGGGTCGGGGTTTCATCGTTGAATACATTGCAGGAGGTCAGAATGGTCACAAAAACTATAGATAGAATGAGCAAGCGAATCAACTTTGTCATTTTCGTTTCCTTTTCATAGAGGCGGCTCAAATAAATATCTCGGATCGTACATTCTATAACAGGCTTTAGATAGTGTGAGTATAGCATTAATGAAGTGACAAAGTCTATTCTTTTTAGAAGAATGGCTTGGAAGATTAATTGGATTTTGATTTTGTTTTCATGGACTGACCACCACCGCGCTTTCGATGAAAAAAATCACAAATTGACTAAAATCCTTTATAATCACGGACAATTCATAAATTCTGGAAAAATATAAAAATGGGTAGTATATATCCCACCCTCCGCATATTCACCAGGTAAAATGCGGAGGGTTAATGCTAAATTATTTCGCGTGCAAGAGGTAAAGCTATCATGTCCCTTCATTTCGCTTTTTTAGTACTGGAAGAACATCCTTATGGACGAGAGATGTTGCGTATCCTGTTGGAGAATGATCTGATTCCCAGTGTGATTATTCAAGAGGTATCCGCTGTTGGTGATGTGGAGCGCGAAAAATTCCTGACGCGTATGGCTGGTCAGCCAGTGCCTCCGCGTCTCACACAATTAATTACCGGGAAGAAAATACCGGTTTATTGCGTGGCAAATCATAACGACGCTGTCTGCAAAGAACTGCTGGAAGCCGATAAACCCGATGTTTTGGCGCTGGGCGGCACACGCATTATCAAGCCATCCATCCTTGAAACGCCGCGCCGAGCCACGGTCAATGCGCATCCGGGTTTGCTTCCTTTGCTGCGAGGATCGGCTTCGGTCGGCTGGGCATTATATAAAGATATGCCGCAGGGCGCCACCGCTCACTTTATTGACCCGGGAATTGATACTGGTGACATTATCGTGAAGCGTCAGCTTCCTGTATATCGCCGGGATACCTACGAAAGCATCAATTATCGCATTGCGATTCTCTCCGGCGAATTGATGGCGGAATCACTGACTCTCCTCGCCAATGGCGAAGCTCCCCGCGAACCTCAGGATCGCAATGTGGGTGAGACCTTCAAGGTCATTCCCGATGATTTGCTTGAAGAGGGCAAACGACGGCTGGCAGAAGGTCGCTACTCGCACTTTGCCGATTAACGAATTTTCACCACGAAAAGGTTACTTAATGAATATTGATATATCCCGTGACTATGCCCGCAAACTGGACGAAGCCGACGAACTTGCTGGCTATCGTGAAAAATTTTTCAACGCCGACCCCGAAATGATCTATATGGACGGCAATTCTCTGGGCAAACTTCCTCTGCGTACAGTGGATCGTGTGGAGCAAATTGTCAAAGATGAATGGGGCACGCAGTTAATCCGCTCGTGGGGTATCAACTGGTTCCAGGCCCCGATTGTGGTGGGGGAGAAGATCGCACAACTGGTTGGCGCGGCGCCTGGTCAGGTGGCGGTTAGCGATTCGACAACCATCAATCTTTACAAATTGGCGATGTCGGCATTGATGCTTCGACCCGACCGAAAAAAGATCATCACGGATACGCTGAACTTTCCCTCTGACTTGTACATGCTGCAAGGCTGCGCGCACGTTCTTGGTGGAAAGCACCAAATTCAATTGCTTGAACCAGCCGACGGGTTGAGAATCAACACTCAGGTCGTTTTGGACGCGATTGATGAGGACACCGCACTGGTTACTTTGTCGCATGTGGTTTTCAAGAGCGGTTACATGTACGATGCCAAAACCATCACTGAGTACGCCCATCAAAAAGGGGCGCTCGTTCTTTGGGATTTGAGCCACGCTGTCGGCGCCGTCCCTGTGGAACTGGATGCCTGGGGAGCGGATTTTGCGACAGGTTGTACCTACAAATATCTGAACGGCGGACCCGGTTCTCCCGCTTTCCTCTACGTTCGCAGCGACTTGCAGAAAGAAGCGCTGTCTCCAATTTGGGGTTGGTTTGGTGAGCGTTCGCCTTTCAGTTTTGAACTCGATTACAAGCCCGCAGAGGGAATTCAACGTTTTCTGTGCGGGACACCGCCGGTGGTTTCGGTGCTGGCAATGGAGCAAGGCGTTGACCTTTTATTGGAAGTTGGCATCCAGCGCTTGCGGAAAAAATCCATCCTGCTGACCTCGTACATGATCGACCTGTTCGACGCGATTCTGGCTCCCATGGGTTTTACTTTGGGAACCCCGCGCGAGGCGGATCAACGCGGGTCGCATGTCAGCATCCGCCATAATGACGGGTATCGCATCAATCGGGCGCTGATCGAGGAGATGAATGTTATCCCCGATTTCCGCGAACCGGATAACATCCGCCTGGGGTTAACACCCATGTATACATCCTTCCAGGATGTCTGGGAAAGTATCGATCGTATCCAACGTGTAGTCACAGAGAAGCGCCATCTGCGCTTCCCTGAAACTCGTCAAGCCGTTACATAAAAGCGTTTTCATTGGATCTGAATGTAAAACTGCCGCTTATGTACGGAAAATAATTCTTAAGGAGAAAGAGAAATGAAACGTATCGTACTATTTGTTATGCTTGTCGCCGCGCTAACGCTGGCGGCTTGCGGTCCGGCTGCTGCCACAGCGCCGGAAGCTTGTAATGCTGCACTTGGCTGTGCAGTGATCAGCAAGGACCAGACCGTCAAAGTCGGTTACTCCGGCCCGATGACTGGTGACTATTCCCAGTTCGGAATTGACATGTCAAACGCCATGAAATTGGCTGTCGCCGACTTTGGCGATGTCCAGGGCTGGAAGGTTGAAATGGCAATCGAAGACGACGGTGGCGGCGCTGAAGGCGGCGCGGCTGTGGCGAACAAACTGGTCTCAGATCAGACCTTTGTTGCCATGGCTGGACATGCCTTCTCCGGTGCAACTGCTGCTGCCATGCCTATTTACGAAAAAGCTGGCATTCCCATGATGTCGCCTTCCGCGACCAACCCCGACCTGACCACCAAGGGCTCCACGGTATTCAACCGCAACGCCTTCACCGATACCGAACAGGGTATTGGCGCCGCGAAATACCTGTATGAAAAACTGGGCATCAAGAAATTGGCGCTCATGCACGATGGCACTGACTATGGTCAGGGACTTGCCAAAGTTGTGGAAGAAAACTTCGCTGCGCTCGGCGGTGAGGTTGTGGCTTTTGAAGCCGTCACCCCCGGTGAATCAGACTACAGCGCCCCGTTGGCTGCTGTGGCTTCCGCCAAACCCGAAGGCCTTTATTTCGGCGGCTACAACGCTGAAGCCTCCGTGCTCGTCAACCAGATGGAACAAGCTGGCCTGGCTGGCGTGGTCTTCTTCGGCGGCGATGGCATCTACGGCAAGGACTTCCTTACCAAGGTCGGTGACAATGGCGAAGGCGTCTATTCAGCGACCCTCGTTCCCCCCGGAACTGATCCCATCCTCAAGTTCAACGAAGCCTATTTGGGCGCTTATGGCACCGAAGCTGGCGTTCTCTCCGCCTACACCTGGAACTCCTATGATGCAGTCGGCGCTTTGATCAAGGCAATTAACAGCGTAGCGATCGTCCAGGGTGACACCCTCTACATTCCGCGCGGCGCTCTCGTAGCCGCAGTGCGCGGCATGAAGGATTACCAGGGCATCGCTGGCGTCATCACCTGTAAAGAAAACGGTGAATGCAATGCCTCTGGTCCTGTGTTCTATATCGTCAAAGACGGCGATTGGGTTCCCGCTGAGTAAATCAGGTTCAAAGTCGTTTGTCCTTCATCCGAAAGGATAAGGGCTTGTTTTGGGGATTGCCATGACAGCCGTTGTGGCAATCCCCTCAATTACTGAAAAGGCGTCAATATTTCATGGATAAACCAACCTCAACATCTACCCAGGGCAGGCTGCGTCTCGAACGCTACATCCGCACATTCGCTGGGATTGTCATCGGTGTATTTCTTCTGTGGAGGGTTTACAACGTAATCATTGTGCAACAGAACTTTGGCGCCGATACATGGGTTCGTTTTGGCCTTTCCGGATTGATCTTGGGAGGCATGTATTCACTCATTGCCATCGGATATACCCTCGTATACGGCATTATGTTTATGATCAATTTTGCGCATGGCGAAGTGATGATGTTGGGGGCGTTTGGCGGTTATTTTGTCTTTGAAGCCCTGCGCTTTATCCCTGCTCCAACGCCTGCCAATCCAGACCTTAATTTTTTGAATGCCTACCCGATCATATCGGTTATGCTGGCTTTTCTGGTAGGTATATCTGTCTCAGCTACGGTGGGCTATTTCCTGGAAAAGATCGCATACAGACCATTGCGCAAAGCACCCCGCTTGATCCTTCTAATTACCGCAATCGGTGCCTCGATTGTTCTGCAAAATCTGGCAATGTTGCTTTTTGGTCCTCAACGCAAAAATGTTATTATCCCGGATATTCTGGATCGCAGCACTGGATGGATATTGACGATCAGCGGCAATGCGGTCTTGATTTCATACACCGGTGTTTTCTCGCTGGTGCTTTCTTCACTGCTGATGATCGGACTTTACATACTGGTACAACGCACCAAATTGGGACGCGCCATGCGTGCCGTTGCCTCGGATAAGAATACGGCTTCTCTGATGGGCGTGGATGTAGATGATGTCATCAGTAAGACATTTATCATCAGCGGCGTGTTGGCTGGAGCCGCGGGCGTCATGTGGTCCATTCATATGGGATTGGTCAATCACTACACAGGTTTCCTGCCGGGCATCAAGGCTTTTACCGCCGCAGTGCTGGGGGGGATTGGGAGTATTCCCGGTGCCATGCTTGGGGGAATGCTCCTGGGGATTTTTGAAGCCATTGGTCCAGCGACACTGGGGATCGATTTCCAACTTAAGGATGTGATCGCTTTTTCAGTCCTAATGCTGGTTTTGATTGTGCGTCCGTACGGCATTTTGGGCGAAAAACTTTCTGAGGAAAAATTATGAGATCTTCAGCTATGGATAACGGGATTCGCACCGGAGTCATCTTCGGGGTTGTCATTGTCACCATGTTTCTGATTGGGTTTACTGTGACCGGAGCAGAACTGGTGGGCAAAATATTTGGCGTTCCTCCATCATATAGCGAGACGCCCTCCTCGCTGTTTTTTGCCATATTCATGATTCTGATCAGCATGTGGTGCGGCGCCACCGCGTCAAAACGCCCTGTCAGTGGGCCAGATACTCTGAAGCAGGCGCTTACTGCAGGTCTGTTCGCGGGCTTGGTCAGCGGATTGTTTGCTGCGGTAACAGGCTTTATTTTTGGCACATTGATCGAAAATGGCATTGACCCGCGCACTTATCTTCCATCTGTTTCACCAGATTCAGTCGAGATGTTTCTTTTCAACCAAAGCCCATTGGTGGGCAGTTTGCTGTTATTGGTATTGATAACGGTGGCGTCATTGGCTTCGGCGGCATTATCGTTCACCCTGCGCAATAATGATTGGTTAAAGACCAAGACGAGTAAGACTTCCGAGACTATGCAGGGGGGCATTCGATCAGAGCGTGTGTCAAATTTTATCCATAATAAATATGTCCGTTACGGGTTCATGATAGTTTTTGCGTTGGCATTGATCATTCTCCCCCGAATTTGGGGAGGTTATTGGAACTACGTATTAGGTACGGTCGGGATCTATATTATTTTAGGTCTGGGACTTACCATTATCACCGGCTGGACCGGTCAATTGGTGATCGGCTATGTCGCCTTTTTTGCCATCGGCGCATATACCTTTGCGCTGCTCACTGCACCAGAACCTCATCACCTCACGTGGAATTTCTGGATTGCAATGGCATTGGGGGTTTTGGCCGCAGCAATTTTGGGCCTGCTTATTGGCCTGCCCATCTTAAATCTGCGCGGCGATTATTTGGCAATCCTTACTTTGGCTTTTGCGGAAATTATCCGTATCATGCTTAAAAGCGACCTGATGACCGCTTATACGGCGGGTCCCCGCGGCATTCGTGACATTGCCGGGCCAACCATTTTCGGTAAACCTTTTACTTCTGATGTCGATTTCATGTACCTGATTATTGTTGCAGTGGCGGTGGTCACTTTTGTGGCATATCGGCTGCAAAACTCACGCACAGGAAAAGCATGGTTTGCGATCAATTTGGATGAAACAGTGGCACGTGCCACCGGAATCAACGCATACACCTCCAAGTTGCTGGCGCTGTCACTCAGCGCTGCAGTAGCAGGCTTTGCTGGTGTTATATATGCATCCCGCAACCAGTTTACAGGTCCGGATGATCACGCGCTGATGGTTTCGATCAATGTGATCTGCCTGGTAATTGTGGGCGGTATCGGGAATATTCCAGGTGTTTTCCTTGGGGCGTTTGCCCTTAAAGGATTACCAGAGATTCTGCGTGAGACTGAGAGCTATCGATTGTTGATCTTTGGGATACTTCTAATCGTGATGATGAGACTTAGACCGGAAGGTTTCCTGCCAGCCAAAAGACCCATGCTGGAAAAAGCTGCCCTCTCAACCCGAACCATCCACTTCAAATACGGGACAGCAACCTCAACAAGGCAAGGATTTATAAACCATGCAAGCATGTATCGAAACGAAGCAAGTATCAAAATTTTTTGGCGGGTTAACCGCTGTAAATGAGGTTGATCTGGTTGTGCCAGAACAGGCAATTGCCAGCATCATTGGGCCAAATGGCGCGGGAAAAACCACGCTTTTTAACTGCATTTCCGGGTATTATGTTCCTGAACAGGGACAAATTCTGTTTTACGATATGCCCATCCAGGGTCTGCCCACCTATGCGATAGCTACACTTGGCATCGCCCGCACGTATCAAAATATTCGTTTGTTTGGAGATATGACCGCCATCGAAAATATCATGGTGGGTCAGTATCCTCGTTTCAAAGCTGGCTGGGTCGATGCGGTGCTATCCACACGACGCGAACGCGGTGAAGAAAAGCAAGCCATTGAAGAAGGGCGTCGTCTATTAAAATTTGTTGGGCTGGGAGGTCTTGGGGATCATCTGGCACGTAACCTGCCTTATGGTGCTCAACGCCGTCTGGAGATTGCCAGAGCATTGGCGAACAAACCACGTTTGTTGTTATTGGATGAACCAACCGCTGGAATGAATCCGCAGGAAACCGACAAAATGACTCACTTTATCCGCAACCTGCGCGATGAACTGGGCATAACCATTCTCTTGATCGAACATGATATGCGGGTGGTCATGGATATTTCCGATCAGATCACAGTTTTGGATTACGGGACGAAGATCGCCGAAGGCAAACCAAAATCGATCCAATCCAACCAGAAAGTGATCGAAGCCTATCTTGGACCCGATGTGACCAGCCTGACCCAAAAATACCAATTACGGAAGAAGCAACGCTATGATGCTAAAAGTTGAAAATTTACAGGTTTACTACGGCGCGATCCATGCCCTGCAGGGGATTAGCTTCAATCTCGAAAAGGGAGAGATTGTCGCTTTGATCGGCGCCAACGGCGCGGGAAAGTCCACGGCGTTGAATACCATCTCGGGTATCCTTCGACCTCGTGAAGGCTCTGTTATATTTGAAGAACAGGAAATCCACAAGATGCCTCCGCAGGAAATTGTGCGTCAGAATGTTATTCAAATACCCGAGGGACGCAAGATTTTCTCCCGCATGACCGTCACAGAAAACCTGGAAATGGGCGCTTATACTCAGACGGATCGCGCAGCCATCACCCGCGACATGGAAGCAGTCTTTGATCGTTTTCCACGTTTGCGTGAACGCCGCACCCAACTCGGCGGTACGCTTTCGGGCGGAGAGCAACAAATGCTGGCAATGGGGCGCGGACTGATGGCGCATCCCACTCTGCTGCTTTTGGATGAGCCTTCGATGGGACTTTCCCCAATTCTTGTGGAACAAATTTTTGACATCATTCAGGATATCAATGAACAGGGAACGAGCATCCTGTTGGTGGAACAAAATGCGCAAATGGCATTGGCGATTGCAGACCGCGCCTATGTGCTGGAAACTGGCAAGATCGTGATGCAGGGAACTGGAGATGACCTGCTGAAAGACCCAAGCGTTATCGAAGCCTATCTCGGCGGACATTGACCCGAAGCACTCCTCAGATATTTCCAACCCGTCTCACATGAGGCGGGTTTCTTTTTCATAATGCTATAATCCCCTTCATGAAATATGAAACCATCCACAACACTTCGACGGGCTCAGTGCGCAGCCTGACTCTGCCCAAGATCGGATTTGGCACCTGGACGATTGGCGGCGAAACCTCTGCCGACCCGAAAACTGATCCTGCTTCGACAGCCGCTCTGCACTCTGCTCTGGAGATCGGCTACACACATTTCGACACCGCCGAATATTATTCGGACGGTCACGCAGAAGAATTGCTCGGACGCGCCGTGCGCGAGACGAAAACAAAACGCGAAAATTTATTCATCACCTCAAAGGTTTCCCCCGAACATCTTGACTATGACAACCTGATCAAATCCTGCGAGAAAAGCCTGCGCCGTCTTAATATGGATTACATTGACCTGTATCTCATCCACTGGCCGCGTGTGGGAATGAATCTCGAAGAGGCATTCCGCGCATTGAACAAACTTGTGCGTGATGGCAAAGTAAAGAATCTTGGCGTAAGCAATTTCAATTTGAAGTTACTTAAACAAGCCCAATCCTTCTCCGAAACCCCGATCATTACCGATCAGGTTCCATATAGCCTGCCCAATCATACCTACGTGGAGAACGGCGTGTTGGAATATTGCCAGCAGAATGATATTCTGGTCACAGCCTATTCGCCCGTGAAGTTTCGAAGTATACGCGTCAACAAAACTTTGGGAGATATTGCCAAAGCCCATTCCGCCACCCCATTTCAGGTCGCGCTGGCGTGGCTCGTCATCCAGCCGCGCGTGATCACAATTCCAATGTCATTTAATCCTGCGCATATCAAGGAAAATTTCGATGCGGCGGATATCGAATTGACGCCGAGCGAGATTGAGTTGTTGAAGGGCGGATAAAATTCATCCTTCATCATTCAGCATTCATCCTTTTATTATGAAACTACAAGCCATCCCTGAAATCGAGATCATCGAAGAAACCCAAGCTGAGCTTGAACCGCTTTACCGCGTCATCATCCACAATGACCATGTCACGCCGATGGATTTTGTGGTGAAAGTGCTTACTTCCATTTTTTATCTCGGCACCGACAGGGCAATGGACATTATGCTCAAGGCGCACATCATTGGTATGGCTTACGTGCAAACCCTGCCCAAAACCGAAGCGGAGAAACGCATTAACAAAGCGCACTTTGCCGCAGGACTGGAAGGATATCCGCTGCATTTTTCGATGGAGCCCGAGTGAGGTCCAATCTCGAAATCCTAACTCAGATCAATCTCGACGACCTTGTCTCGTCTTTTGGCTGGCAAAACTGGCCTGTGCTTTCGCGCATCCTGCGTGGAATTTTTCATCAACCCGCGCAAACGTTTGCAAAATTCACGCTGGAATTTGACAAGGCTGTGGATGAACGCGGCTTGGTGGATGCTTCGCGCCTTGCACTTGGACATTACGTCCGTGATGTGCGCGTCTTTGGTCTGGACCGTGTGCCTGATTCTGCTTTCCTGGCATTGTCCAATCACCCAGGTATGACCGATACCTTGTCACTGTTTTCCGCTCTCAATCGTCCCGCCTTGAAAGCCATTGCGCTTGACCGTCCCTTTCTCCAGGCACTTCCGAACATGAGCAAGCAGATTTTTTTCGTTAAAGATGAACCCTCTTCACGCATGAAACTTGTGCGCGAGGTCAGCGGACATTTACGCAGCGGCGGCGCAGTGTTGACATTTCCCGCAGGCGAAATCGAACCAGACCCAAACGTTTACCCAGGCGCATTGGACTCCCTGCAAACATGGACGGATAGCGTGGGCGTCTTCATCCGTATGGCGCCCGACACTCTTATCCTGCCTGTGCTTGTGCGAAACGTGATCTGGGACAAGACCGCCAAACTTCCATTGCTCAAAGTGAAAAAGACAAGGGAGGAAAGGGAGAAATTAGCTGCCGCTCTGCAATTGCTGGCAATGATAGTGTGGAACATCAAGCCCGTGACCGTCACTGTGCAGATCGGCAAGCCAATCGACTCCAAAAAACTTGGTACAGCCGACACGCAGACAATCCATCAAGCAGTGTTGACCGAGATGAAATATCTCATCGAAAACCCACCTGAGGGTGATGGAGTGAGTGCGCTGTGAAAGACTTGCCCTCATCCCCGACCCTTCCCCCAAGGGAGGAAGGGAGAAATAGTCCCCTCTCCCTCTGGGAGAAGGGCTAGGGTGAGGGCGCGCCCCGTTGCAATTTATTCCCTGCTTGCCATATTGCTTTATTTCGCCCTGCGTAACGCGCCGCTGACTGACATTTGGGGAACTCTTCGAAAGTTGCACCTCTGGCAGATATTTGCCTTGCTTGGTTTGAACGTCATTATTTATATTCTGGTCACTCTGCGCTGGTGGCTGATCGTCCATGCCGAAAAGAGGGATATTTCCTTTTTGCCCCTGCTTGCAGCCCGCGTGGCAGTTTTTGGTGTCAGTTACTTCACGTTTGGTCCACAGGTGGGTGGGGAACCGCTTCAAGTTTTGGTTCTGCAACGCAACTATGGCATGACCTACACCCGTGCCACCTCCACTGTAGTGATGGATAAATTGCTGGAATTTCTGGCAAACTTTGTTTTGCTTGGCGTTGGCTTGGCAGCAATCGTTCGAGCGGACATTTTTTCTGTAAACGGACTCGGTCCTGTTGCGAGCCTGGTCGGATTGCTCGTCCTTTTATTGTGGACGCCCACTCACATCATTCTTTTGTATCACGGAAAATATCCCATATCGGCGGTGCTTCGTAAATTCTCGAATAATAAATTCGTACGTTTTGTTGCAGCCTCAGAACGCATGGCAGGGACATTTTGCCGACGGCATTTATGGGCATTGGTCTCGGCAATTTTTGTTTCGATATTTGCCGCGCTGGGCATGGTGTTTGAATTTTTCTGCATCACATACTTTCTCGGAATTCATCTTTCTTTTTGGCAGATCATCGCGGCGTGGATGGCGGGTTGGCTGGCTTTTCTCGTCCCATTGCCTGGCGGATTGGGCGCACTCGAAGCCAGTCAGGTTTTTGCATTTGGTGCATTTGGTGTTTCAGCAGCTTTGGCAATTGGTGTGACCCTGCTCATCCGCGCACGTGACCTGTTGATCGGCGGGCTTGGCTTGCTATTGGCAGGGCGTGGATTTAAGAAGTAATAACGAGGGCTGCGAATCCGTCTAATCATAAAATTCAAAGGAGATGAGCCATGAAACTAAATAGTAAACACTATGGGATTATCCTGCTTACTGTTACCACCGCGCTATTGCACCTTGCGGCGGCTTTTGACAAAGTCCTCTTTCCAGATTCCCCAGACCCATTGTTCATTTTGAATGGATTGGGCTATCTGGGTTTGCTGGGCGCTTATTTTTTGCCGATCGGTTTTTTTCAAGATCGCCATAAATTGGTGTGGCGCGTGTTCTTTGGATATGTCATCCTGACCATCGTTGCCTGGTTCTATATCTGGGTCATTCAATATGTGATCATCGGCGGCGAGCCTTTCTTTGGTCATGATTCCATTTACGGTGTGCCAGCCAAACTCGTTGAGCTTGCATTGCTTGGCTTGCTCTGGTCGGACAAACCTTAGTGGAATATTCCTTCCCTCATTATCTGCTCGCCAAACAAAGCGTGGATGACCGCGCTCTTAACCGAACCGTTCTTGATTCTTTAAAATCCAATTTACCTGCCAGACCCGATTCGTATCATCGAAGTGGGCGCGGGGATCGGGACGATGCTCACGCGTCTGCTGCGCTGGGAGTTGGTGGCGAAAGCCGATTACATTCTCGTGGATGAGATGGCGGAGAATATTCAAACTGCCCGAGAGTGGATTCCACTTTGGGCTGTTGAATCAGGTTTGGGCGTGGAAAGGATCGAGCAGGATCAGCTTCGGGTGTTCGACCAGACTCGCGATATCCGCATCCGCTTTGAGTGTGCAGATGTCTTCGATTTCATCCAAAAAAATAAAGAGCCTGCGGATTTGTTGATCGCGCATGCTTTTTTGGATTTATTACCGATGCCCGAAAGTATGCCGAGGCTGCTTGCGCTGACCAGGCATTTGGCGTGGCTGACAATTAATTTCGACGGCGTGACTTCGCTGGAACCGACGATCGATGCGGCGCTGGATGAACGCATCGAGCGGCTGTATCATGCGACGATGGACACGCGCGCGACAGGCGGTGACAGCCGTGCGGGGCGGCATTTGTTCAGCCACCTGCGGAAGGCAGGCGCGGAGGTACTGTCGGCTGGCGCGTCAGATTGGGTGGTGCATTCTGTGAATGGAAAGTATCCAGCAGATGAAGCGTATTTCCTAAATTTTATTTTGCATTTCTTTGAAGAGTCGCTGACAGGTCACGCGGAGTTGGAAGCTTCTGCGTTTGCGGCCTGGCTAAAAGAACGCCGCGCTCAAATTGAACGCGGCGAGTTGGTGTATATTGCACATCAGATGGATTTTTTAGCAAGCGTGTTACGTTCCCCAATCTCGTAAATATAAAAAGTCATAGCCGATGGTGCGGTTGCTGATCTTTGCGATGGGCGGCAGCATGCGTTTGAATTGGTTGCGGCGAATTCGTAAGGTCACCGCGTTGACAAATTTTTCGTCGAAGCCCGCTTCGATTGCCTCGTGCGGCGAGTACCGCTGGTCAACGAGCAGATAAAGAAGCTTATCCACTTCTTCGTAAGTGAATCCCAATTCATTCTCGTCGGTTTGACCTTCCCACAGATCGGCTGAAGGGGCTTTGTCAATGATCGGCGCGGGGATGTTCATTGCGCGTGAGAGTTGGCGGACTTGTGTTTTGTATAAGTCTCCAATCGGATTCATTGCACTGGCGGCGTCGCCGTATATGGTACTGTAGCCAAGCAGGATTTCAGTTTTGTTACTTGTGCCAACGACGAGTCCTTTGAAGACTTCGCTTTGGTCAAATAGCACGATCATGCGTTCACGCGCCATAATGTTGCCCATGCGCATTTTTGAAATTTTGGGGTCAAGTTTGAAAAGCGGCTCAACCATGTCAGTGATTTCGATGGTTTTATTTGGTACCCCAAGTTGGTCTATCAGCAATTGGGCGTGGTCAAGAGAATCACGGCTGGAGGCTTTGTATGGCATCCGCACGGCCAGCACATTCTCAGCGCCAAGCGCTTCGACAGCCAGCGCGCAGGAAAGCGCGGAATCGAGTCCGCCAGAAAGTCCAACCACTGCATGGGATATGCCCACGCGCGTGATTTCGGATTTGATAAAACCAGCGAGAATCTCACGTGCCAGAGTGGTGTTGATGGAGAGCGTGGGATTGATCATATACGCTTTTACTTTTCCAATATGCGCGATAATTCTTTTTGTACAAGAGCCGTACGCTCATCACGCAGTAAAGGCAATCGGGCGCGTGTGCGGCGGAGTTGATTCAAGTCCATTTGCGCAAAGGTGAGGGCTTCTTCATTGTATGGTCCATGAGCTAGTTCTTCGCCATTCGGGTCGAAGAGCGTTGCGCCGCCCCAGAAGTGCAGGCCGTCTTCATAGCCTACACGGTTGGCATGTGCCACAAAGGATGTGAACATGCTGGCGTAGGCTTTGGTCACGCGTTCCACCCAGCGCGCGGATTCGAGTTTTTCCTTGTCGTTCAGTCCGCGCCCAGGGGAGGCGGAGGAGAAGAGCATAATATCCGCGCCATCGAGCCAGAGCAGATACGGCGGGGAGGCGTGCCAGAAATCCTCGCAGATGAGCATGCCAACGCGTCCAAAGCGTGTGTCGAAAGCGCGGATCGAGTCGCCCCATGCAAAGAAACGACCTTCATCGAAGAGGCCGTACGTGGGTAAATAAACTTTATGGTGAACGTGGACGACTTTTCCGCCAGAAAGATAAGCGGAGGCGATATAAAAGCGATGACGGGAGTCTTCGTCCACGAATCCAATGACCAGGTCAAGGTCGCGAGATGCGTTTAGCAAATGCTTGAAGACAGGGTCATCCTCTGTCGGCTTGCGTGCGACCGAGGCCACCAAATCCTGTAAAACATAGCCAGTAAGGGAAAGCTCAGGAAAAACGAGCAGGTCCGTTTTTTGTGATTTGGCCTGCTCGATATAATCCATGTGCTTGGCGAGATTGCATTCTACATCCCCTAGTTTTGTGTTGATCTGGGCAAGGGCAAGGTTTAGTTTCATTGGGCAAATCTTACCATTAAAGAGATAAGACCTGACAGGTTTTCAAAACCTTCAGGTCTTGCGTGCGGGGAGGGGGGGATTCGAACCCCCGGTGGACCGGAGCCCACAATAGTTTTCGAGACTATCCCATTCAACCACTCTGGCACCTCCCCAAGTGCAACCTGCGGACGCAGATTATAACCGAAAAAAAATACTACAAATCCACACTCTCGTGCAGATCAGGATAATGCACGTGGCTTAATTTTCGTTCGTTCAAAATACCTTTCAAGGTCATGGCTTGTTTTTCTTCGCCATGTACCAGGAAGACCTGTTTGACCGTATCTTTCACGCCCATGGCATATTTCACGAGCAGATCCTGTCCCGCGTGACCTGAGAGTCCGCCAATGGTGGCAATCTCGCTTTTGACTTTATAAACTTCGCCGAAGATATTTACTTGCGGCTCGCGGTCTGCCAGCCTGCGTCCCATGGTGTTGGGCGCCTGCCATGAAACGATGCAGATCGTGTTCTTGGGATTCTGTATATTATTGCGGATGTGGTGCACGATGCGTCCCGTTTCAGCCATGCCCGAAGCGGAGATGATGATCATTGGTTCTTTGTTGTCGTTCAAGGCTTTAGATTCATCCACCGACTTCACATAAGTCAGCATCTTGAAGTCCAGCGCAGGGTGACGTGCTTCCCGCACAAATTGAGCAGTTTCTTCGTCAAAACATTCCAGATGATTTTTGAAAACTTGTGTGGCGTTTACCGCCAGCGGACTATCCACATACACAGGCACTTTCGGCACATCACCGTCTTCCATCATCTCGTTTAAGTTGTAAACCAATTCCTGCGTGCGTCCCACTGCGAAGGCTGGCACGATCACCTTTCCGCCGCGTTCCACTGTCCGCTTGACCACATCACGAAATTCAATGTACGCATTTTCGGGGTCATGATGCGATTTATCGCCGTATGTTGATTCCATGATCATGTAATCAGCGGCTTCAGGCAAAACAGGGTCGCGCAATAACGGCATTCGATATCTGCCAATGTCGCCAGAAAACCACAAGCGGATTTTCCTACCCTTCTCCTCGATTTCAAGCGATATGCCCGCCGAGCCGAGGATATGTCCCGCTTCGTAAAAACGAGCGATCACACCGGGAATAGGTTCAAAAGCCTCAACATAATCCACGCCTTTGAACATGCCCGCAACTTCTTCCGCATCCTGTTCCGTATACAACGGCTCGATCGGTCCTTCGCCGCGTTGCGCTCGTTTCTTATTGACAAACTCGGCGTCCGATTCTTGAATGCGTCCCGAATCGCGTATCATCACACTTCCCAAGTCTGCTGTTGCATGTGTGGCAAAGATCAGTCCTTCATAACCTTGCTTTGTCAGGTTTGGCAAATTGCCTGCATGGTCTATATGCGCGTGCGAAAGAAGCACAGCATCAACCTTGCGCGGATCATAATGAAAATTCAAGTTGCGTTCATATGTGTCAGCGCGTCTGCCTTGATAGAGACCGCAGTCCAAAAGCAATTTTGAACCGTTGATCTCCAGCAAATGCTGGCTACCCGTCACTGTATGCGCCGCCCCATGAAAATTAATCCGCATTATTCGCTCCAAGTACTTTTAAGATTTGCGAGCCATATTTTTCCACACGCGAAGGAGTTCCATTCATGATGAACGCCAACTCATCCATATTCTTTGGGGGAGTTTCGGCAATCGCAGAGACATACGGCTTTGGCAGAATGACATCTGACTCGACACCCATTTCCAGCCCAACATTTTTTCTCCACACCTTTAGTTTTTCCAGCCGACGAAGATACGCGTCATTCTTCGCCTCGACATGTTTCCGTTCAACGAGCGGAGCAGACACCCCTCGGCGGACTGCGGATAGCACGCTATCTCCCCACAAATGGATCTGCTTCTCGCTCATCCCTAACGCGGAAAGATCCACTTTATGCTGGGGCGAATTCTTCGAAATCATGACAAGTGTGTCATCCATGATAACTTTATAGACCGGGCGGTTTAATTTTTCCGCTTCACCATCACGCCATTTACATAATTGCGCCAGAATGGTCAGGTCACGGAGTGAAAGATCCTTGCGGGCAGAGAAACGCTCCCAGGATTCACCGTTCATTTTTTGTTTCTGTTCATCAAACAGACATGCACGCCTAAAATCCTCCTTTGCAAACTCCAGGCGGCCTTTTTCGCACAGTTCCTTCTCCAACACGTCACGCAAGTCAAAAAGATAATGCGTATCGAGACGCGCATAATGGATCTGCTCTTTTGTAAGCGGACGTGCAGCCCAATTTGCTTTTTGGTGGCGCTTATCCGTTTGGATCTTAAATTTACTGTTCAACAGTCTATCCAACCCCACTGCCGGGTAGCCAAGCACGCGCGCGGCATGCATCGTATCGAACAGATTTGCAAAAGAGAATCCAAAATCCCTTCGCAGGCAGACCAGATCATATTCTGCGGCATGGAATATTTTCTCGATATTTGGGTCTGCAAAAAGGGGAGCAAGTGCGCTCAAATCCTTCAATACCAGCGGATCGATCAGATAGTCTGCGTTGGTGGAGGAGAACTGCAACAAACAAACCTGCTCACGAAAAGCGTGCAGGCTGTTGGATTCGGTGTCCACTGCCACACGGCTTTGTGTGGCAAGGTCATCGATCATCTTTTGTAATAATGGCGTCGTATTTACCCAAACAGGCGGGGGGAGAGTTTCAGACATATTGGCTGATTATAAACCCGATACAAGCGGGTGAGGAATTAACTTTCATTCAATTATCCATTCCGGCGAAACATAGTCAGCAGACGGTCATATCCAAATTGGAGATAGTAGGCCAGAATAAAAATAAAGATCGAGGCAGGGACGATCTTGAAAAACACCTGACCACCCGCCGTATTTACAGGAAAAATACCCAATAGCCATGCCCAAAGAGGGCGGTGTATCAGGTAAACAAAGAAAGATGCGTACGAAATAAGAACTGCCAGCTTCAATATGGTCGGAGATTTAACCTTTGTTGCCAATGCAAAAAGCAGGACAACCCACGAAATTATAAAAAATACTGTTCCTGAAATATATAAAGGGGATACAGAACTAAGAGCAAGCACCTGAGAAAAGACAAACAGCCCAAGTAATGCAAAGACAAACTTTAATAATACCTGTCCTCCAGAGAGCCAGGTTGACAGGTAGTCTAAACGCGCACAAAGAATACCGATTAGAAAAACTATATAATATTTAAAAAAGCGCTCGTCGATCAAACCTGTCCATTGATGAAGCACATACACAGCGGCAAAGACTATCGCCGCGCCGATGATCAATCCTCTGGTGGAGTGTGCATTCGCCAGTAACAAACCAAAGATTAAGTAGAACAAAATAATGGCGCCAACGTACCATAACGTAAGTACTATCTTGGCGTAATTGGGCGCAAAAATAAAGTGAGTGCCGCTCAGATACACGAATAGATTAAATTTTTTGAGTGTGACTCCCAGAAGAAAAATATAAAGAACTACTGCCAACAAATAAGGGGGAAATATCCGCACCATGCGGGAGAAAAAAAACTTAACACTTCCTTTGTTTTCTTTTTGAAAAGAGCGCCCTGTAAAATACCCCGAAATAAAAAAGAATATACCCAGCAGGACCGCTTCAAAATATGGGTTTAAGCCCTCCAGTGAATAACCGAATGCTTTCAGCCCATAGGCTTCACTGTGGTGGACCATCAGCATGATGATGGCTAATGCGCGCAGGATATCAAACTCTTTAATTTTTATTGCAGGAGCATCATGTTTCATTCTTAATTCTCAGGACAGAAATTAAAGAGTTTTTTCCATGACCATGCCGTCTTCGCCGTCGTTGTAATAGCCATTCCAAATTTCGGTGGTTGAGTAGCCTTCTTTTTCATACATGGAGATTGCGGCCTGGTTAGAGATTCGGACGGTTAAACGGGAACGCGGCACGCCAAGTTTGGCTTCGCAGGCATGGAGTAATGCGCGCCCGATGCCGCGCCGCCGATAGCGTGGATCAACTGCAATAGTGGCGATCCAGCCCCAGCCGTCGCTTGGTCGCGGGTCGCCGGCTATAAATCCAGCCATTTGGCCGTCTTCCACTGCTTTGAGTTGAATCACTTCAGAAAAAGTCAGAACGGCGATGAGGTCAAATAAAGGCCATGCGTCTTTCCCAAAACTTTCATTTTCAAGTTTACGAAGCGCGTTGAGGTCGAGAATGGATGCGGTGACAATTTCCATAACGGATATGATTGTATCAATAAAAAAGTGGAAAGTGAAATTTTCATTTCATCCTTCCACTTTTCGCTTTTTACTTCCTGCTTGTTACTTATTCACATTTTTGCCGATGAAGCTATCCAACATGCTGGTGAATTCCAACGGGAAGATGTACTTGGTGGAAGGGCTTGCGCCAATGGCTTTGAGGGTTTCAAAATACTGCAAGGTCATTGTCTTTTGGTCAACTGATTTGGCTGCATTGAAGATGGATTCCAAAGCGACAGCAAAACCTTCTGCGCGTAAAGCCTGCGCCTGCTTATCGCCTTCAGCACGCAGGATATTCGACTCTCGTTCGCCCCGGGCCGATAGGATTGCAGCCTGCTTTGTACCCTCTGCGCGATTGATCGCGGCTTCCTGGTCGCCCATGGATTCGGTAACGAGCGCGCGGCGGATGCGCTCAGCGGACATTTGGCGGTTCATCGCATCCTGCACATCACGCGGCGGGACGATCTCGCGGATTTCCACATTGGTCACTTTCACACCCCAGCGTTCGGTCACTTCATCAAGACGGGTGCGGAGCATGTTATTGATATGTTCACGTTCTGAAAGCACATCATCCAATGGGATACCGCCGATAACAGCGCGCAGGGTGGTTGCCGCAATACCAGCCGCAGCGGATTCGAAGTTGCCCACCTGCAAGACCGATTCAGCGGGGTCGAGCACTTTGTAGTACCAAAGGAAATCAATTGAGATCGGCGCGTTATCTTTTGTGATCGAAGTCTGGTGCGGCACTTCACGCACCTGTTCGCGCAAATCCACTTTTGAGGCGCGGTCGATCACGGGAATCAACAGGACAATACCAGGTCCTTTGGCGCCGATACAACGACCAAGTCGAAAAACAACCAGACGTTGATATTCAGGGACGATACGAATGGCATTGGCAATAAATCCCAAGCCGATAAGTAGAACTACTCCAACGATACAAAAAACAACACCGCTAGTTGTAATAGAATCCATTTTAATTCTCCTTGTTTTGGTTATTGTTTATGATCATCTTTTTCAACAACGAGGATAAATCCCTCGCGACGAACCACACGAATTGGACTGCCGGCAGGAATGGCTTTATCACTTCTGGCAGACCACATCTCTCCTGCAATATACACGCTTCCTTCTTTGTGGATCCTTGTCTTGGCTTCGCCAAGTGAGCCTGTCAACGCCTCAAGATCGTGCATTGGAGGCGTTTGTGCGGCTTGCATGGATTTTCGCGCCACGACCCATAAAAAGACAGCCAAAAGCACCGAGGTTACCAGTGCAACGAAAGGATTAACAGCAGGCTTTCCGCCATCCGTTGCAAACAAAAACACTGAGCCTATTACAAATAGAAGAATGGAAAGCCCAAGATAAATTTCACGTTTTGGTTTTTGAATGGAGTAGAGAAATGGGAAAATGCTCAAGACAAGAATAATCAACGCCCACCAATTAAAAGAAAGGTTGAACACTGCATATGCTGTCAAGGCAAGGCAGAATAATGCGCCGACTTCCAAAATACCCGTGCCTGGCACAATCACCGCCATCAAACCGAGTAAAATACCGCCGAGCAAGATCAAATATGCTACATTTGGGTTGAGTAAAAAGTCCATTTATGCCTCCAATTCATTATACAACAGATGAAAGAATTCAATTGTATTTACGAGAATCATCAGATTAAGGTTGTGAAGAACTTCATTGCGAGCGGCTGTATAATACGCTTGTTGAAAATAGACCCTCTCCCATAGGAGCTTAAGTGAAATTTCAAAAAATTTGTGTCATTGGGCTTGGTTATATCGGCCTGCCCACCGCTTCCACTTTTGCCGCGCACGGAGTTAATGTTCTCGGCGTGGATATTAGCCAGCAAATCATTGATACTCTGAACAAGGGCGAAATCCATATTCATGAACCTGGTTTGATCGAGGAAGTAAGAAAAGCCATTCGATCTGGCAACTTTAAAGCTGCCACAAGACCAGAAGAGGCAGATGCCTTCATCATCGCCGTGCCAACTCCTTTTCAGGAAAATAAATTTGGCGAATATAACGGCGTGACCTACAAACTGGCAGATATGCGCGCAGTGATCTCTGCCGCTGAATCTATTATCCCGTTTTTGCGGAAGGGGAATCTCGTCGTCCTTGAATCGACTTCCCCGCCGCGCACCACTATGGATTTGGTGGCCCCCATCCTCGCCCGTTCTGGACTTGAGGCTGGGCGCGATTTCCATTTGGTTTATTCACCCGAACGGGTTTTGCCAGGGCAGATCATGCGCGAATTGATCGAGAATGCGCGTGTGATCGGCGGCGTTACGCCCGAGTCAGCGCAGATGGGTCACGATTTGTACGCCACCTTTGTCAAAGGACAGATCATCAAGACAGACGCGACCACCGCAGAGATGGTCAAATTGATGGAAAATACATATCGCGATGTGAATATTGCCATTGCGAACGAATTCTCCCGCCTTGCCGATAAATTTGGCGTGGATGTTTGGGAGGCGATCTCGATCGCAAACCTGCATCCGCGTGTGAAGATCCTCGCTCCCGGTCCTGGTGTCGGCGGGCATTGCATCAGCGTGGACCCGTGGTTTTTCGTTGAAGCCGCGCCAGAATTGACTCCACTTATCTATCACTCACGCCAGGTCAACGATGCACAGCCGCATTTTGTTGTGGATACGGTCAAACGCGCGCTTGGTTCACTGGATGGAAAGAAGATCGCCGCGCTTGGTCTGGCTTACAAACCCGATGTCGATGATCTGCGTGAAAGCCCTGCAAACGAAATCGTGCATCTGCTTCAACACGAAGGCGCCCAGGTAAAAGCATGGGAGCCTTTTAAACCAGATGCAAATCTGCCAGGTATTGACATGGCAAATTCACTTGAAGATGCCGTGAAGGACGCAGATGCAATCTTATTATTGGTAAGGCACACGGAATTCGGTCAATTCATTCCAGAAGAAGTTGCGAAGAAAACAACTGCACGTATTGTGATAGACACTGTCAATGGATGGGATCGTGAATTGTGGAAAAGCGCAGGCTTTCAACTATTCCGCCTCGGCGACAACAAATCGGAAATTGCGAAATGAAAATTCTCTCCGTGTTTGGCACACGCCCGGAAGCTGTGAAAATGGCACCCATTGTAAAATTGCTTGCACAAACAGCAGGCGTGGAATCGCGAGTTTGCGTCACAGCGCAGCATCGTCAAATGCTCGATCAGGTGCTGAGTTTATTTGAGATCAATCCTGATTACGATCTGGATTTGATGCGGGATGATCAATCCCTTGCTCAACTCAGCGCAAACATCTTCACATATCTTGACCCTGTGTTGGCAGATTTCAATCCAGATTGGGTGCTGGCAGTTGGAGACACCACAACGGTTGTCACCACGTCTTTACTGGCCTTCTACCGACGAATTAAATTTGGTCATGTTGAAGCAGGTTTGCGGACGCACAACAAGTGGCATCCCTTCCCGGAAGAAATCAATCGCCGTCTTGCAACCGTAACTGCAGATTTGCACTTTGCGCCGACTGAATGGTCCCAGGGGAATTTATTGCGCGAAGGTGTTGACCCAAAAACAATCGTAGTCACGGGCAACTCCGTCATTGATGCGCTCAAATTCGTGTCGAAACAGGCAGAGCCAAAGGAAACAAAAGAGATTCTCGCAAAGCTGGGGAGTAAAAAAATTATTCTCGTCACCGCACACAGGCGTGAAAATTTTGGCGTTCCGCTCGAAAATATTTGTCGTGCCCTAAAAGAGCTGGCATCCCGCGAAGACGTTGAAATCGTTTATCCTGTACATTTGAACCCGAATGTGCAGGAGCCTGTCTACAGATCGCTCAGCGGTGTGGAACACATCACGCTCCTGCCGCCTTTGGATTATCTACCCCTTGTTCATTTGATGAAACATGCCGTTCTCATCCTCACCGACTCTGGCGGAATTCAAGAGGAGGCGCCCGCTTTTGGCATTCCTACTCTCGTTCTGCGCGATGTGACCGAACGCCCTGAGGGAGTCGATGCAGGGACACTTAAACTGGTTGGAACAGAGACCAGCTTCATCGTCGAGCAGGCAGCGCGGCTTTTGGAGAATGAATCCGCTTATGCAGAAATGGCTAAGGCGGTCAATCCGTATGGTGATGGCCACACGGCAGAAAAGATCATCCAGACCTTGTTAAGATTGGATGGGTGAGGTGGGTGATTTCAAAATTGTATGGTTTAAAGGAATAACTATGTGCTAGACTGTGAATGGAAAAGCGTCTCGTCAACGGCAAACCCTTCGAAAGTCAAAGCGCAAAGTTGTGGAAGCACAACCATAATTGCCATGTTACCGAAAAGTAAATATTTTTATATCGGATCCATTTTATGTTGAAGAGGTGCCAAGTAGTTGGGAATTATTCCAAGTCTCTGCTTAAAGGCGGTATTTTTCTTTCAAAGATGAACTTCTTATTTCTGGGAAATAGTTTGTAACATTCGACCAAAAAATTGTGAGTATAATAAAATGAAAGACATGTTGCGTCGATCTCTTGCAGTATTCATTACACTTTGTCTGCTCAGCGTGAGTTGGGTTTCTGTTCGTGCACAAACTCAAGATCAGGGTTCCAGGTATTTTAGCGAGACCGGCCATAACGTTAAAGGGGAATTTCTGAAGTTTTATAACCTGAATCCGAATGCTGTATTTTTGTATGGTTATCCCATTACAGAGGAATTTGTAAACAGAGATGGCAAAACCGTGCAATACTTCCAGCGTGCCCGCTTTGAAAAGCGAGCCGATCTGCCCGAGGGACAGCGGGTACAGCTTACTCAACTTGGGCGTGAAACATATGTTTCCACTGGCCCATTGAATGTTTCGAATACTTTTGCATGCCGCACATATGCTGAAACAGGTTTTCCAGTTTGTTTTGCCTTTCTTGAGTTTATTGATCAGTATGGCGGAATATCGCAGTTTGGATATCCGATCTCAGGATTTGAATATCATGAGAATAAGATCGTTCAATATTTCGAAAAAGCGCGCCTTGAATGGCAACCGTGGAAGGTGGAGGGCCAGCGCGTTGTAGTCTCAGATTTGGGCCGTATGTATTTTGATAAAAGTGGTGAAGACCTCGGGTTGCTCTCTCCGGTCAAACCGTTGAATAGTACCAGTACGGATATCGTCAATTTGCAGGTGCGCGCTTTTGTGTGGAAGGCTGTAACCCTCGCCACCGATTCGCAATTGATCTTTGTGATCGTGCAGGATCAAAACTTGCAGCCTGTTGCGAATGCGAGTTGCACCACACTCGTCCACTGGCCGGACGGACGGGCAGAACCCAGCACACTAACAACAAATACCAATGGAGTGGGGATAGTGCCGCTCTCTTTCACCAGCCAGCCTTATGGAAGTTTGATCTACATTGATGTCGCATGTACTTATGGCGGTTTGAGCGGAAATACAACTACATCATTTAGAATTTGGTACTAACTTTTACAACTCATTTTTTTAAATAAAAAAGCGTTCACGCGAATTTTTTTTCGCAAGGAACGCTTTTTTGTTTTAACTATTTCTTGATCCTATAATTTAAAATCCACAGTAGGGCGTGGATGTATTTAGTTGGTGAAAGGCTAAAGTATCAGATACTTCTCTTTTTAGAAGCCGCGTCCCGCGCCGCTTTGTAAGGCTTGAAAACTTTGAAACGCCAACATGCCAAACAAGATCGCCATGTAAATGCTGTTTAGTAATGTAAAACTTGCAATGGCAACCACTGCGCCTGTGATGACCGAAACCCAAAGCGACGTGCGTAATCCATTCAACGGATCGGTTTGGACCAAAATGTACCTGGTAACGCTGCCTCCGTCCAATGGGTGGACGGGCATAAGATTGATGAGTCCCCAAAAGATATTCACCCAAAGCAGGCTCATCAAAAATGAAGTCAAAATTTCCCAGCCCGCTGGGAACAAAACATAGGGAAAAGGAACAAATCCGAATATGAAATTTGGGACGATCACGCCGCCCAAAGCAGCAGAGATCGCGAGAAGGAGAGCGGCAAATATAAAGCCAGTAAAGGGACCCGCAAGAGAAATGAAAATTTGCTGGTTTGCCGAAATCGCTACATTTGCATATCTGCCGCCCCATGAAACGGATTCAGGTACAGTCAGCCCTCCAGCAGCATGAAGAATGATCTGTGACTCCAATCCATAGCGGCGCAGGGCGAGCGCGTGCCCCATTTCGTGAAGAAGAATGGAAACAAAGATCGCAATCATCCAAGCCAACACTTTGGCAGGACTGCCTGCTGAAGAGCCAAAGAGAATGGTGATCAACCAAAATAATGGATGAACCCGTACTGGGAACCCAAAAACTGAGAAGTTAAGATCAAAACGAGTAGGGGGAGGAGGTTGAAATAGAAACATGAATTTGTATTTTCCTTATACCGTATGTGCTCAGACTAAAAGGGTAAATTTTATGAAAAGCTTGAAACTGCAACGGGCAGTATACTCTGAAATTATAATATCAATTTTTAGACAAAGACCAGTGCTCTATCATCCTGCTGATATAAGAGTGAAATCTTAGGCTTGATATCTGTTGGAAAAATAAAAAATAGTGCATTGGAGTCGCTGATACATTCTCCAGACGCTCTTTTTATAGGTGGTAGAATAAATCCAATCCAACTAGGATTTCATATGAAAATCTCCAAAATCTTGCTGATATTTTTTTTGTTAGTCTTTTCACTGCCGCTCAGCGGCTCTCTCGCTGGATGTTCATCTCCAACAGCACAGCCTAGGTCCGATAAGCCCAATATCATCCTAATCCTTACAGATGACCAGCCTTATCAGACCATGCAGTATATGCCCACTGTGCAAAAGGAGTTGGTAGCTAAGGGCGTTAATTTTACGAATGCGTATGTCACCACACCATTGTGTTGTCCAAGCCGCTCCAGCATTCTTACCGGGTTGTACGTCCACAATCATGGCGTCAAGACCAATCGTATTCCCTTGGGCGGTGCGACTGTATTTAATGATTCGTCCACTCTGCCAGTGTGGCTGCAAAGTGCAGGATATCGTACAGCATTGATGGGTAAGTATTTAAATGATTATGATGCCCTTCCCGAGGGGTATATCCCGCCTGGGTGGAATGAATGGGATGCCTTGGTTAAAAAAGACCCTGAAAAGGATTTCTATTACGGCTATACCCTTGATGAAAATGGAAAGACTGTTCAATATGGATTCAATTCCAAGGATTACAGTACGGATGTCTTGCGTGATAAGGCCGTTGATTTCATAAAGGAAAACAGGGATGTCCCGTTTTTTCTTATGTTCACACCCTATTCTCCGCATCAACCCTATATGGCGGCAGACCGGCATAAGGATATGTTCAAAACATATGACACATTTTCTCCATACAATCCCCCCAATTACTTTGAAGAGGATATCAGCGATAAGCCCGACTGGTTGAATTCCTATGAACCACAAACCAAGGAATATGTTGAAAAAGTGTATCAGCGCCAGTTGCGTTCTCTCATGGGCGTAGACGATGCAGTGGCAGCGATTGTTACCGAGCTTGAGAAGGAAGGAATCCGTGATAATACGATCATCATCTTTATGTCTGATAATGGGTTGGCATTGGGTGACCATCGCCTGATCGGGAAAGCCTGCCCGTATGAGGCCTGTATTCATGTTCCTTTTGTTGTTTCGTATCCTGATAAAATACCCGCTTCCCGCACAAACTCAAGCATGGTCCTCAATATTGATATCGCCCCCACTCTGACAGAACTTGTCGGCATCCCTAACGTCCCAGCGCCCGATGGGCAGAGTTTCCTGTCCATGCTGACAGACCCCGACTCGCAATTTCGTGACGGCTTTTTGATCGAACAATATCAGGATGACGGCGAAGACCGCAGCATGACTTCACGTGTGCCGGCTTATGTTGGATTTCGCACAAAGGACTGGAAGTATGTCGAGTACGAAACAGGTGAGCGGGAACTCTATGACCTGGTGAATGACCCATATGAAATGGATAACCTTTTCGGCATACCCGCTTATGACGATGTGATTGCTGACTTACAGGAAAAAATTGAGAAAATAAGGAGACGATAGGTTAGATGAAAAAAAGCACAGTTGTATTGTTGATTTTACTGTTGTTGGGAGTTGGATATTTCCTCTTATTCTGGCTGCCAAATTCCACCGGGGCGCGCGATTTCAACATGACCTTTATCTTCGAACAGGATGAACCTGCCC
The DNA here is from genome assembly GCA_963833175.1 of uncultured Chloroflexia bacterium. Taxonomy (GTDB): domain Bacteria; phylum Chloroflexota; class Anaerolineae; order Anaerolineales; family Villigracilaceae; genus Villigracilis. Next base: position 54,198 of record CAWHXC010000016.1, read on the forward strand.
AATACCCGCATGTAGCCAGGATGCTTGAACCCGGTAAAACTATTCCGCAGACTATTTATCGTTTTTTTGCCTATCAGCATTACTATTTTGGCTTCCCATATTATTTTTATTCTGCACTGGTTTTGTTGCCGGCAAAATTGCTTGCTGGTATGGAAAATATCTCACTCAATATGCTGCTTCTCAGGCAGTTTGTAAGCGTGTTGCCCATGCTTGTAGCGATTACTATCCTGGTTTATTTGCAGACCCGATTCCAGTCCTATTTCAAATCCATCTCACTGTTTTTGATCTTGCTGATTGTTCCCGGGGTTGTGTTCAACAATATGTGGATACATCCCGATAGTCTCGTTTTTCTGTTTATAGTGTTGACCTTCTTCTTTCTTGACCGTGACGATTTGCAATTCGGAAAAAATTTTTATCTCGCTGCACTGGCTTGCGGATTAGCTGTCGCGACAAAACTTATTGGCTTGTTCTTTTTCCTTGCCATTCCCTACTATATTTTCCTCGGCTGGCACAAGGGACGGATTGACCTGCGCAAGGCAGTGATAGCTGCAATCCTTTTTGTCTCCATTATGTTTTCGGTCTTTGTGCTGGCAAATCCATTTCTGTTTTGGGCGTCAGAGAGGGCGTTTGCGTTCAAGACCCAGTCCAACCTTCACGATGCAATGGGAAGTGGATTTATCGTCTCTTATAGCGACGATCCTTTGATATGGCTGCGGGTCTTTCAAACATGGTATGGTCTGCCCATCTTTATCCTGTTTGCTTTTATCTCGGCTGTGATCGGCGCATTCAAGGGAGAAAGAAAACTGTTGAACCAGTTGATCCTGTTCTGGTCTGTGCCGTTTATGTTTTATATCGCTTTTGCGTTGGTGATTCGCGCCAAGCACTTTCCCCTGCCGATTCTTTTGCCAGTCTTTTCAGCGTTGCCTGCTTATTTCATCCTTTTTGAGCCTGCGAGGTTCTTTAAGCCAATTGGTGAGTACCTGAAGAAGAATGCCATTCGTTTGGGATTGACCTTAATAGGTCTTTTGATTGTTGGAGCACAAGTTTTTTTCAGCCTTGGACGGGATACTCAGCTATATACAGAAAATCTTTATCGCGAAGAGACCAGCCCCACCCTTAAGTTTTATTCGAAGATCGAGCAGGATTATCTCTCGAAGATCGTTCTGGACCGCCAGCTTGTCATCTTCCGTGATTGGATGATGTATATCCCCAATTCGCCTGCTTACAAAGATTACTTCAAATGGGGTGTGTCTGATTATGGAATTGCTACAAAGCAAGACCCCGACCTTTTAATACTGAACAAACAGCATTTATATGATTACACTCAACCCGGCCAACTGGAAGGCGCCAAAGACCCCGATTTTGCATTAACAGTTGAATTCTACAAAGATGCTCTCAATGGAACAGTGAAAGACTACACATTGCTTTACCAGGATGACTTTGGTGTTGTTTATATAAAAACCCCATTGTATGATCAATTTTTTGCTTTATATTAACTTGGAGGATTCCAAATGTCCGATATGAAAAATCCCGTAATCATTGATGCGATCCGCACGCCGATCGGCGCATTGGGAGGCATACTCGCCTCTGTCCGCCCTGACGATTTGGCGGCGCACGTGATCAAAGCCATTCTCGAACGCAATCAATTTGACCCAGCGCTTGTGGAAGAAGTTTTTTTTGGATGTGCGAATCAAGCAGGCGAGGACAATCGTAATGTGGCGCGTATGGCCTCGCTGTTAGCTGGTCTGCCGCTTGAGGTAGGTGGTGTCACTGTGAATCGACTCTGTGCCTCAGGCCTGAATGCCATCAATCAAGCCGCGCGTGCCGTCAAAGCAGGGGAGGGAGACGTATACATCGCGGGTGGAGTTGAATCAATGAGCCGCGCGCCATACTCACTTCCAAAAGCTGAAAGCGGATATTCATTTGGAAATCTCACCGCCTATGACACCGCCCTCGGTTGGCGCTATCCGAATCCAAAAATGAAGGAAATGTACGGAACCGACTCAATGGGCGAAACTGCCGAGAATATTGCGAAGGAATGTCCGCACCTTACGCGTGAGAAACAGGATGCATTCTCGGTGCGTTCACATCAACTTGCGATTGGCGCCATTGACTCGGGCAGGTTCAAACAGGAAATTATCCCCGTTGCCATTCCCCAAAAGAAGGGTGACCCAAAACTCGTGGAAACCGACGAACGTCCGCGCCGCGACACAACGATGGAATCATTAGCCAGGCTTAAACCTGCTTTCGCCAAAGAGGGTGGAACTGTCACCGCAGGTAATTCATCGGGATTAAATGACGGCGCCGCCGCACTCTTGATTATGAGCGAAGAAAAAGCCAAAGCGTTAAACCTCAAACCACTGGCGCGTATCGTCACTTCCGCTTCTGCGGGCGTGCCTCCGCGTGTGATGGGATACGGTCCCATCCCCGCGACGAAGAAAGCTCTTGAACGAGCTGGTCTGCAAATGAAAGATATCGGATTAATGGAGTTGAACGAAGCCTTCGCCATCCAATCGCTTGCGGTCATCGAAGGCTTGGGCATTGACCCAGAACTGGTCAACGTGAACGGCGGCGCAATTGCCATCGGACATCCACTTGGCTGTTCGGGGGCGCGGCTTATGACAACTTTGGTGCATGAAATGAAAAATCGCGGCAATGTCAAATATGGCGTGGCAACTCTTTGCGTGGGCGTGGGGCAGGGCGAAGCGACGGTGATTGAATTTTTGGGTTAGTGGCGGAAGGTTTGAAGGTTGGCAAGTTGAAAGGTCCGTAAATTTCTTGTCTGCTAACTTTATAACCTTTGAACGCAACTTGGAGATTAAATGAAAAATAATATATTTTCAATATTGTTCAGTGCAGGCTTTCTTCTTTTACTCCTAACTGCCTGTAGCTTGCCTGCTGCAACGGATACTGCTGCAAGCACATCTGAGGCCATACTCGCATCGCCGACAGTGGAAGTTTTCCCTACAACAGCTCCCACGTTGGTGGTTCCATCCCCAGTGCCGTACGTTCCTCCGCCCTCCACGTTAACGCCTGTGCCTCTCCCGCAGACCTATGTGACCCAGATCCAATTTGATCTTGGCGGCACGTCCGATGATATTCAGGGCAGTGTTCCAGCGGGCGGCAGCAACACATATATATTAGGCGCGACGCAGTCACAGATCATGTCTGTTTCCATTTTGGGAGGATATTTCCCGCTTCAAATCCAGGGGCGCGATGGACAAGTGTTATGTCCTATTGAAGAGAATACCGAATGTTATTTCTGGCGCGGAGCATTGCCGGCAACGCAGGAATATTACATCATCGTCAAATCTAGTAATGACCAAACAAAATACACCCTGCGCGTCGCGATTAACCCGCCTGGAATAGACGCACAATATTTTCAATACCAAAATCCGTCAACAGGTTTGTCATTAACATACCCTGATACTTTTGCTCCTGCGATTCCCGTCTCGGCTAATTACAAAACAGAACCAGAGCTTGCCCTCCAATTTATCGATTCAATTGCTTACGATAATACAAATCTAAGCGAAGTATATTTTTTGGTCAGCTCCACATCAGATTCGCAGGTTGTTAAAACCTGCACAGAGCCAAACCAAAACGGAGGCAGCCCCGAACAGGTTGTTGGTAATGAAGGCATCAATGGATATACTTTTGTCCACAACAGAGCAGAAGGTGCGGGCGCAGGCAACTTTTATCAGCAGGAAATTTATCGTATGGTTGATAGTAATGTATGCTATGAAGTGATCTACTATATCCACTCTACCAATATTGGAAATTATCCGCCTGGCACGGTCACCGAATTCGATAGCGATGCCGTCCTGCAGCAACTGTATGGCGTTTTTTCCACATTCACAATTAAATGATCGGAGACAAAATAATGCCTCGCCGATATTTCATCCAACTCTTTCTGATCTTGACTCTCGCAACGCTTGCCTGCGGATTGGCTTCGCCCGCCCCATCCTCACCGACAGCTGATCCCGTCCAATTAACAGTACCAGCGCCGACAGTTTCTACTCCCAGCCTGACCGTTGATCAGCTCAAGAATGCGCAATATCAACTCGGCGCGCGTGACGATCACGCTATTGTGCAGCTAACCGATGGTCAATATCAAGAGGGCACAGACGCCACCACACTCGACTATGCTCATGTTGGGTTGGCTGACTTCATACCCATTGGCGATCTGACAGGCGACGGTGTCAACGAAGCCGCTGTGGTCGTTTTTGAGAATTATGGAGGCACGGGTAATTTTGGTTCTCTCGCTATTTATACAAATGTGAATGGCTCGCCTGTTTTCCTAACTTCGACAATGATCGATGACCGCCCGAAGATCAACAACCTGACAATTGAAAATGGCGAAATCAATCTCGACGCTATTGTGCACGGACTTCAAGACCCTGGGTGCTGTCCCGCACTCCCGACTACCCGTAGATATGCACTGGTCAATAACCGATTGCAATTGACCAATTACACAACCGTCACACCTGGCGGCGCAAAACGCACGATTGAAATTATGTCTCCCGCGGACGGGACAGAGGTCACAGAGTCTGTGCAAGTAAGCGGAACGGTCAGCATCGCACCATTCGAGAATAACCTGACTTATGCCATTTATGACGAAGCAGGCAATGAACTCGCGGTAGGCCCTGTCACGGTCACTGCGCCTGACCTCGGTGCGCCTGGCACATTCAGCGAGTTGATTTCGCTGGCAGGGATTCCCGCTGACACAACCGTCTATTTAACCATCCAGGATCTCAGCGCTGCAGATGGCTCCATATTGGCATTGGATTCTGTGAAATTGTTTGTGAAATAAAACTTCCGTCATTGCGAGGGCGATGTTTTTCGCCCGACACTTGCGCCGCACTGCGTTTGTTGCAGTGCAGGTGAGCAATCTCTGTCTTAGGATGGCGAAGAAATGACGAATTAACGAACATAAAAACCGTCCTCGTATAAAACAAGGACGGTTTTTATGTTGTGAGGGCAGGGTCACCCCGCCCTTACTTATTTAATAAGTTGACCGCGGTTTGTTTCATGTGCGCCAACACACCTCGAAAACCGTTGAGCCGTTGACCTGAGATGGCTTCCTCCAAATTCATCGGAGCGAAAAAGTCTGCGGGCACTGCAAGAATTTCTTCAGGCTTGCAACCATTCAAGCCTGTTGCGAGGATGCAAGCCAGGCCCTGTACCGTGGGAGATTGCGGGGGAATGTCAAAGTGAAAGATCACGCCGCCGTCTTCCTGTTTTTCGCCAAATAAAAATACAGGTGTCATACACTCAGGGATGGGTTCCATCTTTGCGCGCTCTTCGGCGAATCTTTCCGGGAGCGATGGCAAAGACTCGGCATACCCGATCAGTGTTTCGATCTTTTCTTCGCGGCTCATGCTGGCGAAGTCATCTACGATCTCTTGGAGTTTTGGAGGTAAGGACATAATTTATTTTTCGATCGGCGCATCCACCAGGTTGCCCCATTCGGTCCATGAACCGTCATAGTTCTTGACCTTGGGATAACCCAGCAGATACTTCAACACGAACCAAGTCAGCGATGAGCGTTCACCGATACGACAGTATGCGATAACGTCACCGTCAGCTTTGATATTTTTCCCTTCGTAGAGAGCAACCAGCTCCTCGGTCGTCTTGAACGTTGCGTCAGCTTCGTTAACTGCCTGCGACCAGGGAATGCTCACAGCGCCAGGGATGTGTCCGCCGCGAGTCGCACCTTCCTGCGGATAGTTCGGCATGTGAAGCATTTCGCCCGTGAACTCTTTCGGCGAGCGGACATCCACCAGCGGTTTCTTCGCATTGCTGTGTTTGAGGACTTCATCGCGGAATGCGCGAATGGATTTATCCGCTTCTTTCGCACTGTAAGTTGTTCGGGCATACGAGGGAATTTCTCTCACGAGCGGGCGTTTTTCCTGCTCCCATTTGGCGCGTCCGCCGTTCATGATCTTAACGTTTTCGTGACCGTAATATTGAAAGAGCCACAAGGCATAACACGCGAACCAATTGGACTTGTCGCCATAAAAAACGATTGTCGTATCGTTGGCAATGCCGAGCTTGGAACACATTTCTTCAAACTGTTCCTTGCTGACAAAATCGCGGCGGACTGGGTGCTGCAATGTGCTGAACCAATCGACCTGCACCGCGCCTTGAATGTGTCCCATCGGGTAGAGCAGGGGATCTTCGTCTGATTCAATAATGCGGACTTTTGCGTCAGTAAGATGGTTGGCGACCCATTCAGTGTCAACCAGATATTCGGGATGTGCGTAAGACATTTCATACTCCTTTTCTAAAATTTTCGTGACGTTTTCTGCCTATATTTTTTACCACAGAGGCGAAAAATTATACAGCCAAAAATTATTACGGCTTTGCGGCGGTCATCCTTGGATTTTTTTTGAATGGATGACTTTGATGTACAATTGACAAGTGATCAAGCAAAAATATTACGTCGTTTGGAAAGGTCGCAAGACAGGCATTTTCACTTCATGGGCGGAATGTGAAAAACAAGTGAAGGGCTTTGTGGATGCGCAGTATAAATCCTTTGAAAGCAGTAAAGAGGCGGAAGCCGCCTTCCTTGCCAAATACGATGACTATAAAGGCAAGGTCTCTTCGCACGGAAAATGGAAAACAGCCAGCACACAACCAGTACTGCCATCCATTTGCGTGGACGCGGCATGCAGTGGTGCGCCTGGCAAAGTGGAATATCGCGGCGTGATCACTGATACAGGTGAACAGATCTTCCATGCGGGTCCCTACGAGCATGGGACGAACAATGTGGGCGAGTTCCTCGCCATTGTCCATGCACTGACCTGGCAATTCAAACATAATTCGCATACCTCAATTTATTCTGATTCAGAGAACGCCATCGCCTGGGTGATGAACGGCGTCTGTAAAACGAACCTCAAGCACACGTCCAAAAATGCCCTGCTCTTCGCCCTCATCCACAGCGCGGAGAATTGGCTGGCAGAGAACGAACTGCCCGAAGATAAAATTTTGAAGTGGGATACCAACTTGTGGGGCGAGAATCCTGCGGATTTTGGAAGAAAATAACCCTCAAAAGGATGAAGAATGGCTTTTTCATCCTTACATCCTTCATCCTTTCCCTATGAATCTCCTCTCCTCTTCCCTACGCCTTGCCCGCTTTCGCGGCGTGGATATCCGCTTTCATTCTTCCATGCTGTTCTGTGTCCCAATTGCGTATTGGCTCTTCCGTCCAACCAATGCAAGGGAAACAACATCTGCGCTTTTGTGGTTGATCGGCTTTGTGCTTTGTATCCTTTTACATGAGGTCGGTCACGCTTTCACCGCTCAACTTGTAGGTGTGGAAGTAAAAAGCATCGTCATCTGGATATTGGGCGGCTTCACCAACCTCAGCCGCAAGGCGGAAAAACCCTCGTATAATCTCGCCATTTCTGCGGCAGGTCCGCTGGTAAATATGCTGCTGGGATTTTTGTGTGTCCTTGGTTACATCGTTCTTTCTTTTGCTCTTTTACCTTTTTATCGCAATGTGGAATTATTTCTCTGGGGACAGACATTCAAAAATTTGTTTTTCTCGCTCGCCCTTGTGAATCTGATCCTGGTCGTTTTCAATTTGCTTCCCATCTACCCGCTGGATGGCGGCAACATTATGCATTCAGTAATGGAGATGTTATTTGGCAGGTCAAATGCGGATTGGATCACGCTTCTGATCAGCATCCCTGTATTGTTGGCACTGGCTGCTTTGGCGCTTGCCACTCGCGATTATTTACTGCTTGTCTCCTGCATCTTGATCGGACTTGCGGTGGGCACGCTCAATCGTTCATTTCTCCGCTGGCTCAATTTAGGTACAAATTATCTTTTCAAACGCTCGGGCTATTATTATTTGCAAGGTGATTTTGAGCGCGCCCTCCAATACTACACCCGTGATATTGAACGTGAACCGCAAAACGCAAATCATTATCTGGCGCGCGCGGCTTGTTACCTGAACGTTTTGCAAAAGGAAAGAGCAGTCCCAGATGTGGAACGCGCCTTGAAACTCAACCCCAACAGCGCACTTGCCTTGCAACTTCGCGGCGAGATCTACGCTATGGATAAGGATTTCGATGCCGCCCTGGATTTATTTTCCCGCGCGCAGGAGATCAATCCCAGCTGGGCGGTTCCATACTTTGACCGTGGGTCTGTGCTGCTGGACAAAAAGGAGTTTCTCCTCGCTTTGAGTGAGTTTGATAAAGCCATTTCGCTTTCCCCGCAGATGTGGCTGTTTTACCTTGTCCGTTCGATTGCGCATTTCAGGCTTGGAAATTTTGAATTGGCTCACAATGACCAGGATCAAGCCTTGCGCCTCTCGGAAAAAGAATCACTGGTCATGGTTGAACTCAATACAATTATTTATGAAGATTGCCTCGATTGGGCTGAAGATTATTATGCGCGTATCCTTTTGAAACAGCCGCGTTCAGGATATGCCTATCAAGGCCGCGCGGATGCCTATCGCGTGAACAATGAATACGAGAAAGCCATTGCGGATTATTCCCGTGCGATTGAATTTATGCCGAAGGAATCTCGTTTGTATCTCGGACGCGGGAAATCCTATTTGGCGCTTGATGAAACTGAAAAAGCAATTCCAGATTTTCGTCAAGCCGCAGCAATGGCAGATAAATTACACTTGAAGCGTCAATCCGAAGAGTTGTTGAACAAAGTGGCAGTCACTTTAGAAGTAACTGCCACCTAGACAGGAGCAAAAATGAAAACCGCATTACTGGTAATTGATATTCAAAAAGATTATTTCCCTGGTGGAAAATATCCCCTTGTTGAGCCGCTTGCCGCCGCAAAGAAAGCCTACATGCTTCTTCAATGCTTCCGCGAGCACAGTGGACATCACATCCATATCCAGCATATTTCTCTGGAACCAGATGCGACATTCTTTATCAAAGGTGACAACGGATCAGACATCCACGATTCTGCCGCTCATTTTGTAGGCGAGCCGATCGTTTATAAACATTATCCAAACTCATTCCGCGAGACAAATCTGCTGGAGATGTTGAAGGAATGGGGCATCGAGCGTGTTGTCATCACAGGCATGATGACTCACATGTGCGTGGACGCCACCGCCCGCGCCGCCGCTGACCTTGGATTCAAAGTCATCATTGCCGAAGATGCCTGTGCCACTCGTGATCTCAAATATGGCGATACAACCATCCCAGCGGAGCATGTCCACAAGGCGTTTCTCGCCGCGCTAAAATCCTATGGCGATGTGATGAAATCAGATGAAATCATTGCGTTGCTCGCAACTGAACTAAACCTTCAACTTTAAAGTTTCAAACCCGGAAATTATATAACCACACTTGACCCCGAAAAGCAAAAGCGCTGCGGGGTTATTTTTGTATACGGCAACTCTCTATCAATTTATCCGCGATCAATGTCCATGTCTTGCTGGGAGATGGGATCTTCAATCGGTTCAATGTGTGTGACGATATTCGAACGCGGGATCGCCTTGATGACTTTGGTTTCGATCTGTTCCGCGATCTCGTGACCCTTCCGAACCGTCCAATCTCCTGGGACAAGCAGATGCACAACCATGAATTTACGCGCGGCTGACTGTCGGGAGCGCAGTGAATGGTAGCTAATTCCTTCAGGCTGATAAGCATCCAAAATCGACTTTATCTCGGCGGTCTCTTCAGAGGGTAAGGCCATATCCATCAAACCACGGCCTGAGCGGACGAGCAAGCGATATCCAGTAAACAGGATGTTGATTGCAACAGCGATTGCGATCAGGGGATCCAGGCGCATATAACCTGTCAGCGATACCAGAGCAACACCAATTAATACACCGCCTGTAGTCCAGACATCGGTCATCAAGTGACGGGCATCCGCTTCCAGCGTGATCGAGTGGTAGCGTTTTCCAGCGCGCATCAATACCACGGATACACCTAGGTTGATCAGGGAAGCGATCACTGAGATCGCCAAGCCCAGCCCCACTTGCTCCAATGGAACGGGATTAATCAAGCGCGGTAAAGCGCTGCTGATAATGCTTATCGCTGCGAGAAGGATCATTCCCCCCTCGAAACCGCTGGAGAAATATTCAACCTTGGAAAAGCCAAAGGTAAATTCATCGTTTGCCGGACGTATGAGAATCGTGAGCGCGATCAAGGCAACAATTGCGGCAGCCAGGTTCACGAAAGATTCAATGGCATCGGACAGCAAGCCTACCGAGCCCGTGATCATATAGGCCGAGGTTTTCAGTGTTATGGTCACAATTGCGGCAATGATCGACATCCACGCGTAGCGGGTGAGGGGAACAGGCTGATCTGAAGTGTTTTCCATGATTTGTGTATCTCCAGCGATGAAACGATCACTAAAAACAGGGCAGCCCCTGTTTGTGATAATTATAACATTGTCGAAGTTGCGGCATATCGGGTTGCCGTGGAAAAGATTAGCCTCGGAGATGGGCGTAACTCAACAGCCCATGCTATAATTTTTTTATGGAAACCAAACTTGACCCCGAAAAACAAAAACAAGCAAAAGAATACTCCCGCATCCGTCGCCGCCTATGGCTGGTGGATACAGTCTTCAGCGCCGTGTACGCTCTTGCCTGGCTGTTCTTTGGCTGGAGCATTTCCCTCCGCACGTGGCTCATGACCTTCACAACTAATGAATGGTTGTTGGTCGCTTTTTACATTATCATCTTTGGCGGTATCTTTGCGATCATCAATCTGCCCCTCGGCTATTACAGCGGATTTGTCCTGCCGCATCGTTTTGATCAATCCAATCAGTCACTCAAAGATTGGGTCGTGGACCAGCTCAAAGGTCTCGCCATTGGCGCTCCGCTTGGCCTCATCATGATCGAGTTGATCTATCTGGCTTTGCGCCTCACGGGCAGTTCGTGGTGGCTGTGGGTGGCAGGCGGATTGTTGCTTTTCAATGTCCTTATCGCAAACCTTGCGCCTGTGCTTATCATGCCGCTCTTCAATAAATTTGTCCCGCTTGGCGATGAACACAAGGAACTCGAAGAACGATTGTTGAATCTTGCAAAGCGCGCGAACACAAAAGTAAAAGGTGTCTTCAAGTTTGACATGTCCAAACGCACCAAATCTGCAAACGCCGCGCTGACTGGGTTGGGCAACACGCGCCGTATCATTCTCGGCGACACGCTGATCAAAGAGTTTACTTTGGATGAAATTGAAACGGTGCTCGCTCACGAGTTGGGACATCACGTGCACAAGGATATTCCAATTTTGATTGCCTTCGGCACGCTCAGCACCACCCTCGGCTTGTTCATTGCATCTCTAGCATTGGACTACGCTGTCAGCTATTTCTCCTTCACCTCCATCGCAGACATTGCCGCCTTCCCCGCGCTGATGCTCATCCTCGGCGCTTACGGATTATTGACATCACCAATTGACAATGCCGTCTCCCGCTGGCGCGAAAACATGGCGGATGATTATGCGTTATCTTCAACCAGGAAAGGCGAAGCGTTCGCATCCGCTTTTACACGGTTGGCAAATCAAAACCTTGGCGAAATTGATCCCGAAAAATGGGTAGTCTTCATGTTCTATTCCCACCCGCCATTGGGTGAGCGGATAGAAAAAGCAAAAAGATTCGCAACCGCATAAACCATAAACAAAAAAGGACTTGCCTGATTTGCAAGTCCTTTTTACTTCTCACCTTTTACTTCCCGCTTTTTTACCCGATCAAATCACTCATCAACTCCATCGGCACAATTGCCGCGCCGACGATGCCAGGACCCGTATGCACGCCTAACACAGGCGAGATGCGCGCCACTTCCAGTTTTGCAATATTTAATTTTCCCTTCAATTCGGCCGATAGGATTTCTGCCTTTTCTGCAAAGCGGCCATGCAACACTGTCACCCACACTGGAGTATTCCCAAATTTTTCGCCAACGGTAGTTGTGATCATTTCCATCGACTTGGTCAATGTACGTCCATTGCCAACCGTGCTGTACTTGCCGTCTGTATCCACGCGGATGACAGGCTTGAGATTGAGCAAGGAGCCAGCGAGAGCCTTTACCCGTCCAATGCGGCCACCACGGGCGAGATATTCCAAAGTGTCCAGTGTGTAGATCACCTCGGTCTTTTCGCGGATTTTTGTCAATCGCTCCTGGACCTTGTCCATTGGCCAGCCTGCTTTAATGGCTAAAGCCGCCGCCATCACTTGAAAACGCTCGCCGCCTGAGAGGGTGAGCGTATCCCAAAAACTTACATTGATTTCGGGTGCAACTTGTCCGCCGCCATCATGCGCCGAATTGATCGTCCCGCTCAGTCCCGACGAGATGTGGACTGAAAAAATATCCTTATCATTCTCGGCAATTTTGCGATACAGATCGGCAAAGATCCCCGCAGACGGCTGCGCTGTGGTGGGGATGGCGGGGCGCATGGCTTCCAGACGGTTGTAAAAATCATCCGCTGAAATCTCGATGGCGTTTATCTCACCCTCAGGGAAATTGATGAACAACGGAGCCGCAATTATGCCGAGCTGCTCCAGTTCTTCATTAGACAAGTCTGCTGCACAATCAGTTACTATTTTCATATTTAGTCTCCTTTGGTTTTTATGCCAGTGGTTGAGCAGATATGGGTATCGTATCGAAACCACTGATTTGATTCGGTCTTAATACTTCCTTCGTCTTCCTGCTTTCCACACCACTTATTACTTTTTACTTCTCACTCATTACTTCCTGCTTTCCAAAAACCACTTCACTGTATCTTTAATACTTTCATACAATGAACGAGGTGAATAACCTAAATTTTGCGTTGCTTTTGCATGACTGATATTTGAATTACTCTGCAGCACCTCCAATGAATAGGGAGTAAACCGCGGCGTTGCTTTTGCCAATTGATAATACATCGGCGTAAATAATGCGGCGAATTTCGCAAGGTCAAAAGGGATCTTCATTTGAAAGAAATTTCTGCCTGTAATTTCACGTACAGTTTCAAGCATATATCGCACAGAGATTTTTTGCCCCGAAAGAATATAACTCTCACCGCGCTTTCCATTTTCAGCGGCTGAGATCAACCCGTCAGCTACATCGCGCACATCCACGAAGTCATACGCGCCGTCTACATATAAAGTCGGTTTGGCTGCTGCCGCATCGTGGATCACTGCGCCCATCATCGATCCGCGAAAATCATAGGGACCGATCACGCCAGTGGGGCAGACCACCACAGCTTCCAGTCCCGCCTGAGCCGCGTTCAATACATCCAGTGTTGCTTCGGCTTTCGAGCGGTCATACGCGCCGTATGGATTGTTCATATCGTATGGTAAATTCTCGTCAATCACACCATTTTCAACTCGTTGTATCGCATGAATGGATGATGTGTAAATTATTTTTTTGATCCTGTTTTCCATCGCCGCACGCAAAATATTTTTTGTGCCATCCACATTTACTTTTTTCACGAACGGATTTGCCCCCGGCATGATCGAGATGACACCTGCCAGATGAAAAACCCCATGCACGCCGCGCATGGATTGGAATACTGAATCCAAATTGAGGATGTCGCCCTCGACCGCTTCAATATTTAATCCCGAAATTGATTCGCGGCATTCGCCAGGCAGAAGCAACGCCCGTACTTTTTCGCCGCGTCCCAAAAGTTTTCGCACAAGGACATTTCCCACATGTCCAGTAGCGCCAGTCACAAGCCACATACATTCCTCTTTCCCCTCTCCCATTGGGAGAGGGCTAGGGTGAGGGTAAGCCTCACTTTTTCAACATACTATTGACCAGCATATCCGAGCTTTCCTTCGCCACTTTTTCCCATTTTGCGCCTTCAGGATCAAGCAGACTTTGCAAAAGCAAACCCATCGCCGTGGAAACGATCAGGCGTGAAGCGATCTCCGGGTCTACTTCCACAAATGAACCTTCTTCAACGCCTTTCTTGATCAGCGCGGTGAAATATTTGTGATAACGGCGATAGGGGGTGATGCTTGCCTGCCATATCTTTTCATCGCGGCTGGCTTGCAGCCAGAATTCGAGGAACATTGGCAAGCCCTGGCTCGCGGTTTTGATAATATAAGGGTAGGCTTTGGTGATCTGCAAAAAGGTTTCTGGTACGGTATTTTCCCGCGATGCTTCGATACTTTTATCAATTGTCGTCAGCCAGCCATCGAGCAAAGCAAGAAAGAGTGCCTGCTTGCTTTCAAAATGATGGTAGAACGCGCCCTTGCTGATACCCGCATCCTTGCAGATCATATCCACGCTGGCGGCAGTGTAGCCGTTGGCAGAAAATAACTTGATCGCTGATTTGATGATTTGCGCCTGTGTTTCTTCACTGCGTTGCTGCATTTTCATCCTTACGACCTGACAGTTTGCAAAAGTAAATAAAACCGACTGGTCGGTTTGTTTTTACTCCCGTCAGATTGTACTGTCAAGGGATGAAAGTCACATGATTGGGGCAGGGATATATCTCAACTAGAGCATCATTTTCAGAATACGATACAATCAACCCATGCTCGAAAAATTGATTACCCAAATAGGTTAACATGACAAACTCTCTCACCTCCCTGCTCGAAAAAGCCCTCGCCTCGCGCGCGCCATTAATTGACTCCAAACACAAATCAGCCTTCCGCCTTTTCAATGGGTTTCTCGAAGGCTGTCCCGATATCGTCATTGACCTGTACGCTTCAACCGCCGTCATTTACAACTACGCCGATAATCCCGAACAAGGTGCGTTGCTTGTTCAGGAAGCCCTGCAATTCCTGAATGCCTCATTAGGCTGGCTTCGCGCGGGGATTGTCAAAACGCGCAACGGCGCCACACAGGAAGATAAATGCGGCAAACTTTTATTTGGCACAGAGCTCGACCGCAAAATAAAAGAACATGACACCTGGTACGCCATTAACCTGACCTTGAACCGCGACTCAAGCCTGTATCTTGACACGCGTAATTTACGCAAATGGATCATTGAAAATTTAAGAGGCAAATCTGTTTTTAACAGTTTTGCCTACACGGGCAGTTTTGGGGTTGCCGCGCTCAAAGGCGGAGCCAGCCAGGTGGTGCAAGTCGACTTAAATCGCGAGTTTCTCAATATAGCCCAGGAATCTTATTCGCTCAACAGCTTCCCCATCAAAAAAGGAAGTTTTATTCCCAGGGATTTCTTTGAGCAAGTGGGTAACATGAAACGCGAAAAGAAAACCTTCGATTGCGCCATTATTGACCCGCCATTTTTCTCGACTACATCCAAAGGCAAAGTAGATCAGGAAAAGGAAAGCGCACGGCTTATCAACAAAGTCCGCCCGTTGATCAATGACGGCGGCTATTTGATCGCGATCAATAACGCGCTTTTTGTCAGCGGCAAGGAATACATGCAAACCCTTGAGTCATTGTGCAAAGATGGCTACTTGAAGATCAAAGAACTTATCCCTGTCCCCGAAGATTTTACAGGCTATAACCCAGTCGGCAAACCGATCACTGACCCCAGTCCATTCAATCACTCGACCAAGATCGCCGTGTTGGAAGTAAAACGAAAATAAAAAATGACAGGCGAAGTTGATCTAAAAAAACTCATCGAGGGCATGAAGCCTGAACTCAATAAAGGTGAATATGTATACTGCCTTGCAAGTTCAAAAGAACATGCGGCTGCACTCGATCCGCTATTGTTATTTTCTTGAAAAAGAAGGCGTGACTGTAATTCTGCCAAAAGAAAAAGCGGATGCGATGGATATTCCCTATGAAACGATATGCGCGTGGATCACGCTCACGGTTCATTCTTCGCTCGAAGCTGTTGGCTTAACTGCGGCAGTTTCCAAAACCCTGACAGAAGAAAATATCAGTTGCAATGTAGTGGCTGCATTTTTCCACGATCATATTTTTGTCCCCGTGAAAGATGCGGAACGGGCAATGAATGCCTTACAACGACTGATCGCGCCGCAGTAAATCCTCGATCGTTTCCCGCCGTTGGATCACACGCGCTTGCCCTGCTTCCAGCCACAAAACCGCTGGCTTGCGCGAGCCATTGTAATTGGATGACATGCTCAAATGATACGCACCCGAAGCGGGGATGGCGATCAAATCTCCGACCTCGATCTTTGGCATTAACAAATCTTCAATGACGACATCCCCAGACTCACAATACGGACCCGCGATGGAAACCTTCTCGCTTCGCTCTGCGTCCGGGCTTGATACTGTCAAACAGGAGTATCTCGCCCCATACATCGCATGGCGCGGATTATCCGTCATGCCACCATCTGTTAATATCCAAACTTTGTCGCCGCGTCTCTTGATCGCGCCCACTTTATAAACAGCCACACCTGCCCGCGCCACCAAACTGCGACCGGGTTCCAAATGCAAATGGGGGAGGGTAAGTCCACGAGCTTTACAGCCTGCGATCACATTCTCTGCGATCACACGCACATATTCATTTGGGTCAGGTTGCGGAAGTTCATCTTCGTGATATGCCACACCCCATCCGCCGCCAGGGCTGAAATGCCATTCATTTGTAAATCCAATTTCCCCAGCCAGATCGAGTCCCAATTCAATTGCCGCTTTCAACGGACCGGCATCGCGGAAGTTTGAACCTTGATGAAAGTGAATGCCATTCAAAGGCAAATTGTTCATTTTGCAAAACTGCGCGGCTTCCATGATCTCTGCGCTTGTCATGCCAAACTTGCTGTCGTGCTGACCTGTCTGCGTATGGGCATGATGTGTTTCAACCGCAACGCCGGGCAGGAGGCGAAGCCATAGGTTGGGGAATTGGGAATCGGGAATTGGGAATTGGCTCACGATGCGATGGAGTTCGGTGAGGTTATCCACAACGATCGTGCCTGCGAATTTCATTGCAGACGCCAGATCAGCCGCGGATTTATTCACTCCATGCACAACGATATGTTCACGCGGTACACCGCCTGCGACAGCAATTGCGATCTCGCCTTCGCCTGTGCAATCTACAAATAAATTGTGGAGTTGAGTCCATTGTGAGATGGCAAGATTTAAAAAGGCTTTCCCTGCATAGGTAACAGAACCAGCCGTCGGGCGGTGTCCTGAGCCCGTCGAAGGATAGTGCGAAGCGAGCGCGGATTTATATCCGATCACTGCTGTATCCATCGTCTCACGGTCATAAAGATACAATGGCGTTCCATGATCCTTTGCCAACGTGGCAAGGTCATGTCCGGCAACGGTCAAAGAGTTTTTTTCAATTGTTGTTGTAACTGGGAAGAGTTGAAGACGATCCACTGGGGCACCCACTAATAAAATAAGTCAGGATGCCTCCCGACTTACGTTATTATTTATCGAAGAATAAACTCCACCACACCTCCCAATTTTGCATGGGGGTGGGAAGCGGTCTTGGAGTGGCAACGATCACTGGCTCGCTGCCGGGTTGGACAATTGGGATGACGGGCTGGTCGCCTTCCAATACATAATGACCTTCCGTGCGTGCCCATTCCTCCACTGCCGCAGTGGACCCGGCATAAGCGACATGGGTTTGTAATTCCATTTGAGTTTGCATGGCCTGGGTGGCCATTGCGCGTATTTCATCACGCTGGTCGTTCAATCGATTCAATTCTTCAAGGCGCGAATTGAATTCGATCACCACCAGGATCAAAATGAAGATACCGAGGAAGATCGCAACGCGTCGAAAGTTGATTTGAATATTCGGCATACCTGTATCTTAATCGTTTTTTTGTATGTGTGCAAAGGTTTTTATTAATGTTTTCTTTGCCGCCTGCTTTGTTATGAAAAGGGAGCGACTACCCGCCGCTCCCTTTTTAATTTAATTAATTGCTTATTTTTTACAGACCTGCTGCCTTCTTTAAGGTCTCAGCTTTGTCAGTCTTTTCCCAAGGGAACTCGATATCATCGCGTCCAAAGTGACCGTACGCCGCGGTCTTGCGATAGATCGGGCGGCGCAGGTCAAAGTCACGGATGATCGCGCCCGGGCGCAGGTCAAAGTACTCGCTGACGAGTGCGGAGATCTTTTCATCTGCGATCTTGGCAGTGCCGAAAGTTTCCACATTTACTGAAAGCGGATGAGCTACGCCGATTGCGTAAGCTACTTGCACTTCCACGCGGTCAGCCAGGCCAGCGGCGACAATGTTCTTCGCCACATAACGTGCCGCATAAGCCGCAGAGCGATCGACCTTCGTGGGGTCTTTTCCAGAGAATGCGCCGCCGCCATGACGTCCCATGCCGCCGTAGGTATCGACGATGATCTTGCGTCCCGTCACGCCTGCATCGCCCATTGGACCGCCGATAACAAAGCGGCCGGTGGGATTCACAAATACTTTCAGGTTTTTATCAACCAAGCCTTCTGGCAAAGTCGGGTAAATGATATGCTCACTGACGAGTTCCATGATCTCAGATTGTGAGATATCAGGAGAGTGCTGGGTGGAAATAAGCACCGTGTCAATGCGTTTCGGCTTGCCTTGTGAATATTCCACAGTTACCTGGCTTTTGCCATCAGGGCGGAGCCAGGGGAGTGTACCGTCTTTGCGGAGTTCGCTCAGGCGGCGGGACAGTTTGTGCGCCATGTAAATTGGCATCGGCATCAAAGTGGATGTCTCATTGCAGGCAAAGCCGAACATCATGCCCTGATCGCCCGCGCCGACGTGTTCAATGCCAGCATCTTTCATCTCGCCGCTTTTGTCTTCGAGTGCATGGTCAACGCCTAATGCAATATCCGCACTTTGGCTGGCGACCGCTGAAAGCACGGCACAGGTATTTCCATCAAAGCCTTTTTCACTGCTGTCATAACCGATCTCATTCACAACCTTGCGAACAAGCTCATCAAAGTTCACATACGCATTGGTGGTAATTTCACCAAGCAGCGCCACGAAACCAGTCTTAACAGCGGTTTCGCAAGCCACACGAGACATCGGGTCCTGCTCAAGGCAGGCATCCAAAACTGCATCCGAGATCTGATCGCAGATCTTATCAGGGTGTCCTTCTGTTACCGATTCTGATGTGAACATCAGACTGGGCGAAGACATAAAAGTATTGCTCATTGTTTGCATTTCTCCTTAAAAATATATTGCCCTTTCAGCGTGAAAGGGCAATTGCATAATGCTTATCTACCCTCTCATCTCCCAGAAATCTATCTGTCGGATTTGGCACCATATTCAATTTACATTGACTGGTTGTCGAGGCATCGCAGGGCCGTTCCCTCCGCCTCTCTGGATAAGAGCGCCGTATTCGGGCTATTGAATTGTTTTGCGATAATACCATAGCTAAGTTATTGAGTAAAGATAAATATTGTATGTCACACCTCTGATTTGCAAGCAAATCACCAGGTGTGACATATGGCATGAAATGCATCGCTTCTTTCTGGCGCAGCCCCTGCGGGTAACTGTGAGCTGGTCCTGCTCAATTGTCATTCGCGCATCTGAAGCCGATCTTCACCGAACTGCGGCCATAATATGCACTGTCGTTTGGAAGTTTGGAAGGATCGGGTCCCACTTCATAGCCGCGATTTGAAACGCGCAAATCAAAAAGGTTATCTTGAAAAGAACCGCCGCGAATAACGCGCAAATGATCAAGCCCGCCATTTTCAGGGCCTGTCGGATTCGTTGTTGGAGATTCTGTATAATATTTGGCGTTGTAATAGTCCGCTACCCACTCCCAAACATTGCCAGCCATATCCAACGCGCCGAATGGACTTGCTCCTGCCGCATACGAACCTACACGCGTGACATCGCCGACGGTATTGTTGGCGTTTGAGTTTTGTTCATTGGGCGGCTCATTGCCCCAGGGGTAATTCCGCATATCGTCGCCGCGCGCGGCTCGTTCCCATTCTGCTTCGGTGGGGAGTCTGCGCCCAGCCCATTGACAGTATGCCTGCGCGTCATACCATGTGACGTGTATCACAGGATAATCCTGAAATTCAGGGTTGCCGAAATAATCGCCCTGATTATCCGAGTTGAGTTTTACTGGAAGCCTGCACGTACCCGCCTGCACACACAGACCATACATGCCGTTGGTGACTTCCACTTGATCGATCCAAAATGAGTCGAGGGTGACATTGTGCGCAGGGATTTCATCGTTTTCGAGCAGAATATCCAGCCCGCCCATTTTTGCAGTTCCCGCTGGGACGAAGAGTTGTGTCATGCCGTCTGTTGCTGAAATTTTCATTGTTTCAGGTGTGGCAGTCGGCACAAGCGTGGATGTTGCCTCTGGCGTGGATATGGCTGGAATTTGAGTCGGTGTGTTTTCTGGCGCAAGTGTGGCTGTTGATGGGGGAGGTGTGGCTGCACTCTGGCAAGCCGACAGGAAAATAATGAGAAGGAGGAATGGGGTAATTTTTTTCATTGGATATATTGTCTCGTCATTGCGAGGGCGGTGCGCGAAGCGTTCCGCCCGAAGCAATCTCCGCATCGTTGAGGGAGATTGGTCACCGCGCTGGAGTACGGTGCAAGTGTCGCCGGGAAAGATCGTCCCTCCTCGCAATGACAGTATTTTGTGAATTTATTGCACCAGTTGCATTGCCTTTTTTGCCTGGTCTTCAAAAAAATTGGGATTTACTTTATCAGCCTTTTGCCAGGCTTTGAGTGCGCCATTGTTATCACCTTTGCGGTACAGCCCAAAGCCATACCACAGCCATGCTTCTTCAGACATTTCGGTGATGCTTCGGGCGTAATCTGTCAGCACCAGCAGATCATCATTGCGGTTGGCGTGGAAGTAGGCCAGGAACGGACCGAATTGATAACGGAACATCCGCAGGGGCAGGCCGATCTCACGCGCTTTGTCGTAGGCGACTGCGGCTTCTTCGTAACGGTCAAAGTAGACGAGGTTGCTGCCGAGATTGAACCAGGCGAATGCGTCGGTGGGGTTTTTGGCAGAGTCAGCTTGGGATGCGTCTAATGCCATTTGCCGATTCAGGCTCGGGTCCCAGTCTGATGCGAGCAGGGTTTTCATCTCCTCTTCAAATTGGGGGAAATACATCACGATATATAAATTGTTGAACGGCTTCCATTCTTTTTCCAATTGTGCATAGGGAATTGTTAAGTTTGCGCCGTGATATGAATCCTGGATGGTGAACGATTGTGTGGCGTCGTCGTAGCCTGTGAGCAAAAGATAATGCGCCGCCCATAGATCATCGTTGGGGCCGAGTGCGTCGTTGGGGTCAAGCGATGTGACGCTTTCCACCATGACAGGATAATTTGCGGCGATCAGGCGTTTGAGGGTTTCGATGTTTCCGCCCACACGATATTCCATATTGAGCCAGCCTGCCTGCGTGCGGACGTAGTAGCGCAGTTCTTCGGGGTTGACGTTGCGATCCTGTAAGATGGGTTTGATGACATTTGCAATATCTGCTTGGCTGCCTTCCCAGCCGTAGATATGCAAAGCCATAGAGAGTGTTGCGGGTCCGCAGTTGTTCGGGGTTTGCTGTTCAAAAGGCGGCGCTGTGATGGATGCCTGTGCAGGCAGCGGCGCGAAGGTTGCGGTGGGTGTAACGGATGGAGTGAGGTCGATCACAGGTGCGGATGTGGCGGTTGCGACAGTTGTAGGCGTGGCAGGTTTCGCTGTGACAGGCAAAGCCGTTGGTACGGGACCAACAGGGTCGATCACGTTTTTTGCGTAGATCGTGAATTTCTCTATGCGCCATGATGCGACTGATTTTATGTATGGGATTTGGTAGATCAAAACGGCTAGCAGGATTAATGCCGCCAGACCAATGAGAATATTTCTAATGCGTTTGGACATGCTTGAAAGTATAGCACGCGTTTATGAAAGGGAATTAAGGGAGGTGGCGGGACGGAAAGGGTGATTTTTGACTTGACGTTGTCTCCCCTCGCACTTATCATAAAATTATATGGAGACTCCTCTCGTTATGACCCTTGATCCCGAAAAATTACGCGCCGCCATGCGTGCCTGGTCCACTGGCGTGACCGTTGTAACGGCTGCATTTGAAGGCAATTTGTCTGGTGCAACTGTGAATTCGTTTACATCCATTTCGCTTGAGCCTGCCCTGGTTACGATCACTTTGCAGAAGTCCGCGCGCACGCATGATCTGATCTCAAAATCCCGCGCATTTGGGGTGACCATCCTTTCGGCGGAACAGTCCAAAATTTCAGATTTGTTTGCAGGTAAAATGACTGAGGTCAAGGATCGTTTTGCTGGTTTGCAAACGGAGACTCTGGTCACGG
The DNA here is from genome assembly GCA_963833175.1 of uncultured Chloroflexia bacterium. Classification (GTDB taxonomy): domain Bacteria; phylum Chloroflexota; class Anaerolineae; order Anaerolineales; family Villigracilaceae; genus Villigracilis. Next base: position 76,257 of record CAWHXC010000016.1, read on the forward strand.
GATCACCTTTGATCGTTGGAGGGTTGGCATGGTTGGATTGCCGCGTCGTTGAAACTTTTGACGCAGTTAATAGCACGTTGTTCATTGCGGAGGTACTTGCGGCGCAAAATATAAGCGATGGACAGCCGTTGATCTATCACAGCCGCAAGTATTGGGAATTGTCTCAGTTGGAGTAGAAGACCTGACAGGTTTTAAGAAATCTGTCAGGTCTTTAGGAGAGTACCATGACAGATCAATTGACCGATGGGGAGAAGCAAACACTTTTGCGCCTTGCGCGCGAAGCAATGGAATATGGGGTGCGCGGCAAGAAACTTCCGCCTTTGGATATTAATTCCATTACGCCGCATTTGAGCGAGCATGGCGCATCATTCGTAACGCTCACCATTCATGGCGAATTGCGCGGCTGTATCGGCGTACTGGAAGCCTGGCAGCCGCTCGTGGATGACGTGCGCGAACATGCCGTCGCCGCCGCGCTGGAGGATCCGCGTTTCCGCCCCGTGGATGAAACTGAATTGGACAGGATCAGGATCGAGGTGTCGCGTTTGACCGTTCCACGTCCGCTGGAATATTCTTCAAGCGCAGACCTGCTCAAGAAGCTGCGTCCGCATGTGGATGGAGTCATTCTAAAAAATGATTATCGCCGTGCGACATTTCTGCCCCAAGTCTGGGACCAGATCCCCGATCCCGAAGATTTTCTCGATCACCTTTGTGCAAAGATGGGCGCAAGACCAAATTTGTGGCTGAATACAAAATTGCAAGTTTATGTATATCAGGTCGAAGAATTTCATGAAATGGATGCCAACAGTACCGCGTAAACAAACTAAATTGTAATTTTTGTAGAATCTGAATTGCTTGCCGAGGTTATAAAATTATGCAACAAGCGGTAAAATCTACTAATGACTGATGACAAGCTCGATAATACTTTGTTTCAAGACGCGCTTGAAGCTTTGAGGCGGGGGGACAAATCGCGCGCCAAAGAACTGCTCACGCTCCTGCTAAAAGGGGATCAAAATAACTCGACCTATTGGGTTTGGTTAAGCGCCGCAGTGGACAATACCAAAGAGCGGATTTACTGCCTGCAAACAGCGCTCAATCTTGACCCTGAAAATGGTACGGCGAAACGAGGCTTGATCCTGCTCGGAGCTTTGGCTCCCGATGAAACCATTCAGCCGTTTCCCATGAATCGTCCGCGCGCGTGGGAAGAAAAACTCCTGCTGGCAAATGAAAAGCCAAAAGAAAAAGGATTCAGGGCGGTTGCAAAGAGCCCCGTGACACGGCTATTGGGTGTGATGTTGATCGGTGCGGCTTTGGTCTCGGCAGTGGTATTCGGTTTTGTCATGCCGCGCCAAACGACCATAGTCCCCACAAATACGAACACGCCAGGGCCCTCGCCGACCTTCACAACCACGCCCACTGTGTTTGGCGCAACAGCGGCTCCAACAAAATCCTTTGTGGGTCCCACGCCGTTGTGGATGTTACTTCCTGAGACCTATACACCTACCGCTGTTTACGTGAATACACCACGTGCACCGCAATCTATAGACCAGTATCGCTCCGCAAAAGCCGCATACGCAAACGGTGACTGGGATGCATACATTGCCGCCATGAAATTGATCATTCCGTTTGAGCCTGATGCAGCTGATATTTATTATTCGATCGGCGATGCCTATCGTTTCAAAGGTGATGCGGATAATGCTTTGAAAGCCTATAACGACGCATTGAAAATCGACCCGAACTTTGGTCCGCCCTATCTTGGCTTGGCGCGTGCTCGTTTATTGGACGATCCCAACGTGAATGTCGAGTATCTGTATGATGAAGCGATTGCGCGCGATCCGAATTTTGGCGAGATATATCTTGACCGAGCGCGTTACTTCCTTACTCACAACGATCCCAAAGCCGCCATTGTAGACCTGGACACCGCCAGCAAACTGATGCCTGATTCGCCCATGGTGTATGTGGCTTATGCGGATGCCTATCTGGCACTTGACGATAAAAGGAACGCTTTGGAAGCCGCTGAAAAGGCTTATTCACTGGATATCACAGACCCATTGGTTTATAAAACTTTAGGTACGTTATATCTTGAAAATGGACAATATGAACGCGCGATCGAAGCTTTGAATGTGTATGTCATTTTTGCAAACGAAAATGATCGCGCATTTTCCCTGCTGGGACAGGCTTATTATGGGTTGAAGGACTATGAAGCCGCAGTGGAGAATTTTGACAAGGCACAGGCGCTTAATCCCAATGGGATGCGAAAGTTTTATATTTACAAGGGACTTGCCAACCTTGAGTTGGGTAATGTTGACCAGGCTGTGGATGACCTTGAAAACGCCCAGCAGGAAGATGATAAATCCTTTGAGGTAAATCTTGGGCTTGCGCGCGCGTATTTTTTGCAGGAGAAATTTGGAAGCGCGTTCGTTCAGGCAGAAATACTCACGTCACTGGCTGAGACGGATCAGCAAATTGCGCTGGCGCTTTATTGGCACGCACTTAGCCAGGAGAAGCGCGGAGAATTGAAAGCAGCAGTGAAAGACTGGCAGGCTCTGCTAAAAATGGATAAAGATGTAATGACGCCTGAAATGCGTGCAACAGCGGAAGAGCATCTCAAAGCGGTTGTTACGCCTACGAATACTTCCAAACCTGGTACAGCGACTCGAACACCGACCGTAACTCCCACACCAAAGAAGGGGACGGTAACAGTAACACCAACTCGAAAGGCTACGGTCACTGTTACACGCACACGTACGCCGACTCCGTGAGCAGGTAGTTTGATCGACATGAAAAGAGAGACTGTTTTTTTAGACAGTCTCTCTTTTTTAAATAAATTTACCGATTTGCTAATTACCAATCTACTGCTTACCCGCCGCTCTGCCTTTGGGCGCTTTCTTTTCGGCATTCAGCACATGGACACAAGGCACGCAGATAGTGCCAGTTGTAAATTCCGTAATCGTGACCGTCTTCCCAGACAATGGTCAACGCGTAGGAGCCGACCGCGACCACGTTTACCAAACGCGTGGAAAGGGAATCTTCCATTTGCCTGCTGAATACCTCAGCATCAGGTTCCGATTTCATGTTCTCATGTCCGCCGCGGCAGGAGGCGCATGGACAAGCCGCGCGTAATAATCCAAAAGGATAGACGCTCGTATGTCCATCATCCCATGTGACTGTGAATTCTTTTTTGCTTTTGTTGGCAGTTACGCCTGTTGGTTTTTCTGACATTAGTTTCTCCGTTTGGAGACCCTAAAGGTTTCTAAAACCTTTAGGGTCTGTAAATAAAACTATGGTGATGGCACGATCACAAGAAAATCTGCAGCAGCCCAGCCTGCGCGGGTTTCGTCATACGGCGCAACGAGATACCACCAGGTATATCCGTCTGCGGTTTGAGGTCCATCGCGCACCACGAATACTTCTGATTCGCCGCCAAAGAAGACGGTGTCACCTGTCAAGCCTGGCGCAGAGCGGATGCGTAATCCCTCGCCTTCGGTGCCGCTGATCTGCACGTAGGCGCCGATTCCAAATGTGTTCGGCGCGAGCGTCGGCGTGACGAGGTTCGGGTCATTGGTGGGTACAGGCGTTACATCGGGGGTGCGTGTCGGGGCTGGGATCATGGTCAGGTCAGCGGGAGCAAACCCAACTTCAGGTGAGAAGCGGGGGGAAGTCCAGCCGATGAAGACCAGGGTGGCGATCAGCATGCATCCCGCAAATCCGATTGCGCCTAAGATCACTGAACGATTAATGTATGGTTTTATGTCCATTTGCCTATTTCTTGTTTTTCAATAAATACAAAGCTTTGTTTGGCATGAGTATTTTCAATCCGCGATGCTTGATGGTGATGTCTGCACGATGACCGCGGAACGCGGGGTCGCCATCCACTTGAATGGCGAATGCCGCATCTGATTCTACGCGTGCATGGTGAAATGGTAAACAGCGCGCCTGCTCGGATGTGAGGAGACGACCCGCGATCAGATCGAAGAAATGACGCAGTGCATCTGCAACATTATTGCCGCTGAGAAGCCACATATCCATTTCGTTATCGTCGAGCAGGGCATTGGGCGAAAGCAATGTCATACCGCCCGCGTAATGACGAATGTTGGTTGCAACTGCAAGCAGATAATGACCTTCCACCAATTCACCGTCTGCCCACACGCGCAGGTCAAGCCCATGCCAGAAGGTGGCTTCCCAAACCGTTGTGGCAAAATAATGCGGAACGGAGATATATTTGAAGAAGCGACGACGTGGTTCTATTTTGCCAACGGCTTGCGCGTCCAACCCGACGCCTGCCCATAATAAAAATGGCTGGTCATTGCACATGCCCACATCCACGCGCTGTGGTTCGACATTCGCAAGCAAAGCCGCATTATCACGCAACGCCCGCAAGTTGAACAAGCTGAAAGGTTTTTGTCTCTGCTCAAGTGCCCAGACATTTGTTGTGCCTGCGGGGAGCACAGCAAGCGCAGTTTCTGAATCCAATAATCCGCTCGCTACCTGACCAACCGTCCCATCGCCGCCGATTGCGAAGACGGCGTCATATTTTTCTGCGGCAGCCTGATGCGCGGTCTGCGTTGCATGTGTGCCGCTTAATGTCTCGGCAATTTCAATACTCCATCCTGCGGCTTTAAGCGGAGGAATGATTCCGCGCACAAATCGCCTGACGGGGTAGCGTCCTGCTGCAGGGTTGTATAGCAAAAGTCCCTTCCGCATGGCAGTGATTATACCTGACAGAAATCGTGGTGCGTGTTGTGTGGAAGATAATGAATACCCAAAAGAATGGGTTAAAAGATTCTCTTCACAAGCCACAGAGTAACTGTGGTTAAAGCTTCCCGCAAGCCCACGAGATTTAAAGATGATGAAACACGTGCTTCTGCAATTTGACCAAGCGCAAAGACGGATATACTACCGACAGGTAGAATTCCAGATATGAAACTTCAACTCCGATTTATACCTTTTATTGCCCTCGCCATTTTGGCTTTACTATTCGCCATGTGGGCGGGCTTACTCCGCATCGGCTGGATGTTGCCAGCTGTCCCCAACCTTGCCCTTGCGCATGGCCCATTGATGGTCTGCGGTTTTCTTGGCGTGTTAATTCCGCTTGAACGCGCGGTCGCCATCCGCCAAAAATGGATGTTCGCGGTTCCGCTCCTCTCTGGGCTGGGCTGGATCACTTTGTTTTTCGCACCCTCCATCAGCGGCGTCCTGTTCACGCTCGGCAGTCTCGGCACGCTCGCCATCCTGGGCGTCATGGTCAAACGCGAGCCGCACATCCACACGGTCACCATGGCTTTCGGCGCGCTAGCCTGGGTCATCGGCAATATTCTTTTGTGGATGATCGGACTCCCTATTTTCCAGATCATTTTTTGGTGGATGTCCTTCCTCGTCTTGACGATAGGCGGGGAGCGCCTCGAACTTAACCGAGTCTTGCGTCCTGCACCCAGGCAGAATCTCATCTTTGGCATTTTCGCTGCCACGCTTTTCGCAGGCGCGATCCTGGCCACTTTCAACCTGAACTGGGGCGCGCGCCTCAGCGGACTCTCCATGCTGGCATTGTCACTTTGGTTCCTGAGGAACGACCTTGCCAGGCGCAATATTCGCCACCCCAATCCGCTCACGCGCTATATTGCCACCTGTCTCTTTGGCGGATTCATCTGGCTTGGGGTCAGCGGGATCATTTATTTGTATTTCGGCGCACTGTACGCAGGTCCGCAGTACGACGCGGCGGTACATGCGCTGTTTGTCGGCTTTGTCATCTCGATGATCTTCGGTCACGCCCCGATCATCTTCCCCGCCATCCTTGGTGTGCCAGTCACTTTTTACCGCGGCTTTTATGGACATCTCATACTCCTGCATCTCTCACTCATCCTGCGCATCACAGGTGACCTGACCAATATAGTAGCCCTCCGCAAATGGGGCGGACTGCTCAACGAGGTCGCGATCCTCTTGTTCCTGGGGATGACGATTTACTCCATCGTGAAAGGGAAAAAATAACCATGCCGAAACTCACTCGCTGGTTTATCAAATCTGCGCTGGTTTATTTGGTTCTGGCTTTGTGCGTAGGGATTCTGCTTGTCATGCCGATCGAAGCCCCCGTTTCGAGTTTATTCCCCGCCTACCTGCACATGTTGACCTTCGGCTGGCTGACGCAGTTGATCTTCGGCGTGGCGCTCTGGATGTTCCCAAAATATACCAGCGCCAAACCGCGCGGACATGAATGGCTTGGCTGGGCTACCTTCATCTTCCTCAACACAGGTTTAATTTTGCGCATCATTTTTGAGCCGTTCAACAGCATTTCCCCATCCCAACTCGGCGGCTGGATGATCGTCCTCGCGGCGATCTTGCAATGGCTGGCAGGGATTTGCTTTGTCGCCAACACCTGGGTACGGGTACGGGAGAAATAAATGCCGCGCTTAAGTGTTTACTTTGTCCGCGCTTCGTTGATCTATCTCGTTCTGGGATTCACCTTTGGCGGATTGTTACTGGCAAATAAAGGCGTGACGATCTCACCATTTATCTGGGCGCTTCTCCCCGCTCATATCGAATTCACCTTCATCGGCTGGATGATACAACTGGCGCTCGGCATCGCCTTTTGGATTTTGCCGCGTTTCTCAAAAAGTCCTCTGCGCGGCGACGAACGCTGGAGTTGGGGCACATTGATCCTGCTCAACGCGGGCATCCTTTGTATCGTTTTGCAAAGCCTGTTCGGTCTGCAATGGTTTTCTTTTATCGGACGGATTCTCGAAGCCCTTGCACTGACCGCATTTGTCATCGGCAATTGGAAGCGGGTCAGACCATTCAGCGTGTAATATTTCTCATGTCATTGCGAAGCCGCTGCCCTTGTTCTTAGGCGGCGAAGCAATCTCCTGTTGCTGAACGGATTGCTCACCGCACTGGCGTACGGGCTAGGTTTCGTGGCGAAGACCAAGAGCGCCCTCGCAATGACATTTGTGAGTTGGGTAAATTTATACTTGAATTTTGATGGCAGTGTATTTGTCTCCGCCGCGCAAGCTTGCCGAGGAAGCCAAAGACGTTGAACATGACGCCATATTTCTTCTTCATCATTTTTGTCACGTGTTGAAGCGCTTCGGTGGATTCGTCCGCTTGAGCGTGGGCGGGGAGCCATTCGCCGACGGGTTCACCAGAACCTGTCGAAGGCGCAACGCGGACAGTGCCGTCGCTGCAAATCCGCTTGGCTTTGCCAGACCCAGCCTCAGTCCAGACGAGAAGCGTTTCTCCATCCTCTACAAACCAAACAGGGGTTTTGACTCCCTCTCCGTTCTTGCGAAAGGTTTCGATGGTCAAATATTTTTGTTTTTCAAATTGCTTGAGTGTCATGGGTGTCCTTTATTATTTTAACGTGAATAATATAAGAGGGGTGTTTGGTAAATTTAGGTGGAAAAAAAATGAACCTGAAAGGAACTCCGCGCTATGAGTTTACTCGAATTATTCGTGAGTGTAGATGATTTTTGCCAAATCTTCATGCCCGTTTGGGAAAAGAAATTGATTGCTGATGGAAGCAAGAAAAGATGCCGAACAGGGCAGTTGAGTATCAGCGAAATGATGACGATCATCATTTACTTCCACCAATCTCGGTACAGGAACTTCAAGGCGTATTACACAGAACATGTCTGTCAGCAGCTGAGAGGCGAATTCCCGAATTTAGTGAGCTATGAGCGCTTTGTGATCTTGATGCCTTCAGTCTTTGGACCGTTGAGTGCTTACCTGAAGAGTTTGTATGGGAACTGCAGTGGCATTCATTTGTTGACTGAACCGCTTTGGAGGTATGTGATAATCATCGCATCCACAATCACAAGGTGTTAGAAGGAAGAGAGAGAGGAAAAGGAGAAGGGAAGGTAAGGAGAAGGTAAAAGAGGAGAAAAAAGAAAGAGGAGAAAAAAAGGAAGAGAGAAAAAAAAAGGGAAAGTGGAAGAAAGAAAAGAAGTAAAAGAGAAGAGAAAAAGTAAGAGAGGAAAAAAGAAAGAGGAAAGAGGATAAATATAAAAAAAAAAAAAAGAGAAAAAGAAGGAGAATAAGAAAAAGAAAAAAAAAAAAAGAAAAAAGAAGAAAAAGAAGAAAAGAAAGAAGAAAAAGAAAGAAAAAAAAAAGAAAAGAAAAAGAGAAAAAAAAGAGAGAGAAAAGGAAAAGAAAAAGAAAATATATAAAAAAGAGAAAAATAGTAATAGAAGATAGATAAATGTTTGTAATATTATTGTTGGTTTGATAGTTTATTGTTATTAGTTTAAGAAATTTTAATTGAGTATTATTAATAATGAATTGAATAATTATTATTTTATGGTGGAAAGAAAATCGGTCACGGCTTGCATGAATTCAACGGGACTTTCTTCGTGGGGGAGGTGTCCGCTTTGCGCGATGACGCTCAGCGTGGCGTTTGGTAATTCGTCGGCAAGCCGCAGTGATTGCTCAGTGGGAACGATGCGGTCATCGTCGCCAGTGATGACCAATGTGGGCATGGTGAGTTCGGTTAGTTTTTCTGACCAATCCACTTTCCTGACTGGTAAGTGTGAATTGCCAAAGCGCCTTATCCCAGTTTTCGGCTTGAAGCGGTTTTTGATATCCTTCGAAAATATCAGGTGTGATCTTTGATGGATCGTGAAAGGCGAGTTTGATAAATTCTTTTCCGCGCGCCTGTATTTGACGGGCGATGAGCGGACCGAGATGATTCATTTGTGGTGTTTTCAAAATGGGTCTAACCCATGACGGCGCACCGCCGCCCGAATAAACTGCCGCGTCCACAAGGATCAAGGCTTGCACTCTTTCGGGATGCTGCAGAGCGGCCTGCATGGAAATTGTCCCGCCTGCGGAGTTGCCGACCAGAATTGCTTTTTCGATGTCGAGTTCATCCATCAACGCAATCACAAGGTCAGTTTGTGCTTGTGGACTGTAGGGACTTTCTCCCTCCCATTCCAGCGGACGTTCGGTAAGTCCGAATGCAGGGCGGTCGTATGCGATCACAGTTCCAAATTTTGAGAAGGTTCCACCACTTCACGCCATGAGAACAGGCTTGCGCCAAATCCGTGCAGCAGAATAAAAGTGGGTTCGCCTTCTCCCCATTTTTTGTAATGGACATTGATACCATTGAGTTCAATGAACTGGCTGTCTGCGTCTGCCAGTTGTTCAATGGTTTTTGTGTTTTCAAGCGCCGGCACGGGGACAAGGAATGGTCCGATTGCCAGCACAAGGATGAGAACGATCAAGATGATTCCAACCATGATTAATAATTCCTGTTTAATTTTCAAAGATATAACATCCCGCGTTCGTGGGGTGGTCTTCAACGAGGGTGTTTGGTTTTACATTGCGTATGATCCATAGGATGAGAAAATCTCCGCCCGCGGCGGTAGTATACAGCAAACCATAGAAGAATAGCAGAATATCACCTGTGAACAGGCTGACGATCCATGGCAGAATGCCGAGTAAAAGCCCAGGCGCGAAAGAGCCGATGCGATAGGGGCGAATGTCCATGGGTTCTTTGCAGTGCGCGTACGGCGTGAAGGATTTCCATTGAAAGCCAAGTTTGAAAGCCCGCAGGGATTTTTTTGCAAAGAATGCCCACGTGAACATGTGGATCAATTCATGGACAAAGATTCCGAACAGCAGAAGAAATCCATACAGGATCATGTTCGCGTTGGCAGGGATCGCAGGTGACCTGTGAATCAAAAAGAATGGCACAACTTGAACGATGCCAATCGGTACGGCAATCTGCAGGGATTTGCTCGCCGCTTCGCTCATGGGAATGGATAGGTCTCTTTTTGTTTCGTTCATGTTTTAGACGCTTGTTTTGACAGGTTGTAAGCGCTCATCGTTCTCTCTTTGACAATACTTCGATCCACGATCGGTTTGTCGGGATAGCCAGTCACTTTGATGCCCTTTTCCCACGGTGCATGGATCTCTTTTGCATTGAGTCCGCGCAGTTCAGGAACCCACTTGCGGATGTAATCTCCATTCGGGTCAAATTTTGCGCTTTGCAGCATGGGATTGAAGATGCGGAAATACGGAGCGGCGTCGGTGCCTGTGCCTGCTGTCCATTGCCAGCCGCCGTTGTTGGCAGCTATATCTCCATCAAGTAAGTTTTCCATGAACCATGCTTCGCCCCAGCGCCAGTCGATCAGCAGATCTTTCACCAAAAAAGAAGCGACGATCATGCGCGCGCGGTTGTGCATCCAGCCTGTCTCTTTCAGTTGACGCATGGCGGCATCGACGATGGGCATGCCTGTCAGTCCATTTTTCCACGCGGCGAATTCGGATTCATTATTCCGCCAGGGGATATTTGCCAGCGATGCATTGAACGCAGTTTTTGCAACATGCGGAAAGTGATACAGGATTTGGATGTAGAACTCGCGCCAGATGAGTTCGTTGAGCCAGACGTTTTCTCCCTCACCCCCAACCCCTCTCCCGTGAGGCGAGGGGAGTACAGCGTGGACGGCTTGGCGGAGGGAGAGCATCCCAAATCTGAAATATGGCGAGAGGGAGGAGGTGCCGTCCAAGTCCATGCGGTTGCGGGTTTCGG
>CAWHXC010000017.1:0-125065 GCA_963833175.1 uncultured Chloroflexia bacterium
CACGTTCGCGTGTTAGTAAACTACCACCGCCATAGGCGGTGGCTTTTGGCGAACATCGTAGATATGAGAGTCTGAAGAGCAAGAGATTTTGATACACAAAGTTCGTGTCGCTTTTCGCTTTTTGTGCTAACGAGAACTTTCGCGACTTATTTTTCAATTACTCTTCACGGTAGAACCTTTTCACTCTACCACTGCCAGAGGCAGTGGTTTTATAAAGACAATAAACTTCCTTGTAAACCTTGTCTGCATCTCGGTTGCTTATTGCCATCAAGCCAAAAAACCTTCTATCAATTTAGGCACCCTGCCTGCTTTAGTCGCATGCTTTGGATTTACATTACCCATAAACACAGAAACTCTTTTGGGGAATAAATTGCGGCTTGAAAGAACGACTATGTGTACCGCCGCTAGCAGGAGAGAAGTTATTTGAATCGGAACTACTCTAGTGGAAAACGGAGAACACCGGGGTACACACCCGATTCCAAATAGTGCTGTGGTTGGCGGAAAAAAAACCATTGCTTTCCGCATGAAATTAATGAAGAGCAGCTCTGAAACTTCAAGCACGCTTTTTTTTAATTCAGACAAACCCTTACCACGCTTCAGGGAACACCAGGAAAGTAAAACATTTTCCATGGAACCGGTTTTCTGTCGATGGATCCCAATATCCAGGAGGCAATTCCAATACCCGAAAGGAGGTATAAGGAATACTCGAGAGCGTCTCTTTGGTCAGATTAAGTCCTGGATCTGTCCATTCCTGTGTTATATAGGGATTGTTGGTCAGATCTTCCACGTAGATTTTAAAAGGACCCGGAGTGATCAACCGAAATCATCCCGTATTCCTGTAACGCCTGGGCGATAATTTTCCCTGTTTGATCAAGACCCATTTGATCAAAATCCTCCTCGGTTAAAGATGGGTCCAATTGGAGTTGCGCTCCTTCAGGAATGGCAAATGGCAATGCACTATCGCCATCTGTTTTTGAGGCAGGAAAAACGCATTTATCATTAGCGGGTTCAGTATATCCAAATGCAATCGCATGCTCAATTCTCCCCTGAAGTATCTCCCAAGGCCGGATTAATCCTGCATACGAAGGGATTCCCGAACCACGTGAATTATTAACAGATGGAGTGCCATTCCAGAGAATATTGTAGGCTGAACCACTCCCAGTTGTCCATCCAGTTTCCACACGTTCGGCTCGCCAGAGATCATATTCAGCATATGTGACCTTATCAATAATAATCATCCGTCCATCGGAGTTTGGAGAAGGTTGTGCATCGAGAGGAATCGGGACATCCTCAAGCATATCTGTTCTGATACCCCCATCTGAAGTTGGCACAACACACCTGTATCTTGTACAGGGGATATCCCAGCGAGGCGTATCTGCATCAGCAAAATAGACTGGATAATTATAAGTGTTGGGAGTGATGATGTTCCCATTGTTTGCAAGCACCAGAGTGGCGATCATCTCATCTGAATATGGATCATATTTGGGTGAAGGTCCAATGGGAGTATTCCAAATGCTTGTTTGGCTGTAAGGAACCATCATTTCAATCGCTGTCCTGCCGATTACTGAGGTAGGGACAATTTCATCCTGGTCGATGATTTCGCTATTGGAAGCTGTTGAGGCATTCTGAGGAAGAACATCAATATTATTTAATCCTGTCTGGGTGCATCCCACACTAAGAACAAGGAGCAAGGCTATAAGGCTATCAATAATTTTTCGATATAGTTTCAAAGGTACCTACTAAGTAAAATGCATAACTTTCAAAAGAACACAAGTTGTATATTTATCAAGAGTTTATATTCACCCTTTCCACAACATGAATGATATTCGCAAATATGACGGAATGGGCTTGAGTTTGGTTGCATTTTTTAAATCTTGTGCATATCTCATCAATTTTAATAATCATTTGACGGCTTTGGTTGAAATGCTATCAATACATATCCCTTGATCCTGTTCGACTGTAATTTTATGTTGTATTACATCGAGGCCATTTTCAAAGAAAATTCCCAGGCTGCGTCAGTTTGCAATAAACGACGAAATAAACGTATCAACCTTATTGGAATTGTAATGCATCTCTGAAGTGGACATTGGGTTATGTTAATCCTCCACTCCACACTGGCTTTCAAAGCACTTCAAGAAAGGTCTCAAAATATTGAAATTGCAGAAATTTGCTAAAGCAAAATCGAGAATTTTCGCATTAGCATCATACCCATGCCATAACGTGCGCATTGATCCACAGATCATCAAATCAATGCATCCCTACACATTCTTGCAGATACGTCTCCAGATATTTGGAGCCCGGCGTAATGGAAATTCAGCAGACCATTTGCTTTCTCGTAATATTCGTGTGATCTCAAGTTAGTACCAATATTTCCTGTCTTTAGTTTCATTTTTTTTCAATTTACTGATTAATACTGTTCCTAGTATTCTAAGAGACCCCCACAAATCATACCAGAACGGAGCCTGGTCAGTCCAGGAAAAGACAGCATCCCACTTGAGGCCATGCATGGACCGCCACCATTCTCCAATCGTCAACTTACCGTGCCACCAGTAATAAAATGCTGACTGGATATCATGCCGCAGATAGATCCATTTCACACCCTCATATTTCTGCTCACGATTAGCAGGCAGCGGTAAATTCAAGACATCGCAATACTTTGTGTAAAGCAGCTCAACACCACCAGCCTCTGCGATGGCAGACCTCCCCGTGGGTCTGCCAATATTGGGTTCGATGATAAAGTGCTTTCCCGTACGTTCATCGCGTTTCATTTCTACATAACCCAGTCCGTGGTAGTTCACACTGCGGAATAACCTTATCGACTCCTCCAGGACGAGATCATTCCGACACTCTTCTCCCAGACAACTTGTTCCCGTCTCAGGAGCCCATTGACGGAGCTTTCGGGCAATGAAAGTGACCAGTGGCTCAGAGTCCGCATTGAAATAACAATTGCAGGAATAAAGGCTGGCGTCGTTCCCTTCGATCCATTCCTGCGCCATAAGAAGATCCGCCCAACCCGAGCATTGATCATACAGGGCAAGGAATTCCTTCTGGTCAGCCACCTTAAAGACTTTAGCCCGGGTATGCTTTTCCCAGGTTGGAGTCTTAAAGGGGGTTTCATAATACAGGGGTAGGCAAGCTCACTCGCTGCGGTTTCTGCATCGATCCTGGTTTTCAGAAAAAACGTTTTTGGTATGGGCAGTCCTTCCTTGTGAGCGTACGTATAGAAACTTACTTTATCCATCAGCATCTCAACTACTGCATGCCCTGGGAGAGCAATGTGATACCAGGGTGCAAGGCGCTGACGATGCAGGGAGAGGGTTAAAACACTCATGTCCGTACATGGATAGAGGACTGCCTTTTGATCTAGCTCTGGACCCAGTGTCTCCAATAGCTGAATAAATTCCTCACTGGCTGTATTGGTATGAATGATCCTTTCACATACCCGCGTCTTGCAGCAAAAGTTCTCAGGATCTTTTACCAATCCGATGATGGGAATACCATGACGGGCCAGGATGCGAGCCGACTGCAGCCCTGTGATACAGTCCAGGCCGATTATGAAAGCGTAGGGTAATTTACTGTGTGTATCCACGTAAAAACTTTGACCTCTTCATTCTTTGTCAATTGAACAGATATGGAAGCGCCTCAATCAAACGGGGCCAGAGACACAGGCGCTAAACAGATTATGCCGAGACCTCAAAACCCTCGTCACCCAGCCTTGGGCAGATATTTCTTTTCCGCTTCTTCCAACTCGGCCGCATTCTGCAGGCGAAATATTTCCTTGACGGTAACAACCTGCCCTTCAATGGTGCTGATCGACTGTTCCTGATGGATCTGCGCGGCCGTCTGCTGCATAGCCTTAATACTTGAGCGAAGAAGATGATTTGCCCAAATCACCAGACTGATTCCAGCCTTCTCATAGGCAGAGGTTGGTGTGCTGTAATATGTGGTCGGTACGATAACAACCGGGCACTTATTCCCCCATTCGCGCATAAACTCAAGGATTTGGTCAGCAGTCTTGAGTTTGCTATGCATGAGAATCGCATCTGCACCGGCAAGATAGTAGGCTTCGGCTCTCCGCAAGGCTTCTTCCAACTCCCATCCGGCAATCAGAGATTCAACCCTAGCGACCACACAAAAGTCAGGATCCTGCTGGGTATCCTTAGCAGCCGTGATCTTTGCAGAAAATTCCTGGATATCTGCCAGCGGCTGCTGCTCACTGTTGATGAAAGAATTGGTCTTTGGGAAGAGCTTATCTTCGATGCACATGCCGGCTATGTTGCGCTGTTCAAGCTTGCGCACCAGCCTGCGGACGTTATTGAAGTTGCCATAACCCGTGTCAGCATCCAACAAAATGGGGATGGTGGTTGCGTCGCTCATAAACTCCATCACATCAAGCACTTGAGTCCAACTGGCTTCATTGTTGTCGCGAACGCCCAGCGAAGCGGAGAGGGTCAGACCGCTTCCCCAGATACCCTTGAATCCTGCCTCTTCAACAATTTTTGCGCTCAGACCATTGTGAGCTTCCATGATGAATTCCAGCTGGTCGGATTGCAACATTTGTTTCAATTGTGTTGTTTTCTTTAACATTTTACGCTCCATTGAGTTGTGGTTAGTTCAAAAATATGGTTCACACGTTGAATGAGTCTGCTCGAGCGGAATTCACCGGGGATTGTTCTATCGTGAATGCGTCGACAGCATCAATAATGATTTGACCAATTTCCTTCTGCGAGTCAAATGTGCTTGCTCCGATGTGTGGAGTCAGAATGACATTTTTAAATTCAGCCATAGGAGAAATCTTGCCTTCGCCCTCAGCCTGGTGTACATCCAGAGCAGCACCCCCTCACCGGCCTTCGGCCAGCGCTTGATATAAAGCCGCCTCATTCACTACACCGCCACGAGCCATGTTCGCCAGGTAGACTTGTGGCTTTACAAGCGCCAAGTGTTCTTTGTCAATCAAATTACGGGTTTCAGGCTTAAGTGGGACATGAACACTGATGAAATCCGACTCGACCAATATCTGTTCACGGGTCGTGAGTTGGATGCCCGCTCTATCAAACTCCTGCTTCCTTTCAGGGGAGGGATGCTCGACGCAACCCAGCACCTTCATCCCCCAAGCAGCGCCCATATGAGCGACCACAGAGCCAATGTTTCCAGCACCGATCACACCCAACACCTTGCCAGTGAGCTGATAACCTGTAAGTTCGTTTTTCGCCCAATGCCCCTGCCGGGTAAGACGATCGGCTTCCACTACGTTGCGGGCGAGTGCCAGAAAGAGTGCAAAGGTCAATTCCGCTACTGCTTTTGCCCCAGGACCGGGTATACGGATCAGCTGCAGGCTTCGCTGATTCACATAATCCATATCGATGTTATCAAAACCTGAACCTCCTCGGAGAAGCAACTTCAAAGATGGCGCAGCTGCCATTACATCAGCAGAAATTTGTACACCACTTCGGAAAATCAAAATATCACAATTCTGGATTACTGATTTTAAAGTCTCTTGATCTGCACCAAAAGCGCAAACCACCTCATGATTTTCCTTTAGCTTGTCAATTGAGGCTTGATAAATTTTGCTGGCAATAAGAATTTTCATATCTCATCCTATATAAATTTTATTTTTTAACTAAATTTAATCTCCCTCCCTTTTCTGGCTATAAACATATATTGAATGTAGTATACGCAAAAAGGAGAAGGACTGTAAACAAAAGAAAGTACTGAAATTATCCAGAAACATTCGGAGTGGAGGCTGTGGCGATGTTAGAAAAAAAAGAAAAAGAGCACTGAACATCGAGCGCGCGTCGAGGATCACACCATGCTTCTTAAGAAAGCGGCGGACCCGTTATAAAATAGGAGAATAAGGAGTTCATGTAGTACATATCAGGTCAGTAATTTGAAAGCCATCAAGAAAAAATCATTATAGGGCAAATTGACTGCGATAGTCAAGGAATGCGAACTCCCCAAAAGGAGTCAATCTTTTTCAAGGGAAGCGCACGATGCACGATTAGGTGAATTTTGTTCGCTTAGCTAAATATTTTTTTACTCAGGGGATATAAAGATGCTGACCAGGAAAGCAACTGCGCACGCAGCACCGGCATTGTTGTTCGGGCTCCAATATTAATCCTTTGTAGCAGCATTGGATCAGCAGAACTTATCTCGTTGATGCCGCGCTCCGTGGTAAAAGCCAGCCTGAAGCCGGCGCATTCCACGGCTTTTAACAACCTCTTGACTATAGATTCCACTGGGGTATGCAAAGATCGGCGGAACCACACCAATCTCGCGCTGTAAATCGTGGAGTGAGCCTAATGCTTCATTTTGCATATCGCTGAACGAAATATGGTTCATAATAGGATGAGTTTGAGTGTGAGCGCCCAATATAACACCCTCACTTGCTAATTTTCGCAACGAATCCCAGCCAAGCACACAATTGTCATGAGGAGATACTCCAAGTTCACTGCATATCCTATCCACTTCTGCCATAGCACCACCTTTGGGAAGCGTTTTCATATAATTCTTCAAACGAGTATACGCCTGGTCACACTGCGCCGTTGTGGAGATAGATAGGAGACCAATTGGTGTATTTAGTTCGCCGTTAAGAGTTCGTATGTATTGCATGGAATAACCTGTCCCACCAAAATAGTCGCTCTGGGTGGTCCGGAAATGATGTGGAAACGAAAAGAGTGACAGGGATGGAGTATTGTTTTAGTACCGGCCAGGCATGTTTCTCAAAATCGCAATATGCGTCGTCAAAGGTCACAAGAACCGCGCGCGGCGGTAATATCTTTTGACCTTTACTCTCAAATGCCTCTAAAACATCTAACACCGAAACAACCTGATAATTGGCTGACAGATATTTCATTTGTGTTTCGAAAGTTTCTGGAGAAGCACTGATCAGTCCAGGATCAAGCCATGGATTTACAGACGGCTCATCCACGCGATGATAGGTCAGCACTCGAAGCAAGTTACCCCGCTCTCTACCAGTGTTTTCTAATAATGCAACAATTTTATCAAACACAGTACTATTTGTGATGATTGGCGTGATTTGCTTGATCGATTTTATCATTGGTCCAGCCTAAGTCTTCATACCGATTTTTTTGTGGTAGAAATTCATAATCAGTTCAGAAACTTCACGTGTAACATCATCCACCGGTTGCGAAACATCGACAACAGCGCAGTTCTTCACAACATCTCGCAGGCGCACATATTCCTGCCGTCTATCCTCAAGTGCAGCCAATGTGCCCTCGGATTTACGGGCAAAAAGCACTTCAGTAGGCGCATCCAGGAAAATCACAAAATCCGGTTTCGGGTACAATTTTTGCAGCATAAATCCATGGAGCCGACTGCTGAAGGGGCGGTCTGGATCCTGGTTAGCAATGTCGTGATCGTAGTAATCAAAGTAAAAGTGCCGATCAAAGAGAACATAGTAACCGCGCAAGGTGTAGGACCATATAACGATTTGGCGGAACCATTCTTCAGCGATCAGGTTCACCAACCGAAAGGCCGCTTTTAGACTAGTCATAAATCGCTTTACAACACCCTTTGGAAGGGTGTGCGACTGGTAAAGATCGCGCCGCCTATTGGTGGCTATATCTGGTCGCTGGCCGCGAGCACGCTTGATCTCAAGCAACAGGCGGGTGGTAGGTAGAACAAGATTGCTGAACTCCAAGTTAACACCCATATAGACATACTTTACGGGTATCGGAGAAATAAGCACAAGCTTTCGGCCTATAGTAGACTTTCCAGCTCCATCTGGGCCAATTAACGCTACTGTAAACATCCTTGACATTTGACCTTTCTAATCTATGCGCAGTACGGGCGGATCACTTCAAACAATGAAGAGATTGAAAACGGATAAGGGTGATATACAGCATAGGCTTCCTTGCCAGCTAATATTTTAAAAAGCATCCTTCGCTGAATTTCCTCAGCCTGATCAATAACTGAATTTGTACATTCAGGAAAAGCAAATCGATATTTCAAATAGTATGACATGAACTCCATTCGTTCTTCCTGCAGTGAAAAGACCATACGTCTTGCAATTTCCTCCGAAGTCAATTCGTTGGATATTCAGATCGGGATCGGCATGGCTGGCCAAAAAAAATACTTTCTCTGGAATGACGGCGATTTTGCTGGCTTTGCGTCCAAACAATTTCTCGGGCGGCAACTGGACATATAATTGTCGTTTCACGAGCGCTATAAATCGCCTCAAATGCCTAGAAATAGCAGATCGGCGTCCAAGGCTGCTCGAACTCCAGCCATTCCAAGGAGTTCACAAATAGGTTGAGAGCCCGCAACCGAACGAGGTCCCAGCGACTGACCATTGCTTTGTAGTGAGGCATTTCCTGCAGATGCCAGTACCAGAACTCGGATTGGCTCAGGGATCCCATACATGTGCTGCCCATCACTGCTAAGATAAACCCATTCATCTCCGACATATTCAGCACCATTAGCCGCGAAAGCCAGTAATGTTTCCGTCTTGCCCCCCTTTGCCCAACCGGTGAGCAGGATGCCTTTGCCATCATAAATGAGTGCCGACGCGTGCAACGGCAGAACACCCTTACTGATCGCAGTCAGGTTTAGAATTGGAAGCAGCAGAGGCACTGCCGGCACACCGCTTTCACAAACAATTTCGCATTGACTGTTCCCAATCTGATCAAAAGGGATTTGGACCCTGATGCGCGCCTGATGTTTACCACGAAACACTAAGAACGCATCATCTGTGAACCCGGCATCATCGAGGCCGAGATAGCGAACGGGGGACGAGAATGATAATCGGTCCACAAAACGTATGACGATATCGGGAGTTCTTGTGAGGGGTTTATTGATTGGTCCAAGCTGTCTATTAACGGCTGCAATATCGCCTGGGGTCGCGTTGAGCAGACGAATACCGACGATACCATGGAGATCAAAATCTGATGTTTCTGTTCTCAAATTATTTTCCTATGCACTTTCTAAGTGACCAAAAAATTCTCCATATGCTTGGCTAAATTTCTTTTGCCAACTCATAAAGAGAAACTAATCTTATCATGCGTTGCTGAATTAGAGCCATTTTCTTGGAGTATTCGTTCTCCAGCATATCGAATCTGAATATCCCGACATCTACAATGCGCAACTTGTAATTTCCTGCTTCATTCACCAGCATTAAATTTTCTCTTCCTAAAAAATCGTAGCACATTTCTCGTCCATCCCATTGGCGAATAGTTTGCTCGGCAAAGAAGATGAATTGTTTCCGAACAAAATCATTTGCTTCCAATAGCCGCAAGAATTCCTCATCGGAAAAATCTTCAAAGGGATCGTACCTCTTTCCTTTAATATACGGCTGCAATGATGCAGCAACAGGACCTACAAGAGGCAGCCCCTGCAAAACCAGGAACTCCATTGGAAGCATCAAATCCGGTGAACCGCCATACCAGGAAAGCACCATCTCATAGTTCATTTTATAATATTCTGCCATCTCCAATAATTCACCGGATGATTTACCAAGAGACTTCCGGTACATACGAAGAGCCTTATCGCCACTCTTCGTATGTAATTTAAAGACTGCTGCGCCTGTTCCAAAAGCCGTCAACTCAAAATCAACTGGCGCCCAGGGAAAACGATTATTTCTATACATCCAACGTGCCAATCGGTTTGCAATCCCTGGAATCACGCTATCAATCAAATTAATCACTGAAACCGTACGGTCGTGTTTCAATTCGTTTTGAGACAGAACAGTTTAAATCTGGACAAAGATTGATCGCTTTGGCTGCAACGGCGAAAGCAAAACTGCACAAAATATCTTGGAGACATATGGTGGGGAATACAATCCTTATCCCTCCAGCTTAGACAATTTCTTGCCAGCTTCGTCCATTAAAATTGGCGCGTCTAAGTCTTTAAAGCTGCTCGCCACTACAGCCAGTGCCAATATCAGATAGAAGAAACGATAATATGACATATGTAAGAAGAGGCCTGAAACCATATAACCGACAAGCGCAAGAAAAAAACCTGTTGCCAAATACGACCAATCAGGATGACTTGTCATCCATTTCATCCGCGCATGTGCAAGGTCTCGAAGGGTGATGAACAGGATCAACAGAAAGCAGATCAAGCCTAACACCCCAGCGTCAGCCGCAATACCTATAAACAAATTGTGTATCTGGTAATCTCCTGTGAGAGAGCTTATGCCAACCTGTCTGGCATATTCCTGAGTGTAATATCTAGCCATCCCTGGACCCGCACCGAACAGAGGATGGTCTCTGAGCACTAGCAAACCTGAAAGCATCAAGGATGCACGGTCCACCACCGCGTTATCAGCGCCAGCCAAGGCCGGGCCACTTTCTGGAGAAGCCAGTTCTGCAATTACATTCAGTGAGGTAAGGCGCGAACCGTATTGAGGCAACACAAAAAGGATCAAGCCAGCCCCCAAAAGTAGCAGCAGGAGCTGACTGATTTTTATATAACGTAGGAAAACCATGATGATAGTCAACAGGACGAACCCCACTGCCGCGCCGCGTGAAAAGGACAGCGCCCCTCCGATTATGATTAATCCAGTACAGACCAGAGCCAGTATGCGCAATCCTGTTGAGCGATAGATCCAAAATTGAAATAATCCGAGTGGTACGAGCATAAGCATGATCTGTCCATAGCGGTTCTTTTCGCCTATTGATCCAGCCAGGCGCGGTTGCTGGATCTCTCCCTGCAAGTCTTCAACTCCGGTTGCAAAGGCGCTTTCTACTTGCGCAAGTCCTCCGTAATTATTATCAAAGGTATTTGTGACCATTTGAAAAAGTGAAAGACCACCAATGAGTGCGCCTGAAATTAAAAGAACCCAAACCACACGTTTAAGCATGAGAGGAGTGCGTATTATATTTGTAAGGAGAAAAAAGAGTATGAGACCTTCTACAAAAAACTCTGTCAACTGCGGCAAGGATAAGGTAATATCACTTGAAAAGGCCGCCCCCAGGGCATAGATCACACCAAGCATGAGCAGCAATAGAAAAACAGGCGTGATGACAAGCTTCTCGCGACGCAAAATGAGATACCAAACCAGGGGAATGACCAGGAGCAGCGGAAAAAGCGTGGTGGCAATAAAAGGTGATACTCCGTGGAAGCGGATTGCAACCACGCCCAGGTTTGTATAGATGAAAAAAACGATCAGTAGCGTGGCTACGTCAGGCCATTTTAAAAAAACCAACAGGAGAATAGCTCCTAAGATCCCCCCTATAACCAGGAGAGGTTCTATAGTCACTACCACCCCGATCGTAACGGCACCCACAATCGCCAGAAAAATCACAAAAAGTAATTTTTGTTCACGTGTAAAAGGCACTTTCGTGATTGAATCAAATGTTTTCATTGTGTCCTCAACATTTTAATAAACATTTTTAAGGGGTTTCCTCTTGACGTTGGGGCTCCCAATGCTTGATCTGTTGTCCCCGCAAAACTTTGATGATAGCCACCAATGCCGCCGCGTTGACCATGCAAAAATAGAAGGGAATGGTTAAAAATTTCATTTGCCTGAAGCGGGTTTCATTTAGCAGCAAGCCCAATAAAGCGCAGCTATAAAATCCAACCTGAGCAATTGTCGCCATTTGATAAATTAAGCCTGCACTCCATAAGAACGGGCTCACGAAAAACAATATCAATAAAGGAAAAACCACCAGGTATCTCAAGACCTTATGAGAAAAAAGCTGGATTGCGTAAAATTTATATCGAAAGGGGTTAAGCAACTCCCTCATAAAAATAAAAGCCCTCCAGGCACGGATGATCACGCGCACCTTGCGCCCGAACTCGACTTGATTTGTCGAAGCGACAGGCTCATAGGCGATCGCATCCGGCGCAAAGACCAGGCGAAATCCCTGGACGATCACGCTGGTCGAAGTGACAAAGTCATCCGATACACCATCCGGGATTAGCCGAAAAAGTGACCTGCGGATCGCATATAAGGCTCCTGTCGCTGCAAGTGTGTTACCTGATTTACCTTGAAATCGTTTCAACATGCGATCGAAGTTCCAATAAGCACGCTCGCCATCGCCGCTGGAACCTCCTGAAATTTGGGTCTTGTAGACTTGATTGCCAGCCACGCCTCCCACCTTAGGATCTGCAAACGGCCGGACGATCTCCCGGATGGCATCAGATTTATAGATACTGTTGGCGTCCGAAAATACCAAAATTTCACCTTTGGATATGGCGACTGCCGCATTGAGAGCCGCGGACTTGCCTAGATGGGGAAGAGAGAGCAAATTCACACCCTGTTCTTTATACCTCCCTACAATTTTATTCGTATCATCCGTTGATCCATCGGATGCAATCACTATCTCAAGTTTGCTGCGCGGATAATCCAACGATAAAATGTTGTCCAGCTTTTCAGCGATCGTTTTTGATTCATTGTATGCAGAGATGACAATGCTGACTGAGGGTGGAGATTTAAACTCTTCATACTGCTTGTAGGGACGCCCCCAAATAAGCCCTCGCAGGACAATGCCTACGGGGAAAAGGATATATGTATAAATGATCAAAAACACTGCGCTCCAAAATAAAATTAAAGTCATCCTTGGCCATCCTTCATAAAGTGTTGCGCAAGCTTCGCTGCATTCTTATTAAGGTCAAAATCACCTACAACTCTTTCTCTTCCGGCCTGACCGAAGCGCCGACGAAGATTTGGATCCGTAAAGTAGCGTTCCAATGCATTCGCCAAGGATGTCGCATCTCTTGGTGGAACCAGCAAACCTGTATAATTGTCCTTCACCAATTCAGGGATTCCTGAAATATTGCTGGCTATCACCGGTACGCCACTGCCCATCGCTTCCATAAGCACCACCGGGATACCTTCGCGTCGTCCGTCACGGGTAGGAACACTTGGCGCAGCGAGTACATCAGCTTCTAATAATAGTCGGGCGATTTCGTCTCGCGTTAACATTCCATGAAAACGGATCTTCTCCGACAGACCTGCCTGGTCTACAAGCGTCGGTGAGAGATTTCCTGTCAGGCCCATCACCAACGAAATGACACACAAAGTCGAGCCCCTTTTCCTGCAGCTTGTGGCAGGCTTCAATCAGATAAGCCTGTCCTTTAACCTCATGGAGAGTACCTATGCAGAGGATCATGAAAGGCGTTTTGCCTTTTTCATAGGGAGTTTCATTGGAACGATACCGAAAAACCTCTAAGTCAACACCACAATGGATAACAATCACCTTATTGCGGTAATTTCCATGGCACTCTGAGAGAATTAGTTCTTTATTGTAATCAGATATAGCCACAACAAATGCTGCTTCAGCAACCTTTTCACATAACATATGCCTGTCACGATGGAGATCAGAGCCATGGGCTGTGAAGCTGTAAGGGATTCCAACCAACTGCTGGATGATGAACCCTGCAGCAGCAGGATGGCTGGCGAAGTGCGCATGAACGTGGTCTATCTTTTCTATCTGCATTTGGTAAGCAAAAAATACTGACTTGGGAAAGATTCCCAGTGCACCGGTAAAAAATCCGAAGCTGCCCCAGTTTGCGCGCAGCAATGTCCAAAGTGTTTTCAGGTATGCGCGCGGTTTTTTCCCGAGAAAATACATGTTCGCGCGCATGATCGATAGGGATATAAACGGTTGGTAGTGAGCTGCTTCAACAAATTGAATGGCCTCTGGATGCATTACATCGGTCCACTCCCGCAAGAGAGGATATACTTGCACTTCAATCCCTTGCTTTTGCATTGCCAGCATTTCGTAAAGAATAAATGTCTCAGTCAGCTTTGGAAAGCGGGACATAATATAAGCAACTTTGAGATGATGTGTTTTATTCAAGCGGCTCTCCGAGGAATCGGACTGAATATGGTGTGATTCTTGATTGAATACCATTTTTAATGATCTCTGTTAGTCTTTATTTTCTACTCGTCCGGAGAAGAATCATCTTCCCAACTCTCAGAGAATTTCTGTAACCAGGCTTTTTAATCTTCTTTTGAAATACGGGCTGATCAAGGCTCTCTTTAGCCGACCTCCACTTTTGATGAAATTTTGCTGTTGATTAGATTTTGAAATAATGCTTGACCACTTGTCAAGCAAAGCCAAAGTCTCATAAAGCCGGATTGCAGGATAAGGAATATGGTTTCTCATCGAAATAACCTTTGAGAAACGCACATTCGTATGCCGCTAATTGATCAGAACGGAAAGCAAGCCCCTGACTAACGACTTGTGGATAGGACACCTTAAAATCATTCAAAAAGTATCCAATATCCTCGTAAATCGGCGTCCGCCACTTCGCGAATGTGTCAAGCACAGTCACACGAGCATTAAAACCGATGAGAATATTCCGCATAGCATAGTCCCCATGACCCAAGCCGAGTGGTATTGATTCTGGTAAAGTCTCTTGCGCTTTATTTATGATCACTGAAGCAGTTTTCTGAAAAAATGATTCATCACCCAATATCTTCGCAAGAAAAGCTGTAAGCACGGTAATCGCCTCAATATAATCATCCCTGTGCGCGTGGCGGACTTTAACATCTTCTTCTTTTGGCATTGTATGATATACGCGCAGCCATGTCCCTACGTTTTGGAATGTAGTGGTGAGTTCATCATAAGTAAATGGAGAACGCAAACGGCTTTCTCTCAAAAAAAGAGAACGAAGATTTTGGTCCTTCAATTCCTCTGAAATGATAGCAGAGTATTCGGGTAAATAATCAAGTACACGAATAGCCCCAAGTTGTGGATTATCAAGATCGGTAAAGTGCTTATAGAGCGACAAGAGAGCCGCATAGTGAAGTCGGGGCATATCTCTGGGTTCAGTTTTTGGAAAGAGAAGAGGCTTTTCATAAATACTCCCGAGGGGACAACTTTTTGTCGAGTTACGGAAGGGTACCTTTACAATTACTGAACGAATTTGAACATCGCTGCTTACTTTAAATCGGTAAAGTATTGCCGAAGGCCGTACTTGTTTATCTAGCAATTGAACGGATATCCGTTCTGATCCGAAACCTGAAAAATACCCAGGCGAGTGCTCCCGGATATGAGTTTCAATAGTTGTTTCTTGATAATTATTATTCATGATAGGTGATTAGACCGAATTGTCACTTTTGTGTTTTGGCAAAAAGCGTCTGGACTAATTTAAAACGCAACAATTCGGGGAAGGTTTCCTCAGCTTAAGTATGTTCCAGTTAAGGATTAATACCAGAAGAGTTAGCAGTGCCGCCAGGAAAAATTCAATGTAAATTGAGACGGATGTCATCGACTGGAATAACGCCAATCCCAGCGCGCTCAGCGTAACACTTAGATAAACTCCAAGGTAACGCCTCTGGAACAAGTTAATCTTGGTTGTAAACTTTAACCCCAAATGATTTAGGATATTGTACACAATCAGAGTTCCACTCGTTGCAATGGCAGCACCCATAGCCCCATATCGAGGAATAAGTATCAGGCAAAGTCCCAGGCTGATAACCATGGCCAGAAAATCGATGGTAACCGTGTAACGAAGTTGGCCATACACTCGAAGAGTATCGGCGTTAAACCCTAATGCAGCATTGAAGTAATAACCTAAGGCAAGCAGTGCCATAACCGATGCAGACTGCGCATACCGCTCTCCATAAAGTAAGAGTGTAAGTGGTTTGGCAAGTGAAAACGTAACGAGAAAAATAGGGAGGGTGAGCACCATAATCCAGACCGCGCTTTGCCAATATAGATCATCAATTTCTTTCTGATCTCCCCTGGCAAACATGCGTGCCATTGATGGCATGAAGAGAAAACCAAAACTTTGGATAACCACCGTATTCAAATCGCCAACAGGCTGTACAGCACGAAAAGAAGCTACATCAAGCGAGCTGCCGAAGTATCCCAGCAGCACAATCACCAATTGGCTTCTCGCCATATAAACAAAATTGGAGGTAAGAAGAGGAACACTAAAGCTAAATATCTCCTTTATGGGAAATTGTACAGTCTAACATTAAAATGTTTCGAGAACTCCTGGTTGCGAAGGTGTTGTATCAGAATTCCAAAATAAAGGATAACCCCTAAAGCGCCTGCCGCCACAAAGCCCATTGACAGCAATTTCACATCACCCTTAAAAAAGATAAGCAAAAAGATAACAATAAGCTTCAAACCGGGATCAAGAACGTGTCTCCGAAAAAAAATTGCGCTTGGGCTGACGAATATGGCCAGCATCCTAACCAATAGGCTATCCAATGCCTGTATTGGTGATAATAAAATCAACAACAGCAATAGTTGAACTTCCAACGGGTCTTTGACAAATGATGTTGAGATCCAGCCCTGCAACCCGAAGACCAGCAAAACCAGAAAAAAGCCAAGCGAAAAAACTGTGCTAACCACTATAATAATAGCGCCAAACATTTTATGGTATTCGCCTTTTTCCTGGTAAATGGGCAGGAATCGGGTAATGGTTTTATCTAACCCAAAGACCACAAAGCTCGATCCAAGTGAGGCAAGTGATATAGCATAGGCAAATGCACCGTAATCACTCTTCGATAAATAACGCACGATCAGAACCTGGATAGCAAAGTTCGCCGCCATTGCGACTACACGGCCAACCAACAGCAGGACAGAACCACGGAGATGTTTGTCCGGGGCTTGATTACTCGGTATAGCAGAAACTGCGTCGACAGGTGGTGTTTCGATTTTCATCAGGAAGGAAACCAATTAGATAGGGTTACGCAAAAGTCATTTGAACAGCAAGCGATCTGAGTTGTTTTCGTGGAAGTAAGATTACAAATCATATTTGAGGTGATATCACCTTATGATTGCCAGGAAAGCCTTTGAGTGTAATCAGTATGTCATGAAGCTTTTCGACTTTCGTCCATTCGAAGCCGTCCACACTTTTGGAAGATTGTGATCCACTCGAATCGTCCACTTGCCGATCATATTGTTGGGGACAATCGAAGGTTTTTCCGTACTTTTCAATCGTCAACATGATTTCTTTGGTCGCACACTAATTGTCCATCAGGACCGCCCAGAACCGGAATTGCTTTTGGTGAACGCAATTCAGCTGCACATCCTGCACTTGTACATGGTCAAGTTTCGTCTTACCGTCTCAGCCTAGTTCATAAATTCTATGACCAAAAGCTGAACCAATTCTGGATTGACATATACACACGTGACAATCCCTATGCCTTTTTGGGGTTTGAACAACCTGGTTTGAATCATTTCCCAGGTCAATTTCTTAGTTTTATGTAAGTCTTATAGAATTACAATTTAGGTCAATACGGCAAAGCAGGTCTCAACTTTTTGGCTTAGATTTTTTTGTGTGGCTGTCTTCTAAAGCAAGAGGTGAACTTTCATCTGATTCTGCGGCTGATGGCTGCGGCTGGTTCTAATGAAGCAACAGGTGCATTTACAATTAATTTATTGGTGGTTTGGCTGGAAGATGAATTGTAGTCAAAAATAACGCCAGACAGCTGGACATACATAACTCGTAAGTTCTTGACCACCTCGTTTACCATTTTACTATGTGCCTCCCCAGGTCGTGCCACCAGGATAACGCCATTTACCTGGGAGGCCACGGTTAGGCTTTCAGCAAACCATGAAATCGGGGAACCTGCAATTAGTACAATATCTGCCTCTTTTTTTATCTCTTCAAGAAGCTTGGTAATTTTCATGGAATTCAGCGCTGCACCTGAGCCTTTTTCAGATCTCAATCCGGTTGGCAAGAGTTGAAGGCTAGGAATCTCATTTACTTGTAAAAGTTTTGGATTTATCAAGTTAGTTCCCATAAAATCGGCCAGCCCTGCGCTATCGTAGGCTTTGAAAAACTTCGTCAATATTGGATTTTGCAATTGATCATCCACAACAACAACCCGGTTTCCGGCCTGAGCAAAAGCAACGGCCAGATTCGCCGTAACCGTGGTTGTATCATCGCTGGATTGTGATCCAACACTACTCAACAAAAAGGTATAAGGTATTGATTTGCCGATGGAGAAAAGCAATTTGGCAACCACTGTACGATAATTATTGGCAGCGCGGGATTTGGGCTGGGCGAAAGTGATAAGCTGTTCAAGCCCAGGACCATCCAGTTTTTCATGCTTGTCAATCGTACCCAATATCGAAACTCCAGCAGCCCTGGTGAAATCATCCGGGTATCGGATCCTATCGTCGAAAAATTCGATGATAAAAATAATGAATATTGCGAGAATTAGTCCGCTAAGCGCAGAAGTACCAACACTTATTGAGAGATTCTGGTCAACAAGTGTGCCCAACCTTGCTTCTTCGATAACCTCAAGCTGGTTGGTATTTGTGTCCAGCAACACCTCATAGATTGTCGCCAAAGTTCTCAGCGAATCAGACAGGAGAGAGCGCTCATCTCCCAACTGCCTAATGATCAGGTTCTGCTGTTCCAAGGCAGCTTGTGACTCTTCCGGGGTTGCCGGTGTAACCTTTCTCAATCCAGCCAGTTCAGTTTCAAGCTGTTGGATGGAAGTCTCAGCGTTGTTGATGATCTGTTCTACCTGATGGGACTGGTCGCTCATCTGTGCGCGAAGTAATGCAGTTGTGTTATCCCTGGAAGGGCTATTTTCAATGAGAGTTTCTGCAACAGCATTTGCTACGGCTGCAGCTTGTTTTGGATCCGTATGGCGCACAATGATAGTCAATACCCGGGTTTCGGTGTTCACTCTAGTCGAGATCCAAGCGTCGAGTGTGCCTGTATCAGTTTTCTGGTCCAATTTATTGAGAACAGAATCCAAGAATGAGGGGGTGGCCACTAATTCAGCGTATGTCTGAATCAATTGCCCTCCAATTCTCAAAGAATTCAAGTCCGGACTAGCGCTATCCAAACCCGGTCCCACCAGTAGCTTGGTTGTCGCTCTATATGAGGCAGGCTCGTTATTAAGCACAAAGAATGTGGTAAGGCCAGCAAGTACGGTAACCAAAACAATTAACCAGAGATAACGGCGAAAAATATTCAGTACTTTTATGAGATCCATTTGTTTATTTCTCCTTTCTAACAACTCTTAATTAGCATAACATTATAGAGGGTCTACCTTTTGACGCCAATGCTACTCTCAAAATAATTTATTATAACTAACGACTACTCACTATTATCACGATGCCTATAGCTGATATTGCCGCGTCCCGAGACCTGTCATAAACCAGTCAGACTTGGACGAGACTGCTTGTAGAATTCAAATCATTAACCATTAACTATTACTTCTGCGCGGTAATATTATTGGGTGGCAGTCGGTGTCTGGTTGCTTGCTGGTGTATTGATTGGTGCAGCAGCGACCATCAATACACCAATACCAGCTGGGCAGGAAAGCTTCCCTCACGAGAAGATAAGGTGATACCGTCGGTGCTGTCAGTGGCCAGGATAAAGCTATACGTGCCGTCGCCAGTGATGCTGAGCGTGACGTCGTACTCGACCCAGGTGTTTATTCCCAGCACACCCTTGTCTTCCAATGCGCTGCTCGTTCGCGCTGGACGATTGTTCCAGGTGATGCCTTTCTCTGTCCAAGTGTTGTCTGTTGTATACACTGCCGGACCGTTGGAGCTGCCCTCTGTGACATACACTCGCAGCTTGGCATTGGTCACTGTCCCTGAAATACCTGTGACCGTAAACTGCAAGTAGCTTTCGATATCAAGATCGGTCCCGCCATCAACATAAAGGACAGTCCCATACGTCCCATAATTCGTGTTGGGGTTGTTTTCATTCACCCGAGCGTCAGCCAATGTCACAAATGTAGAGACGGTTCCGGGCGTATTTGTTGGCATGGGAGTATTGGTGGGAGTCGGTGAGGGTCCGGTGGTGGGTGTGGACGTTTCCGTGAAGGTTGCAGTCGGTGTGAAGGTGTTTGTTGGTGTGGCTGTGTCGGTAGGAGTTGGTGAGGGTCCAATGGTGGGTGTGGACGTTGCTGTGAAGGTTGCAGTCGGTGTGAGAGGTGTATTCGTAGGTGTCGGTGTATCCGTTGCGGTGTTCGTCGGTGTGGCAGTATTGGTAGGAGTCGCAGTCGGGAATGTGCCAGATTCCAGGATACTGAATGCATCCAAATCATTGGCACTCAAGCCCCAGGTACTGCCATCAAAGTACAGGGCAGTCGAGTAGTTGCAAGCCGTGACGCTTCCAAGTGAAGTGGGCGAACAGACAAAGACATCCTCGTCAAACCCGGCAACGCCCGCCACGCTAAAGTCTCCCAAGGTGGATAGATAAATCGCGCCGTTGGGATCAACGTCAAGGGCGTCTATATCTTCATTGCTGGTGTCCGCCAACCCGACGTCTGAACCGTCGAAGTACAGCGCCCAGGTACCACTGGTGGTGTCACCGAGTGTAGTCGGCGTGAAGGCCAGGACATCTTCATCTGCAAGTCCGGTCAGACCTGGAACGGTTGGGTTACCGGTGGTTGAGATCAACAATCTGCCATCCGCAAGCAACTCAAGTGCGTCAATATTTCTGCAGCGACATCCAAACCAACATCGATACCATTGAAGTACATGCTGAAGGTTCCAGCAGTCGTCGCTCCCAAGTGAAGTGGCATCGAAACGCAGGATGTCGGCAGGCGCATACGTCACGCCTCCAACGGTGACCGAGCTGTCCAAACGCCAGCAAAATCGAGTCGGCATCCAACAGATGAGAAGGCAAAAGCATCCGCAGTAACACCCACATCCGAGCCATCGAAGAACAGGCTCCAGGTTGTGCCATCGAATTTCAGAATGTCTTCATCTGCAAAGGAAACGCCTCCCACACTGCCATTAGATGTGAAAGAAGCAAAGAGCGGATTACTGGAAGGCAAAGGAGTTGGTGTAATTGTGGGCGTAGAAGTCGGTGATGGACCAGGTGTAAATGTCGCGGTCGGGGTGAACGTATTGGTGGGTGTGGATGTGGGACCCGGGATCGGAGTATTTGTAGGTATATTTGTCGCAGTTGGAGTCTGACTCGGAGTGGGAGTGCCGGGACCTGAGACATTTATCTCCCATATTTTCCCATCATTCTCGGTTGGGTTACTATCATTATCAGAACCGCGTGCCGCGACAAAGAGGTTATTGATCCCTGAATTTTGACTGCTGGGGGCAAAGGTAACATCTTCACGATGCTTGATATCATAGCTGGATAAATTGTAGGCACGGATCAGTGACCCGGATGTCGTTGTCTCCCCAATATACGCGTCATTAGGGCTGGCAAGCAAGAGCGTGCCATTATCCCAGTCATATCCCAGCCCTTCCAAAATACTAAACCCAAGAGAAGCAGTATCAAAGTGGGTCATGGGGCCATCGTCCCCGCCACCTAATACGCCATTAGGCCCAAGGGGAATGATATAAACCTCTGCATCGTCGCCGCCGGCGACAAAGACTTTATTGTTACCGTAAGCGATGTCCTCGGCATCCTGAATATTGTAAAGTGAGCCAACATTAATGGTGGTTACAACATCATCAGCTGTACAGTAGATCTGATCAGGTCCCAAACTGACTTCAAAAATCTTGTTGGCATCATCATCTGAAAAGAATATGTGATTGTTATTGCGGTTGACGGCGGCGCCCGTAGGTTCATTTGACCAACCGGTACGGGAGGGAGTGGTTGTACTGCAAGAACCAGTTCGTGTGCCTGAAACAGTCGAGAGGAACACATTCTTATAATAGGGCGCGAAGTATGTCATTTCATCAACTTCACTGTCGCTGATTAAAAGTCCGCCTGTCATGGGCCAATAATCAATACCTGAAGTATCCGGTGCAGATGGATCTCCCCATACCGGTTTAGAAGTATCAATAATATGGACCAAAGTAGTAGCAACCAGGGTCGTTCCAGATGGCAGACGCTGCTGCCGGTGCAAGCGACAACTCAACAATACTGCCGCTTGCAGATGTCGTCGCCTGCAATCCGCCAACGCTATAATCAATATGTGAAGCGACCTTGACGCCGCTCGCAGAGGCCGTTGTCTTCACCCCACTATCCATGATAAACAAGTTTAGCTTAAGAGGATCATCTGTTCCATCACCGCTCGGCGCGAACAGAAGCGTCTGCGGATTGGTCAGGTTGAGCGAGCTCAGATCAAAGACAGATATCTCCTGACCGCTTTTTGTGATTTCATAAACCTTCCGCCCAAGTGGGTCGGAGAGATAGATATGACCATTGCTAGGATTGAAGGCAATACCCTGCATGGCAGGGAAACCCAAACCTGACAGGTCCACCCGGGTCACCCGACGCTCGCGTACGGCAGCAGATCCATCATATTTCGAGGCAGCATCAGGCTTAACGGTCACAAGCTGGGTTCCCTGCTTATCCAATAGATAGAGGAAACCATTATCAGGATCGAAGGTGATACCCTGTACAGCCTGCAGACTCAATGCCTCCATTTCATGTTTCTTGCTAGGACCTGCTGCAGATTGCGGCAGACCTTTTGAGTTCACGCTGAATTCATTAAGTTGAGTATATTTTTTATTCAGAACAAACAGGCTATTTGTCTTACCGTTAAATGCAATATCGTGGAAATCTTCAGCTGATATTTGCAGGCCTTGGGTGTCAAGCGGATCTTCCCGCATGGTAATTCCCTTAACGGCTCCAAATTGATCCCAAGCAAGGAAAGCATCTGCGACGGGTGAATATGCCAAACCTTTGGGGCTTGCCAACCCATATTCATTCGTAAAAATGGATCGCACCTCATACCAGGGGCTGTCTGCTTTCTGGGCTGAAACAACGGAATGAATCGAAGGCAGAATTAAAGTAGCTATGATTGCCGCCAGCAATAGATAACGAAATGAAAAATTTATCTTTGTGCCAAGCAGGGTCATTTTTTTTGAAAGTACGTTAAATTTGTACATATTGTCCTGTCCTTTGATCTCCGGCTCGTTTTCCGCCATCATGCAGGAACGGCGGAAAACTGACATTAGTAACTAACACAATTTCCAAGATCCATTTAAATTCCACTTTGACTCTTATAGTAATACAGCCAATTCAAGAGAAGGGAATTTCAAGTTTTTGGGAATCTGCCTGATAGTGATGTTCATATAACAGAAGCATTCCAGTTGCTACCTGTAAAACGTTAGCCGCTTTGCGTAAATTACTAAGACACACGTCATTATCTTTGAACTCATTAAATTCTTCATAATTTCCATTCCATATTTTTATTGCAGTAGGCTCGCTGCATCCACGCTTCCGCATTTCGCCGACAAACTCATCCACTGACATGTTTACTTTTGCCGCTAATTTTTGTACTATATTGCCCATATTTGCTCCAAAGGAAAATAGTGGATTTCTATCAAAGCTATATATCGTCTTATTAGTATTGATTTTTATTTATTAATAATTTCAGAAATTCATTTAAAAATATATTTAGGGTTCCAGATAAAAAAACACCTTACAGAAAGAATGAAATTAAAAAACTTGAATATACAAATCTACATTGCAACTTTGCAAGGTTGAAAATAGTGACATTTGTCATACTATATCCTAATAAATCTTTAATAATTCTTTGAACTTTATTTGAATTTCTTTGAGCTAAGTAAATTGGATAATTTTGGTTTATTTTATCAATTTTTCTACCACTCCCACTCTTTGCCAATAGCCCTAGGAACAAATTTGCCGCCAATAATTTACATGGGAAGTCAGTTTCTTATTCCGTTCATCTTCCTGCTTGACATTGTGAAACAAAATACTATACTCAAAAGGGAGTCAAGGAGACAACCAATGTCAACGATATTCATTCTCGGCGGCTATGGATATACTGGCAAACTACTTGCCAAACACTTGCTCGCTCAAACCGACGTGGAAATAGTCATCTCAGGCAGAAATCTGGAGAAGGCAAAAACATTTGCAGGTGAATTGAACAGCTCACGGGTAAGCGTCAGACAGGCGGATGCATCCAACTTTGAAAGCCTGACCCGTGCACTCGAAGGTGCAAACCTTTGCCTGGTCGCTGCGCCTGTCACCCATCATGCCGAAACAGTTATCCGCGCCTGCCTCTCTGCCCATGTAGATTATCTTGACGTGCAATTCTCATCCAAAAAATTGCAGGCGCTTTACGCCGCCGAGGAAGAGATCAAGCGAGCAGGGCTGTGCTTTATAACCGAGGCGGGATACCACCCCGGACTGCCCGCAGCCTTGATCCGCTACGCCGCATTAAAACTGGACGCAATCGAATCCGCGCTAACGGCTGGCTACCTCAACATGGAGAGCATTCCCTACACCGAAGCCGTGGATGAACTCATGGAGGGGTTTCTCGATTATCAGGCGCAAATATATAAAAACGGCGCATGGACAAAACCCACCTCATGGGATTCGCGCTCCTTCAATTTTGGTGTGGATATTGGCACGCGCACTTGTTACTCCATGTTCTTTGAAGAATTGCGTGCTCTCCCGAACATATTTCCAACACTCAAAGAAACAGGGTTTTATATTGCAGGCTCAAATTGGTTTACAGATCTCATTATTACGCCGCTTGTTTTTGTTGGGCTCAAACTTGCACCAAAGCGCGGACTCCGCCCGCTAGGCAAGTTGATGTGGTGGGGCATGGGGAAGTCAAAGCCGCCGCATGTGGTGGCGCTCAAAGTGGAAGCTAAAGGCCAATTGAACGGCGACCAGGCCGAGGTCCACGTACGAATCGCGCATCCCGATGGATATGAACTTACAGCAATTCCCGTCGTCGCTTATCTACTACAATATCTTGATGGTACAGCGCGCAAGGATGGGGTTCATATGATGGGGCATATTGTTGAGCCTGCAAGGCTGTTCAATGATATGCAGAGAATGGGAGCGCAGGTTATCGAATCTCTTGACCTTCCCTCGATATAACCATCTCAACCTCACCATCCATCTCATGGAAATCCATCAGATTATGGCTATACCCCAAAAATAACACCTTCCCAGGATGCTCAAATTGGGGGTAGAATTATATATAATATATAATTCTCAGGAGACATCCCATGTCCGTCTTTACGCCAGGTCGTCGTTGGCAACCACCGTTCATGCCATTCAAGCGCGAGCCATTCAAAAAGCGCGCACTCGCAAAAATAGAACTTTTGGTCAAGGGTCCGCTCTTTGGCTGTCGCATGTGCGGCAACTGCCTCCTGCAAGAGACTGCTTTTATCTGCCCGATGGAATGCCCAAAAGGATTGCGGAACGGCCCGTGTGGCGGGTCAACTCCCGAAAAATGCTATGTGGACGAAACGCGTCCCTGCATTTGGTATAAAATTTATGAACGGTCATTTAAGCTGGGGCGTGAAGATTTATTACTGGAAGTTCTTCCTCCATTGGATTGGGACAAAGCTGGGACGGAAACATGGGGCAACGTAGTTGAACAAGCTAAAAAAGTCGGAGTCAAAAATATTGTTACGGGTCTTGCCAGTCGTGAAACTGGTTCTGTTTCGAAGACATTGGATTCCATCTTTACGCCCATTCGACAACCCGCATGGTGGCAGGGTGACTCGCTTTATCACGCGCCAAAATATACCGAGCCTGCCTCTGAGCTCGAGCGCAGATTGAAAGCGGGCGAATTCGTGGTTGCGGCAGAGATAGCCCCGCCGATCTCGATCAACACCAACAAACTTAAAGAGAACATAGAATTGATCAAGCCTTATGTGGCGGCGATCAATTTCACCGACAACCCCTCTGCAACTCCGCGTATGTCTTCGCTGGCATGCAGCAAATTGGCAGTAGACCTGGGAGCAGAACCTGTCATGCAGATCGCGGCGCGTGACCGCACCCGCGTGGGTTTACAATCTGAAGTGATCGGCGCGGCAGCTTTGGGCATGCGGAATATTTTATGTATCACAGGCGACAGCATGGTGCTTGGCTCCACTCCGCGCGGACGCATGGACATCCTGGATATTGATTCCGTTCAAATGCTGTGGATCCTGCGACGCTTGCGCGATGAAAGCAAATATCTCGACGGGCGCGAGATCAAAACTCCCCCACAATACTTCCTCGGCGCGGCGGCTTCGCCATTTGCATCCAATATGAAATTCCAGGCATTGCGCGAACAAAAGAAAGTCAACGCTGGCGCGCAATTCTTCCAAACCAATGTCGTTCTCGACGCAGACGCACTGGATGAATGGCTGAACGAAATTGCAAAACGAAATATTTTAGACAAGGTCTATATCATGGTCGGCATCACGCCGCTCAAGAATTACAAAACCGCCGCTTATATGAACAACAAAGTGCCAGGTGTGTTCGTCCCAGAGAAAATCCTCAAGCGCATGGAAAATGCTAAAGAAAAAGGCAACGAGCAGGAAGAAGGCGTACAGATTACGCTAGAGCTGATCGAAAAGATCAAAACCAAGCAGGGCGTGCATGGGATTCATCTCATGGCAGTCGGCTGGGAAGAGATCGTCCCCAGGATCGTGAAGGAAGCGGGACTGGCGCACTGATCGAAAAAGAAGTTCATGCCCGCATCCGTTTTTGACAAATTGGAAGAAATCTATCCCAACATCATTGAAATGATGCCAGGCGATGTATTCAACACTCATGAGTTTATGCTCAAGTTGGTGCAGGAATACCAGGAACTTTACGTTCAGGCGCTGATCGAATATTCACAGAATGATCAACCATCCCTTCTGGCAATAAAGCAAATTGTCAGAGGACTGAAAGAACGCGATGATCTTGTAACTTATGTCAGAAGTGAACCCATTGAAAACGTTTTCGAAGAAATACAGAACTTCGAAGTCTGGCAAAAAGTCCGAAAACAACCCTGATTTTCCTATTTGAATAAATGAACACCAAAATAAAAAGCACATCCCCCAAGTCAAGCCGACCTGGGGGATGTATATTACAATTTATTTCTTGGGCGCACTTGGCTTCTCTTGCTTCTTCTTTTTCTTCTTTTTATCGTCCTTGCCTTTTCCTTGTTCTTTATTAGCCATGTTTAGCTCCTTTCCAAAAACCAACACAGTTGATTCTGGCTGAAAATTTTTAGGTCTTCGCTTATGGTAGAGTCAAAGCAAAGACACAGACTAATCCTAACGATGTAAATTATATCACCCGCAGGCATTTGGACATGTCAAATGAAAACAGTCAGCTATTTTATTTTCTTAAGTTCATTGATCCTGGTTGGACTGGAGCTATTACCCCCAACAGAATAAAAGAGAGGTACAAATGGATAACGAACAACCCAATAACACCCTGCACGGCATTACGCTTGAAATGATCCTAACCCAACTGGTGGAACAATATGGCTGGGAAGAATTGGGAAGGCGGATCACGATCAAATGTTTTACAGACGATCCAAGTATCAAATCCAGTTTGAAGTTTTTGAGAAGAACTCCCTGGGCCAGGAAAAAAGTTGAGGATTTATATTTGAGGTCCGCAAAGAGGATTGCTTGAGGTTGGCGGCAAGGGATATAATACACTCCATCGCGAAAGCGAATCCTTGAAAGGTGGCCTTTCAAGGGAATAAATTTATTCATGCCATTTTATAGCGAGGAGAGAATCATGCAAAACAAAGTCGTTGTACCAGGTAAGGTTGAGAAAGATAAGAGTAATAACAAAAAATATAAAATCAGTAAAGACAAAAGCTCCGAATCAGACATAACAATTGAACTTACAGGCGATGGCGAATATGAAGTGGAAAAGTTGAGTGTGGATGGATTACCCACTGCCATGACTGACGGCTCCCCCATTCGCTGGTTTAACAATTTTGCCATCAAGAAGAATGGACAATATATAAACGAGCGCTTTTTTGTTACCATCCCAGATGGCGGCTCATCGAAGCTGGTAATTTTTGATGGGAATGGAAATCCATACTACTATACAGGCGAAATAAAAAACAACACCATTGAATTGACAGATGGCGACCCAGCGGGCGGTTTTTCACCGTAATTAATTCAGCAGCCCGCGCTCTTTTGCAGCCTGTAGAATTTCGTGCCGCCAAGGTACGTTTTCCACATACATACGGCGGGCGTCCTCCGAACGCAATTTTGAGACCTGCGTGTTCAACAGTTGAATTGCATTTTGCAAAACAACTGAGACGCGCGGGTCTTTTTTTGCCTCCAACGCTTGAAACACTGCCAGAAATATTCGGAGCGGTTCCTCCGCGCCTTCAAACGATTTATTCTCATCCATATAACTGAGAATATGCTCCGCTTCATCCTGCGCCGAAATCTGATCTCCCATTTTCAAATAAGCCTGAAGCAATCCCGCACGGGCCTCAGCTACCAAAACAGGGGCTTTGATCTTGGATCTGATTTCAATGCTTTTCAAAAATGACTGCGAGGCTTCTTCGAATTTATCTTTTAATAAACAAGCATGTCCCATGCAATAATATGCCCACGCATTCCCTGATGGATCACCCATTTTTTTTGAAAGCTCAAATCCCTTTTGTGCCCATTTAAAAGCATCCTCTGCAATTCCCAGCCCGCCTGCTGTGGCGCTTAAATTAAAATATGCGTACATCTCCAATAATTGGTCTCTAGTCTCGCGCAAAAAAACCAAAGCCTGCTCATGGTAATTCATTGCTGCGGAGTAATCACCTAAAATATTTGTAACCCAACCCAAATTCATTAAAATCCCCCCCCTAAATTTTATATTTCCCAACTCATGAATAATAACATGGGCTTGCTCAAAATAGTCTCGCGCACTTGAGAAATCCCCCAGAGACAGCCCCACCGTATTTGCCAAATTATTTAATACCTTCAGCTCAAGATACCTGTCTTTTATCTCTTGCGCGATCAATAGAGCTTGTTTTTGATATCCCATCGCAATGGTTGGGCTTTCTACTTCCAATGAAACCAAACCAAGTAAGGTAAGAGCACTTCCCTCTGCTTTCCGATTATTTGCATTCTTCGCAAACGCAAGTCCATCTTTTGCATGTTGCAGAGCCTCAGTGGTCTTGCCAAGTCGTAAAAGTGCGTTGGGCAATACCAGATATATTGCAAGGACAGTATCAATATCATTTGACGCTTCAGCAAAATCTCTCGATTGGATTGCGTGTGTTAGCGCACCTTGATAATCACCCAGAGAGAGAGAATAGTACGCGCGACGCATATAAGCACGTGCCAAAAAGACCCCATCCTTTAGGTCCTTTGCAAATTCCTCAAGAACATCCAAATCTGTTAAGTGCTCTGTATGGTTGCTAATATTGTAGTAACACTCCACACGTAAAAGTATCAGGTCAAACTTTGTGCGCAGATCATCATCAGGTACAAAAGTTAGCGCTCGCGTAAAATAATCAATCGCCTGTTGATTCTGGTACAGGCTCAATGAACGTTTTCCAGCCTGGGTCAGATAATAAAGCGCCTTCTCCTTCATATCCGCTTTTTCGGCATGGTATGCCAGTTCACCGTAACGCGGCTCAAGATCTTCGCGGTAGACGGTCTCCATCGCAGAGACTGCCAGCCCATGCAATTCACGTTGACGTGCAAGCAGCTGCATCGAATAAGCCGCATCACGTAGTAATGCATGACGAAAAATATATTCGATCTCGGTCAGAGGCGTCCAGATGTTTGCATTTTCAGCCTGGATCATATGATGCAAAAAATCAATATCAGAACGCAATATTTCACTTAGCACGCGCACTTCAAATTCACGCCCAAGCACAGATGCAGTTTGCACAGTCTCTCTGACGTGTCGGGTCAATCGGTCGAGACGCGCGATCATCACCGCGCGAACATCTGTCGGCAGGGAAATTTCCGCCTGTTCATTTGCAAAATATTTCCCGTCCACATCCAATGCCAGCGCATTTTGCTCCAGGAGATAACGCAGAATCTGTTCGGCAAAAAACGGATTCCCGTCGGCGCGCGAATCGAGCAAATTCAGCAAAGATTCAGCAGTTGGATGACCTAAAATATCCTGCGCCAGTTGGGACATGTTTACCGAGGTCAATTTGCCAAGCTGAACGCCAGCCGTCGAAACCTCATCCATGATCCGCACCGAGTCGCCTTCGGGGCGTTGGGTGGCGATGATGGCAATGGGATATTGTTTATCTGGCTCAGCCAGCAATGTCCGCACAAAATAAGAAAGGAACGCGCCTGTGTCTTCGTCCAGCCAGTGAGTATCCTCCATAAAAAGGATCAGCGGCTTTTGCAGACTTTCTGCGCGCAGAAGGACACTTAATGCGATCAACGTATTTTCATAACGTCCCTTCGCGTCCAGGCTTTCGTACAGCGAATTGGGCAGCGTGATGTTGATCAAAGCAGCCAACACCGAACTGATACGCATCAGTTCTGCGGCAAGCTCAACATCAGGAGTGGCCTCGATCAACTCTTGAATGTTGCGCGAGAACGCGATGGAATTCACTTCATCAGACTGGCCTTCGAGCAGTTCAAAGCGCTTCTTCAACCAATCTACAAACGGGTTGAACGGCAGGCGCAGGATTTCATCAGCCTGGCAGATCACCCAGCGCACAGGCATATCGTTGAAATATTCAGAATACTGAAAGGAATGCACCAGTCGACTTTTACCAATGCCCGCCTCCCCCTTCAAAACCATCACACCTGCGAACTGTCGCTGCCTGAGCGGCTGAATAAAAGTTGCCAGCGACTCAAGTTCCTTGCCGCGCCCCACCAACTGTCCTTGATAAACAGCCTCAACAAGATTTTTGCGCCCGATCAAAGCAAAGGCTTTTTGCTCATGTTTGAAGCCCTTAAAATTATATTCACCAAGAGGTTTAACATTAAAATGTTTTTCGGCACGGCGGGCTACTTCCTCATCCATCCAATACTCGCCTGCACCTGAGCGTTCCATCATACGCGCCGCCAAATTCACGCCCCAACCATACGCCGTGTAATCTTCGCGCTGACTTGAGCCGATGAAACCCGCATACGCCATGCGATACGAAATCCCAGCCCGCAGGGTAATGCGTGTCCGCAGGGAAAGCTCAAGGATGAAATTCAACGCGCGATCCACATCATTCTCGTGTGTGGTCGGCGCACCCCAAAACATCAGCAGGTTGAATCCCTTGTCTCCCAGATCTGGGCGTAAAAAGAATCCGCCGTATTGTTCCTGCAACAGATAGACCGTCTGCATAAATGGCGTGATCAGGGCTTCATCTGAAATGCTGGCTGGAATATCAATGAAAAGATTTACCGCCTGACGAAACTCACCCGCGATAGGCAGGCGGGTCACTTCGTCAGCGAAGAAAATTTCAACGAGCTCATCCACAGGCTTGGGCGGAGGAAGAGGATGCGGAGCGGGCAAATCCGCAATAATATCTTGAATCAAAAAACAATCATCCACAGGCGCAACGTTCACAACATCCTTCAACAGGCTGTACGAAATTGGATCTGCTACAATTTCGCCCGCGCGCGCAGATTCTTCGCCAGACACCGCACCGTTCAAACTCTCGCCGCGAAACCAATAACTTGCCCGCTTGCCATTGATGGATTTAAATATCTGCCAGGTCGTCGCGCCAAACCCAATACCCACTTTAATGCGGATGGTAAACTCTCCATAGGGAGTGGACACTTGTGGATGGGATTTGGTGTGAGCCTGCATTGCCAACGCTGAAGATAAACAGCGCTTCATTACCTGACCTAAATCCTGGTCGGCATCCTGCTTCGCAGGAAAAATGGCATTGAACGCGTCCCCGGCATAGCCAATAACAAAGCCACCCTGTTCATAGACGGCGCTGACCAAAGGCTCAAAGACCACGCGCATCATATCTGCCAACACTTCCGCACCGTGTGTGCCATGTGCAGAAAGCGCGTCGGTCATGGTGGAAAAACCAGAAATATCCACGAACATGGCTGCACCTTGAAAACTTCCGTAGGTTGCGCCTGCGCGATATTTTTCGTAAATAAATTCTGGTACAAGCTGATGGGTTGATTGCATGGTAATTTGATTTTACCGCGACTGACGCATCAAACATAAACGAATATAATCAAGCCCATGTCTACATCATCTTTTGAGATCAGAGTTTGTCAAAGCTGCGGATTACGTTACCCGCTCACTGAAGCACATCCCTTTGGTATCCGCTGTCCGCATTGTTTGGGAGAGACGCGCGTTGTGTTGAAGAAAGAAACGAGCGATGAAGTAATAAGTAAAAAGGAAGAAGTGGGGGCGGGAAAAGTGAAGGCGGTATTACTGGACAACATTCGCTCGGCCTGGAATGTCGGCTCGATCTTACGAAGTGCGGATGGATTTGGTTTTAATCACGCCTACCTGTGCGGAATCACGCCGACGCCTGAAGTGGATGCTGTCCGCAAGACCGCGCTTGGCGCGGAAGATTTTGTGACATGGTCCCAACACAAGGATGCTGTCAAATTGGTAAAAGGTTTAAAGTTGGAAGGCTGGAAAGTTGGTACGCTTGAAGAAGATCAACGGGCGATCCCAATTTCACAATTTGCCGAAACCCAAACCACGCATCCCTTCGTTTTGATCCTCGGCAGTGAAGTGACAGGCGTTGACCCTGAACTGCTCGACCTCGCAGATCACATTTACTACATCCCGATGCATGGACAAAAACGCTCGTTCAACGTGGCAAATGCATTCTCAATTGCGGCGTATTGGATTGCGGAGTCAGACCCTTTGCACACAGGCTCTTAACATTCAACGACTGGAGACAAAAAGGAGTAAAAATGGCACATAAAAAAATTCCCATGGAACATGATAAAAAGATAGCCCTCGTGGCCCACGATAATAAAAAACGTGACCTGGTGGAATGGGCAAAATTCAACCGCGATCTTTTGGCGCATCATCAGGTTTTCGCGACAGGTACAACAGGGAAAATTTTGGAGCAGGAACTTGGCTTTAAGATCATCAGACTCAAAAGCGGACCTCTGGGAGGCGACCAGCAAATAGGCGCGAAGATCGTGGACAACAAGATCGATTTCCTCATCTTCTTCTGGGACCCGCTGGAGCCCCAGCCTCACGACCCTGATGTCAAGGCTCTTCTACGCATGGCAGTTGTCTGGAATATACCCATCGCCTGCAATCGGGCTTCGGCGGATTTCATGATCTCGTCCCCGCTTATGGACGGTGAATACGACCGCCTTGTCCCTGATTATGATAGCTATGTTACCCGTAAAGTAGATTTGGGCGAAAAATCACGTTGAGAAGGAAATCACAGGCTTTGACCCTGAGTTGCTCGATCTCGCAGGTCATATCTTTGCATCCTTATGCGCGACTAAAAGTGCTCGCTCAACTAGGCAGACAAAATAATCAGGGCTGATTTCTCAGCCCTGATTACTAACTAAATTACAAAATACAAAGGGTTCACACTATGGGATTTGAGTAATACGATCATGCGGACCTGGAGCAACAGGTGAATTTGCAGCAAGATATTTCTCAAATGCATCGGTATCCACTTCGCCACCGAGGCGATCCGTGCCAAGCTTGAGCACGAGGAAGTTATCGCCGCCATCCGCAAGGAAGCTGTTAACCGTTACGCGGTAGGAAGCATTCGGATCAACCGTCACGCCATTGATCTTGATGGTTGAGGCATCAACCTTGTTACAGGCAGGCGCAGAAAGGCTCCAGGAATACGTAAAGCCAGCCGATACCTGCAAGAATCTTCTGACCACCAGCGGGCTGTCCACAACCGACAAATTGCTGT
Organism: uncultured Chloroflexia bacterium; assembly: GCA_963833175.1. Lineage (GTDB taxonomy): Bacteria > Chloroflexota > Anaerolineae > Anaerolineales > Villigracilaceae > Villigracilis. The sequence goes on from CAWHXC010000017.1 coordinate 33,365, forward strand.
TCAAGCAGTGTGTCGATTTGAGCGCCAGTGAATGTCAGCGTCACCATGCTGTTACCAAACGGCTGGACGTTGAACATTTCGCCATAAGTAACTTCGCCAGGTAATCTCCGCACCGCTGATCTGGCTATAGGTCAGGTCAGTTCGAATACCACCAGGGTTCATGAAAGCGACAACAGCATCGCCAAAGCCGGGATCGTTCGTTGCGTCAAGTTGACCATCGGCAATCACATCGCCCAAGCGCAGATTCGCCAGCCGGGTTTTGCGTGCGCGTAATGTTCGCAGTAATGGAACCAATCACACGATTTGCGATCGGCGCAACAAGGGTTGTATTTTGCAATCAAGGCAGTGAACAAACTGTCCTTGGGAACATCGCGTGTCACGATATTATTCTCAGCCGCCATGCTGACGACTTCGCCAGTTTCGCGGTCAATGGTCAGATCGATATTGGTCACAACACGTCCAAATGAGAAGCGCTGGTGACAATCTTATTGTCAATCACGCAGTTATATGGCTGATGGGTGTGCCCGCTGATAACAACATCCACCTCATCATCCAGGTTGTTGACAATATCCACAATCGGACCGGATATACCGACACAGCCATTGGAATTGGTGCTTGCATCCGATGTGCTCTGATCGCCGCCCTCATGGATCAACACGACGATCGTCTCAATACCTTTTGCCTTAAGTTCAGGAACCAAGCGCATTGACTGTATCAGCTTCATCCAGGAAGTTCAAATCAGCAATACCGGAGGGCGTCACAATGCGAAGGCGTGCCTTCAAGTGTCATGCCAATGAAGGCGATCTTGGCGCCAGCAAATGAGCGCATCTTGTAGGCAGGGAAGATGGTTTTGCCATTATCCTGGCGAACCACATTCGCAGCCAGGAACTGGAAGTTCGCGCCTGCGAAATCATCGCCATCCTGACAACCATCCACAGGGTGACAGCCACCCTCCTGCAAACGGACCAACTCATGCCAGCCTTCATCGAATTCATGGTTGCCGACTGCGTTGAAATCCAAACCGATCAGGTTAAAGGCCTCAATGGTTGGCTCATCATGGAACAACGCTGAGATTAACGGGCTTGCACCCACCATGTCACCTGCTGAAACAACCACTGTATTCGGGTTGAGCGCGCGCAAATTATTGATATGAGTAGCCAGATACTCAACACCCCCCGCAGGAACATTTGGCGCAGGGCACCAGATACTGCTGGAACACATCCAGAGCTACTCGTAGGTGGTACTCAAGATTGCCGTGAAAATCATTCAGTGCCAGAATCTGAACATTCACAGTACCCGAAGGCTTGGCGCCCACGGGAATCGCAAGAAGCGACAGAGCTAAGATTAAAACAAGTACGAATACAAATGATTTTCTTTTCATTGGTTTTCTCCTCATAAAATAATTAATAGCAAGCAAATTGGGGTTGTTCTGAGCTGCAGCACAGGCAAATGCGCAGTCCATTATTCTCCTCTCGAATTCAAAAAAGTATGCCCATTAACACCGCCTTTCGAAAAGAATTTACGAACAAAAACTTTGACTTCGAATTGGATATGCCAAATTTACACACACCCAACCCGCTTCTTAAACAAAAAACTGCCAAAAGGAATAAATAACCTTCGGCAGTCTGGCGGTCTGCATGATCTATGCAGATCCATGACTTTGCGCCCTCACCTCGCGATGAGTTTGCCTTTTCCTTTACATTCAGGATTTTCAAGGCCTACTTTATCATAATTGATAACCATATGCAATAGGAAATTCTTACTGTTAAATGTAAGCCGGAACGAATAAATTAGAGGGGACTATTTCATCAAAGGATGAAACAGCGGCACATAATGCATGTTGAATAATGGATAGTATAATTTCATCAACATTCCCGGGAAAATCATTCAACACATAGGAGCGACCAATGAACCCAGTGATCGATATAATACTGAAGCGTAAATCAATACGCGCATACGAGCAAAAAGAGATCGGCGCGGACACAAGAGCAGAGATATTAAAAGCGACATTGCGCGCACCCACCGCGGGAAACATGATGTTGTATTCGATTGTGGATGTAACTGACCAGAAGATAAAAGACAAGTTGGCGGTCACCTGCGATGACCAGCCTTTCATTGCCAGAGCCCCGATGGTCTGGTTGTTTCTGGCAGACTACCAGCGCTGGTTCGATTACTTTGTGGCTTCTGGGGTCGAGGAGCTTTGTAAACAAAAAAATATAGCTATGCGAAAACCCGAAGAGGGAGACCTGTTCCTCGCGTGTTGTGATGCGTTGATCGCTGCGCAAAACGCTGTCATCGCGGCAGAGTCTTTAGGGATCGGCTCCTGCTACATCGGTGACATTATGGAGCAGTACGAGACGCACAAGGAATTATTCAATCTGCCGCAGTACACCTTCCCGATTTGCATGTTGTGTTTTGGCTACCCCACGCAACAGCAAAAAGAACAGGAAATTACCCCGCGTTTTGATGAGAAGTTCATCGTGTTCGAGAACAAGTATCGCCAGCTTGGAAGAGAGGAATTCGATGAAATGTTTGCCGAACGCCAAAGCCGATTGCCAAAAGGAAAGTCGATGGAAGGGGTCGCCAATGCCGGTCAAGCCAACTATCTGCGCAAATTCAGCGCGGATTTCTCGGTGGAGATGAACCGCTCGGTGAGAGCGATCTTGCAGAATTGGATGAATGATGTGTAAATGCGCAAACTGTTTTTTTGATACAATGAAGTCACCCCACTCTCGTATTGTCCGTAGTGTGAAAAGGAGCAAGTCACGATGTTAAACAAACCAAGTGAAGAGTTTGTAAAGAATGGCGCGCAAAACGTCACTGAAAAGGACGTCGAAATTGTGATCAACAAGTCCGAAGAGATTCAAAGGAAATTCAGCGCCAAAGGTCCGCTGGCGCGGTTTGTAGAAGACGGTAAACTGCTGATCGCGATCGTCAAGGATTATTGGGCTGGGGCGTATCGTCAAGTCCCTTATGGAATGATCGCTTCGAGCGTCTTCACGCTGATCTATATCTTTAATCCCTTTGATCTGGTACCCGATATGCTGCCGCTAATTGGTCAACTGGACGATGTGGCAGTCATGGGCGCTTGTTTGATCCTAGTTGAGTTTGATTTACATAAGTACAAAGATTGGAAATTGGGTCAAGTTTGAAAACAAAACTCGGAGACTTTATCTCCGAGTTTTGTTTTAGGTGAAAAAAGAAAGGATGAAATCAGTCACTGCATTTTGACTTCAAACAATTCACCCTGTTTTACTTCACCTTTGCCTGGTTCGCCACCGCGGCGGCTTTCTTTGCGGCTTCTTCGGCATCGCCAAGATAATAGTTCTTGATGGGTTTCAAGTCCTTGTCTAGTTCATACACAAGCGGCAGCCCTGTTGGGATATTAAGCTCGGTGATGTCTGCCTCGGAAATATTATCAAGATACTTAACCAGCGCGCGGATCGAATTGCCATGTGCCACGATCAGCACGCGTTTGCCTGATTTGATCTCGGACGCAAGCGTGGAGTGCCAAAATGGCAGAACACGATCCAGCGTAATCTTAAGCGACTCAGTAGCCGGCAACTGCTCGGGCGTCAGAGATGCGTAGCGACGGTCAAATTTTGGATGACGCTCATCGGTCAATTCCAATGATGGAGGAGGTACATCATAAGAGCGCCGCCAGATCTTGACCTGAGCCTCACCAAACTTCTCGGCTGTCTCAGCCTTGTTCAAGCCCTGCAGCGCACCATAATGTCTCTCGTTCAATTGCCAGGCACGGATCACAGGCAGCCATTCGCGGTCCATTTCTTCCTGGACAATTCCAAGCGTTTTGATGGCGCGCTTCAACACGGATGTGTAGGCGATATCAAAATCAAATCCACCTTCACGTAACAACTTTCCTGCTTCGCGTGCTTCTTCGCGGCCAAGATCGGTAAGATCAACATCAGTCCAGCCTGTGAAGCGGTTTTCGAGATTCCACGTACTTTGTCCATGACGGACGAGAACTAATTTATACATTATTCACTCCTGAAAAAGATTCGTCAAATTATAGCCCAAGTCTGAAAATCAGGCCGCAAAAACGGCTGCCACCATAAAAACAGAGCCTGTCTTTGCGACAGGCTCTGTTTATTTCTGCAATTTACTGGAGTTCTTTCATCGGGGCCTTTGAGCTCATTATCGCCCAAATTGTGGCACCCAGCAAACCAAGCGCCACAACGACCACCCCGAAGTTAACCGAGCCGGTCGCCGACACCATTGGATACCTAACAATGATCGGCGCAGCTAACAAGGCTACCAGGTTGGCAACTTTGATCATCGGGTTTAACGCAGGGCCAGCAGTGTCCTTCATCGGGTCACCAACTGTATCGCCAACCACGCCCGCCTTATGGCGTTCAGAACCTTTACCGGTGTTTGCGACCAGGTCGCGCGGCTCATCTTCAATGGATTTCTTGGCATTGTCCCAGGCACCACCAGCATTGGACAGGAAGACTGCCAGCAATTGACCGGAGAGAATGATTCCGACCAGGAAACCGCCCAGAGCTTCCACTTCCAACACCAAACCCACGACCAGAGGCATCAATATTGCGATCGTCGCCAAGGGAATGAGTTCCTTCTGTGCTGAAGCAGTGGAAATTCCTACAACCTGGGCATAGTCCGGCGTTTTGGTACCTTCCATGATGCCCGGAATTCTGAACTGGCGGCGTACTTCTTCAACGATCTGAGCAGCCGCACGGCTAACAGCACGAATGGAAAGCGACGTGAACAGCCAAGGTAATGCGCCTCCGAGCAGAAGGCCTACAAATACACGCGTCTCTGAAACACGGATGGCATCCATAACTATCATTCCCAGTTGGGACTGCACTCGGCTTACATCGCTAATGTAGGATGCGAAAAGCGAGACAGCCGCAATAACAGCTGAAGCAATCGCAACGCCTTTGGTGATGGCTTTGGTGGTGTTACCAACCGCATCCAGATCTGCCATGATCTGGCGGGCTGTTTTTGTGTTTTCATCTTCCATGTTTTGCCAGGCCATTTCACCAATACCATTGGCATTGTCAGAAATAGGACCATAGGAATCCATGGCGACGTTGTTGCCGGTATGACTGAGCATACCAATACCGATCATGGCAATGGCATAGAGCACATACTGGGGGCCGTCACTCCTATAAAGCAGGATACCCATAATAAAACTGATAACAATCACACATAGCGCCCAAACACTGGATTCCATACCAACGGAAAGACCGGAAAGAATGGTTGTGGCAGGGCCAGTTTTAGTGGAAGCAACAATTTCCTTGACCGGAGCTTTCTTGGTTGAAGTAAAGTATGAAGTGAGCGGATTGAAAGCCACCGCCAATCCCACGCCAATAGCTGTCAGAGCTGCAAGACGCCAATCATCAGCATAAAGATTCGCCACTACGATTGAAATCAGGATGGTGAAAACGCTGGATACTTCATATGAGCGGAACATTGACTCTTCAGCATCATGCGCGCGCAGGAACTTGATCGGGAATTTCTCCCAAATCGGCACTGTGAAGGTACCAATAATGGACGAGATCACACCTACACCGCGAATAATGAGCGGATAGATGATCCACTTCAAATCACCCGTCAGGGCAACCAGAGCCAGACCAAGTATCAAACCAGAAACAATCGTAACTTCGTAGGATTCGAAGATGTCGGCGGCCATACCAGCGCAATCGCCTACATTATCACCCACCAGGTCGGCGATAACCGCAGCATTGCGGGGATCATCCTCAGGGATATCTTTTTCGACCTTCCCCACCAGGTCGGCACCAACATCAGCGGCTTTCGTATAAATACCGCCACCCACACGCATAAAGAGCGCCACCAATGTTCCACCAAAACCAAAACCAAGCAATGCATCAGGAGCAGCTGTGCCGAAAACAATGAAGATCATGGTGCCGCCCAGCAAACCCAGACCATCGGTAAGCATGCCGGTATAAGTACCCGCATAGTAGGCAATGGAAAGCGCTTCATTAAAACCGCGGCGGGATGCAGATGCAACACGCACATTGGCTTGCACAGCCATACGCATGCCCCATTGACCCACAATTAATGAAAAAGACGCACCCATAATAAATGCAATGGTGCGTCCAATCGCGATAATAAATACTACACCCTGTGGGCCAAAGGCTGCGAATTCTTCGCGGGCTTCCGCACTGGGTGGCACAACGTAAACGCTCAAGAACATAACCACTGTCAGCGCAGCCATCACCGGCAAAATTGTCTTAAGCTGCCGACTAAGATATGAATCAGCGCCAATACGAATCGCGTTCCAAACTTCCTGCATTTTCTCGGTGCCTTTATCCTTCTTAAGCACCGTGCTTCGCAGCCACGCGGCATACACCAAGCTGATGAATGCAGCCACCAATACAAAAAGAATGGCAAGCTGTTCCGTGTTGTTCAAGCCATGACGGCTGCCTAACCCAAGTATATCCATATTACTTACCTCCGAACAAAATTTGGATTTTTACAACTTAACACACGAGCAAGTAGACCCACTGTCAGCGAGAAACCCGCCCCAAAATAAAGGCAAGCCTACGCAAAATACCGATCCACATTTTAAGTTAAACATCGCTCATACACTAAGAAAAAAATTCAATTTTCACAACAGTAATCAATGCAGGAAGAAGTGATGAAATTCCTCCAAATAATTAAGTCGGGGATATTTGTTAAGCGAGAAGATTTTACAGTTGCACACAAAATATGTCAAGAAAACCTGTCAGGGGATGAAGATCAGCGCATCAACCCTGACCTGTTCACTGGTTGCGTTTCAGGAGCATGTTCGCCAACTCAAGCATCGACTCACCAGCCGCGCCGCGTGGATTAGCTCTGCTTAAGTGCTCCAGGGCAATTTGTGTTTCCTTTTCAGACATCTCCTCTGCGTAGCTTCTGCCGCCTTCATTTTCCAGTTGTGCGGCAATAGCCTTTACTTCACTGGTTGTGATCGGTCCCTGCTTCCATCGCTCAGCAAATTTACCTTGTTTGCCAAGAGCAAAAAGTACAGGCAGGGAATTTTTTCCCTCCACCAAATCGCTCGCAGCAGATTTGCCCGTCACGGCTTCGTCGCCCCAAATGCCGAGAATGTCATCCTGCACTTGAAACGCAAGCCCAAGATGATACCCAAATTGACGATAGGCTTCCTGTTCCGTTTCTCCCGCGCCCCCCAACAAAGCCCCGATATGTGTGCAAGCCGAAAGCAGCGCCGAAGTTTTCCCGCCAATCATGGGCCAATAGTCTTCAAGGCTCAGGTCATTGCGTTCTTCGTAAGACATATCCAGGAATTGACCACGGGTTAAGTCAAGGCAGGTATTCTGCAAAATGGAGGCAGCCCGCACCACGGTCGAGGCAGGGTGCGTCTTGATCAGGTCCATCACCGCTTGATTGGCAATGACGAACAGCGCATCCCCAACATTGATCGCCATGGGTACGCCCCATTTTGTCCACACCGTTGGCCTGCCGCGGCGCTTCTCAGAGTTATCCTGCACGTCATCATGCACAAGACTAAAGTTATGCACAAGTTCCACCGCCGCCGCCGCAGGCAGTGACGTTTTCCAGTCCGCGCCCGCAGATGCAGTTGCCAGCAGGACGATCAGCGGTCGAATCCTTTTGCCTGTGGCTTCGCGTCCTGCGCCTTCACCCGTCCAGCCCATGTGATAGGTGAGCATCTCGTGAAAAGGAAGTGTATTTCTTGCATCAAGACGCGCAACCTGGTCTTGAAGTTCTTTTTCGATCGCAGGCAACATGATTTCAGTGTGCTGTTTTAGGTTCATATTTTTCCTCAACCTTGACTTGGAATTTTACAACAACTGACGAACTTCCAATTCATTTTTCAAATGTTCAGGTGAAATAAAATGGACAGTATCAAAACCCATTTTTCTCGCAGTGATGATGTTGGGCTCAGAGTCATCAATAAATAGACACTCGTTTGCTGGTCTGCCGATTCTTTGCAGGAATACTTCGAATATCTCTGGCTCTGGTTTGATCAATTTTACTTCGCCGGAAAGGATGATCTCATCAAATAAGTTGAAAAACTCAAATTCATTGCGGACCATTCCGAAGGTTTCCGTAGACCAATTGCTCAAACCATATAAAGAAATCCCAGTTTGCTTAAGCTTCTCCAGAAGCTCAACTGTGCCGTCAATGATTCCCGTGATCGATTCTCTCCAGTTTTCCTGATATGCGTTGATCAAATTCGCATGCTGCGGAAATTGTTTTGCAAGCGATGCAACGGCTTCGGCAAACGGGCGTCCCTTATCTTGCTGTGCGTTCCAGTCCATGAAGCTGATCTCTGCCAGAAAATCCTCCATTGCCTGGGGTTCGTCTGGGAAATAACGGGTGTACAAATTGCGCGGATCCCATCCGAGTAAGACCCCGCCAAAATCGAAAACGACTGCTTTTATTTGTGATGTCATTGGTTTTCCTTTAATCTCCAAACTTCAAATCCTGCATAGCCTGTGGAACCAAGTTTTTGGAATTGTTTCTCTGTCCAGCGCGAGAACAAGCCCGCGTTTGAGTTTGCCGGGTCGTAAAGCAAAGCCTCATTGATGACAAAACCCTGCTCGGTGTCGTAGTTGGTCACCGAATATGCCCGTCCCATATTATCCACCCGGGTGACAACGAGCATGTGCTCAAAATTTCCGCCCGTTCCCGAATAGATGTAAACAAAATCCCCAGGCACAAGCGGATTTGCACTCCAATCAAATTGATCGATCCGCACTTTGTATCTTGTGTCTGTGTATTGTTCTAGGGGAAAATACATTTTTTATAGTGATCCGATCTTTTCCAAGATCAGGATTAATCAGAAAGAAATCGTGCGCCACCAAGTCCTCGCCAAGGATGCCTGCTTTTTTCAGGATGGCAATTGACAAAGGTCCACAGGTGGTGTTCGGGTCGGAAAAGCGGGCATTATTTATCAGCACTGACATTTTCTTGCTTTGCTCGTAAGTCGGCGCTATAAAGAAGAGGGAGGCTTCGTACAACTTGATCTGCTGCTCTCGTGTGAGCGGACCTGCGAAAGCGATCTCTCCATTTGCAATCATCATTTCCGTTACGGTTGTTGTAGCAGTAAATAATGGGAGCGGAGTTGGTGTGGAGTTGAGCGTTGGCATAACGGCAATGGTTGGTGGCTGAATTGCCAATACCATCGTGCCTGGCGGAATGGGCGTGCTTTGAACGCCAAACACTGAACTTCCACCAAAGGCGCTAAATTGCGGAATGAAGAAAAAGAAGCCCGCAAAAAAAAGACTGGCAAGCAGTGCGCCAATCCCAAACCCGTAGCCGAGATATTTGAAATCTGTAGACCTCATGGGGCATATTTTAGCCGATAAGAGAAAAGAATAGTGGAAAGGAAAAAGACCGCATGGTATAACTGTGCGGCTCACATTGTAAGAAACACAACAATCCCGACTGTCTTTAGCTATATTCATCCCAAAGGAAATAAATTGGCCGATACCTCGAAACTTTCCCCCATTTTACAAACCTATGCGCGCAGTTTTGCTCCGCTTAAGAATCGCAACTTGCGCATCTATCTTGGCGGGCAAGCCTTCTCCCTGCTCGGCACGTGGATGCAGGCTACCGCACAAAGCTGGGTGATTTGGGAGTTGACAAACTCTGAAAGCTCGCTTGGCATTGTGGTCATGCTCAACACCCTGCCCCTCTTTCTGTTGGCTCCGTGGGCAGGCTCCATTGCCGACCGTTACAACCGTCGCGCAATTTTGCTCATCACGCAGACCATCGCCATGCTTCTCGCCTTTACATTGGCAATCCTCATCCAAACGGGTCTTGTGCAGATCTGGCACATCTATTTATTTTCACTGATCCTTGGCATTGTCAACACGCTTGATTTCCCAGCACAACAAACTTTTATCGGCGACCTCTCTGGCATGGGACAGGTGCGGCAAGCTATCACGCTCAACATCATGGGCTTGCAAGTTGCGCGTATGTTGGGACCAGCCATTGCAGGCGTCACGCTCAAATTGGTTGGCGCTGCCGCCGCATTTTGGATCAATGGTTTTAGTTTCCTAATCGTGTTGATAAGCCTGCTAATGGTGCGCTCACATCAAGCTGAAAGCAAACATTCCAGCGGACGCGGCCAATTCCGCGAAACCTTGCTGTTTATCAGCACCCAGCCGCGTATGATCGATTTGATGATCTTCGCCGCAATGGTCACCTTCTTTGGCTTGTCGATTTTCAATATCCTACCCTCAGTAGCGGACCACGTTCTTAATGGGGATTCGCAAACCTTTGGGCTTTTACTTGGCTCATCGGGAGCGGGCGCTCTTGTCTCGACCCTGGTCCTGCTTCCGTTATCCCAGGCATCCAAACACATCGGACGGATCGTCATTGGCGCAGCTGCATGGATAGGGACATTCTTTCTTTTATTATCACAATCCACATGGCTGCCGTTCTCCATGGCGGCGATATTTTGCGTCAGCCTCGGCGCTCCGCTGGTGCTAACTACTGGATTGGGCGTTCTGCAAATGCTCGCGCCCACCGATATGCGCGCGCGTATCATCAGCCTTTTCACCATGATTACCTTTGGCCTGCAACCAGTGTCGTCACTTGCCATCGGCTACAGCGCAGAACTCCTCAACACACAAAATGCGATATTGATCAATGCCCTGTGTTTGCTCACAGGTACAACACTCATGTTTTTTCTTCGCGACGGTCTGCGTCAATGGGAATTGCAATCCGTTGTCCACCCTGTCGTACTTTCAAAAGCCGAGTGATCTTTTTGAATTCCTGAAGGTTATGCAGGACAAAATAATAATTTGTCCTGCGTTTCTTTAAATCGCTTAAACAGATACAACTCCGAAAGAACGCAATGATTGTAGATTTGCATAAAATGAGCACTACAAAGGTGAGTTAAAACATTATTGGCTTTTAACAGATGTTGGTGTATCATCGCCCTGCGTTACTATAAAAGTTCCCAAAATCGAGGTTAAATGTCATCCACAGATAAATACATTCTCGCGATTGATCTTGGTACATCAGGTCCCAAAGTCGCATTGTTTTCCACACAGGGAGAACTGATCGGCAGTGAATTTGAAGAAACAAAAGTTATGCTTTTTCCCGACGGAGGGGCCGAACAATCGCCAGATGATTGGTGGAACGCAATCGAAAAAGCTGGCAAACGCCTGCTTGCCAAAGGTCTGGTGTCCAATGACAATATCGTCGCAATCGCCTCCACCGCTCAATGGTCTGGCACTGTTGCAGTGGACCAGGACGGTAACGCGATCGGAAATTCCATCATCTGGATGGATTCGCGTGGTGCGCCATACATTCACAAAATGGCAGATGGCTTTCCCAAGATCGAGGGATATGGGCTGGCAAAAATCCTCAAGTGGATTCAGTTGACGGGCGGCGCCCCTGGAAATTCGGGAAAAGATCCAATTGCGCACATTCTGTATCTCAAAAATGCTCATCCTGAAATTTATCAACGCACCTACAAATTCCTTGAGCCGATAGATTACATCGGCCTGCGGCTGACGGGTAAAATTGCCGCTTCGTTCAATTCGATCACCCTTAATTGGCTGACGGATAATCGGAATATTGAGAACGTCACATACCATGACGGCTTGATCAAACTCTCGACCATTGACCGCGCAAAACTACCTGACCTGAAACCTGCGAATGCGATCCTTGGAAATTTGCGCCCCGACATTGCCCATGCCTGGGGTTTGCGCGAAGATGTCCAGGTGTTGATGGGTTCGCCGGATGTCCACTCCGCAGCTATCGGGTCGGGGGCGGTGCGCGATTACGAGCCTCATTTATATATCGGCACATCAGGCTGGATGGTCTGTCATGTCCCATTCAAGAAGACTGACATTTTCCACAACTTGGCTGCGCTCCCCTCAGCGATCCCTGGGCGATACCTGCTTTCAAACGAGCAGGAGTCCGCAGGCGGATGCTTGCAATATCTGCGCAACAATATCCTCTTCCCGCAGGATGAATTATCTCAAGGAGAGCGACCCGCAAACGCCTATCAATTGCTTGACCAGATGGCTGAGCGGACACCTGCAGGCAGCGGCAAGTTGATCTTCACTCCCTGGCTTTACGGTGAACGAACGCCTGTTGAAGACCATCTCGTGCGCGGCGGATTCTATAACCAATCACTCAGCACAACCCGCGCAGACATGGTTCGCGCCGTGTTTGAAGGCGTGGCATATAACTCACGCTGGCTGTTGAAATATGTAGAGTTATTCAACAAGCGACCTGTCGAAGCCATCAACATGGTCGGCGGCGGTGCAAAATCAAATATCTGGTGCCAGATCCATGCGGATGTGTTGAACCGTCCCATCCGACAGGTAAAAGACCCAATTGAAGCTAATGTGCGCGGCGCGGCATTACTCGCATCCGCTGGGCTGGGATATTTGAAATATGACGAGATTGGCACGCACGTAAAGATCGCAAACACCTACACACCCAATCCAGACAATCGTAAAATTTACGATGAATTGTTTCAAGAATTTCTTGCGATCTACGAAAGAAATCGCCATATCTACGCCCGCCTGAATAGACACTTTGAGCCTGAACAGGAAATATTGGAGATCATTGATGAGTTGGAAAAATACGATCATTAATTTATTAGGCAAACTAAACCCACGTTTTTTGGCTTTTGCTGAAAAGCAAATGAAAAATATTCCCGGTGTCAGCCAAAAGCTCGAAGGCGAGTACGCTGAGATCATGGTTGAACTGGAAAGATCGGTTAAGCCTTACAAAAATAAATTTGATTCTTTTACGCAAATCCCCGCTGTTGGGCGTGACCATGCTGATATCCTGCGTGACATGGAAGCCATGCGCGCACAGGAAGAATCCCACTGGAAGGACGGATTTATCTCAGGCGCAGTGTATCACGGCGACCAGGAGCACATTGATTTTCTAAATCAAGTCTATGCCATCAACTCGCAGAGCAACCCTCTTCATGCGGATGTCTGGCCCAGCGCAAACAAGTTCGAAGCTGAGATCGTGGCAATGACTGCGGACATGCTTGGCGGAGCAGGACTGGATGTTTGCGGAACGCTTTCCTCTGGCGGCACGGAAAGTATTTTGCTGGCGATGAAAACCTATCGAGATCGGGCGCTCACCGAGAAAGGCATCACAAAGCCTGAAATGATCGCGCCAGTGACGGCTCACGCCGCATTCGACAAAGCCAGTCAATACTTTAATATCAAGATGATCCACATCCCAGTGGACGAAAATTTCCGCGCGGATGTAAATGCGGCAAAAAAGGCGATCACGGCGAATACGATTGTCATTGTTGGTTCTGCGCCTTCCTTCCCGCATGGCGCAATTGACCCGATCGAGGAACTCTCTGAGCTTGCCCGCGAACACAATATCGGATTCCACACCGATGCATGTCTGGGCGGATTTGTCCTGCCGTGGGCGGAGAAATTAGGTTACCCGGTGCCGCCATTTGACTTCCGTTTGCCGGGCGTCACATCCATGTCTGCGGATACGCACAAATACGGTTATGCCGCGAAAGGCACTTCGGTTGTTTTATATCGCAGTCAGGAGTTGAGGCACTTTCAATATTACACAAGCACCGAATGGCCTGGCGGATTGTATTTTTCGCCGACCTTTGCAGGGAGCCGCCCAGGAGCCTTGAGCGCGGCTTGCTGGGCTGCGATGACCGCCATTGGCGCAGAAGGGTATCTATCAGCGACGAAAAAGATCCTCGAAACAGCAGCAGCCATAAAGAAGGGCGTGAACGAAATTCCCGAACTGCATGTCCTCGGTGATCCGCTCTTTGTCATCGCATTTGATTCTGATTCGCTCAATGTTTACAAAGTATTGGATTACATGTCGCACAAAAAGTGGAGCTTGAATGGTTTGCACAAACCAACTTGCGTTCATTTGTGCGTCACCCTGCGCCACACGCAGCCCGGTGTTGCCGAGCGTTTTCTCGCGGACTTGCGCGAAGCAGTGGAGCATGTCAAAGCTAACCCTGGAGAAAAAGGATCCATGGCGCCTGTCTATGGCATGGCGGCAACTGTGCCTTTGCGCGGCATGGTCAGCGACTTGCTCAAAAAATATCTTGATCTAATTTTTAAAGCATAAAGTCAAAGAATGATGAATAAAAAAACGCGCGAGATAATTCGCGCGTTTTTACTTTTTACTTATTACTCATTACTTTTTACTGACCTAACTTCAAACTACAAAACCTTCAGAATCGCGATCCACTCCCCTGCCTGTTTTGGATGATCTGTTTTCGCCAAAATATTTTGCTCCACCAATTTATTGATCGTACGATTTGCAATTTCATTTGACCAGCCAAACAATTTTGTCACATCCCGCATTTGCGCCGCGCCAACTGAGGCAAAATATAATTCAAGGATTTTCATGCGTGCCTGCAATTCAGTGATGGCGCGCGCTTGTTCGGGCAGATCGGGAAATTGGCGCGGGACAATTTGGTAAATGTGCGAATAATTCCATGAGCCAGCCTGCGCCACACCGACAGGCAATATTTTGAAATCTTTTTGCAATTGCTCCAGAGCTTTATTGAATTCAGAATCTTTAGCATTGGCGAGTTTCGCCTTCTTGCGCAAGTCCAATGTGTTCAGTGCGCCATTATCAAGCAATGTCTCATAGACTTGTTTTGAAGCCTGAGTCAACCGCCCTTCCTGATAGGCGATCAGATAATCTTCTTCGGGCGCGCCATAGTTTTCGGAGAGCGCGTAAAAATACGGCGCAACTTCAAGCGAGATCATGGTCGCTTTGCCGCGTAATATTTTGGCGTAATACCATATCTTCTTATCCAGCGCACCATCCTTCCAGCCCCACGTAATATGACCTGGGTCATCGTGCTTGTCGGCGACAGGTCTATCGCCAGCAACGGCTGTCCACAGCGAGGGCAGGTCAATGCCTTTGATGGGCCAAAAGTAAATGAAACCGCGCCCGTTGACGAAGGTCAATGCCTGGGATGGCGATGAAAGCCTTTTAGCGGGAGGCAGGTGAAAGGTCCGCGTGCGATGCGTGTTTAATTTCTTCAAGTTAATGGTCATGTCTTCAATTTTAATTCAAGTGAGTTACAATCACAAACACAATGTTAAAAGTCTTTAGCGACATCAATGAACTGAGTCAATACGCGGCAAATTTATTTATTGAAACCGCGAACCGATCCATTGCAGAACGCGGACGTTTTCTTGTATCGCTTTCGGGCGGCAATACTCCGATGCGGCTTTATGAACTACTCGGCAATTCATTTCACGATAAAGTGGATTGGGCTCACACCCATTTTTTCTGGGGCGATGAACGATGCGTGCCTGTGGATGATGCAGGCAATAGTTATGGGCAGACCAAAAAAGTTTTGTTCGACAAAGTAAATATTCCCGACGAAAACATCCACCGCATCCTTTCTGAACTCGAGCCTGATTCTGCTGCGAGGGAGTATGCCCGCACTTTGACAGCTTTCGCCGAGCCGCCGCTCGCATGGCCGCGCTTTGACCTTACCCTGCTCGGCATGGGTGACGATGGACACACCGCATCCCTGTTCCCCAACTCACCCGTGGACATCGATTCGCCCACATTGGCAGTTACAGCAAATTATCAAGGACGCCCCGCCAACCGAGTAACTTTGACCCCAAAAGTGTTAAACAGTAGTAGAAATGTCCTATTTTTGGTAACTGGCAAATCCAAAGCCGTAATATTAAGCAGGGTTCTCAACGACAAATATATGCCAGCAGAACTTCCAGCCCAACGCATCGCGCCACAAGACGGCACGTTGACCTGGCTGGTCGATGCAGAAGCAGGCAGTCTTTTGTAAAACTAATGGAATTATTCGCGCTCCCGAAAGAACATCGGGACAATGTGAGCGCAGTCGAAGCGCACTTGTAAAATATCCTTCGACTACGCTCAGGACGAAGTATTTTTTGAAAACACAAACATTGGCGGGTTGCAAACCCGCCCTATACTATAAAAAAGGAGTTTTACATCATGGAATTAGCATTAGTCGGTTTGGGAAAGATGGGATTGAACATGGCAACACGCCTCGCGCGCGGCGGTCATCGGGTGATCGGATTTGCCCGCACAAAAGAGACCGTTGAATCAGCCATCAAGCTTGGCGCAGAAGGCGCATTCTCTCTGGAAGAGGCTGTCGGCAAACTGACTTCTTCGCCGAAAGTCGTTTGGGTCATGGTCCCTTCAGGCAAAACCACCACGGAAACAATTGAAAAGGTCGCAGCCTTATTGAACAAAGGCGACATCATCATTGACGGCGGCAACTCTAATTACAAAGACACGATCATGCACGCGGAAATGCTCGAAGCCAAAGGCATTGACTTTGTGGACTGCGGCACCAGCGGCGGCATTTGGGGACTGACCGAAGGCTACAGCCTGATGGTCGGTGGCAAACTTGAAGTGACAGAGAAACTGCGCCCCATTTTTGAGACCCTCGCTCCAGGCAAGGAACTCGGCTGGGGACGTGTCGGTCCGCATGGAGCAGGTCATTACGTAAAAATGATCCACAACGGGATCGAATACGGCATGATGCAAGCCTTCGCTGAAGGATTTGGCATCTTGAAAGCCAAAAAAGAATTTGGCTTGGACCTCTCGCAAATTTCCCATATCTGGCAAAACGGAAGCGTTGTCCGCTCGTGGCTGCTTGACCTCGCCGCGAATGCCCTCGACGAAGATACCGAACTCAAAGATATCAAGCCCTGGGTGGCAGATTCTGGCGAAGGACGCTGGACAGTCTTTGAATCCATTGACCTGGATGTACCTGCACCGATCATCACCCTCGCGCTTCAAATGCGCTTCGCCAGCCGTGACGAGGAGAATTATCCCGCGCGCATGTTAGCCGCCCTGCGTAATCAATTCGGCGGACACGCCATCAAGAAAGCAGAGTAAATAACACGTAACGCGGATTTCAGTCCGACTCACACTTTACAAATAAGAGCATTTATGAACAATCCTTCCAATAATGGTTTATTGACGACAATCATCATCTTCGGCGCATCGGGAGATCTAACTCAGCGCAAGTTGATACCTTCGCTGTTTAATTTATTCCGCAAGCGGCGCACACCCAAAAAATTCCAAATTGTCGGCTTCGGCGGCACTGCCTTTACCGATGAACAATTCCGCGAACATTTACATAAAGGCGTGCAAGACCACGCAGGCTACTCATTCACAGTTGAGGAATGGAATATTTTTGCATCCAGTCTGTATTACATCACTGGTAAATACACAGAAGCCAGTGACTTCAAAAGACTGGCTGACTATCTCACCCAACTGGAAAACGGTGACGCAAACCGCATGTTCTACATGGCACTCCCGCCTACGGTTTTCCCCGTCATTATTGACAATCTTGATGCATCAGGTCAATTGCATGAAAACGGAGGGTGGCGGCGCGTTGTGCTTGAAAAACCATTCGGTACAGACCTGGCATCCGCGGTCACTTTGAACCAGCAAGTCCACAAGGCGCTCAACGAAAATCAGATCTATCGCATTGACCATTACCTCGGCAAGGAAACTGTTCAAAATATTTTGTTCACACGCTTTGCCAATTCCATCTTTGAGCCAATTTGGAATCGCACCTATATTGACCATGTGCAGATCACAGTAGCCGAAAAAGTCGGCGTTGAGCACCGCGCGGGTTTTTATGACGGTATCGGCGTATTGCGCGACATGTTCCAAAACCATCTTCTGCAATTGCTCACGCTCGTGGCAATGGAACCGCCCGCCTCCTTCAGCGCAACTGATCTGCGAAATGAAAAAGTAAAAGTCCTCAGCGCAGTCCAAACCATAAAACCAGAACAAGTATCAACTAGTACGGTGCGCGCACAATATAAAGGCTATCGCAGCGAGGCGCAGGTCAATCCAAACTCCACCACACCGACTTACGCGGCAATGCGGCTCTACATCAACAACTGGCGCTGGAAGGGCGTGCCGTTCTATTTGCGATCGGGCAAAAATCTTGCTGAGAAGCAATCGCAAATTATCATCCAGTTCAAAGAACCGCCGCTTGCCATGTTCCCGATGCAGACCATGAAGCCGAACATACTCGTGCTTTACCTGCAACCCGATGAAGGATTGCATGTCCGCTTTGAGGCAAAAGCGCCTGACACTGTTTCTGAAACCCGTTCAGTGGATATGGAGTTTAAGTACGCCGAAGCCTTTGGTAAAACAGCCATCCCCGAATCCTATGAAAGACTTTTGCTCGATATCCTTCAAGGTGACGCATCCCTCTTCACCCGCGCAGATGAAGTGGAGACCGCCTGGGGGCTGATGGACCCAATTTTGCAAACGTGGGAAGCGCATCAGACTCCGTCTTTGGCTGTTTACAGACCCGGCAGTTGGGGACCACCCGAAGGCTACGACCTGCTCGCCCGTGACGGCCGCCGCTGGCTCAACGAAGAAGCCAGTATGATGCTGGAAAAATAAAAATATTTCATACACTTCATCCCCGCCCGTGGATTTAATCCACGGGCTATTCTTTTATCGAGCGCGGATCAAATTTGGAAGCGGACAAAATCATTTCCTTCAAATCATCCCACGGAGCATTATCGTAGGAATCGATTTCAATAAATCTCTTGGCTTTTTGCGTACCACGCAAAAGTTTATGCGGATCTGGCAAAAATGCCCCGTGGATAAACGCCAGGCGGACATGTTCCTTTTGAATTCCGATCTGGCATATCCCCGCACTGACAATACCCCCGCGCCCTTCATGAAAATAACTCAAACCTCCCCAGCGGACAACTTCCGCCGCGTCTGGCGCAACTGAGAAAATAATATTTCTCAGTTCCAACACGATCTCCTGCAAATGCAGCGGCGTGAACTTAAGAAAATTTTCGATATGGTGAATGGGAAGCATGGTTTTCGCTCCAAAAATATTATAGCACCCGCCTCATCCCCGCCTGTGGATTAATCCACCGTCTATTCTTTCAAAGTCTTTATCATCGTATATTTCTCGGCAAGCTGCTCGATATGCCTTGTGTCGGTCCCACAACAACCGCCCATAAATAAAGTATGAAATGATCGATGTGCATTAAGGATCAAATCTGCAAGGACATCAGGTTCTTCTGTGATTAATTCCTTTGCTTCGTTCAATTCCTCGGGACGCAGGTTGGCGGTATTGGCTTGATAACTGAAAATCCGACTGCGATGGGTTTCATCCAGCGCAGACATTCCGCTGGAGAAAATCTTTGGGTGGACACAATTCACCGCATATCCCGTTGGCGGAGTCGAAACAGAATTATCAATGATGTCCATCGCTTCACCCAAAGGCGTGCCATCCAACAACGTCCCTTCGGGGCGAATGACAAAGCTCAACATATACGGCAGACCATATTTAGACATGGCGGTGGCAATGCCTTGGGCTTCGGAAAAAGCAGGGAGTGTCGCTGCAAACAAAAGGTCCACGCCAGATTCAGCCAAAGCATCCAACTGCGGACGGTGAAAAGTCTCCGCTTCGTTTTTTGAAAGTGCTTCTTCCGATTTATACGCATCCCCTCGCGGACCGATCTGACCAACGACAAAAATCGGCTGAGTATTTTCTCGGTACTCCGCGCGCAAATCCTTCATAAACTGAACATTATCCTGGTTGACTTTCCGCCCTTTGAATTTCGACAGATCAATTCTTTCCTGGCTTGCCCGCCATGTATCTGCCGTAACAAGCATGGGCAGTTGATATTTCTGCGCCACATCCATATATTCTCGGTGGACTCCTGCAAGGATCTGCCTGGCTTTTTCGTCATAGATCAACGAGGCATGAAAAATATATGGGTCAAATTCAACTGATGGGTCTCTGCGTAATCGCTCATAGATCGACCCCTCGGACAGTGCGAATTTCGCAGTTTTTATAAATTCATCAAAACTCATTAATACTCCTGGTGACAAAATTGGGCTGGTTTATTTTGCGGATACTTTCTGTTTCGAGCAGATATTTCCTCTGCTTCATCCCCGCCCGTGGATTAATCCATGGGCTATTCCTACAAAGTCTCCGTGCGGACTAAAGTCCTTCCTCAGTTCGTGAAAGCCGCCAAAGGCGGCTCAGCCCGAATGTGCTTCCATGCTTTGAGGCAGGGACTGCGTAGCGCCCCGACGGACCCCATCGATAGGTGCCACATATTGTATTGAAATTATACCTTTCACCTATCCCGTTTGACTTTTCTTAACCTCCCCATTCATCCAGTTGACCGAATCACCCAGATAGCCTTATAACTAATCAACTAAAAACTATTCAACAAAAGGACTAACCCTATGCATGGTGGCGCCTGGTTCATGGCAATGCGTTCGGGCGACGAAAAGCCCAAAGTAACAAGAGAACTTTTATTGCGTGTGCTCACATACGCAAGACCTTATTGGTGGCACATCGGCGTGATGTTACTCACCATTCTCGCCAGCGCGGGACTGAGCTTGGTCACGCCGTTGATCTTCCGTCAACTGATCGACAATATCCTGCCGAACAAAGACGTAGACAAACTGATAGTTTTCACCTTCGCCTTGTTGTTCGTGCCATTGTTGAACGGCGGCATCAGCGTAGCGCAGCGCAAACTAAACGCAACCGTCGGCGAAGGCGTCATCTACGACCTGCGCGTGGCGCTCTTTGTCCGCTTGCAGAGAATGAGTCTGCGCTTCTTCACCAACACCAAAGTCGGCGAGTTGATGAGCCGCCTCAACAACGACGTGGTCGGCGCGCAGAACGCCATCAGCAACACCATTGTCGGCATTGCCACCAATCTCATCGAAGCTACCGCAATTTTGATCGTCATGTTCTCGCTCGAATGGAGATTAACTCTCGGCAGCATCTGTGTCCTGCCGTTTTTCTTTTTGATCGCCCGCAGACTCGGTACACGCTTGCGAGTCATTGCCCGCGAAGGCATGGACCTCAACGCGCAGATGAACGCGCACATGAATGAGACTCTCAACATCGGCGGCGCACTGCTGGTCAAATTATTTGGGCGCGCGAACGAAGAGGGCGAAAGATTTCGTCAACGTGCGGCGGGCGTGCGCGACATCGGCATTCGACGCGCCGTCATCGGCTCCTCGTTTTTCGTCATGATCGGTCTGGTCAGCGCGGTGGGCACGGCGCTCGTCTACGGCTTCGGCGGCTGGCTCGTCATCCAGGATAAATTCACCATCGGCACCATCGTCGCCTTCGGTTCGTATCTCGGCACATTGTACGGCGCACTGCAAGGTCTCGCGGGCGCGCCCGTCGAATTCAGCACCAGCATGGTTTCCTTCGAACGCGTCTTCGAGGTCATTGACCTTCCGCACGACATCGAAGAGAAAAAGGACGCGCTCGTTCTCACCAATGCCAAAGGCGAACTCGCATTTGAAAATGTCAACTTCAAGTATTCGATCAACGAAAACATTATGCTCAGCAATGTCAAACGTTATGGAAGCATGTCGGATGTGGGCGCAGTGCTATCAGGAGGAAAGAAGACGACGGACGATGGAACCCCTGCGGGGACCATAGCTAAAGGGAAGAATGGTCAGTCGTCCATGGTCAATGGTCGAGACGAAGGGAGCGCATCTGACTCACCCGAAGCTGTTCAAATATCCCAGGCACGGGACGTCGCTTTGGAAGGAGTCTCCTTCACCGCCGCGCCTGGACAGTTAATCGCCCTCGTCGGTCCATCTGGTGCTGGCAAAACCACGCTGACCTATCTCATCCCGCGCTTGTATGATCCCACCAGCGGAGTCATCCGCATTGACGGTCACGACCTGCGCGATGTGACTCTCGACTCGCTCGCCGCCGCGATCGGCATGGTGACGCAGGAGACGCATCTCTTCCACGACACCATCCGCACGAACCTGACCTACGCAAAAATGGACGCCACGCAAGCCGAGATCGAAACCGCCGCACGCGCCGCCAACATCCACGACTTTGTGGCAGGTCTGCCCGATGGCTACGACACCATCGTCGGCGAGCGCGGATATCGCCTGAGCGGCGGCGAAAAACAACGCATCGCCCTCGCCAGAGTCATCTTGAAGAACCCAAGGATTTTGGTTTTAGATGAAGCCACCAGCTCCCTCGACAGCGAATCCGAATCTCTGATTCAAGACGCATTGAAACGAGTTATGGCAGGCAGAACCAGCATCGTCATCGCCCATCGCCTGAGCACGATCCTTGCCGCTGATCTAATTTTGGTCATGGATCGAGGAAAAATCGTCGAACGAGGCACACACGATGAGTTGCTTGCAACAGGCGGGCTATATAGTCAGTTATACGAGACGCAGTTTCGAGGGGAGCGAGTGTAAAAACCATTTCGTCATTGCGAGGTTTCTTGTTTTTGGCTGAAGCAATCTCCCGCAAATTATAGGATTGCTTCATTGGGAAGAACACCCACCTCGCAATGACAAAAATATGAATTGGGGAAAATTCATCAAACGAAGCATCCACGATCAGTCGCTCGCGACAAGCAGGTTATATAGTCATCGATTTAGATTTTTTGAGCAACAACAATCTCCACGGGCAATCCCCACATGACCATTTCAGTTGCATCCATAATTTGAAATCCCGCCTGCTCGATCGTTTCCATGGCATAAATCGGACGGCAATCCACGTAGGTGGGAAATCGCATGTGGAACCATTCATATAATCTTACGGAAAATTTTTTCTGTTTGGAAAGTGCCACCACGCTGATGCGGCCATTGTTTTTCAAAACTCTTTTACATTCCTGCAATACCAAAGGCATTTCAGGAGTATCGAACAATTCCAAAACAAAACTCATAAAAACAGCGTCAAAGAAATTATCGGGATAAGGCAGATGCAAAGCATCAGCACATTGAAGTTCCACCCTGTTTAATATTCCATTTTTCTTTAACTTGCTCTGCGCAACTCGAAACATGCCAGTTGATAAGTCCACTCCGTACACTTTGCCCGTCCTCCCCACAAGTTCAACCAAAGAGACAAGGCTGCCACCTGTGCCAAATCCGATTTCAAGGATTTTCTCACCAGCTTTGACATCAAGTTTCCGCACCCCAACATCTGCGAATTTTTTCTCGCTGCTTCCCGCCAGCAGGTCATACCATTTACTTAAATTATCATAGGCTGCCCTGGCAGACTCTTTCGATCTTTCAACATGGGTTACTTCAAATCCATCAGATGACATTTTTCATCCTTTTCAGATACATCAAAAAAGAGACCAGGTTCAAACAGTATCTGATCTCTTCGTTCAAGTCAGCTTGTTTCTATTATTTCATACGAAGAGTTAGCGCGGGCGCCACTGTATTCTGAAACTCCAGGCGCTGGGCATCCCCAGGTATTTCCGCTAAAATCTGCGCGCCCAGTAAAGTGGCGCACGACCATTCGATGCAGCATATCCATATTAGGCATGATGGCATGCAGCCCAGCCACTTTTGCCGCAACCTTATCCTGCACTTCCCAATAGCCAAAGTCATCAGGCGTCACACAGACCATGTTCTCAGGTTTAAGGAAACTGGGTACTGCCGAAGCTAAAGGCACAGTGCCATCGCCAGTCAGATACCAATCCGCTGGGTCATTTGCATTTTTTCTCCACTGATTAAGGCGGTAATCAGAGCCAAGGTCAAACATGGGACCGCGCGAAGTCTTGTTGATCTTTAGTTTGACACGAGTCACCGAGTCCACGCCAGCCACACACAGCCAATCTTCCGGGCGCAAACCTGCCTTGGATAACTGGAAGGTTTTGATGCGATTGCGATGTGCTTGCGCATCCTGCAGGAGACTGGTAAACAGGGCTTGCGCCTGCTGCTGACGGTCCAGTTTCGAGACGGCATGCAATCGCACAAATTCCACAATGGAATCGATCACACCTCGCTGCCACAGACCGGTATCGAATAAACTCCTGGGAAGTTTTGGATCATCGATCTCCAGTCCGCCTTCGATGTCTGGCAGAAGATGATAAAGCGACGGCGTCAGACGGGCCGCTTCGCGCTCACGAGAATTTGGTTCATCGTTCCCGAGATTCGCCGTCCCTGTAGCGACTTTGATCACAGCCTCAAAGGAACCCCGATACGGCGTTGCCAGCGTCGCCACCTTCGCAACCCGCGCAGATTTGCCCTTGCGTTCCAAATATCCTGCAATGATCAGCCCGCCCATCGAATGCCCGACCAGATTCACCTTTGGGTCATCCGCGTACCCGTCTTCGGCATAATGGCGCAGCAATTTGGTGCGCTCGATCACTTCATCCACAAATTCGGCAAATCGCGCTTCAATTAGATCAAGTGGTTGCCGCCAGTCATATGCGAACGGGAAGACCGGTACAGGCTTATCCTCTTTTAGGCGCAGGTTATAACGCAGTTCCTGGATAAGTTCCTTGTAGGCAATATCGAAAACACTATCTGCCTGAACGCGAGCAGGCTCTCTTGCTTCGTAGCGAGGATTATCCGGATGAAGCGCCACACGCGCGTACTCGTTCTGTAATAAACTCCAGACCAAATCTGGCGGCGTCCGGTACTCATCACGCAGATTCGTTCCAGTGATGCCAGGTAAAACAATGACAGGAGGAATGTATGCCATAATGTTTTCTCCTTAACAATAAATGACGGCAACTCCAAAAGCGGCTGGATGCCTATCAGTTTTACTCATCTGATCGTGGCATTCGACCGCTTTCAACGACAAAAATAGTATAGCATTTTGAAAATGGCAATTCAATCTATTTTGAAATTTTCGCGCGGAGTCTGGTCTTTTTAGGGCGCACACATCCAGAGATAGGTCGGATGATCTGCCCAGGAAGAGCCGCTGGAGGAAGGAACAATGCTCACCTGCGAACTTTCGGGGAGAAAAGCAAATATAAAGTCCTGTAATTCCATGGCAACGGGAATATCAAAACGCAGCCAGGCATCCACTTCCTGCCCCTGAGCCAGGATCGGCGTCAAAGCCATGTAATCCGTATGATCTTTTCGATGTCCATAGGTTGGTTTGAATTCAGTTGTAGTGCTGAGCACACTAAAGTGCTCAGGCTCTGGCAAAGTCTGCTCATGCTGACCGATATTTTTGAGAAGGACATGAACCCACATAATGTTTTTTCCTGGGGGAGGCTCTCGAGTGGTGCCGTATTCGGTGACAAAGCTGGAAGTGATCTCAGCTTCTTTCATCACCACCTGAATATCTTCGTAAATGATCATTTGGTTGGGAGACATTGGCGCGGGCACAATGTTATTTTCCACAACAGCTTGCGGGGTTGATGAAGGAACGGGCGTAGGAACGACTGCCTCACTTGAAGAATTGCAGCTTACCGCGATCAACAATCCAAAAAAACAACTCAATAGAAACATTAATTTCTTTGTCATATCACGCCACCGATTTTTAATTGATCCATCAAAATTTGTTAAAAATATTATAGCCCCAATTACCACTGACGCGATTGGATTGAATTCCGAGTCCAACAGCCAGGTCTGGTGCTGGGGTGACCGACCAGCCCAAGGCGGAATCTGATGCGCAGGCTCTTCATCAAAAGAAAAATTGCTTGTTGAAATACCAATCATATCTTTATAAATAAGGCAAAGGTGACAGCCACTCTGTAAAGTAACTGTCACCTTTATGACATGGCCGAATTCTTTATACCTTAAACTTATCCCCACAACTCCTTCGCCGCATCCTCCAAACCTAATTCAAGCAATTTCGCTTTCAATGGCTTGCCGCTTTCCTGGTCCCAGCCGCGGGCTTCATAATAGGCAAAAAGCATGCCTTCCAGATCGGGCACGAAACCTTCAGTGCCGCCTTCTTTGTATGGCTCAAGCAAAGCCTTGGGCAATTTATCATTCGCGGCGGTCAGTCCCATGCGGACATTGATGGCGCGTTTGATATTCCAACCGCGTTCACCTGATCTCATCATGTCTTCGATCGTCCATTCATAGCCGCAAGCCGCATTGACCAAGTCCACTTGCATTTGCGGGTCAACATTGGCAAAGATACACATCACCACAGAATTAAAGAAGGTGCGCCAATCCTGATGCTTCGCCACATTCCCAGCTTTTTCCGCTTGTGCATGACGGTCAAAATATTCGATGCCAAGTTGCTCGGTGGTATGTCCAAAGTCAACAAAGAAATAATCAGACTGGTTATGACATGCCCCACGCGGACTGGTGGCATAAGAAAGCGCCATGCCCGAAACGCCGCGCGGATCGTGGTATGCAACCTCGAGCCCATTCACCTGCACGGCTTCATCTTCCGCATCGAACGCCGCGCCAAATTGACGCGAGCCGCGTGAAAGCAGTTCACCAATTCCCTCACGGTGCGCGATCAGGTCGATCAATTGCCGCACCGCCATGAAGTTTCCCCACGTCAGTTCAAGTCCGCCTGTATCTTGTGTAGTGACTATGCCCATTTCATACAAATGAAATGCCAACCCAATTGTATTTGCGGTGCTGATGGTATCCATGCCGTATTTGTCGCACATTTCGCCCAGCCGCACGACTTCATTCAAATCTTCAATCAAAAGGTTCGGACCAAAACCAACGACCGTTTCATATTCAGGTCCCTTGCGTTTTTTGCCGTCACCCAAATTCACAACCCGCCCGCACGCGATCACGCATCCCTGGCAAGCGCTGGTTCCCACCAAAATACTTTCAGCCATCTTTGCGCCAGAGATATTGTCCACGCCTTCAAACTCGCCCTGGTGATAATACTTCGACGGCATCGAACCCAGATACGCGGCATAATTCGCCACGCCTGCCGTGCCAAGTTCATGAATGATCTTCGCTTCGTTATCCTGCTTGAGCATGCGGTTGGCTTCGAAACGCAGGGGGGCATAACCTTCTACATCAACAACTTCGATCTTCTTTTTGCCATACACGGCAACAGCTTTTAGGTTCTTGGAACCCATCACCGCACCGAGGCCTGTTCTGCCCGCTACGCGTCCGTGGTCACAGGCAATGGATGAATACAAAACTCCGCGCTCGCCTGCTTCCCCGATCACTGCAACTCGCGCACCTTTGACTCCGACTTCCTCTCGGACAAGTTCCTGCGTCTCGTAAATATCCTTGCCCCAAATATTCGCCGCACTTCTAACCTCAAGCCTGCCTTCTTCGATCCAGAGATAGGTCTGGCTTTGGGCTTTTCCCGTGATCCACAAGCCATCGTAACCAGCTTTACGCAGTTCAGGTCCCCAGAAACCGCCGATATTGGATTCCGCCCACAAATTCGTGGCAGGGCTTTTGCCACAGATCACAAAACGACCCGTTGTTGGTCCCGAAGTCCCAGTCAATGGCCCATTAAGAAATAGCAAAGGCGACTCAGGCGATAGCGGGTCAAGTTCCTTTGTGAGGTATGGATATAGAATTCGCGCCGCAAGCGATGCGCCGCCAAGAAAGTCATACTCCCATTCTTTGGGAATGACAAATTCTTCGGTTATGCCAGTGGTTAAGTTTATTTTTAGGATGGGTTGCATATTTATACTATGTCATTGCGAGGCGGTGCTCTTTCGCCGAAGCAATCCCAACTTCAAGGAGGTTGCTTCGCAGAGTGCGCTCGCAACGACATGCTAAAGAATTTCCTTCGTCACTTCCTGCATACAGCGGACAAAATCCAACACAGTGGGTACATTTCGCATCATGTATCCCATATTCCCCTTTACTTTCAACTTCATCGTCATCATGGCGGTCATGGGATTTAGCTTGCCAGTCACGACATCCTTGATATCCTCATATTTTGTGGTCAGAACAAAGGTGGGGGTTGGGTGGGCAGACGCCGCAGGATTATACTCAACCTTTCGGCACTTACCATGCCATAGGTCCAAATAGACCGTGATTTGTTCCTTCAAATTACCGTTTGGTTCCACAATTATGAACATGTCCCCTTCCCAGTTCTTCGCGATCTCACTGTAATGTTCGTCAGAGTTGAGTTTTGCTTCAAGACCTTTTAGCCATTCTTCGCTTGGAAAAATTGCAGACATAGGTTTTGCCTCCAGAATAAGATGGTTGTAATTGTACCATTTGGAACTACCCAAAAAACCTTGCAGGATTGAAAAAAATAGTCTATGCTTTGGAAAATCAAAATTCCTCCTGGAGAACAATCGAATGACAATTGCAATCACACGCAAAATTAGTCCGCGATTTAACGAATGCGAGATCACGCACATTGATCGCACACCAATCGACCTTGACATCGCCAACGCACAACACCAGGAATACGTCAACGCGCTGGCAGAGATCGGATGTCAGGTGATCGAACTGCCCGCCGAAGCAGATCTACCCGACTCAGTTTTTGTGGAGGATACCGCCTTCATCCTGCCCGAAGTGGCGGTCATCACGCGGCCCGGGGCTGATTCGCGTAAACCTGAAACAGAATCAATCATCCAGGCATTGTCACCCCACCGCACACTTGTCCACGTAACTGAACCCGCCACAGTAGACGGCGGCGATGTGCTTGTGCTCGGCAAAAATATTTATGTCGGCATATCCACTCGCAGCAATATCGCGTCTGTGAATCAAATGCAGGAATTGCTTGATAACTATGGCTATAAAGTAACTCGCGTGGAAATGCACGATTGTTTACACCTTAAGACTGCTGTTACAAAAGTGGATGACAAGACCCTGCTCATCAATCCAAAATGGGTGGATAACTTCCACTTTAAAGATTTTGATTGGATCATAGTAGACCCATCCGAGCCGTTTGCAGCAAATTGCCTGCCAGTAAATGGCCAGATCATTTTCCCCACAGCGTTTCCAAAAACGCGCGCAAAACTTGAAGCACGCGGCTACAAGGTAAAAACCGTCACTGTTGACGAACTCGCAAAAGCCGAGGGCGCGGTTACCTGCTGCAGTTTGATCATTTCGCAGTAAACAGGATCAAGCTCGGATTAAGTGCGAAGCGGGTTTTTATCCAAAAGAAAAATCCCCGAAATAAATCGGGGATTTTCATTGTTTGTGCGCTGGAGAGGACTTGAACCTCCACGCCTTACGGCACACGCACCTCAAGCGTGCCTGTCTGCCAATTCCAGCACCAGCGCAAGAACAGGCCGTATTATAATCGGCTTGCTTTGCTTGTCAAGCACAATTAAATCTCGGGAGATATGCAATGGTTCGAATTGTTGTAGATGCAATGGGTAGTGATAATTTTCCAAAGCCTGACGTGGAAGGCGCAGTGATGGCTGCGCGGGAATACGGAGTGGAGATCATTTTGGTTGGCGATGAAGCAAAAATCAAGCCGATGCTTGATGCGCAAAACGCGGGAGGTCTGTCCGTACGAATTGTCCATGCCCCTGAAATGCTGACGATGGAAGATAAAGGTGAAAAACTTGTTTTGAAAGCCCGCAGTAAAGATGCCAGGAATTCAATGGCGGTTGGTATTGATCTCGTGAAGAATGGCGAGGCAGATGCATTTGTAAGCATGGGCAACACGGGCGCTGGAATGGTGAATGCGCTCTTCCGCCTGGGACGCATCCGCGGTGTGGATCGCCCCGCGCTGGCTCCGATCTTCCCCACCGCAACAGGGACTTGTATTGTGCTGGACATTGGCGCAAATCCTGATTGCAAACCAGAGAACCTTTTGCAGTTTGGCATTTTGGGAAGCATTTATGCCGAGAAAGTACGCGGCGTGAAAAATCCAAAAGTAGGTCTGGTCTCCAATGGCGAAGAGGAAGGCAAGGGCAATGAATTGGTGAAAGGCGCTACACCATTATTCAAAGCGTCAAAGCTGAATTATTTCGGCAATGTGGAAGGCAAGGAAGTGATCGGCGGTAAAGTGGATGTGGCGGTAACAGACGGATTCACTGGCAACGTGATGCTCAAAACATCCGAAGCCGTCGCCAAGTTGATCACGGAAAAAATCCGCGAGATCATTAAGAATGGTAATATTCTGACCAAGATCGGCGGCCTGCTGGTGAAGCCTGCACTGGGTGCGATCAAGAAATTGCTTGACCCCGGCGAACAGGGTGCTGCTCCCCTGCTCGGCATAAATGGGCTTGTATTCATCGGTCATGGCCGCTCGGATGCATTCGCCATGAAGAATGCGATCCGCGTCGCAAAACAAGCAGTGGATGTGAAAGTGCTGGAAGCAATGAAATCTGCAATCGAAGAGAGTCTACGGAGTGCCGCATAAATACTTAAACCAGGATTATGTTTTTGCTCATAATTTCATCCAACAGGTTTGGTAACTTATAAAAGAAGCGGTAAAAAAATAAAATGAGAATTATCAAAAACGAAAAACTAATTGTACGCAACGGAAAGATCGGACAGTGGTTAAGCCTTGCCGCTCTGGTGGTACTTGGCATAGGGATGTACATCTCCTTCGCAAAACCCGAACTTTTTACATATTCGATCATCTGCCTGGTGGTCGGATTTATCATGACGCAGGTTGGCATGTACATGGGCAGCCGCTGGGGAAAATCACCACGCCCGGATGAAAAATTGGATGCAGGGCTAAAAGGTCTGCATAGTGAATTCAATATATATCATTATTCTTCACCCGTCTCACATTTATTGGTCGGGCCTTCAGGTATATGGATTCTCCTTCCCTACCACCAACGCGGGAAAGTCTCCTTTGAAAAGAATCGCTGGAAGATGAAAGGCGGTGGATTTTTACAGAACTATATGCGTATCTTCGGGCAGGAAAATTTAGGACGCCCCGAGCTTGATGCGGAGAATGAAGTAAAAACATTGCAAAAGTTTTTTGCAAAAAATATGGATGAATCAGACATTCCTGAAATAAAGCCCATTCTGGTATTTACTGCTGACGAAGTCGAACTGGATGCGGGTGATTCGCCCATTGCCGCCATGAAAATGAAACAACTCAAGGAATTCCTGCGTCAAGGTGGAAAGAATCGCGCCTTATCAAGTGAGCAGATCACAGAAATCACCGAGCTGCTCCCAAAGGAATAGAATCCAGTTAGGAGTTTTCTTCTGGAGATAAAACCTTGATATTAAAAAATACGCTTACGCAACTTAAGCGAAAATCACTTATTACTGGCAAAGGAACTATTCAGTTCCTTGCCTTTTTTATCATCATCATTGCAGCAGTCATACGAATATTTGTTTACGGAAACCCTGCTTTATCCATTGCCGGCAATGACACGATAAGTTATGTAGAATCGTCTCGAGTGCCCTTGTTTTCGAGCGAGATCATGACCGGGAGGCGCCTGCTAACAACAAACATTATTTACAAGATTTTTGAACCTAAGGATGGATATCAAATTACTGTCAACGGTTCTCTATTCACTGCAAAGCGAGAATTCCAGCCAGGCTTCGACAGGATTGCCATTTTGCAACTTATTATGTCAATTTTAGGCTGGGGTTATCTTGCGCTGACTATATCTGAATATATTAAAAACCCATACATGAAACTATTGAGTGTGGTCACAATACTTGTTTTTGCGTTCACACCGCAAATGGCAGATTGGGACAGCATTCTGATGTCTGAGTCCCTTACTTTCTCCCTGTTTGCGCTTCAATTAGCTCTTCTGACGAAAATTATTTTTTTGATCTATCAGGACACAAGTTCAAAAATTTCCATATATATCATTCTTTGGTCAATCACATATTTTTTGTGGACATTTTTACGAGACACAAATCTCTTTGCCTCAGTTCGTCACGATTGGAATGATCAGCCATCCTTCTATTTTCCATCAGATATCGAAAAAATAAATACTTATATAGTATTCTCGCATTTGTTACAGCAATTTTAATCCTTGGGTTAACTACATCCAGCAATAGCACACGTTCTCTGGTTCAGTTGATCAACATTTACAATGATGACCTCCTTCGCAGCCCTGCGAGCGTAAATACTTTCAAAGAATTGGGAATGCCTGCACCTGATTCAGCAGAATATCAGGCATGGTTTCAGGAAAATTCTGCAAAAACGTTAATAAAATTTATGTTGATTCATCCGGGATATCCAACATTAAAATTAATGAAGGATTTTCCACATGTCATTTACTGAAATAAAGCAAACCTATTTCAAAGTGCCTGGGTATAACCAAACGCGTGAATTATTAATGACGTTGGGGGATGCTCTTCACCCAGAAAATATCACTCCATTTTTATTGGATCTATTATTACTATTCGGTTTAATCCTTATCGCCGCAAAAAATGTAAATGATACAAGCCGACCTTGGGCATGGCTGGGAGTCTGGCTTTTTCTGACAGCAAGTATCACCCTCATTCCAACAATTCTTGGGGATACCTGGGCATTAAACCGTCACGCCCTTTTTTCAACAATGATTTACCGTCTATTTATGTGGGTGTTCACCATTATCATCATGGACATTGCAATTGAGCAAAATGTGCAAGCCAATACACAAATTGCATTGAAGGCGGAATCACAGCAGGGCTGATCTTCCCACTAAACAAAAATTTCACGATCTGGCTTTGGCTTGGAATATGGATATTTTTCAGCGTATCGCTCACGCTTGCAGTGGGTTTCTTTTCCGATTCATTCGGTATTACCCGCCACACCATGTTTGCTAATGAAATATTTCGCCTGATCCTGTGGCTGTTTTTGATCATTTTATTCGATCAGACAAATCTAAAAAATGAAGAAGTTTTAGCGTAACTGAAATTAAACTTCATGGTACACTTGTTCTATCTCTGGAA
Organism: uncultured Chloroflexia bacterium; assembly: GCA_963833175.1. Classification (GTDB taxonomy): domain Bacteria; phylum Chloroflexota; class Anaerolineae; order Anaerolineales; family Villigracilaceae; genus Villigracilis. Next base: position 65,828 of record CAWHXC010000017.1, read on the forward strand.
TCACCCATAATCAAGTGTTTTGAAAAAATGAAGAGTGAAAATCAAATTCTGAGTTTAGAAGTCACGAGATACTCCGTAATATGACATCCATTGTTTCAATTGATATAGAATCCACCGGCCTTGACGAAAACCGCGATGCCATTATCGAAATTGCCGCTGTTAGATTTAACGGCCGCCGCGTCGAAAATGAATTCACCACGCTCATCAATCCAGGCAAGCATATCCCTGATTTCATTACAGGTTTGACTGGCATTGACGACAAAATGGTGCGTGATGCGCCGCGCCTGCGCGACATCGCACATGAACTTACAGCCTTTGTCGGCGATTCCCCCATTCTCGGCCACAACGTCAAATTTGATATTGGCTTCCTGCGCAAGGCAGGGCTATTCCCATATCACCAAACTATTGATACCTACGAACTTGCTTCGGTATTAATGCCGACTGCCAGCCGCTACAATTTAGGCTCGCTCGGTCAACAGCTAAACATTCCCCTGCCTGCCACCCACCGCGCCCTGGACGATGCCCGCGTCACACAGGCCTGTTATGTGCGCCTGCTGGATATGGCACGCGAACTTCCTCTGGAAACTTTGCAGGAGATCGTGGAACTAAGTAATTTTGTGGATTGGGACGCAGGCTGGGTCTTTGAACAGGCGCTTCAATTGCGCGCCAAAGATGGGATCAAGTCCAAGGCGACTCGCAGCGCAACCCGCTCCGCGGCCAAGCCGATAAATGGTTCAGCGAAAAAAGATTTTCCCCCTCCCATTGAGAAGAACGAAGAACCCTTCGCACTCGATCCCGAAGAGATTGCATCTGTCCTGGAGTATGGCGGTCCTTTCTCGCAATACTTTGAGGCATACGAACAACGTCCACAGCAAGTGGATATGCTCAAAGCCGTGACCAATGCCCTTTCAAACGGCAACCATCTCATCGTCGAGGCAGGGACCGGGGTTGGTAAATCGTTCGCATATCTCGTGCCTGCCGCAATGTTCGCAGTCCAGAACAATACGCGCGTGGTCGTTTCCACCAACACAATCAACTTGCAAGACCAACTCATCAAAAAAGATATTCCCGATTTGCAGGCGGCGCTTAATCTGGATGTGCGCGCCGCCGTGATGAAGGGACGCAGTAATTACCTTTGCCCGCGCAAGCTCGAATACATGCGCTCGCACGGACCAACCAACGCCAACGAAATGCGTGTGCTCGCCAAGATCATTGTCTGGGGACTCGACAACAACAGCGGCGACCGCAACGAACTCAACCTTACAGGTCCCATCGAACGCGATGTGTGGATGCGCCTCTCGGCGGAAGATGATAATTGCACAACTGAAACCTGCCTGGGACGGATGAGCGGCACGTGTGCGTTCCATCGCGCCAAACAAGCCGCGCAAGCCGCCCACCTGTTGATCGTCAATCACGCGCTCCTGCTTTCGGATGTCTCCACAGGCAGCAAGGTTCTGCCCGAATACGATTATGTGATCGTGGACGAGGCGCACCATATTGAGTCGGCGGTGACGTCTGCGCTATCATTCCGTATGACACAAAATGATCTGGATCGAATGTTGAAAGAATTGGGCGGGTCATCAGCGGGATTGCTCGGCAGAATGTTGACCGAAACACATCAAACAATTCGACCCTCAGATTTTGGCTTGCTGCAACAAAAAGCCAAACATGCCACCGACCAGGCTTTCCGTGTGGAGCAGCTTGCCAAACAATTTTTCAACATGGTCGGCGACTTCATCGCCATTCAACGCGAGGGACAACCCGTAAGCAATTATTCATGGCAAATGAGAATTACCCCCGCCGCTCGCACACTCCCAGGCTGGGACGATGTTGAAATCGCATGGAGCCAGACCAGCGAAACCATGGGCTTGCTTTTGAAGTCGCTCGACGAAATTTATAAAATGCTTGGCGAATTTTATGCTGATGGTCACGACAACGTTGAAGATTCGATGGGAACCCTAAGCAGTCTCATGCGCCGCATGGCGGAGGCGGAAGCCGCGGCCTCTGGTATGCTACACAAACCTTCCAACGAGTTGATCTATTGGATCGAAGTCAACCCGCGCGGTGAAAGATTGTCACTCAACGCCGCACCCTTGCGAGTGGGTCCGCTTGTGGAAAAACATTTGTGGAATGAAAAAGCGTGTGTGGTTATGGCGTCGGCTACGCTGACAACACACGGCGAGTTTCAATACCTTCGAAATACGCTTTCCGCCAACGAGGTTGATACACTCGCGCTTGGTTCACCATTTGATTATGAATCCAGCACTTTGCTTTACGTGGCAAATGATATGCCTGAACCGAACGCCCAAGGCTATCAGCAGGCGCTTGACCGAGCCATCATCTCCACCGCCAAAGCTACAGGCGGACGAATGCTCGTGCTTTTCACATCTTATGCTGCGCTCAAAAAAACCGCACAAGCCATTACAGGTCCGCTGGCACGTGAGGATATTTTTGTCTTTGAGCAGGGCGAGGGCGCTTCACCCAATGCCTTGCTTGAATCTTTCAAATCCACAGACCGCGCTGTGCTGCTTGGCACACGCTCCTTCTGGGAAGGCGTGGATGTGCCCGGCGAATCGCTATCCGTGGTCGTCATCACCAAACTTCCATTCGATGTGCCATCTGACCCGATCATTTCCGCGCGGTCTGAACTTTACGAAGACTCTTTCAATGAATATTACCTGCCCGAATCCATCCTAAAATTCCGCCAGGGATTTGGACGATTGATCCGCACTGCGTCAGACCATGGGATCGTTGCGATCTTCGACAGGCGTGTGCTGACAAAACAATATGGGAAATTATTCCTTGAATCACTTCCCCAATGCACAGCCCGACAAGGCGCTGCAGCTGGGCTTGCGAAAATGGCAGGCGATTGGCTGGGAACATAGACCAAACAATGTAAAAACTGTCAGGCTTGCAACCTGACAGTTTTTTGAAAATACACGCTTTGGCAGGCTGCAAGTTGGCCCTGCAATCAGAGAATTAAACAGATAGGTTTTCAAGCGCAAAGAAAGCATCCACCACACGCGGATCAAAGTGCATGCCCGATTGTTCGGTGATCATTTTTTTTACACTGCCAGGGGCAACTCCCTTGCGATATGGGCGGTCATAAATAAGCGCATCCCACACGTCTACCACGGAAAATATCCGCGCCGCGAAAGGTATCTCTTCGCCTCTCAATCCCTGCGGATAGCCTGAACCGTCCCACTTTTCATGATGACAATGTGGAATATCCAGCGCGGGAAGCAAAAACTTAATGGGACTTAACATTTCATACGCATAAACGGGATGCTTTTGAATGAGTATACGTTCTTCCGGGGTTAGGCTGCCTTGCTTGAGTAAAATACTATCGGGGATCGCCATCTTGCCAATGTCATGCAAAAGCGCGCCGCGCGTAATATGCAACAACGCATCATCATCCACTCCCATCTTCTTCGCCAGGCGCTGCGTCAGCTTCGTCACTCTTTGCGTATGCCCCTCAGTCTCCTTATCGCGCATATCGAGAGCGCGCACCCAGCCCTCAAGCGTAGCCTGATACGCAATCTCCAACTCCGCATTGCTTTCCTGCAGGCCATCGAATAAGCGTGCATTATCAATGGCAACCGCGGCATGGTTGGCAAATGCAGAGATCATCCCCAGGTCGTCAGCACTAAAAATACCTGTATGAGCGCGATTATCCACATAGATCACGCCGATCAAGTCATTTTTGATCTTAAGTGGCGCGCATAAAATGGAAAGCAAATGATACACAGCCACACTGAATTGCTCGCCAAAACGCGGATCCTCCTGTGCATTCGTGGTCAAAACTGTCTCGCCCGATTCAACCACGCGGCGCACAACCGTGTTGCTGATCGCAAAAGCATCCTCGTTCAAATTGACATTATCTATTCCCCGCGCAATGCGGACTTTTAACTCACCGCTGGATTCTCGCAGCATCAGAAATCCACGTTCAGCATTCATAAGTACGATCAATCTATCCATCACCTCTTCAAGAACCCGATTAAGACCTAACGAGGAGTTGATCACACTTCCCACACCAACCAGTGCCCTGACCTGCCTTTGCTGCGTATCCAAATACCCCGTGACACCTTGTTTGAATGTATTTATGGTACTGGAAATTTGTGTAAGGTCCCGCAATATCTGAGATGTCTGTCCGTCATTAGTACGGGCAAGATGCGCCATGACTTGCATCAGCATCTTATCCGCATCCGCTAATTGCGATTGAATGGATTGTACGTCAAAAGATTGAACCATCTCAACACTCCTCTACCTAAAGTGGCTACATGGTACCGCACAAATAATCAAATTGGGATTGAAAAATAATTGTAATTTCAAGAAAATATAGGGATATAAACAAGCATTATTACACGGCCTGTGACAAAGAGCGCCGTTTCCATTGAAACAGCGCTCTTTATATTACAACTTCGGCAACATAATTGACTGTTGGTTTTGATACTTCCCCTTCTTATCCGCATAAGAAACATCGCACACTTCGTCTGCTTCAAAGAATAGGACTTGCGCCAGTCCTTCATTGGCATAGATCTTGGCAGGCAATGGCGTGGTATTCGATATCTCCAGCGTGACAAAACCCTCCCATTCAGGCTCAAATGGTGTGACATTCACAATAATGCCGCAACGGGCATACGTAGACTTCCCAAGGCAGATGGTAAGCACCTTGCGCGGAATACGGAAATACTCGATCGTGCGCGCCAAAGCAAAAGAATTCGGCGGGACAACACAAACGTCACCAACAAAATCCACCATCGATTTTACGTCAAAGTTTTTTGGGTCAACGATCGCAGAAAAAACATTGGTAAAAATCTTGAATTCATTTGCAACACGCACATCATACCCATACGAGGACACGCCGTATGAGATCACCCCTTCCCGAACCTGATTTTCAACAAAGGGTTCGATCATTTTATGTTCATGCGCCATCTTGCGGATCCAGTGATCTGGTTTCAATCCCATATTTCTCTCCTTGGTCTATGCGTGATATTTGATTTTAAACTGTCATCATTTTATAACAAAAATGCAAACATTCAATCCCCAAATTCTGGTATAGTAGCGCCCACTACAGTCCACGGCCATGGACTGATTTTATAAACAACAGGAGAGAAATATAAATGAAGAAAGTTATTAGTTTTCTTAGCAATGAACTACTACTAGGCTTGTTGATCACAGTTTTGAGCATTTTTACCGCCATTTCCAGCTATCAGGGCGCTTTAGCCGACGGTAACCAAAATGATGCCGAGATCAAAAGCATGCAAGAACTGAACGACGGCAACGCTGTATATCTCACAGAAAACCAGAATATCTCACAAGATTACAATTATTATGATAACTGGTATATAAATCAAGATACCAACCCTGAAGCAGCAGAATATTATGAGTTTAATTTCTCGCAGCAATTGCAGGATGCCATCGCCCGCGACCCCAACGTAGTCTGGGACGATCAATATTACGAAGAAATGGCAGTTACATCCACCGAGTTCTTTACCAGCTCAGAGGCTAATTCCATACTCGCATCAAACTGGAATCAACGTGGAGATTGGCTCCAAATAGTCCTAACGATCATGGCTATTGGGCTGGCTTTTGCAGGCTGGGCGTCCATCAACAAGGAAGAAAGCAACCTGCGGGCATTTTTCTCGCTGTTGTCTATCATCACCCTTGTGATCGGATTGGCTTATTTTCTTACTACGCCAGTCGTCGGATAATAAAAACTCAAACCACAAACAGACCCGTCTTGTGAAGGCGGGTCTGTTTTATTTGCAAGGCTTCCGAAGTCTATTTAGTACGGGTATAATTTCAACATGGCAGAAAAAACATATCATCAGGCTATCAATGAATGGCGTGAAGAGCGCAACGAAAGCATCCGCAAAGAAAATGGCTGGCTTTCACTTGTCGGCTTATACTGGCTAAAACTTGGCAAAAATCATCTTGGCTCAGACCCAAAATGTGAAATTCAATTGCCTGAGCGCACCCCCGCCGCCATTGGCTACATCGAATACAACGGCAAGTCTGTCAGTTTGCGTACCAACATTGGCCAAAAAGTTACAGTAAATGACAAGCAAACCGACTTCGCCATCCTGCAATTCGATACCTCCGAAAATCCAAGTTTTATCACAATACAGGATGTCAGACTCGTGGTCATTCAACGTGGTAACAGGCTTGGTGTGCGCCTGTGGGATAATCAACGCGAAGAGAGACGAACATTCCCCGCCCGTACCTGGTTCGACATCGACGAGAATTTCCGCATCCCAGCCACCTATACCGCCTATGACCGCCCGAAAAAGGCTTATTTCCCTGACCTGACAGGCGAAAAATCCGAATTTCCCGTTGAAGGCTATCTCTCGTTTGAGTTCAACGGAAAACACTACAAACTCGATATCAACAAAGAAGATGATGGCACATTCTTCGTTCGCTTTTGGGACCCAACCAGCAAGGATAAAACCTATCCCACAGGCCGCTATCTCGTAGCAGATGAAGAAGGCGGCAAAATATTCATTGACTTCAACAAAGCCTACTGCCCGCCCTGCGCCTTCACAAATTTTGCCACCTGTGTCTTTGCGCCTGAACAGAATCGACTGGATTTCAATGTGACAGCTGGCGAAACATATATCAAACATTCAAATAGAACAAAAACCGTCGCTGATCACGACGGTTCTTTGTTCTATTTGAATTGGGCTATCCACTGTCAGTTTTGGGCGACCCTGCCAAAGGTCGGGGTGAGCCGCTTGGGATTATCCTCCAAGTGCCCAGTTAAGATAAAACTCCGGGACCCAGAAATCGCCGATGTTGAACCAGTAAACAAGCACCAAACCTGCCAGCAACATAAGAATGCTGAATGCGATCAACGCATAATCCAGCCAGTGATATTCCAGTTTAGTCAGCCAGGTACGCGGACCTTGCCCAAAACAACGCAAGTCCATCGCATTGGCTACATCTTCGCCCATGACGATTGAATTCATCGTGACAGGCACGATCAGCGGAGCGGAGCGAAGGATCTGCTTAAAGATGCCGCCGCCACTGCTTTCTACCTCATAGCCGCGTGCACGTTGGGCGTCCATAGTCACGCCAAAATCACGCGCTATGGTCGGTACATAGCGAAAAGCCAATTCCATGGAGTAGGCAAATTTATCGGGAAAGCCGAGTCCGCGAAAGGTCACGCCATATAAACGGGGATCCATTGAAAAGGGAATGATCAGAAATATCGCTGAGATTCCACTAATACGAAGAATTTGACAAAACGCAAACCACAGGCGTTCGTATGTCAAACCAAAATGAAGATGCCAATCAGTAAATGGGATCTGAATACCTTCAGGCCAGACCAAATGCCCGCCAGGAGGGACAACCCCCCCCGCCCCGCCACCTGTGAGAATGGTATTGACCACGATCATCACGAATAACAGGAACCAGACAAAGGTCCAGGCACGACGCGTCTCTTTCCAGGGCACGCGCGCAGAATAATACCAAAGAAATGCAATGATAAATAAGACCGCAAGGACGCGTGCATCCCAGAATTGCGTTGCGGTAAAAAGGAATGCAAAGGAAAAGATCCAGCGGGCGCGCGGATCGAACAACGCCATTAAGCATTTACGCGCTCGGTATGACCAGGTAACAAGCATAATATTTTTTCGGCCTGGTTGAGCGCAGGTCTGAGACCTGCGCTCAACCATGATATTTTATCTTCCAGAACGTGAGACGACCGCGTCGTATGCGATCATCAGGATGGGAACGAGGATCCATCCGTTAATGAGATTGGCAGTCACAGCGGGGAGAAAGTTGCCATAGATCACGGTATTGATATCCGCGCCAGAGACCCACATCTCGGAGAGTGAGGCGACTCCCATGCCAACCACCACGCCAAGGAAAACGTAAAGTTCGGCTTTCAGCAGTGTGCCGCTCGCCTTGAAACTGGTGAAGGAAAACGCCATCAGGCCAGCGACCAAACCCATCAAGCCGTTGCCGATATCCCACCAGATCCAGAAACCGTAGCCAGAGATCAGGTCACTGATGATGTTGCCGAGGAAACCAGCAATGAATCCAACGATAGGTCCAAAGGCGATGCCGAAGAATAATGGGATCGCCACAGCAGGACGAAAAGACACGTTGCCCGCGCTGGGCAGTTGCAGCATGTTGGTAGCGATGCCAAGCACAGCATACAATGCCGCACCGATTGCCGCATACACTACCTCGCGGGTTCCAAACTTCCAAAGTGATTTGTTTTGCATTTCTTCCTCCATAAGAATTAGGGTGAAATTTGATTATTGCGAGAAAAATAATAATCTCACAAAAACATCCACAAGTATTAACTCACAAACTGCGCCAGGGTTTCGGCGCGGTGGAAACTGCCAAGGCGCGGATAATGCTCGATGTTGGCACGCAGGAGCGAGGTCGGCAGGATGCGACATTGCCTCAAAAGCGCTTCATCTTTCAATACTTCGTATGGAGTCCCATCTGCCATCAACTGCCCATCATAGACCAGCAGGATGCGGTTGGCATAAACAACAGCCAGATCAACATCGTGCGTGATGAACAAAATGGAATCAAAGCCTGGCATCTGCAAAATGCTATCCATGAACGCCGTGTAATTCCAATAATCCTGTCCTGCGGTGGGTTCATCCATCACCAAAATGCGCGAGCGCATGGCAAGCACCGCCGCAATCGAAATTCTTTTTTGCTGTCCGAACGAAAGCGCAAGCGGCGGCGTTTGCAATTCTTCGGATAGATGCACCGTTTCAATTGCCCATTGAATATTTTTTTCAATTTCATTATCGGGCATTTTCAAATTCTTCGGCCCAAAGGAAAGTTCTTCCTTCACCGTTGGTGCGAACAACATGTGCGACGGACTTTGAAAAACATAACCCACCGTATGCGCGGCATGCGCCACACTCATCTGCCGCGTATCCTTTCCTTCAAGCAGCACCTGCCCTTGCGTAGGCTTCAACAAACCAAGCGCATGTTTCACCAGCGTGGTCTTTCCCGAACCGTTATAGCCAAGGATCGCAACCACATCGCCTTTTTTGATCTGGAAATCAACGCCTTTGAGAACTTCGGGTAAATGATCTTGATATTTAAAATGGACATTCTCGAAGCTGACCAACGGCGCATCATCCGTGACCTGGGGCTGGATGACTGCTTCGAAATGTTTTTCCTGCACCTGACCGCGTGCGCGATCCATGACCACCTGCGCGGGAAGTTTAATGTGATGATAATCCACAACCTGCATCAAGCCGTTCACATCGCCAAAATATTCGATCCTGCCCTCATTCATATACATGACCACTTCGGGGTGGATGGCAAGCACATCTTCCACGCGATGTTCAACGACCATCACCGAATATCCTTCATCCGCCAGTATACGAAAAGCATCCAAAGCTTCATGCGCAGAGGCGGGGTCAAGGTTTGCCAGCGGTTCATCGAGCAGCAAGATGCGTGGCTCCATTGCCAGCACACCCGCCAGCGCGATCTTTTGTTTTTCGCCGCCAGAAGTGCTGAAGGTCTCGCGGTCACGCAGGTCCAGAATGCCAAGACGGCTGAGAGCTTTTTCCACGCGCGGAGTAATTTCCTCACGCGCTACTCCCAGACTCTCCAGCCCAAACGCGACTTCATTCAGAACATAACTGCCGAGGATTTGACGTTCAGGGTCTTGCAATAATGTCCCCACGGTCTGCGAGATTTCCCCCATCGGCATTTGCGTCACAGATTTACCGAACAGGCGAATATCGCCAGTCATCTCGCCAGTATAGGTATTGGGAATCAAGCCATTAATACAGCGCATCAAAGTGGTTTTGCCGCATCCGCTTGCGCCTGCGATCAACATCACCTGCCCCGCCTGCAGTTCGAAATTCAAATTTGCTATTGCCGGTTCATCGCGGCGGCGATATTGGAAGGATAGATTTTCAACGACGAGGGGAATCTCAGACATGGGTTATTTCCACAGCATCGCCAAGTTTCATATCAAGCACCTTTGCCGCGCTGCCGTTGACGACTGCAACTTCCACAAATCCCTCACTATCCACAAGCGCCACCAAGTCACCTGGCTTGCGATGCCCATAAGACTGAACCAGTCCGTTAATCTCCTGTCCTTTGACTTTAATACGAACATCGCGGTGACCATCCAAAGCAGAAGCGGACAGATCGGTGGTCATATTTCCAAATATATCGATCACCATGATGTGCGCCACCCATCCATGTGGAAGTGCGTTCCGCGCTCGGCATGGACAATCGCACGGCATCGGTGAACGGCGTGCCCAGTTTCATCAGAGGGACACCCGCCGCTAGATGCGCGGCTACGGGAGCAAAAATGTCGCGCCCATGGAACGTGTGGCTGACGTTTTCCAGCCAGTATTCAGGCTGATCCAGATGAACAAAAACCATTTCGCCGCCGACCCTCTCACAGTCGAGCATGAGCGGCGTGAACAGTCCATTGTCGGGTCCCACAAAATAATGTCCGCCGATCTTTGCGGCCATTGGACGGCGTTTTGTCCCCACACCAGGGTCAACTACCGCAAGGTGGACAGTGTTCTGCGGGAAAAACGGTGCTGCGCGCCAAAGCGCAATCGCTCCCGTCATAAGATCCTGCGGAGGAATATCATGTGTAATATCTGCAATTTGCGCTTCGGGACAAATATTCCAGATCACTCCCCGCATCGTGCCGACAAATCCGTCTTTGTTTCCAAAATCAGTGGTGATGGTGACGATAGGCATGGGCATATTATCAAGTCGTACATGGTGGCTGTCAAGTAGGACATTCAATCAATATGGAATCAAAAAAAGTCACCTCACGAGCGAAGTGACTTTTTTGAAAACAAATTTACTCAATACAGCTTTGGAAGAATAACAATTACCACGAACCGCCTAAGGCACTGTACCCCAGACAGCCTCGTCAGAGGGGATGGCGCGCGACCAGTAATATTCAAACATATCCTGATAGGCTTGGATCGCCTCAGGAGATTCGGTAGCCACTACAAATTCAAGCAGACCGCTTGGTCCAAATGAGCTATAGTGGAAATTTTGGCTGCCGACGAAGAGCAGTTGATCATCGATCAAGGCAGATTTCGCATGAACCCGACCATCGAAGAAGCGCAATTCGACATATTCACTCAGCCCAAGCCGGGCAAGCTCTTCATCCAGGAGCTTCAAACCGATGCGGTTTTCCAATCCGTTCGCGTTGGAATTCTCGACGATCACCCGCACGTGGGTATGGTTCTGTTCGACTGCATTCACCAACGCCTTCATCCATGGCAGGGCATTCTCATCAAATGAACAAATACCTGGGGCTACAACCTCCAAATAGCAGATCAATTGAGCAGAGAAGTTGACGTGTATTGCGTCAATTGAACTCTTGCTGGACTCAATAGCAGCAACATAAGCATTATCTGCTTCTTTATACACATCTGTGCGGTATAAGGCAAAAGCAGTCTGGTTTTGTTCAGTCAGGTAGTATTTTAGAACCTCCGGCGTGTGACTGACACTGGCTGTCTGCCACTGACAGGATTTTTGCCAGCGATCCGTATCGTCCCCGATCCCCATGTCAGAACAGACCAATTGGTTGGCGCCGTTCCATCCATCGTCGAAGGCAGAAAGAGCCGACTGGGCGACCGGCCCGATCATTATCAGACCCAGATCGGTAAGGTCGTCACCCATCTCTGAAGGGTGGTTTCCGGGTAAATGGAAGAATGAAATATTGAAGCCGGCAGAAAGCAGGCCCCCTCCATCAATGATGATGAATTTCGTATGGGCGTGCGGGTAGCTGCCGCTGAAATTAGCCACTTCCACCTTCCAGCCGATCTCAGCATCTTCCATCTCCACACCGGCCGCGTGCAAGTCGTTGATCACGTTCCAGATCTGGTCCCCGTATGTGAAAGTCGCCATGTTTGGGTAGTTGCCCAGCAGGATGCGCACGGTCATACCGCGCGGGTAGCGTTCAGGATTGGCTTTGACCTGCTGGTATAGCACATCAATCCCTTCGACGACCCGGTATCCGGGAGAGAGTCCGTCCCCTTGGTCTTCATCCCACTGCATGTTGGAAATCAGCACCTCGTACTGCGCCTCCTGAACCAGTTTGGCAAGGCGGTCATAACCGCCATTGGGTGAAGGTACTTCATTGCTAAACTCTGGGTTGGGGTTGGGCATATAGATAAAGGTTTCGTACCTATTGTCGCAGAAAGGCGACTGGTATCCCTCAGGGTGAAATTCACCGCCCTCGACCACCCCCAACACCGCCTGAGCAGGAGTTGTCAGGTCAGCCGATGAGCAATGATAGGGATCCTGGCGGGAATAGAGCAAGGACGGACTGCCATCGAGTATGTCTCCCCAGGCAAGGAACAGTTTCCCATCTGGCGTGCTGGTCAAAGCAGGCCAGGTTTGCTGGGACGGGCGTGCAATGATGGCCGGTTCGCTCCAACCAGTCTCCAGCAGGATACTTTCGTAGACCAGCTTTGTCGACAATTGACCCCCGTAATTGTTACGCGCCTGATCAGAGTACCAGATCAAGTGGATGCGCTCCTGACTGTCTTGCAAGATCCCCGGACGGCTCAGACACGGTGGGAAAGGGATCTGCCCACTAATGCCGTTGGGTGCGAAATAAGTGGACACGCTTTCGGCACTGCACCAAGCCAGATGCGTTTGCCCGTTATGATCGCTAAATACCTCGGCCTGGCTTCCCGTGCCGATCTCCTGCGGCTCTCCCGCCTCTCCATTTTTGATTTCGATCAGGCCTATCGGTGCCGCAGTGCCAGGTTCGCCATTGCTATAAACAAGCGTGAAAACCCCATCGCCTCCCGCTGTCAGGCGTGGTTGCAGGGCTGGGTCAGCGCCGGCTGCCGGCAGGATGCAGCCAGCAGGCTGCGCAGGTTGGCTGCTCACCCGCCTGCCATGCACGGAATCCAAGTTGACCGCCAGCATTCCAGGCGACCAATAAGCTATCCTGATCGGATATTGTGATCGCCGGCCAATCATTTTGGCCAGGCTCATTACAGACCTCACCTTCAGCTCCAGAAATAACCTCCGGCGTCTGGCAGGTCTCACCCTGGCAGTTGCTGTAGAGAATTTGTCTTGTTCCATCTAGCATCTCGCTCCACACAATATGAGCTCGACCAGAAGAGTCGAGAGCTAATTGGGAATGATCAGGAGCACCCTCCACGCTGTTTGAGACGCGGATTGCGCTTGACCATGTCAGCGAGCCGGTTGTCTCAAGGCGCTGGTACGCATAAACCACCTCTGGTTGTCCGTCCTGATTGATCGTCCAGGAGGCTGCCAGGGCATCATCCACACCAGCATCCAGTCCTGGCGGATAAACTCCAGGGTCAGCGATGTTCGCGGTTATCGGTGCCGACGGGTACCAACGCACCCCCTGGGTTTCCAGATCCAGGCTGGTGGTGGTTGTCCCCGTATGAATAGTGACGAATTGCAACAGAGTGGTGGTCAGGGATAAAACAACCAGGAAGAGGATTACCCCCGCCGCGATAATAGTGATATCCTGCCAGCGGGCTGGTTCCAGCTTCTGCTCAGGTTTTTGCAGGCGCCTGCCATCAACCCAACGATAAGCCAATCCCAAAGCACTGCCGGCAAGTCCGAAAGCTGCCACGAAAAATAGGAAGAGGACGATTGACTGAAGCAGGGAAGTCGACTGCGACAGGAATATTTGCCTTTGCCAAAGAACAAAGCCAAGCATTGCCCCCCCCAGCACACCACCAACGATCGACGCCAGCCAGGCACGCCAAAAGTAGCGCAGTCGCAGGGTGATCAGGGCCAGGATCAGGCCAGATACCAACCCGTAAACGCCGCCCAGCAGGCTAAAGAGGATAAGGAAAGAAGCCGGGTCCTTGGTGGAACCCGAGTTATATATTCCAATAATAGCGATCAGCAGCAGCATCGGAATGAGTAGCATTCCCTGGCTAATACCATAAGCAAACGCGCCTCCCAGCAAGTAACGTTTGCGGCTGCCACCCCGGTCGATCAAGTGCAGGGTATGGCCCCGCAGAAAACCATTCACCGCCCCGCCCAAGCCAATCCCAACGAAGATCAAGAACAGGCCCAACAGCAAACGGACGAGTGGCTGATCTTCTGGCACCAAGTTCAGCAGTAGTCGCAAAAACCCAGTCTTGAAGAGCAAATAGGAAGTCAGAAATCCTGCCGCCGTCGCCAGGACGAATCCCAGTAAACCGGTCAGGAATGCTGACTGAAGGGAACTTTTCTTACGTGCTTCAGGTTCATTCATGTGCTAAACACCTTTTGATTTCGCCGACTCTGGTAACATGCGCCGCGTCCCATGATCGGATAATTTTGCCTCTACGTGAATTGGGGCATTGTGGGTGACGGTCCAGCCCTGTATCCTCAGAACCTCCACGCAGGAGCGCTGCGCAAAGGCAGCGATTTGAGCCAATATAAGATAGGCGTGATAGTATTATCAATTCGTAAATAAAGGCTGTCAAGTAGGAAATTCTATCAAATGCACAAATTTACTCCAAAACCGCTCTTGGAAAAATAATAGTGAACTCTGTACCTTGCCCCGCTTCAGATTTCAACTTGATCTCCCCGTTCAGGGCATTCGTCACCAGGTTATCAACAATGGCTAACCCCAGCCCAGTGCCGCCAATGGATTGCCCCGTTGTAAAAAGCGGCTCAAATATACGTTCTTGATCCTCTTTCGAAATTCCCTTGCCATAATCTTTCACGGTCAGGTGATAATGCTCATCCTCTGCCAGTCGAATCGTTACGTCTATTATGCCGCCCGTCCTTTTGGGATACGCATATCTTTCCACATTCATCAGTAAATTGATCAACACCTGTGACAGAAACCCCCGGGAACCCATCCATTTTTTTTGCTCAGGGGCTAGTTTATTATGAAATTTGACTTGAATCTGGCTGCGTTTCAAATTGGCAATTACCAACGCAACTGTCTCTTCGATCACCTCGGAAATATCAAGCAGTTCTCTTTCATCTTTTAACTGGCTAATTGAGATTTTCTTAAAACCTTGCACCAGGAGACTGGCACGTTCCACATTAAGACGCATTAGTTCAAGCAACTCGGCAATATCGGCCGCGCGTTGAACAGTCACTTCCACTGGTACTGCAAGTTCACGCGCCATAATGTTCACAGCGGTATAGATCACAGTCAGAGGAGTATTGATCTCATGTGCCACCCCTGCCACCATTTGCGTCAGTGTGCGTTGTTTTTCTGCTTCCATTTGCGAAGCCAATACCCGTCTCGATAGAACCTCCCTAAATCCGCGCTCAATTGCAGTGCGGGTATGTTCATTCAAAGCCAAAAAGACATCCAAAATCTGTTCAGGATCGACATTGCGCATCATGTTCAGAATCATCGGGCGATCGATTGCCAACAAATCTGAATCCATGGATGTTGTCACAGTTACGCGGCTTGGCTCACGGCGCAATAAAGCAAGTTCACCAAATACCTGTCCTTTCCCCATTTCGCCAAGCATATAAACCGCGCCCGCACTATCACGGCCTTCGATCTTAACGCCGCCCTCCAAAATTAAATATATTGCATCAGCAAGTTCGCCCTGCTTCAGTACAACTTGATCTGCTTTAAGCGAAGTCCTCTGAGCAACATCAACAATCCTTTGCAATTGCTCAAAAGAAAACGAAGCAAAGAAAGAGAAATCCTTTAGTGTTGAAGGGTCTAATGTATCTTTTTTCTTGGTCATGATAGATGTTTCAAGCATCGGGAATTGCCACCATAAAGACAAACCGCCAACTCTTTCTCCAGGCAATCTTTCAAGCAATTCTAATTTCTTTTCCTTATTCAAACCTATTTTGCAACTTTCTTAACAGGCAAAGGTGATGGCCGCTTTACATGCCGCCGATCACACCCAACAATTCATTATAATTCGCAGGGATTATTTTGGGGGATTGGAAAAATTCGGTGATGACAGAGGGATCCTTCAACCCATGGCCCGTGCACACCACGACGATTTTCTTCCCTCTCGCATCAAACGACCCTTTGGCTGATTCTGCAATCAGGCCAGCCAGCCCCGCTGCAGATGCAGGCTCAACCCACACTCCTTCCGAAGCCAGAATACGCTGTGCAGATAGTATCTCTTCATCTGAAACTGCGATGATCTTTCCATTGGATTCCTGCGCCGCTTCAAGCGCCTGTTCACCGCGCGCAGGCTTGCCTATACGAATGGCCGTTGCGATAGTCTCGGGCTTTTCTACAGGATGTCCCAAAACAAGCGGAGCCGCACCCGCAGCCTGTACACCCAGCACACGCGGCAATCCCTTTTGATATTGCTTGAACCCAGCCCAATACGAGGTGATGTTCCCCGCGTTGCCAACAGGTAAACAGAGCCAGTCAGGCGCAGCACCCAGAACATCACAAATTTCAAAAGCGGCAGTCTTCTGCCCCTCGATCCGAAATGGATTAATTGAATTGACCAGCGCAATTGGCGTCTTCTGCGTGATCTCCACAACCAGTGTCAGCGCATCGTCAAATGAACCCTGAATTTGAATGACTTCAGCACCATAGGCAATTGCGCCTGCCAACTTTCCCGCCGCCACCTTCCCTTCAGGGATCAGCACAATGGCACGCAAACCAGCCCGCGCCGCATAAGCCGCCGCTGATGCGGCAGTATTGCCAGTGGAAGCGCAGATAACCGTCTGTGCGCCGCGGCCGACGGCTTCACTAATAGCGGCGGTCATTCCGCGATCTTTGAATGATCCTGTTGGGTTCAACCCTTCAAATTTGACAAAGAGTTCACAGCCAAATTCCTTGCTCAAACGCGGCATCGGGATAAGCGGTGTATTCCCTTCAAGCAGGGAAATATTTTTCGTATGGGCGGGCAGGTCAAGATACTGCCCATAGCGTTCGATCAAGCCCTGGTAGGTCATATCAACTCCATAAATTAAGAATGGGGCGATTATAATGTGCCGATGATAAAAATCCGAGTCCCCGCCACCTCCGCAAATCTTAGGCCCAGGCTTTGATTGTCTGGGTCTCGCATTAAATATTTGGAATGAAGTTTCATTTGAGCCAGCCGAAAAGATTTCGTATCATGTCACAGGCGAAGGCGCAGAGAAATTAAATAAAGGCACGAAGAATTTACTAACCAAGGCTTTTACGTTTTTGTATGAAGTTTGCGGCAGGGAAATGCGCGGCGCTTGCATCCAGGCAAAAAACGAGGTATTCATGAGCAGCGGACTCGGTTCCAGCGCAGCGGCAATTGTTGCGGGCCTGTTTGGCGCGAACGAAATGCTCAATAAGCCGTTGAACAAAAATGAGTTACTAAAACTTGCATCAGAATTGGAAGGTCATCCTGATAATGTGGCGCCTGCATTACTTGGTGGGTTGGTCATTTCGATCACTTCTGGTGATGAGATCATTTCACGAAGATATGAAATTCCCGAATGGACGCTCATTATCGTAAAGCCCAACGTGGAATGGCCGACAAAAATCGCCCGGGCTGTATTACCCAAATCAGTTTCACGCGCCAACTCGATCTATAACATCGGACGCACCGCGCTTGTTGTGGATGCGCTCCGCAATGGCGATCTTGATCTTTTGCAAAAAGTGATGGATGACCGCATTCATCAGACGTATCGCTTAAAACATATTTCTGGCGGAATGTCTGCATACAAAACAGCAAAACAATTCGGCGCCGCTGCTCTCTCTGGTGCAGGGCCATCCATCATTGCATTTGTCCCGCCTGAAGATGCGGAACGAGCGAAAGCAGAAATTCAATTCGCATTTGAAGAACGTGGAATTGAAACAAGGGGAATTATCACCAGGCCAAGCAGTACGGGTACGCATCGCATTTGATTGACAGGGAATAAAAAGTGGGCTTTGAAGTTATTCAAACTTCAAAGCCCACTTCACAAATTAAGATTATTTCTTACTCTTTGATTTTTCTTTCTTCACTACTGGCTTTCGAGCCGTGGATTTCGGCCTTACAGTTTTTGCAGCCACAACGGGGTTTACGATCGCAGCATTCACAGCCACTGGCTGTAATTCCATCTTTTCTTCCGCATAAGCATCGCGCAAGCTGACAGGTTTGGCATGGTCGGCACGTACGCGCAGGTTGATCATTTCCACAAAAATAGAGAAACCCATTGCAAAATAAATGTACCCCTTTGGAATATGCTGATGCAAGCCTTCGACGACCAGCGTGAAGCCGATCATAAGCAGGAAACTCAATGCCAGCATTTTGACGGTTGGATGTTTTTCCACAAAACCGCCAATGGGACCCGATAAAAAGATCATTATTCCCGCCGCGACAATGACAGCAAAGATCATGATAAAGATTTCATTGACCATGCCAACCGCCGTAATCACCGAGTCAAGCGAAAAGACGATATCCAACAGCATGATCTGAACGATGACGCTTGTAAAATTTGGAGAGACTTTCGCCGAGGAATGTCCTTCCTGTCCTTCAAGTTTCTCGTGAATTTCAAAGGTGCTTTTGCCAAGCAGGAATAAACCGCCAACGATGAGGATCAGGTCATGACCTGAGATGCCAAATCCCAATAAATGGAATAAAGGCTCTTCGAGGCTGATGATCCATGAAAGAGAAAGCAACAACATAACGCGCGTGATGACCGCCAACATAATGCCTGTGGTTCGTGCGCGAGGTTGGTCCTTTTTGGGAAGTTTTCCCGCGAGGATGGAAATGAAAATAATATTATCCACGCCCAACACTAATTCCAATGCGATCAGCGTGGCTAATGCGATCCATGATGCGGGTGAAGTGATCCAACTAAAATCCACTTTGATGCTCCTGAAATAGAATGGAGAGATTTTACCAAAAAACTCGGAAGTCTTTGAAACCTCCGAGTTTTACACTTTCTACTTCACTACTTTTTACTTAATCTTGAACATCTGTGTTAATTTCATTGCCAGGTTCAAGTCACCTGAAAGTTTCAACTTACCCTGCATGAAGGCTTGCATCCCGTCAAGTTCGCCAGTGAAGATTTTGACATAATCAGCAGAGTCGGCAGTCAGGGTCATCTTGGGGGAAGCGTGAACCCCTTTCGAGACTTCGCATTTCCCATCTTTGACTGTGGCGTACCATTCACCTGGTTCGTCTCCTGTGAACTTGAACTGAATGGTGGCGTCCAGTCCCACCGCTTTTTCGGGCAGGAATGCGCCAGGCATTTTAGACATGAGGGTTTCGATTGTGAGTGACATGAGTTTTTTCCTTTTAAGTTTTTTATGTCATTGCGAGGGCGTTAGCCCGAAGCGATCCCCAATCACAGTAGGAGATTGCTTCGTCGTTTCACTCCTCGCCATGACGGTTAATTTTGCAGATTTTCAAAAATCGCCGCCGCGCCCATTCCGCCGCCGATGCACATGGTGACCATGCCATATTTGGATTTGCGCCGTCCCATCTCGTAGATGAGTTGCGTGGTCAATTTGGAGCCTGTGCATCCGAGCGGATGACCGAGGGCAATCGCGCCGCCATTGACATTGACCTTCTCTTCGTCAAGCTCAAGCTTGCGCATGATGGCAAGGCTCTGCGCGGCGAAGGCTTCGTTCAATTCTATCAGGTCAATATCATTTAGGGATAGCCCCGCGATTTTTAATGCCTTTGGGATTGCCGTGATCGGTCCGATGCCCATCAACTCGGGCGGGACTCCGCCGACGGCAAACGAGACGAATCTCGCTAGAGGCTTAAGCCCCAACTGTGCGGCTCTGTCAGCAGACATGACCATCACCGCCGAAGCGCCATCAGACATTTGCGATGAGTTGCCAGCGGTCACTGTTCCGCCTTCTTTGAAAGCTGGCTTGAGTTTGGCAAGCGCTTCCAGCGTAGTATCTGCTCGGGGACCTTCATCCCGCTTCACGGTGAAGGTTTTCGTTGCGGGCTTTTCATCCGCGCCAAGTTCGGTCAGTTCCACGTCAATTGGAACCAATTCAGGGTCGAACAATCCAGAGCTGACAGCTTGCGCGGCTTTCTGGTTACTCTTGAGCGCAAAAACATCCTGGTCTTCACGGCTGATCTCGTATTTGACCGAGACGTTCTCAGCGGTGAGTCCCATGTTGGTGTAGTAATGCGGCAGATCCTGTGCAAAGTGCGGATTGGGTGAAAACTTGTAGCCCATCATCGGCACCATGCTCATGGACTCGACACCGCCTGCGATGGCAATTTCAATCTCACCCGCTTTGATGGCGTGAGCAACATGGGCAATGGATTGTACGCCCGATGAACAATAGCGGTTGATCGTCTCAGCAGGGACAGTGTCGGGCAGACCCGCGCGCAATGCGATCATGCGCGCAATGTTCATGCCTTGCTCGCCTTCGGGGAAGGCACAGCCAAAGACCACATCTTCAATTTCAGCGGGGTCAAGATTCGGCGTGCGCCTCAATAATTCTTTGATCGTGGCAGCCGCCATTTCATCGGGACGAACCGTGGCAAGTCCGCCACGTTTGGCTTTTCCAACAGGAGTGCGTACAGCGCTAACAATAACTGCTTCTTTCATGGTTTCTCCTTCTCTCAGTTGAAGGTTGCAGGTTTAAGGTCACAACCTTCAACCTTGAACCTTAAACTAATTTCTCAATGGTTTCCCTGTCTGCAATAGCGACCACATTCTAGCTTGCGTTTTTTCTTCACCGCAAAGAGATAAAAACGCTTCTCTTTCCAAATCCAGAATATATTGCTCGCTCACCCATTGCGCCTTGGTCAACTCGCCGCCAGCCATGATGTAAGCCAGTTTGGTAGCGATGTGGGCATCATAGTCGGTGATGTACCTGCCTTCCTTGAAAGACCATGCGCCGATCTTCATTGCGCCGTACATGTCGCGACCTGCGGCATAGATCAGCTCAGGCGCAGGCGGTTTGTATCCCGCCGCAGACATATGCATGACTTCGCGCTTGGCTTCGGTCAACAGGTGTTCACGGTTGATAACAATTCGATCCTGTGGCCCTAGAATTCCCATTCCCCGTGCTTCTTCAGCGGAAGTGGCAACCTTTGCCTGTCCAATTTGGAGGAAGGCGCGTTGCAAGTTTGGAAATACTTCAGCCATATCTGTTCGCATGGCAGGGTTGACAAGGCGTCGCATATATTCCTTCGTGCCGCCGCCCGCAGGGATGACACCCGCGCCAAGTTCAACCAGACCGATGTAAGTTTCCGCCGCAGCCACCACGCGCGAGGCGTGCATGGTCACTTCACAGCCGCCGCCGAGAGCTAGTCCCGCAGGCGCAACAACAACAGGCTTAGGGAAGTATCGCATGCGCATGTTCATATTTTGCAACTTGCGAACTGCTCCATCAAGCGTATCCCACATACCTTGTTGCGCGGCGACCACCACCATAAATAAATTCGCGCCCGCGCTGAAATGTTCGCCTTCATTGCCGATCACAAGTCCATCGAAATCATTTTCAACTCGGTCAAGCGCTTCAGTCGTGATTGCAAAAATATCATCATCCAGCGCATTCATCTTGGTGTGGAATTCAACTAATGCAATGCCATCACCGATATCAAACAATGACGCGCCCGCGTTCTTGCTGATCTCTTTCTTCGTACCGCGCAAATCTTTCAAGAAAACAAAGCCTTCGGGCTGCTTCAATTTCACATACTTCTTTTTCGCAACATCGTACACACCAATTTTGTTTGTGCCTTTATATTGATAGAAAGTCTCCACGCCATTCTTCAACATTTCGTCCACCCACCTCGCAGACGGGTATCCTTCCTTCTTCATTTGCTTAACAACATCTTTCACGCCAAGCATGTCCCAAATCTCGAACGGACCTGCTTCGTGCATGAAGCCCCAACGGACTGCATCATCAATTGGCTTGGCGGTATCTGCCACTTCGGGAATGATGGTGGAGACGTACTGGAAACTTTGATAGGTCAACGCTTTGACCAACTTCGCCGCCTTATCGTCCGCGCCCAACATGACCTTGAGCCTGTCACCCAACCCTTCGACATCTTTCGCCGCCTTGACAGAGTCAAAGCGCGGCTTGCCCGCGGGGACATGTTCCAGCGTGTTCAAATCGAGCGAGTGAAATTCTTTCTTGCCTTCTGCATTAAGCACTTCTTTGTAGAAGCCGACTTTGGTTTTGTTGCCCAGCCATTTGCGTTCGAGCAACGTATCCATCAACTTGCGCGGCTTTTCAGCGGCGAGATATTTCTGCCCAAGTTTGTCATGTGGAATCAACGGCGCGAGATTCTTGCCGACATGATCCCACACGTCCACGCCGACCAAATCTATCAGCCTAAATGTTGCTGTCTTCGGGCGACCCATCAAAGGTCCAGTGAGTGAATCAACTTCATCCACGGTGTAATCGTTGTTAAGGATGAAATCCAACGCAAACGCGCCAGTCCCAAAAGCCACACGATTGCCGATGAAGTTCGGCGTATCCTTGCAAAGCACCACGCCCTTGCCCAGATCAAATTCGCCAAAGTGGACAAAGAACTCGGTGACATCCTTCAAAGTATCCGCAGTTGGGATGATTTCCAGCAGTTTCAAATAGCGCGGCGGATTAAAGAAATGCGTGCCGAGGAAATGCTGTTTGAATCCCTTCGAGCGGCCTTCCGCAATCGCCTTGACAGGAATGCCCGAAGTGTTGGTTGAGACAATCGCATTCGGCTTGCGGACTTCGTCAATGCGGGTCATCAACTCTTGTTTGATCTTGAGATTTTCAACGATGACCTCGCAAATCCAATCCGCTTCGGCAACTACGCCAAAATCATCTTCGAGGTTTCCCAACTTGACCAGCGTTTTCAATCCGTCAGACATCAGGTTGGCGGGCTTGGCTTTGAGACACCGATCCCAGCCATCCTTCACAATTTTATTTTTGTCATCTGCATCTTTTGCAGCAATATCCAGCAACGTAACAGGCACGCCGATATTTGCCAGGTGAGCCGCAATCGCCGCGCCCATTGTGCCAGAACCAATGACGACAGCTTTATGAATGTGATACTTCATGGTTACTCCTTTATGTGTCAAGTATCAGGTATCAAGTGCCAGGTTTTACCTGACACCTGACACCGAAACACTTGGCGCTTACCGCAATTCCTTTCCGCTATATCCCAAAATATGTCTCGCCACCACGAGGCGGTTGATCTGTCCTGTGCCTTCGTAGATGTCGGTAATTTTGGCATCGCGGAACCACTTCTCCAGCAGGAACTCGCGGCTATACCCAAGCGGCCCCATGATCTCGACAGCCTTCTGCGTGATCTTCGTCACCACATCGCCAGCCTTGACTTTGCTCATCGAAGACTCAAGCGCATTCGGCTTTTTATTATCCGCCATCCAAACCGCCTTGAGCACCATCAGCCACGCCGAGCGCAATTGGATTTCCATGTCGATCACATCCCGTTCAATGGATGTCATTTTCTGACGCGGCAAACCGTATCTGATCTCAACTCCCTTTTCAGCCAGTTGTTCCTTGACGTATTCAAGAGCGGCTCGCGCCACGCCGATACCTGATGCGGCGACAAGAGGACGGGTGGCATCGAAAGTTGCCATCGCGCCCTTGAAGCCTGTCGTGGTCTTTTCAACGGTTGGGCTGCCGAGAATGTTGTCGTACGGAACGCGCGCATCGACCAATGAGATCGTGGCCGTATCACTCGCACGGATACCCAGCTTATGTTCAAGTTTATTAACACACACACCTTTCGTTCCTGATTCAACGACGAAAGCACGCATACCCGAACGTCCCGCCGTCGGGTCAATGCTTGCCCAAACGACGATAAAGCCTTTGCCAAATTGTTCATATTCTTTGAATGATTTATCGCCGCCTGTGACGAAGATCTTCTCGCCGTTAATAACCCATTCCTGCGTGGCTTCATCCAGTACGGCACGCGTGCGGATCGCGGATGTATCTGAGCCTGCGCCGGCTTCGGTCATGCACATCGCGGCAAAGGTTGGTTTTTCTTCACCAAAACGTGCCAGGAATTTGGCTTTTTGCTCAGCCGAGCCAGCGGCTTGGACAGCCGCCGCGCCAAGTCCGCCGCCAGGGGTAACCAAGTAGAAGCCTACATCGCCCCAGGACAGCATTTCAATTTGCGCCGCAAGGTTTTGATATGCAATGGGTGGACGTTTTTCTTTTTTCTCATCGCCTTCTTTGGGTTTCTCTTCCTTTGGAGCAAGACTCCCGCCGCCAATGGATCGCATGGCATTGTGCATAAACTCGATGTAACTAAAAGGAATTTCGTGCTCGCATCTCATCGAAATAGCGTGACTGCGAACGCATCATGTTTTCAGCGACAGTTTTCAACACAAATTGTGTTTGTGCAATAGGTTTGGGTGTTTCAAATTCGATGGTCATGGTTTATCTCCTTTTTCCTATGTCATTGCGAGGAGGGTTGTTCTTCCCGACGAAGCAATCCCAACTGTACAGGGGATTGCTTCGGCAAAGAACGCCTCGCAATGACATCACACAATCGCCAATCCAGTCAACATGGCAAAGCCGCGGCCATTGCGGAGCCACATTTCGACGGGATGTTCGCGGATGTAGCCATGTCCGCCAAGGATTTGTACGCCACGATCTGTGACCATCATCACCATGTCGGCTGCGCCTGTGGCGGCGAGATAAGCATCTTTGGCGGCATCTTCCTTGCCAGCGTCTAATTTCCACGCGGCTTCCCAGATCAATAAGCGGATGGCTTCGATCTCTGTTGCCATTTCTGCAAGCATGAAGGCAATCGCTTGCTTCTGAGCGATCTTGACGCCAAACGCCTCGCGCTCTTTGGCATAGTTCATTGAATATTCAAAAGACGCTTTGGCTACACCAACAGCGGCTGAGGCGGAGGCAATTCTCAACGAAGCCAGGATCAACTCAAAGTCATGTCCAGATGCGCCGCCTAATCAATTCTCCGCGGGCACTTTGACAGAGTCCAATTTGACTCGATACAGCGGAAGCGCATTCAGGCTCATCAGTTTTTCGCGTTCGTCTGAGACGGATAATCCAGCAGCACCCTTGGGGACGATGAAACCCTGAGTCTTGCCGTCGAGATTGGCATAGACGAGGATGGCTTCGGCGTCTTTGGCGAAAGGCACGAAGGCTTTTTCGCCGCTGAGGATGTAGTCGCCGCCATCGGCTGTGGCAGTGGTACGAAGGGCGTTCGCGTCGAAGTCAAAGGCGTATTCGATCAAGGCGGCGGTGTACGGAGCCCAATCGCCTTCGATGACTTTGGGAAGATATTGCTTCTTCTGCTCTTCACTGCCCGCCAGCAAAATGGGAGTTGCAAACAACGACGGGGTCATCACAGCCAGCGTACCTGCGAGGTCGCCAAAAGCCATTTCTTCAACAGCCAGCGCACCTGTCACTGCGGAGCGATCACCAAAGCCGCCGTAGGTTTCGGGAATGGAGGCTTGCAGCAAACCGATCTCCCAACCCTTGCTGACAAGTTTCTTCGGCAATTCGCGGCTCTCTTCCGCTTCATGCGCGGCGGGACGCAGATCATTTTGCGCGTACTTCCCCACCGCATCCACCAACATTTGTTGTTCTTCACTTGGTTCGAACGAATACATGTTTCTCTCCTTTGGTATCACGTTCAGCGCTGAAGGCGCAGGTCGAAGTTACAAGCGCCAGATATCATCAAAATGAGTTTTTTCCTTCGACTTTTTACGCTCAGGACGACAATTATTTCAGCAACCCATGAAACAACAAGTCTGCGTATCCATCTGCGATTTTTTCAATAGATTTATTTCCTTCGGGTCGGTACCAGGTCAGGGTCCAGTTCATCACCCCCATCAACGCGCGGACAGCCATGCTTGTGTCGTCACAGTCAAATACTTTGGTACGCACACCCTCATTAAGAACATCCCGCCATAATCCTTCAAACTTATCTCGTTGAGGGACATGACGGGCATGTGATTTTTTATCGAGCGAACGATGCTCAAATAAGAGAACGGCTGTGAGATCAGCATTATCTGCCAGCGCGGATAAATATGCGCGGATCATTTGCCTAAGTTTCTGGTCAGCGGGAATATCCTGGACGGTGATGACGGCAATATGGTCAGTCAACATGCCGAGGGCGCGGTCGAGAAGCGCGAGCAAAATTTCCTGCTTGGATGTGACATGATGATAAAGACTTGCCTTCTGTAAATTCACAGCCTCCGCAATCGCAGACATGGATGCGCCATGAAATCCCTTCTGGCGAAATACCTGCGCGGCAGCATCAAGAATATTGTCTCTGGTCATCTACTCTCCTTCCCTACCGAACGGTAGGTAGGGTTAGTTTACTACTGGCAGACGGGAGAGTCAAGGATTGTTTTCTTTATTTTTTCTTGACCTATTTTGTATCTTTCTTGCCCCATTTTTGACCCCCAACTGCATACACTAAGATCGAAATGGAGGCACACATGAATGATTTGATTTATTTCGGATTAACAGTATTTTTCATCGCCCTCACCTACGGCTTCATAATAGTCTGTGAGCGGCTGATGGAGGAGAAATCATGAATTTCTTGTATGTATTAACAGGAGTTATCACACTAATCTTGTTTGTCTATCTTGTCCTGGCTTTGCTTAAACCGGAGTGGTTTGGATGAATCTCTACAGTTGGTTTCAGCTTATTTTCTACGCAGTAGTTTTACTTTTTCTGGCAAAACCGCTTGGCACATTTATGTCGAAAGTTTATCAAGGCGAGCACACCTTTCTTGACCATGTGCTGGCTCCTGTTGAACGGTTCATTTATCGCCTGGCAGGCGTCAATCCTGACGAGGATATGAACTGGAAGACATATGCCATCGCAGTATTGTTATTTAATGTAATGGGCTTATTGGCGGTGTATATCCTGCAACGGGTTCAAGCTGTTTTGCCTCTCAATCCGCAGGGACTTGGTGCGATCACGGCTGACTCTGCATGGAATACCGCAGTTAGTTTTGCAACCAATACCAACTGGCAAGGCTACGGTGGCGAGATGACCATGAGTTACCTTTCGCAGATGCTCGGGCTGACGGTGCAAAATTTCGTATCCGCGGCAACAGGTATGGCTGTTTTGGTGGCATTGATCCGTGGCATTGTACGTCACACTTCTAAAGGAATCGGCAACTTTTGGGTTGACCTCACCCGTTCTACTTTGTATATTCTTCTGCCTTTGTCCATCGTTTTGGCTTTGGCGCTCGTTTCACAGGGCGTTGTGCAGACATTCAGTTCGTATAAAACGGTTGCTTTATTTCAACCCACAACTGATACCAACGGCAACGCTGTGACCGAACAGGTACTTGCCGTTGGACCTGCCGCTTCGCAAATAGCAATCAAGCAATTGGGCACAAACGGCGGCGGGTTCTTCAATGTCAACTCGGCACATCCATTTGAAAACCCAACCCCCTTCTCGAATTTTCTGGAGATGTTGTCCATTCTCGTCATCCCTGCCGCTCTGGTCTACATGTTTGGGAAAATGGTCGGCGACACACGCCAAGGTTGGGCAATTCTGATTACGATGACCATCATATTTGTGGCATTTGTCGGACTGGCAGTTTGGGCAGAACAGGCTGGCAATCCTGCCTTCACGAAGATGGGTATTGATCAAGCCCAGACCAATATCAATCCTGGTGGAAACATGGAAGGCAAAGAGACGCGCTTTGGCGTTGCAAATTCAGCACTCTGGGCGACTGCCACGACTGCTGCCTCCAATGGATCGGTCAATTCAATGCACGATTCGTTCATGCCGCTAGGCGGATTAGTCCCCATGTTTTTGATGCAGTTGGGCGAGATCATCTTCGGCGGAGTCGGCTCTGGCTTGTATGGAATGCTGGCTTTCGTCATCGTGGCGGTCTTTATCTCTGGCTTGATGGTTGGACGTACACCTGAATATCTCGGCAAAAAGGTCGAAGCCTTTGAAATGAAGATGGCTTCTCTCATGCTGTTGATTCCAATCCTGCTGGCGAAAGTCGGCACGGCAATTGCCGTGGTGACCGCCGCAGGTCTCGCAACGATTTGGAACACAGGCGGTCCGCACGGATTTAGTGAAGTGTTATACGCCTTCTCATCAGCGGCAAATAACAATGGTTCAGCGTTCGCTGGTTTGGGCGCGAATAATCCGTTCTACAACACTGCGCTTGGCATTTGTATGTTCTTTGCCCGTTACTGGTTGATCGTCCCTGTATTGGCAATTGCTGGGTCGCTAGTTCAAAAGAAAAAAATACCTGAGAGTGCAGGGACATTGCCTACACATACACCGTTGTTTGTTGCCTGGTTGATCGGTGTCATTATGATCGTCGGTGCTCTGAGTTTTATTCCTGCGCTGGCTTTGGGACCCATCGTCGAGCACCTGATGGTCTTCAAATAAAGATGACAGGTTTCATCGTGACCTAACTAAATCGTATTCTTTGTATCAGCGAATACTCGGTCAATCAAAAGTTTGTGGAAACCTGTCAGGTCTAAAAGGAAAATAAAATGACTATTCAACCAAAAAAACCAACCACATATCGCCGCGAGATCTATCAACGCGCAGTTGTGAAATCTTTTATCAAACTTAATCCGCGCTTGATGGTGCGCAATCCCGTGATGTTCATTGTGGAAGTCGGGAGTGTATTAACCACTGCGTTGTGGATTCAGGCCTTGCTTGGACAAGGCGAAGCTCCCACTGGCTTCATCGGAGCGATTGCGCTTTGGCTGTGGTTCACCGTTCTATTTGCGAATTTCTCCGAGGCTGTAGCAGAGGGGCGCGGCAAGGCGCAAGCTGAGTCTCTTCGTAAAGCACGGCAGGATACGCCTGCGAGGAAAATAAACGGCGCTGCGTCAGACGTGCAAAGCGCGTTGTCAAAAGTTGAAATTGTCTCATCGACTGCGTTACGCAAGAACGATCTATTTCTCGTTGAAGCGGGCGATATTCTCCCAGCAGATGGCGAGATCGAAGCGGGAATTGCATCAGTGGATGAAAGTGCCGTTACGGGCAAATCAGCTCCCGTCGTACGTGAGGCGGGCGGTGATCGCTCCGCTGTCACGGGCGGAACGCAACTCCTGTCGGACTGGCTCATCATCCGCGTCAGTTCTGACCCTGGGCAGGGATTCCTCGACCGCATGATCAGCATGGTCGAAGGCGCGAAGAGACAGAAGACCCCGAACGAGATCGCGCTTAATATTTTGCTGGCTGGCTTCACGATCATCTTTTTAGTTGTGTGCGCCACGCTCCTGCCATACTCGCTTTACAGCGTGAATGCAACAGGACAAGGGAACAGCAATTACCATCACGGTTTTGGTTGCCTTGCTGGTGTGTTTGATCCCGACCACGATTGGAGGATTACTCTCCGCCATCGGCATCGCAGGCATGGACCGCATGATCCAGCGCAATGTGATCGCCATGTCTGGTCGTGCGGTGGAAGCCGCTGGTGACGTGGATGTACTCCTGCTCGATAAAACAGGTACGATCACTCTTGGCAACCGTCAAGCTGTGGAATTTATTCCTGTGAAAGGTGTGGATGTGAAAGATTTAGCCGAAGCTGCCCAGCTTGCTTCTTTAGCTGACGAAACCCCTGAAGGTCGTTCGATTGTTGTGCTTGCCAAGGAACAATTTGGTCTGCGCGGACGGACGATGGGAGCGAGCGATGAAGCACCCGAGGGAATGCACTTCGTCCCATTCACAGCGCAAACCCGTATGAGCGGAGTCAACTTCGACGGCACATCCATCCGCAAAGGTGCGCCCGACACGATGATGCAGATGATGCAATCCAACAACAGCGGTGTCCCGTCTGACTTGAAGCCTGCGGTGGATAACATTGCCCGCTTGGGCGGTACGCCGCTGGTGGTGACGCGCAATAATCATGCGCTGGGTGTCATTCATTTGAAGGATATTGTCAAAGGCGGAATCAAGGAACGCTTCGCGCAACTGCGCAAGATGGGCATCAAAACCGTGATGATCACAGGTGACAATGCACTAACTGCGGCAGCGATTGCCGCAGAGGCTGGCGTGGACGATTTTCTAGCGCAAGCTACGCCTGAAACAAAGTTGAAATTGATCCGCGAATATCAAACTGGCGGACGTCTCGTTGCCATGACTGGCGACGGCACGAACGATGCACCCGCGCTGGCTCAAGCCGATGTCGCCGTTGCCATGAACACAGGCACACAGCCTGCGCGTGAAGCTGCCAACATGGTGGACCTCGACAGCAACCCTACCAAACTGCTTGAGATCGTGGAGATCGGCAAACAACTGCTAATGACACGTGGCGCGTTGACCACGTTCAGCATTGCCAACGATGTTGCGAAATACTTTGCCATTATCCCTGCCGCGTTCGCTTCCACGTATCCCGTTTTGATCACGTTGAATTTTATGCATCTCGCCACGCCTGAAAGCGCGATCCTCTCAGCGGTGATCTTCAATGCGCTCATCATCATTGCATTGATCCCATTGGCGTTGCGCGGTGTGCCGTATCGGGCAGTTGGTGCGGCACAATTATTGCGGGACAATTTGTTGATCTATGGTGTCGGCGGTTTGATCGCTCCGTTCATCGGAATCAAGTTGATCGATATGCTATTGGTTACTCTTAACTTAGTGTAAAAGAGGTTTTATCATGGATACTAATTACGCTCGTCCAAAATGGTGGCAGGTTTACCTCACCCTTCCGCTTCTCATTGCCCTCTTCATATTGGATAACCGCCTTAAGATCTCGGCTCGTCAACATCAATTTTTGCAGATCGGGATCATCCTGCTGGTCTATGGACTTGTCCACTTGTGGCTGAAAGCTAATGCAGCAGCCCTCTCAAATATGGACCAGCAAAAATTCCATGGAACGGTCAGCGTGACTCGAATATCATTACATCAACTACCTGAATCGAAAAATGATAACCTTCCAATGTTCCTACTCCCTCGTTCAGAAATAAAAGGCATATTGAGCGACACATTTGAAATGGAAACCATTGACGCAGAATTTTTACCCGCTGATGAAGTGCCGCAAGAATTAAACAAGGAATAAAAATGACATCACAATTACGCCCAGCGTTTTTTATGCTTTTGATCTTAACTCTCATCACAGGAGTGATCTATCCGCTTGCTGTGACAGGCATCGCACAAGTCATATTTCCCAGCCAGGCGAATGGCAGCCTCATCATGGCAGATGGCAAAGCTGTCGGCTCGGAACTGATCGGTCAGCAATTTGACGATCCCAGCTATTTTTGGGGACGCCCATCTGCTGCAGGATATAACGCCGCCGCGTCATCTGGTTCGAATTATGGACCATTGAATCCCGCTCTTACGGATATGGTCCAATCGCGGATCGACGCCCTCAAAGCGGCTGACCCTGACAACACGCTTCCGATTCCCGTTGACCTGGTCACTGCTTCGGGGAGTGGACTCGACCCGCATATCAGCGTCGCCGCAGCGTTGTACCAGGTCCATCGCGTAGCATCAGCCCGCGGGTT
This sequence comes from uncultured Chloroflexia bacterium, assembly GCA_963833175.1. Lineage (GTDB taxonomy): Bacteria > Chloroflexota > Anaerolineae > Anaerolineales > Villigracilaceae > Villigracilis. The sequence goes on from CAWHXC010000017.1 coordinate 97,103, forward strand.
GAGTGAAGCGGATGTCCAATCGCTTGTAGAGAAAAATACTGATGGTCGTCAATTTGGTTTCCTTGGTGAGCCGCGAGTCAATGTCCTCAAGTTAAATCTTGCATTGAATGCGCTACAATAAGATTTATGGAAGACGCAAATGAAGATACCAACAGCCATGATGGTATTTTGGAAAAACATCAGGATGTTCAAAGCCCGAAAAAATTAACCTGGCGCACCTGGCTGATCGGACGCCCCCTGCCCACCACTGACGCTCCTCATCAGACGATCAGCAAGGTTGTGGGGCTGGCGGTTTTCGGCGCGGATGCTTTGTCGTCCATTGCGTATGCGCCGCAGGAAATGCTTGTCATCCTGGCAGCGGCAGGCACGCAGGCATTTGTTTACGCCTTTCCCATTTCGATCATCATTACGGCGCTGCTTGCCATCGTCACGATCTCGTATCAACAAACCATTTATGCCTATCCTGGCGGCGGCGGGGCGTATACAGTGGTGAAGGAAAATCTGGGAATCACATCCGCGCTGGTGGCGGGGTCAGCTTTGCTTCTGGATTACATCCTGCTGGCTGCAGTGGCGATTTCTTCTGGCGTGGCGCAAATTGTCTCAGCCATTCCCGCTTTGTATCCGTATAAGGTGGCACTGGCAGTGGGATTTTTAATTCTGATCGCAATTGCCAACTTACGCGGCGTGAAAGAATCTGGCAATACATTTGCCGCGCCAACCTATTTTTTTCTCGGCATGACCGTGTTGACAGTAGGAGTTGGTTTTTTCAAATATCTAAACGGAACGCTTGGCATGGTGGTTGACCCACCTCCCATGGATACGGTTCACGTTGTACCGATCACCCTTTTTCTCTTATTGCGCGCTTTCTCCAACGGTACAACCGCTTTGACGGGAGTCGAGTGCATTTCGAATGGAGTCAAAGCCTTCAAGGAACCACGCGCTCACAACGCCGCCATGACCATGATCTGGATGTCCTCCATCCTTGGTGTTCTCTTTATCGGGATGACATTCCTGCTTGGCGAGATTGGCGCAGTTCCTGCTGAATCTGAAACTGTGGTCTCCCAACTTGCCCGCACCGTTTTTGCAAGCCGCAACGTATTGTATGTTGGCACGATCATTGCGACGACCATCATTCTGGTGTTGGCAACGAACACAGCTTTTGCAGATTTCCCGCGCTTGAGCGCGATCATCGCCGAGGATGGGTACATGCCCCGTCAATTGGCGTATCGCGGCAGCCGCCTCGTATTTTCGCGCGGAATTGTCAGCCTCGCCTCAATTGCTGCTTTACTTATTATCATCTTCAACGCCAGTGTGACCGCTCTTGTTCCGCTTTGGGCAGTAGGCGTATTTTTATCCTTCACACTTTCACAGTTGGGAATGTCCCGTCATTGGTGGCGCATTGGTTTTCACAAAGATAAGAAACTTATGGGTCAGGGAAACAAAGGCTGGCAGTGGAAGATCGTCATCAACGGGGTGGGCGCACTTTGTACAGCCATTGTGACATTGATCTTTGCTGTCACGAAATTCACAGACGGCGCGTGGATCATCGTTTTGCTTCTTCCCACTATAGTATTCGTTTTCATCGCAATTCATCGCCATTATCAATCACTCGCCAAAGATCTTTCTTTGGATAATTTCGGCGAGCCGTCTCCTCCCGTCCGTCATCGTGTCATCGTGCCTGTTGCAGGAATCCATCGTGGCACGTTGGAGGCATTGCAATATGCACGTACGCTTTCCGATGACATCACCGCCGTCCACATCCTGCTTGACCCCGAACAAAGAGAGGCTGTGGAAAACAAATGGCGCTGGTGGGGGAAAGGCGTGCGGCTGGTGATCATCGAATCGCCGTACCGTACCTTCCTTGAGCCATTCCTCGGCTATGTGGATGAACTTTGCAGTGTGGCTCAACCTAACGAACGGTTGACCATTGTGGTGCCTCAATTTAATCCCAGACACTGGTGGCATAATGTTCTTCACACCCAGACTGCGTTCTGGCTGCGCTTTGCATTATTAAGCAAAAAAGGGATTGTCATTACCGAAGTTCCGTATCAAGTATATTGATGGATAAATCTCATGAAATCCGTTCGCCCAGACCCCGATGAACTGCTAAAAAATATTCAAGCCGAGGAACACAACCGCGGAAAATTAAAATCTTCCTCGGCTATGTTGCGGGTGTGGGTAAAACTTACGCCATGCTCGAAGCCGCACACCAACGCAAAGCGCAGGGACTGGATGTAGTGGTTGGTTATATCGAAACGCACAAACGCGTTGAAACCGAAGAACTCGTTGCAGGGCTGGAAGTATTACGGCGCAAGCAAGTGGAATATCATAATGTAACCCTGCCAGAATTGGATGTGGACGCGGTTCTCAGCCGCCACCCCAAGCTGGTCCTGATCGACGAATTCGCCCACACGAATGCCCCAGGTTCGCGTCATCCCAAACGCTTTCAGGATGTGGAGGAAATTCTTGATGCGGGTATTGACGTGTACACTACACTCAACATCCAACATCTTGAAAGCCTAAATGATGTCGTTGCACAGGTGACAGGCATCATCGTCCACGAAACCATCCCAGACCGTGTGATCGATGAAGCATCCGAGATCGAAGTCATCGACCTGCCTCCCGACGAATTACTTGTTCGTATGCAGGAAGGTAAAGTCTATATTCCCGAACAAGCTTCGCGCGCTATTAATAAATTTTTTCGCAAAGGTAATCTAACCGCCCTGCGTGAAATGTCCCTGCGGCGCGCCGCCGAACGCGTGGATGACCAGATGCGCTCGTACATGCAGACCCGCGCCATCTCAGGTCCGTGGGCGGCGGGCGAGCGACTTCTTGTTTGCATCAGTCCAAGTCCGCTTGCCGAAAAACTGATCCGCACCACCCGCAGGCTGGCGGATGAACTCAACGCTGAATGGGTTGCCGTCTATGTAGAGATCGCATCCAAACCTGAGAATGATCCCACCAAACGGGAACGCATCGGACGCACCCTTCAACTGGCCGAGGAACTGGGAGCGAAATCCATCACCCTGGCAGGACGCTCCATCCATGAGGTGGTACTTGATTTCGCGCGCAAAAACAACATCACAAAAGTTGTCATTGGCAAACCGCTCAAGCCGCGCTGGCAGGAGATCATTACTGGCTCGGTTGTTGACCAGCTCATATATGCCAGCGGCGACATCGACGTATATGTTATCAGCGCGCGGACAGAGGCAAACACACCTATCATCCCAACCGACTGGCAGCCACATAGCCCAATCTGGCGCTACTTGCTCAGCCTCGGACTTGTTGCCATATCCACTTTAATTGGTGTTTCTGTACGTGGCAACCTCGAACCAGCCAACATAGTTATGCTCTATCTGGCATCCGTGGTTATTTCGGCGATCTTTCTGGGTCGAGGTCCGTCTCTCTTCGCCGCAGTTGCAGGTGTGCTGGCTTTTGACTTCTTCCTTGTCCCGCCATATCACACCTTTGCAGTCAGCGACACAGAATACATTATCACCTTTCTGATGCTTTTTGTGATAAGCCTTGTCATCAGTTCGCTCACTGCGCAAAGTCGTGAACAAGCCGAAGCCGCCATTCGACGCGAATCGCAAACAGCCGCGCTTTACAGTCTCAGCCGCGACCTGACCTTTGCCACAAATCTTAATCACGTAGCGGAGATTATCATCTCGCGTATCGGGCAAGCCTTCGGACGCGAAGTCGCCATCTTCCTACCCGATAACGGAATCCTTCGCCCCTTTGCAAGTTCACCCGACTACCATCCCGACGAGAACGAACTCGCAGTAGCGGCATGGGCTTTTGAGCATGATCAGCCCGCAGGTCGAGGTACTGACACGCTGCCAGCAGCCAGTATCCGCTGTCATCCGCTGAGAACGTCAAATGGCTTGGTCGGTGTGTTGGGAGTCCATCCAAAAGAATCAAGCAGTTTCCTTACACCTGAACAACGGCAAACATTAGCCGCCTTTGCAAACCAGGCTGCGCTTGCCATCGAAAGCGCCAGTCTTGCCGAGCAGGCGCGTCAGACTGAACTACTTCAGACCACTGAAAAATTACAAACTGCCCTGCTCAATTCCATTTCGCACGACCTGCGTACGCCTCTTGTTTCCATCACTGGCGCACTGAGCGCCCTCGATGATGACGACGGTTTACTGGATGATTTATCCCGCAAGGCTTTGATCGAAAATGCACGCGGCGAAGCGGATCGCTTAAACCGACTCGTGGGCAACCTGCTTTCGATGACACGCATCGAAAGCGGCGCCATCAAACTTCATCTCGAACCTGGCGATATTCAAGACCTGATCGGCACAGCACTCGAGCAGCTCGGCAAACGAATTGAAAATCATAAAGTAAATGTGAATGTCCCAATGGATTTCCCGCTTGTGCCAATGGATTTCACGCTCATGGTGCAAGTCATTGTGAACTTATTGGAGAACGCAGTTAAATATTCGCCTGAAAATTCTCTGATCGAATTCTCTTCCGCATTGGATGGTGAAAAAATCCGCGTTCAAATTGCAGACCGTGGAGTGGGCATCCCCACCGAAGACCTAACTCGCATCTTCGACAAATTCTACCGAGTCCAACGCCCCGAGAATGTCAGCGGTACTGGGCTGGGACTGTCCATTAGCAAGGGAATAATAGAAGTGCATCATGGCAATATTTACGCAAGCTCCCGCGATGGCGGCGGGACGATCATTACGATAGAATTACCTTTGAACAATATAGGATAAACAAATAATCATGGAAACGGGTCAGCGGGTTTTGGTCGTGGACGATGAGACATCGATCAGGCGCTATTTGCGCGCCGCATTAACTGCGCAAGGACACACCGTCTACGAGGCTGCCAATGGACAGGAAGCCCTGAACGCTGTCATAGCCAACCGTCCTGACATCATCATTCTCGACCTGGGCTTGCCCGATATTGACGGCATCGAAGTCACGCGCCAACTGCGCGAATGGTCGCAAACGCCCATCATCATCCTCTCGGTGCGTGAGGCTGAACAGGATAAGATCGCTGCCCTCGACGCAGGCGCAGACGACTATCTCAGCAAACCATTCAGCACAGGCGAACTCATGGCGCGTATGCGCGTCGCCTTGCGGCGCTTGTCCAGCAAACCCGATGGTCCCATCTTGCAAGTTGGCGGTCTGCAAATGGACATCTCCCGCCGTGTTGTAACTGTGGATGAAAATCCAATCTCACTCACCCCCACTGAATACGATATCCTGCGATTGCTGATGCAAAACGCAGGAAAAGTCATTACCCACCATCACCTGCTCAGACAGGTATGGGGAACTGCCTACGAAAGTGAAATGCACATCCTGCGAGTCAACATCAGCAACCTGCGCCGCAAAATCGAACGTGACCCCGCAAGACCGAAGTATATCCACACCGAACCTGGGGTTGGTTATCGTATGCAAGCCAATATTGGAGAAGCAATATAAAACCCGCCATTAAAATATGAAGCGGGTTTTATATTGCTATTTCTGCTTATTCCAAAGTCGTCGGTCTTCAGGTTTCTCAGCGTCGAGATATTTCGGGTCAACCTCTTTAACGATCTTGTGCCCATGCGAGGTCCACAAATCTGATGCAAGTTTGCGCGCGTCACACTTCACACCTTGAGCAGAAAAATACTGACAAACGCGGGTCACGTCACGGAAAAAGATGTTCCACGATGAGGGATTTGACTCTGGCAACACGACCTGGGGAAAGTCGATCAAAGTAATATCACCGTCCCAATATAAAATATTATATGCAGACAAGTCGCCGTGAATGCGACCATGTGCAAGCATTAAGTCAATGTTGTGGACGACGCGCTCATAAAGCGGTCTGGCTTCATCCAAGTCAAGGTTTACAGAATTGAGTGCAGGCGCAGAGTTGGATAGGTCACCGACGAAACCCATCAGGATGGCATTCTTTTCCATTGCGTACGGCTTCGGCACATCCGCGCCAGCTTCATGCAGCACTTCAAGTGTCGTAAATTCGTACGCGATCCATGATTGGTGTCTGGCTTCTTCGCCAAATGCTGACCGTTTCTCCATGGCATGCAGAGTGCCATCATCGATAATCACATTACCGCTCTCGTCCAGATCCGCGCGGCCTGTGCGATATTGCTGGTCGTTCTTTAGATTCCTCAACATGCGCGGACGATAGATCTTGGCCGCAAGCAGGGGCACATCCACGGACACGCCAGACTTACACAGATAAACCGAGGCTTCCTTGCCACCTTTGACCTTGCGCAGCACATCCGAGATCCACTTGTGTTCGGCGATTTCGAAGAGGGAATCCAATAGCCAGGCTTCCTCGAAGCGGGCAGCTTTATAGGTAAATTTAAATTCACGCGAGATTTCCTGGGCGCGGATAAATAACTGCGCTTCCGTCTCGCGCTTTTTAAACTCGCGCTTTTGGAAAAGGCGCTTGCTTAATGGCTGCGCCTCTTCCAAATTAGTTTCATCGAGTTCTTCATAAAGTTCAAGCAGTTGATTTTTGCTCATTGTAAAGGAACCTTTTTAATAGGCAGGAGAGAATATTTCCGCGCCGATCTGGCGCAGGATGCCGTTGATGTCCATCATTTCGAGCCCGACGATCAGGCCATCTTCGAGATGACAAACCGCAAATCCGTTTTGACCGAACTGCGCATCCGATAATGGACTCATACGCCAGTGCACCATCACGCTGTCACCTTCCGCGACCATTTCGCTCATGGAGAATGACTCTGGTACAAAAAACGCAAATCGTCTGACAAGGCTGCGTATTTGCGGAGCAAACAGTTCTTCGATCAATTCAGATCTGCCGTTTAATAGAACTTCTTCAAAATAACGGCGGACAACGAGTTTGTTATTGTGTGCGTTCATTTGTTACTCACTTGGTAATCACGTGGCCATATTAAAAGCAAAACCACAGGTTAATTGCACCCTGCGGCCAGATAAAAAAATACCGCAGGCATCACGCCTGCGGTTGGTTGCTAAACAGAAACGACTTAAATCGTCACTACAACAGCCTGCCAGGAGGCGCGCTTAAAACAGATTGGGTGGTCAATGTGATGGTTATCATTATTTCGTGCCTCCTTTCAAGATGAGATATAGTGACCAGATTTTATAGCAGGCTGAAAATAAAGTCAAGACTTTAATAAGAAATTTTATATGGCTTTTTCAATTAATGTCTGACAAATTTTTTAAGCCGATAAGCCTGTCAAGTATTCAAGGAAATATTATTTTCTTCGTGCGCGCAATAGAACAGTCAAATACAACACGATGCCAAAATTAAAGAACGATGCACCGCGAATATCTGGCACAGAGCCAATAAAGGCATTCTTCGGCCAGATCAATGCCAGCCAATCTGCGAGTTGGGGAATGATGGATTTATCATATAAGATGATCACCAGCGCACCGATCATCGCGCCCGTCACATTACCAGCGCCGCCGAGGATCACCATTGTCAGCACCATGCTTGAGACGTGAAACGCCATCAGGTCTGGTTCAACAAATGAAAGCGTGCTCGCGTATAAAACACCAGCAATACCCGCCAACGCAGAGCTTATCAACAAAGAGGTCATGCGCGAGCGGGCTACGTTCACACCTGAAGAAGATGCGGCAATTTCATCTTCACTCAGGGCGATCCAGGCGCGGCCGCTGCGGGATGCGATCAACTGATGACTCATCCACGCGGCGAGAGTCACAATGCCGAGGACGAGATAATATTTCTGGGTCTGCCCGACCAGGCTCAGGTTAAGAAAATGCGGCGCACTAATTCCGCCGATCCCGCCCATGCCGCCAGTAAAATCCAAATTGATGACAATCTGTCGGATCAATAATCCAAGCGCCAGGGTTGCAACCGCAAAAAAATCACTGCGCAATCGTTTTGCCAAAATCCCTTTTAGCAAGCCAAGAAAAGCACCAACACCTGCGCCGATGATCAACATCAGCACAATATCAAATTTGGAAGTGAGCAGCGCGGTGACATAAGCGGCAAGGCCAAAACTCGCGGCAAAGCCAAGGTCGAGCATGCCTGTAATTCCAAGCGCAAGATTTAAACCAAGCGCCAGCAAAATAAAGATCATCGCGATGCGCAGGATGATCAGTCCGCTTTGCGAAATGAGCGGGATGACGGCAAGCGCAAGCAGCATGAAGATGAACAAGCGGTTCATACGCGACCCGTGAGCGGGTGCTGTCAAAATGACAGAATCGCGTACCGTGGCTGATTCTGTGATCTCGTCGCCGCCAAAGCCATTTGGTTTCCATGCGAAGAGAAGTACAAGCAAAGCCAGCAATAATGCAGGAGTCCATTGTGCGGCGAAATAATAATCGCTCAACGAAGAGAATACACCGATCAACAAACCGCTGACCAATGCACCAAGCGGATTCCCAATGCCGCCAAGCAGATGCGGCCATGAATGCGAAGAGTCCGCTTTGTGCGCCGTGACTTCCAAACGGACGCGAGTAATACAATGCGAAGATAAATGCTGCCACGCCTGCAAATAAACCGCCCAAAGCAAATGCGCGCCGAATGGTCTGGTTGACGTTAACGCCGATCATCTCTGCCAGTTGATGACTCTGTGACAAAGCGCGGATGGCTTTGCCTGTGCGAGTCTTCAACATAAACCAGGTTGCAAACGCCACAAACCCAAACGCCATCAAGAATGACAAAGACATCACTAAAACGAATGATGATATGGAAAGGCAGACCCAGCGCTTTTACAAGATTGATCTCGGGCAATAAAGATGGGATCCCATCTGTTGGCACTTCGGGCAGACCTGGGACACTGCGATGCTCACCGACGATCCACGAGCCTTGAAACGTGCGCCAAACAAGCGCGCCCTGAAAAAGGATAAATGAAAGTCCAAGTGTGGCGATCAACGGCGCAAGGCGCGAATGTCCGCGGAAAGGCGCAAAGGCAAGACGTTCAATGCCAACGCTTAATAGTGCGCCGAGTCCCATTGCGGCACACAGCACAAGTACCAGTCCGATTGCGATCTGCAACGGCGGCCAATTTTGTTTGATGCCAATGATATTAATAATGGAAGTTACGAGCGCGGTGCATAACGCAAAGACATCGCCATGCGCAAGATTCAGAGTGCGTACCGTGCTGTAGATCAAGGTCACGCCGATGGCGTTGAGAGCCAGGACTGCGCCGTTTGACAATCCAAAGACCAGGATTTGAATGAATGTCTCAAGTGGATTTGGCGCGTTGGGGTTTGGCTGATTTGTTGATTGAGACAGATTGTGGAATTTGTTTGGCTGCCGACCAGGTCACTTCGTAATCGCCGTTGCAACGCGGCTGACGTTCGTGCCAGCGAACAGTGAGATGACCTGAGACAGTTGAGTCAGATTCAAATAATGCGGTGATGACAAAATCCGTACCGAGAGAGGCATCGAGTTCGTTATTTAATACCTTCGGCTGTTTCGCAGGTGGGATCTGTCCATACTCAATGGCGGTGCAGGAAATCCCGTCTGAACCTGTAAAGTTGTAGATCAGGCCTGCAAGATTTGAATTCTGAATTGTGAGATATATCTTGAAAGGTCTGCCATCGGCAGTGGAACCCGTCCCCTGCCATTGACCGTCAATTGGGGATGCGGGCGCAGGCGTTGAGGTTACTGCAACGGGCGTTTGTACAGGCGCACAGGAAGATAGAAATAAACATACCAATAAAATAAATGGAATTTTTTTCATTCACATATCATTTTACATTTTGATCGAAGAATTGTGCGGTACGCTCCATAAAGGCGAACCATTCATCCTCACGGAAGGAATGCCCTTCGCCACCGTAGCCAAAAAGTTGCGCGTCTTTGCCCGCTTCAATAAAACCTTTATACATTTTCTTTGACCATTCAGGCGGCGTGCCTGCGGAGGTCTTTCCGTCTTCTGTTCCGTAATTGATCTGTACGGGCGCGGTCACGAGATCAAAATGATAAAGCGGAGAAACAGCTTCCAGCATATCAGGATCAGTTACCGAGCTAAAGTAGGAATTGACTAAATTCTCAGGCAGTTCCAAAGGAAGCACATCTGATGAGTTACAACCGTAAGCCACTTCACCTTCGTAGACATCGCCCAGACAGCCAGGACCCCAACGCTCAATGATGTCGGCAAAATCCGCACTGACCGATGAATATAAAACAGCAGCTTTGATGCGTTTATCCAAGGTCAATACTTTGAGCGTCACACCGCCACCCATACTATGTCCCCACATACCGATGCGCTTCACATCGGCTTGTGGGAAAGATGGGAGCGCGTTCATCAAATTGATCACATCGATTGCAAGACCCGAGTAATACAAACTTTCGCCAGCTTCTGCATCTGCCCAGGTGCGATAATCGGATGAGACCGTGAGATAGCCGCGCTTATTAAGGAACTCTGCGGCACGATCCGTGCCATCACCTGAGGAGTAGATCGTGCGTGAAAAGAATCCGTGATTCATGACGATGACAGGGTACGGCGGCTCGCCTTTGGTTGGGACTTGCAGAATCCCCGTAACGGTCAAACCGTCACTTGGATATTCGATCAGGTAACGGGTGAAATCATCTGTTTCAAGCAGGGTCGCGCGGATGGTAATTTTGCCGCTTCGAAATTTATGCTTGCGCAAGCCTTCTATTGTGTACGGATAAAGCGCCTGCTCCATCGTTTGAGTAGGCGTGGGACGCGGCGTGACAGTCGGCGTGGGCGTGTCAGCGACGATAACTGCCTGTATCGCAGGCGGATTTGCGGCAGGCGTGGGTGTGCAAGCTGAAACAGTAAATATAAAAATAACCAGCAAATACCTGAAATAAATTCTCATCACTCTATTTTATTCGCATTTACAATTGTTCGTTGAAAAAACTGACGGCGCGGTCCATGAACAAGAGCCACGCATCCCCTGTGAAAGAATGCCGCTGCCCCTCGTAAACGAACAACTCCGCATCCTTACCCGCATCCAACAAGCCCTGATGCAATTTATAAGACCACTCAGGCGGCGTGGAACCGATGTAATCCCCATCTGCTGAGCCGATATGGATCTGGATCGGGGCTGAAATGTTTTCAAGATGATAGAACGGAGCGACCTCACGCATCCTTTCCTCGCTGGTAGCTGATTCAACATAAGCAGCAACGGTCTCGTCTGACAGTGTATCTGGGATCACATCCGCTGAGTTGCAGGTTTCCAACAACTCCCCAGCGGATATATCTCCAATACAGCCGTAACCCCAGCGTGCGATCAGATCCGCATCGTCTGCTGAATTGGGCGCATACAACACTGCCGCGCGGACAGGCAACTCAAGCGTGAGGATCTTCGTGGTAATACCGCCGCCCATGCTATGCCCCCACATGCCTACGCGTGAAACATCCGCCTGCGGAATGGTCGGAAGGGACGCGATCAAATTCATCACATCTGTAACCAGCCCAGTGTGAAAGAACGACGGGGCAACATCCGAATCACCCCAGGTGCGGTAGTCAGGTGCGATTGTGATATATCCACGCTCAACAAGGTATTCCGCGGCGCGGTCTGTGCCGTCTCCCGATGTGTATTCGCTGCGTTTGGCAAATCCGTGATTCATGATGATCACGGGGAAAGGTCCCTGCCCTGCGGGAATCTGTAAAATACCAGTAATGGTAAGTCCGTCAGATGGATAGGATATTAAATAGCGAGTGTAAGTTTCCATTTGAAGTAAAGTTTGCAGAATCCGAATTTCCCCGCCTGCAAATTCGCGCTCGCGCAACCCAGCGATCGTGTATGGATACATCAAATGCGGAAGCGGCGTGGGTACTGATGTGAGAGTTGGTGTTTCAGTAAATGGAACCGTTGTTGGTATTTCAGTTGAATGAATAATTATGACAACAGGCGAAGGCAGGGTCACAACGGGAGATGCAGGCGCAGAAGAACAAGCGGCAAGAAAAATATAAATAAGCAGACCAATGCGTTTTTTCATGCCAGGATTATAAACTCGGCGCCTTCCACTTTTTAATCACATCTGCAAACGGGGGAAGAATTTTCTTTGCACGAAATGGATACCAGCCAATTTCACTGCGCACGGCCTGCTCTTTCAACTCAGTGGAGCCCCAGATCAGGGATGCGCCAAATACGCCGAGTAAAGCCGATGCCCAATTATTTGAGATGAACAACGAACCAAGAATGGATAATATCCCCGCTCCCATCACATAAGGCCACCACAAATAACCGAAATATCTTTCGCCGCGAATCACCCAGACGAAGCCCAAACCAATGATAAAAAGGGTTGCGATACAAAGCCAAAATCCGAACCAATTCATTTTGTACCTTCCTTTATCGATGCAAGTTCAGCAGGCGAATACGCGCTTCCGCGCGGGTCGCGGTCAAGCCAGTCAATGGTTGTGGCGTCGGGATACTCAGCCAGGATTTTCACGTGGCGCGGATTATTCGGGTTAGCGGGCGCGTGCCCACACTTGATCCGTTTTTGCTGGCGAAACAATTCAAGCGCGTCCCAGAGCAAGGTCACCCCGAGGATACTGCTCATTGCGGAGAAAGCCAGGCTCGAAGTTAGGAGAGCGGCGATTTCAAACCCTGTGCCCAATGCAATCGCAATCAATGCTGGTTTCCATAAGTTGACCGTCTCGCGTTCGATCTTGCGCACGGAGACATGCCCCAGCCAGACGCCAAAGAACGTTGCAAACGCGGCGGCAAGCCCAATATAATTAATATTCACGAACATCCTCACGCACTCCTTGCTCGAAAGAATCTTCCGCTTTGCTGATCAGCTGAATCGCCACATCTTCATCCACAATGGCTTCGCCGCACTTGGGACAAACGTGCGCAGGGACACAGTTAACTAGCAATCGAAATTCATCACGTTCAAAAGTAATGGAAGTGAAACCTTCAACAATTTCAGCTTGTCTGCAAATTAGGCAAATCATAAAACCTTTCACCACGAAGGGTCACAAAGTGGCACAAAGGGTTTTGGTTTTCCTTAGTGTACCTTCGTGTCCTTTGTGGTTAATATTTTTCACTTCCGACTCCGAAAATCCTTCTTCCACTTATTCGCATCAGGCAAATAAACAGTGACCACCGTGATCTCGCTTTCTTCTGGATTCTCCGAAGTGACCACATGAAACGGACGCTTGCCTTGAAAGCCCATTAACAATCTGCTCGGCTCAGGCATCTCGGATGAATAATCCTCGATCACATCTTCGGCTTCCAACGCCTTGCGGACTTTGACAGGGGATATTTCACGCTCAAACATGCGCTGAACTGCGTGGGCACGGTAAAGAATTTTGGTCATGGGGTTATTATACTTTTCATGTCATTGCGAGGAGGATGCACTTTCCGACGAAGCAATCCCCAGTTATTAGGAGGTTGCTTTGTCAGGAAGAATCAAATGCCCTCCTCGCAACGACATAATGAGAAAGAATGTTAAAATAACTTCCTCATGCCTGCGATCAACCCACGACCCGAAGAACATTTTGCACGCCTCGCGCGCCTGTTGGATATGGAAGCGGAGGCGGAGAAACTGGAATCCCTGCGCGAGCTGGAGCGGCACACGCCCGCCGAAGCAGAAGCTTTGGGCAACAGCCTGATCAATCTCGTCATCCGTGATGAAGATGCGGGCTGGGCGGACGGTTCCTGTTGACCTTTGGCAAGCGCAACCAGAATTTATCCCTGCCGTGGAATCGCCTGCGGACTGGCAGCCCTGTGATCCTTTCAGAAGAGGGCAATAGTGATTCAGAGGGTTGGCGCGGAATTGTCAGCCGCGCGGGGCGGGACAGTATTCAGGTGGCGTTCAATCAATGGCCAGAGGCAGACGTATCCAGCTCAACGTTTAGGTTGGACCGTTCGACAGATGAGGTCGGTCGTCAGCGTCAGCGTCAGGCAATGGACAAGGCACGCGATGCGAAATCGTCACGGCTTGCCGTACTGCGTGATGTACTGCTCGCGAAGCATCCCGCTTTATTTGAAAAAGTTGAAACGCATCAGGCATTGAACCAAAACCTGAATGATTCGCAAAATCAAGCCGTTGCATTCGCATTGAGCGCGGACGATGTTGCCATCATTCACGGTCCGCCTGGGACGGGGAAAACCACCACGCTGGTCGAGTTGATGCGTCAGATCACGCGCAGCGGACAAAGCGTGCTGGCGGTGGCGGCCAGCAACCTCGCCGTGGATAACATGCTTGAGCGCCTGCTCGACGCGGGCGAGAACGCCATCCGCCTTGGGCATCCCGCGCGCGTGTCGCCTGAACTGCGCGAACATACGCTTGACCTGTTGGTCGAGAAACATCCCGATTTCAAAATTGCGCGCAAGCTCACCCGCGACGCGCACGCATTGAAAGATCAGTCATTCAAATACACGCGCGCAAAACCCGAGCCTGGCGCGCGCGAAGCGATCCGTCAGCAGGCAAAGGATATGCTGCGCGAGGCGCGCAAGATCGAAGAAGGTGTGGTCGAGCGCGTGTTGAATTCGGCGCGCATCGTGTGCGCCACATCCACTGGGCTGGACGGTGAAATTCTGAACGGGCGCATTTTCGATTGGTGCATCATGGATGAAGCCAGCCAGAGCACCGAGCCTGGCGCGTGGATCCCGCTTCAATACGCCAATAAACTGGTGCTGGCAGGCGATCACTTTCAACTTCCGCCGACCGTTATTTCAACCGAAGCCGCCAAAGAGGGATTTGACATCAGCCTGATGGAACGCCTGCTTTCAACCATCGGCACAAAGATCTCGCGCCGTTTGGATGTGCAATATCGGATGCACAACGACATCATGTCTTTTTCTTCGGATGTCTTCTACGAGAACAGTTTGCAAGCCGATGAGTCGGTTCGCACCGCCCTGCTAGCTGACCTGCCCGCTGTGACATCTTCCCCGCTGACAGCTTGCCCCGTGGACTTCATCGACACCGCAGGCGCAAGTTACGACGAAGAGCAGGAACCCAATGGCGACAGCCGCTTCAATCCACTCGAAGCGGAACTGGTGGTCAAAAAAGTGAATGCATTGATCGAGGCTGGTGTATGCCCAAGCATGATCGCCGTCATCAGCCCCTACTCGGCGCAAGTGCGCTTGCTGCGTGAAAAATCTATGCTCTAACGGCGCCGTCCTCGGCGCCGAGGACGGCGCCTCAAGCGGTATAGAAATAGACAGCGTGGACGGTTTTCAGGGACGCGAAAAAGAAGCCGTGATCGTCAGCCTCGTCCGCTCGAACCGTGAAGGTGAAGTCGGCTTCCTCGCTGATACGCGCCGCATGAACGTCGCCCTCACCCGCGCCCGCCGCAAGCTCATCGTCATCGGCGACAGCGCCACGATCACAAGTCACGGCTTTTATAAACGCATGGTGGAATATTTTGAATCCATTGGGGCATATCATTCGGTTTGGGAAGAATAGATTCATCGCTGAAATCTTGCTAACGAAATTCCGTTTCACAATTTATCCTTCCACTTTTTTCCTTTTGTTATATACTCTCCTTATTCATTCCTAGGAGGAATAACAAATGGCGAACCCCGAACAACTTGAGCGCTTAAAAGCAGGCGTTGAAGGTTGGAACAAATGGCGTGACAAACATCCGAATGCAAAGATTGACCTTATTGAAGCTGATCTCTGGTAAACTGACCACAGGGAAGCTAATCTCAGCGGAGCCGATCTCAAAAAAGCAGATCTTAGAGAAGTCAATTTCAGCAAAGCCGATCTTAGTCAAGCTTGTCTCAATGAAGCATATCTAACAAGAGCCAACCTCAATAGAGCCTTTCTCTATGAAGCGGACCTCACTGATGCTGACCTCAGCGGAGCCAATCTTTGGTTAGCCGATCTTAGTCGAACCGAACTCTATGGTGCTGATTTCAAAGGAGCTAATCTCATTGAAGCCAATCTTTATGGTGCCGATCTCAGAGAAGCTAATCTCATTGAAGCTAGTCTCATCGAAGCCGAACTTGCAGAAGTTGATCTCAGATATGCCAAACTTAGTTATGCCGATCTCAGAGGAGCTAATCTCAGTAGAGCGCGTATAGGAATCAACAGCTTTTGGAGATACAGATCTCAGCGAAACAGATGAGCTTGAAACAGTTCGCCATGATGATCCCTCCACCATTGGTGCAGATACGATCCAATTATCCAAAGGCAAAATCTCCGAAGCCTTCCTCCGTGGCTGTGGACTTGCAGATTGGGAAATCGAATTCAGCGAAACTCACAATCCCGATCTCACCAACGAAGAGATCGTCAAAATCCAATACCGCATCTACGATCTCCGCGCTACGCGAGCTATCCAAATCTCCCCTCTCTTTATCTCTTACTCCCACACAGACGCTGTCTTCGTAGACTCACTTCGACTCTGCTCTCACATGCCAAAGGCATCCGCTTCTGGCGTGACATCCATGATGCAGAAGCAGGTCGCCTCGAAACTCAGATTGACCGCGCCATTAGTCAAAACCCTACTGTGTTGCTTGTTCTTTCGAAGAATTCCCTCAACAGTGACTGGGTCCAGCACGAAGTACGCAAAGCGCGTGAACTAGAAAAAGAACTTGGACGTGATGCCCTCTGTCCCATTGCCCTTGATGATAGTTGGAAATCAAGCGCTTGGCCTGCACGCATCATGGAGCAAGTCACAGAATACAACATTCTCGACTTCTCAGGCTGGGAAGATGAATTCATCTTCGAATCCAGATTCGCCAAGCTCCTCAACGGACTTGATCTCTTCTACAAGAAGCCTTCACCATAACCGCATGAATTATTATTTCATTTTTATCAAAATCAAAAGTCCCTGCCAATTGGCAGGGACTTTTGCATCGTTCCGATTCTCGTCATAATATTTGAATCCCACAACTCCGCGTGCTATGATAAATATGGAGGCACGAGATGACCAATAAATCAATTTCACTTTGGGAGCGCGTTAAAGGAAAACCAGAGACGAAGGTTGGCTGGTGGGCAGCCTGGCTGGCGGCGGCGTTTGTTGTTCTGTGGCTGATCAACACCTTCGTATTCATGTCCACCTGGGATAGTACGGCCCCCTGGCGACTTGCCCTCAACTCCGTTTTTCTGCCTGTCTACGGCATCCTCACCATGCTGTGCGGCGTAAGCGCGGGGATCTGTGCACTGATCGCCGTCATCTGGAAAAAGGAACGTTCCTGGATGGTGCTGGCCCCGCTCCTGCCCGGGTTGTTCGCCATTTTCTTTATCCTGGGCGAGTTCCTAGTTCCCGCATTAGGAGATGATCCATGAACAATGCAAACCCTGTCCCACGTACCGTGAAGATCATTCGCTGGATTGCCCGCATCTGGAGCATTCTTGTCACGATAAGCGCCTTGTTGATCTTCTTCTCGCCCGATTCCTATACCCCGGGAACGCTTGCGCCTGTGGATATATTCTTATTAAGCCTGACTGGATTGGCGCTTCTGGGATTGTTCATTGCCTGGCGATGGGAACTCGTGGGTGGGATCTTCACACTATCCATGCTGTTCATCCGTGAAATTGCCTGGGTGATATTGAAAGGCCAGTGGATGGTGGGCTTTCTAATCCTGTGGGTTCTTATTGCGCCCCCGGCGATTCTGTTCTTGATCGCCTGGAACATGGATGGAAAATCGAAGAGGCTATAACATGAGTATCATCCGCTGAAGAAGGAGCTTGCCATGGAAAAGAAAGATGCCTTTACAAAATTTCTGGCGATCCTGGGAACCATATTTGTATGGCTTCCCATCGTAGCGCCGATCATTTTCTCAGTGGGCTTCGCCCTTCGTACAGGCATGTTCCGAGTTCGACTATCTCATGCCTGCGGAACTCTTTCCGATCGCCATGCTTGGCGGCGGAATGCTCCTATGGGCTGCACTGCGCGCACGTTCACGCCGTGGACTGATCGGCTGGGGGCTGGTGATTGCTGTCGGCATGTTATTTGGCGGACAGGCACTGGCTGTTATCACAGGGCTGGCTTCGGGTGAAACCGAACCAACTCCCTGGTTGATGGCACTCGTCCTCGTGCCAATTGGAATCTATGTGCTGGCACTTGTAGCGGTTGGCATTGGCGGCGTGCTGTTGGTGCGCGATCTATTCAAACATCCTGCGCAGTAATTATCCTTGAAAAAAATCAGTATGTACCTTTTTCGCGTCTTTGCGCTCCTGGTATTCTTAGCGGTTATTTTTTGTCAATGTTTGACTTTGCAAAAGCCGCAGAAAATTAAAAAAAATAAAAATTAAAAAATCATCAAGTAATGCTATAATTGATGTATGGCAACGCCCCAACTCGAACAACCAACAACACCTCCACCACCGCCTGCCCCGCAGCTCACCCCGGAACAACAAGCTGTGTTGCGCGAGCAGGAACGCAGACAGAGGATAATCGTCGCCAGCATGGTTGCTGGTATCGTTCTAATTGCTGTTCTGCTTAGCGTCACGATTTACTACCTTTTGCAGCCCACCACACCCACAGACCAGATCCGCGACGTATTCATTATCGTCGTCGCGCTTGAGTCGTTGGTCGTCGGCGTTGCGTTGATCGTATTGATCGTGCAGATGGCAACCCTCATCAACCTGCTGCAAAACGAAGTCCGCCCGATCCTGAACGCCACAAATGAAACTGTCAACACGTTACGCGGCACAGTTGAATTCCTGGGCGAAGAAGTGATCGAACCCGTCATGAAATTGAGCGGCTACCTGGCTGGACTGACTCGTATGTTAGAATTGATGGGCATCAAAAAGAAATAATTTTGAAGCAAACTCCAGGGGTTAAAAACCTCTGCGGGTGTAAAAATTAAAAAATAACTAACCAAGGAGTTGTAACCATGTCTGATCGTGATGAATTTGGCGCATTTTTAATTGGCTTTGTCGTCGGTGGCCTTACTGGCGCCGTCGTAGCCCTATTGTTCGCCCCCCAATCCGGTGAAGAGACCCGCGCTCTGATCAAAGATAAGAGCATCGAACTGCGTGATAAGGCAGAGGTCAGCGCCGAAGAGGCCTATGCCCGCGCAGAACAACTTGCCACCGATGCCCGCGCTCGCGCAAACCAACTCGCTAGCGAGATCAAAGGACGCGGCAAAGGCGCAGCGGAAGCTGTCCGCACCCCCGTAAAGAAGAGCGGCAGCGAAACCGCAGCTCCGAGCGACGGCGGAACTCCAGCCGCATAACGACATTCTCAAGGCAGCAAGGGTTTGGCTTCGCAGTCAAACCCTTGTTTTGTTTATGAACCTCATTCAGCGCTTCATGCGGGTCTTCTTTCACCTGCTTTATCATCCCCTCGCATTTACATACGATCTTGTCGCTGCAACCGTTTCATTTGGCCGCTGGAATGACTGGGTCTATAGCATTCTCCCATTTATCGAAGGGACTCGCATCCTTGAGCTGGGACATGGTCCCGGTCATTTGCAGCGCATCCTGCTTGACCGAAGCCTGGTCGCTGTTGCGATAGATGAATCAGCGCCGATGGGGACTCTGGCAAAGCGCCGCCTTGGCAGTTCCCACAAACTGGCACGAGCGCTCGCCCAAAAAATTCCCTTCGCATCCCAATCTTTCGACTCTGTCATCGCCACCTTTCCAACTGAATATATTTTCGACACGCAGACTCTATCCGAGGCGCACCGAGTCCTTCGGAGCAGCGGCAGGCTCATCGTCCTGCTGGCAGCGTGGCCAAATAATCGATTGCTTGCGTGGCTGTTCAAAGTCACAGGTGAAAGTCCGTCTGACGCACACGGATCCATAAGATCAAAAATAAAAGAGGCTTTCGCACAAGCGGATTTCAAAACAGAAATTCAAATTGTTGAAGTAAAATCAGGCAGCTTATTGGTCGTCATCGCAACGCCGTCCCCGAAAAGGGAATAAAGAGGAGTCAAAATGTTAAAAAAATTACGTGAACCCGTCAACAGTCTCACCCATTGGATCGGCGCGATCCTTGCCCTGGCAGGATTGATCGCGTTGCTTGTCGTGGGTTGGGGCACACCTGCCAAAGTTGTTTCGTTGATCATTTACGGCGCCAGCCTGATCTTTTTATTTTCCGCCAGCGCCACTTATCACATGGTGCGTGCCAAAGATAAAGTGCTGGAGATATTCCGCAAGATCGACCATTCCGCCATTTACTTCCTGATCGCAGGCACATACACGCCGTTCTGCATCAACGCTTTCACAGGTTTTTGGAAATGGGGCATGTTGACCATCATCTGGTCGCTGGCTTTGATCGGCATCGGTATAAAAGTGTTTATCATCCGTGTGCCTCGCTGGTTGAACGCAGGCATCTACATTGCCATGGGCTGGCTGGTCATCGGTGCCAGCGGACAATTGCTGGCGGCGCTTCCCGTTTGGGTTCTGACATGGCTTCTCATCGGCGGCATTGTTTATACCCTTGGCGCGGTCGTTTACATCACAAAGATGTTCAACTTTGTCCCAGGCGTGTTCGGTTTCCATGAAGTCTGGCATATTTTCGTCCTGCTCGCCGCCGCTGCTCACTTTGTAGCCGTGCTGGGTGTGGCACTATAAAAGGAGTTCTATGTTTTTCGGGATCGATCTTAACCAAACTTTTTCATTTCCGTTCAAAGACGCCGAATCGCGCAAGTATTTCCTCATTGGATGTCTGGTTTCGCTGACGGCTTTTATCATTCCCATCCTTCCATTTTTTCTTTTGTATGGATATGCCATCCGCATTGTGAAACAAATAATGAACAACGAGTCCCCGCGCATGGTGGCATGGGATGACTGGGGCGGCATGTTCAAGGATGGCGCCAGAATGTTTGGCGTCCGAATCATCTATTCGATCCCGATCCTGATCCTTACCGCACCTTTGTTCATATCCTCGATCGTCATGCCGATCTTTATGAGCAATTCAAACGGCTCTGAAATGGATGCACTCTTCCCCGCCCTCATGCTGATCATGTTATGCACAATGTGCATTTTGATCCCCTTTTCATTCCTGCTGGCTGTCATTATCCCCGCCGCGGAAATGCATGTGGTGGACAAGGATGAATTTGCTGCGGGCTTCCGCATCGGCGAATGGTGGCCGATCCTGCGCGCCAACCTTAGCGGATTCGTCGCTGCTTTTGCCATCTACATGGTGAGTGCAATGATCTTGGGTTTTGCGGTGCAATTCATTGGCGCAACTCTTATCTTTGCCTGCCTCCTGCCATTTCTTTTGCCAGCAGTCACCATGTACATCCTGTTGATCATGTACACAACCATCGCGCAGGCGTACAAAGTCGGTAAAGAAAAACTCGCGCTGGTGGAGATTACTCCAGTAGCTGTAGCTGAACAATAAACAATAAATTCCCAAAAAGAAGCTGTCTCAAGTTGAGGCAGCTTCTTTTTATTCCTGGTGTGCGAGCGCCCTACTATTTTAGAATTTGGAATAAATTACTGTAATCATCCGTCCACAGTTTGATGGCAGTGGTGTAACCATCAAAAGAGATCGCATGAGATTTGATGGCAGGGGGTTCAAGGAGTGCTGGATTTCTGGTGAGCAAAATCCACTCGGAGGAGAAATTGTCTTTCCCTGAAGAAGCGGGGCGATTGACTTGCACGATGTCCAAGCCAAACTCCTGGGCCAGCTGCCAGAACACAGGACGCAGGTCCAGGTGACGGTTTGAGATATGGGCGGCGATGATACCGTCAGGCTTGAGGTGTTTAAGATAAAGGGCGAAGGCTTCCTTCGTCACCAGATGAACAGGGATCGAGTCACTGCTGAAAGTATCCAGAACCAGCACATCGAAATTCTGCGGCTGTTCCTGTTCAAGGGAAATACGCGCATCTCCCAAAACAACGGTTGTGTCGGCTTTGCTATCGTTCAAAAATGTGAAATATCCACCTTCGCCTTCAGCCAGCCGCACGACAACAGGATTGATCTCATAATATCGGTAAACGTCGCCATCCTGAGCATAAGTTGCAAGAGTTCCCGCGCCGAGTCCCAATACACCCACGCGCATGTTTTGTCCGCGCTTCGGGTGATTGAGCAGGAGCAAGCCCACGCCGCTATCTTCCACATAATAAGTGGTCGGATGTGTGCGGTCATCGAGATATTGCACGCCATGCACGGTCATGCCGTGGATCATGGAATTTTCCTTCCCATCCCGTTCACGCACACGGATCACGCCGTAAAAATTTCGTTCTACAAAAAGCTCATTCTCATATTGATTCAAGCCTAAAGATAAAAGCAGAACGCCGATCAAAAATGACAGGCTCATTGCGCGCGCCTGCAAGTTGACCTGCCCCGAGAAACGCGGCAATAACATCACAACCAAAAGTATCGCAGTCAGCAGCCACGCCAGATAAAACTCCCAATAACCTGTAAAGATAAAAGGAGCGACCAGGTTCACAAAAATGCCGCCCGCCGCACCGCCCAGGGAAACCATCAAATAAAAACTGGTCAAATAGTCGGCGTGCGGGCGCAGGCGGTAGAGCTCGCCGTGACAGATCATACATGCGAGGAACAACAGCAGGTTATAAATTGCAATCTGAACCAGCACATTCAGTGAATCCGCTTTGGTCAATGCCCAGAGCATGGCAAGGGAAGCAAGGCTGAAAAGCAAAGCGTAAACCCGCCTATCGTACCAGCGCGAATCTGAAAATGCCAAAATGAACGAGATCAAATACACGGCAAGCGGCACGATCCACAAGAACGGGATGACTGCCACTTCCTGTGAAACCTGGTTGGTCACAGCTAATAGAAAGAGCGAAGCCGTACCGCTTAGGATGATCCACAGGATACGCAATGATGATGAAGGTTTTTCTGCTGCCGAAGCATGAGTCTTAACTCCAGCTTCGTTTCGGGCGCGATAGCTTAAGATGCCTGCGATCACGGCAAAGACGACAAATCCGCATGCCCATGCCCAACCTTGCTGTAACAAAGTTAAGGAAGGCTCGATCAATATTGGGTATGCCAGCAAGCCAAGCAGGGAACCAAAATTGGATAATGCATATAATCGCGCGTAAGACTGCTCGGGGAAAATGCGACTGAACCATGCCTGCATCAAAGGTCCATTGGCGGCGAGGACGAGGTACGGCAAGCCAACGGAAACTGTCAGAAGAAGGAAAATGTCGAATACAGGAAAATTTGTCACCGCAGGGCGCATATCAGCGGAGGGAGTGATCGGGGACGGCCACCCAAGCCCGAGCACGGTCAGCAACGTGATCGTTATCCCCAATAATGTGAGGTGGATCCATCCCTGCTTTTTGCGTTTGACCAGCCAGTAGGCGTAAGCATATCCGCCTGTTAAAAGCACTTGAAAAAACAACATGGCAGTCGACCACACGGCAGGTGTGCCGCCAAACCATGGCAAAATAAATTTGCCGATCATCGGCTGAATTTGAAACAATAAAAATGCGGAAAGAAAAATGCTCAGGGCAAAAAATAACATCACGACCTCCGACTCAATTTATATAAAATCACTTACAATCCAAACACATAAGGAACTCCTATGCGTCCACTTGAAATTGTCATTTCAATATTGCTGGCTGGATTTTTACTCTGGCCGCACCCACAACCATTGATCGTTCAACTTGCGCCCGCAGCTGCATTGATCATCATCCTGGTTCATTTTACACTGGAGGGATACCGCTGGCAGATGATACCGCTTTATGTGTTGGCTTTGATTTTGACTGTGCTTTCCATTTTTATATCGGATGTAAAGCCTCTCGCGTCAACCCTAATCCTTATCCTGGTCGCTGTTTCAACAGCATTGCCTACCCTTTTGCCTGTTCCGAAGATCCCGTCACCAAGGGGATCATATGATGTTGGCACAACAAGTTATGAATTCACAGATTCCGCGCGCAAGGAATTGTACTCGGGCAAGGATGAGCCGCGTAGATTCATGGTGCAGGTTTGGTATCCCGCCGAGATTACATCCAGAGCCAAATATGAGCCTTGGGTGTCTGAAGCAAAAATTTATACACGAGCGATTTCCAATTATCTTGAACTTCCGTTTTTCTTTCTTGACCATCTTTCATTGTCGATCAGCCCTGCATATCTTGATGTACCATTGGCAAAGACAAGCAAGCCATACCCAGTGATCTTGTTCTCCCATGGCTGGGGCGGATTCAGTGCACAGAACACAGCTCAGGCGGTCAAGTTGGCGAGCCGTGGCTATATTGTTATCAGCATGCAGCACACCTATGGCGCTATCGTCACAGTCTTTCCTGATGGAACGGTTGCGTTAAATAATCCCAAGGCTATGCCTATAAACCCAGATGACCCAAATAATGAAGTCGTGGCGCGTAAACTGGTAGATCAATGGTCTGGAGATATGGCTTTTGTGTTGGATCAATTTCAATGCTTTGACAAAGAAGCGGGTAATTTCTTCTTCCAGAAATTGGATATGGAACGCATCGGAGCCTATGGTCATTCCACGGGCGGCGGCGCGGCGATCCAGTTCTGCGGTGTTGACTCGCGCTGTAAAGCCGTCCTCGGCATGGACCCGTTCATGTGGCCTGTCTCTGCAGAAGTGATCGAGAAAGGATTTTCACAACCATCCTTTTTTATGTTCAGCCAGGGCTGGAATGATCTGGTGGACAGCAAGAATAACAAACTGTTCGATCAGTTTTACACAAATATCACAAACAATGCGGGCGTGATCAGCATCAACGGCACAAAGCATTTTGATTTCAGCGACATCCCCTTGCTCTCTCCGATCGCGCCGCAGCTTGGGTTGAAAGGTCCGCTGAACGGCAAGCGTGTGACAAAGATCGTCGATGCTTATTTGCTCGATTTCTTCGAGATGACCTTGAACAATAAGCCATCTACATTATTTGGCGGTTCGTTCAATGATTTTAGTGAAGTCAAAGTGAGAAATAATGAAAATTAATCGTCGTAATGTGTCTGCTGTTTTTCTTATTCTTGGAATGGTCTTTCTGGCAATTGGCGTTGGTACACGCAATAACGTTTTTACATGGGCTGCTATAGCATTCATTGTGATCTCGCTGGCGGTAGGAGGTGGGCGGGTGAAGCCAGGAAGAAAATAATATTAAGCAAACATCCGAAGGTTCCCATAATTCAAGCTGTTTTCGGAAAAACTTCGGGGCGGCGTACTATCACTAAATAATTACGGACAACTATTCGCCAGATGTTCTTCAAAAGTCACTGCGAAAGTATGATAACCAGAGCCGTCACAAGTTGCCTGGAAATAATAATACGGGGAAGTTTCAGGAAAAGCCACAGCTTGCAATGCCTCCAAACTGGGGCTGGCAATGGGACCAGGCGGCAAGCCTGCGTTAATATAGGTGTTGTATGGGGAATCAAATTTCAAATCTTCAAGGCTGAGCGGATTTGTCCACCAGGTCTGGTCGATCAGATCATAGCCAAGCGCGTACTGCACTGTGGGGTCACTGCCAAGAGTTCATACCGACATTCAAACGATTAATGAAAACAGATGCTATTAAAGCCAGCTCATCATCGTGAATTGATTCGCGTTCCACGATGGATGCAAGCGTGACGGCTTGGTATGTATCCAAACCTTGCGCAGCGAAACCTGCCTGCATGTCATCCGTGATGTGCACAGCAAAATTGCGTGCGATGATTTCGAGGAACTGGTCAACGGTAGTGGTACGCGGCAGGATATAAGAATCTGGAAAAAAGAATCCTTCCATTGTGGCGGAAGATGGAATATCCAAGACTTGGGGAGCAGTCTGTGCGGCGGCGATAAATGCCTCGGGTGAAATATCCAGTCCCGAGGTCGGGAGCGAAGCGGCGATCTCTTCCATCCGCCAACCTGAGAGGATCATGAAGTTGACGTCTTCAGGAGTTGAATCCTGCAACTCACGGATGATGTCAATCATCGAAAGCGCGGGGCTGAGAATGTAATCGCCTGACTGAATGGTGAGGTCGAGACCTGTGTAAACCACATAATCATAAAAAGCCTGGGCATCCGCAATGATGTAGGATTCTTCGAGCCGTGTTGCAATCGAACGAATCGACTCGCCTTGCTCGATGTGAAAAGGTTGATCAATGCCGTTTGGATTAAATGGCTTGGCGAGAAGGTCACCGTGCGCAAGCAGCTTCGTGGAAAATTCAATGCGGTCTGAAATGGAAAGCGCTCGCGCGGGCGGACCATAAAGCATGGATGCGCGTGCGGGGATATATCCAAGCATGAGACAGGCACAACTAAGGATTAGCAGAACAATGGCTGCAAGAATAAAGTGAAGTTGATAACGGCGCATAAGGGGAAAGGATGAAGGATGAATTATGAAGGATAAGGAGTGCGTGGTTACTTGTTTTCTTATCTGTGTGACTCAAGGTAGGATTGCAGGATAACAACCGCGGCAAAAGCATCTTGATGACCTGAACGTTTTTTTCTTGAGACGCCAAGTTCGATGCGTGCGGCACGCGCATCCTGTGTACTGAAGGATTCATCCCATAGCTCGACGGGAATATTCGTTTGGTTTTTCAATTCATCGGCAAAGCGGCCTGCTCGGCGGCCTGCGGGGTTTGGATTGCCGTCATCGTCAAACGATTGACCAATAACGATCAACACAGCGTCGTTTTGCTCGGCGAGGTCTGCAACCTGTGCGGCGTCGATAGCACGCGAGATGTGCTCAACTACTTTAAGCGGAGTGGCAATGGTAGCGGTCGCATCGCTGAGCGCAACGCCAATTCTTTTTTCGCCATGGTCTACTGCAAGGATTCTCATAATTTTAATAACAGTCACGTTTGAAACGTGACTACCTGGTCTCCACTGAAATATTGAACGGGATTAACGGAAGCCATTGCCACCACGAAGGCGTAATGACAATTTTAGGTTCCTGCCTTAAAGACAATTTGGAAACCAATTCATCTTTAATTGATTCTGGTTTTTGTCCGCGCACAATTGAGAAAACTTGCATCTCATCCAGCTGGCGGAGTAGGGTGCGAGTCACTTCCAAATCAAAATGGCTGACACCTGAGTTGTCGGTTGACGGGTCTGCAATGATCTTGTAGGCTGGTAAAGCCTGTGGTGCAAAGCCATTCTCCACAGAAGAATTCAGCGTGGAAAGCGACAGTTCTTTCAGGTCATCATCTGAAACATAGCGCGATGAAAATTCAACCTGCATGTTCAAGTCCAGTGTTTTTCCAGGCTGTCCTGCGGGCGGTGTAAATTTATCTTCGATGATCTCGGTAACTTCAAAGGTATCCATCAACAAAATGTCAGCGGGAGCGATCTGGGCGCGCAATTTGGTTTCAGCATCGCGGCGTAAATTATCCATCACCACTTTACGCAATTTCGCGCGATCTTCATCGGTTGCGCCAATCAGCTGCGAATTCGCGCCGCCTTTGGTCGCGTTTGGATTTGTGACCGAAATGAATAGACCAAGCGGCCCTTCAACAATGGTGATCGTATCGGCTGGTACATTTCCCTGCGTGCCCGCTTCCAGGGCTTCAATCGGCACATCTACAAACTGGTCAATGCCTGTGGGAAGGCGCGTATCATTTAATGTGGCAAAGCGTATGGATGATTCGGTTGCCATCACTGTGCCCGCAGGAAGGTCAACTTCAGCCTGACTTAAGTTCGTGAAGCGCGCAACTCCCTTTGATTTTGATTTCGGCACAGAGATCTCATTGGTGATGGCAAGTGATTGGTCCGCATTAACGATGACAGACAAAGCCCGCGCAGGAATCTGTCCTGTGACCGAAACCGATTTATTCGATTCACTTGCGGAGACAGGGATGACCACGCTTTGAGTTTGTCGCTTCAGGATATAAAGTCAGAGCGGCGCGCGGGGCGAAGAGACCTGCGATTGCCAAGACAGCGATGACTCCCACTGTAAAAGCGAGAACACGTCCCAGCAGAGATGTGCGCCAGGGAGCTTCTTTTTCATAAATACGATCTCGGATTTTTCGCAAGTTACGGCGCGGAGCTTTCGGGATGCGTCTGCTTCTCGGAGCAGAATCAGGCCACAGGTTACGTTGTGCCACGGTTGTTGAAATAAAGACTGGAATGCCAAGTGATTCTGCGTCACGTCTCACATTGGCACGGCGAGTTACAAGTCCCAGCTGTGCACCGAGCGAGTCGGCGTGACGCTGTAAAACTTTCAAATCCAGCACCGCAATGTGAATTCTCTAATTTGGACCAGACCAGCAAAATGGCATCATCTTCGCCCACGATAAT
>CAWHXC010000018.1:0-222081 GCA_963833175.1 uncultured Chloroflexia bacterium
ACGAAAAGCGGCTGATGTATTACAGGTTGCGACCGGAATGCTTCTGTTATATGAATATCGCAATCAGGCAGGTTTTGACAAATTGAAATTCCATTCCCTTGAATTGGCTATGTTGCTGGAAGAATCGTAATGAAACATAAACCGTATTTAAAAAATTCGATAATCATTTTGCCGGCGATCCTGATGATTGCTACTGTATGGAGCTATGGACAGGTTGATGCTGCCGTCCCTGTTGCGACAATATCCCCTACACAAAACAGCCTTCCGACCCCGACGACCGTAGGCGAAAAAGAACAGCCGATCCATATGCCTGATCTGATTGGTCGCTCACTCGATTACGCCACTGGTATTTGGGAGACAGACGAAGCTATGCCACAAATCAGTGTGGAAAGCTTGAATAATGGACCTGATCTCGTTGTCGTGCGTCAGCAACCTGCACCGGGGACCTTGATCATTCCTTCAAAGACGTTGATCAAGCTCACATTAGGTCAGGGCCCAGTGCAGCGCCCGAGCCCGAGCCCCACTCCTCTGCCTCCCACTCCCCTGGCCAAATCTAACCAGAGTCTTTTTGCAGCTGCAAGTCAGGCAACGTTGCTGCGTGCTCCGTACGTGCAGAATCTGACAACATCATCTGTGACGATCGTTTGGACCACCAAGGAAGACGGCGCCAGCGAAGTTTACTACGGGATAAGCGACTACAACCTGATTGCATCGGCCACCTCGACCTACTTCACCACACCGGCCGCGGCACCCTACGACTACTATTACATTCACGAAGCGACGCTCAGTGGCTTGGCAGCTGACACTGTATATCAATACCAGATCTTCACCAATGGTGCAAATCTCACACCAGGTGGTTCGGTGACGTTCCGTACCGCCAAGCCGGTTTCGACAAGCTCCTTCCGTTTCGCGGTGTTTGGCGATAGCGGGGATGGCAGCCAGAATCAAAAGGATGTCGCGACGCGGTTGCTTCAGGTCCAGCCAGATCTGGTGCTACATGCTGGGGACATCGTTTACCCGGAAGCAAGCTACGACCTCTTCGAAACAAAATTCTTCCAGATTTATAAGGATCTGCTGAAGAGCGTTTGGCTGGCACCCTCAATGGGCAACCATGACGTCACCTACAACAACGGCAAGTCATTCACTGACGTTTTTGTCAACCCTCCGAATGCGACTAAACTAGCCGACCGAGAGCTATACTATTCGTTTGACTACGGCAACGCGCACTTCGTTATTTTGAATAACTATTTCTCAATGTCCACGGTTGGCAGCGCGCAATACAATTGGCTGCAGAACGATTTGGCAGCGAGCAGCCAGTTTTGGAAGTTTGTAGTGTTCCACCAACCGGCTTACGCTTCAGACAGCTCCCAGAGTCCGCGTGATGACGCGAACATCGTGAAAAACCTGGTGCCGCTTTTTGAACAGTACAATGTGGATATCGTATTTAGCGGACATTGGCATGACTACGAGCGTATGTTTCCGCTGCTGGGCGGGCAGGTTTCGACAATTGAAGCCGGCGGCGTCGTCTACATCGTGACGGGCGCAGGCGGGGCGGGGCTTATTAACATTGGCAGCGGGACACTCAACCCGCGTACAGCGGCCAAAGTCCAAAAGTATCACCTGACGATGATCGATATCAGCGGCTGCAGCTTGCAGCTGTCGGCGGTGCAGAAGGTGAGCGGGACAGGTGACACGTTTGATGCCAGCGATGTTTTCGACAGCTATGCAATCAACCGTTGCGGGATACCTCTGTCGCCAACCCCGACCCCGACCGCAACCCCGACCCCTCTGCCATCCAGTAATCCTCTCCTTGCTTCGTTTGCCAGCAATGGCAGTGTGGGAGGTGTCGCCTTCAATGATGAAGACATCGTGAAATTCGATGGCTCTGCCTGGAGTCTGTTCTTCGATGGATCAGATGTCGGCGTGGGAGGCTCAGATCTGTTTGCCTTCTCCATTGTTGATTCTGATACGATCCTGATGTCGTTCACTACTGCCCTTACGCTCAATGGGCTAAATGTGACTCCCCAGGATGTGGTGCGGTTCGATGCCACCTCACTTGGCAGCAACACCGCTGGGACGTTCAGCATGTATTTGAATGGGATTGACGTAGGATTGGATGTGAGCACCGAGAGTATTGATGCGTTGAGTCTGCTTCCCGATGGGCGGGTGTTGATTTCAACAACAGGTAACCCGTCTGTTCCGGGCGTTGCTGGTGCTGATGAAGATATGTTGGCTTTCACGCCGACGACACTTGGAGCTGTCACCAGCGGTACCTGGTCGTTATATTTCGACGGTTCAGACGTCGGGCTGGCTGATTCAAGTAATGAAGATGTGGATGCCCTAGACGTTGATCCCAATGGCGACATCTATTTGTCCACGTTGGGAGACTTTAGCGTAACAGGCGTTTCCGGGGCTGACGAAGATGTTTTCGTCTGCTCGCCCACCTCACTCGGAGGCGTGACTGCTTGCAACTATTCACCCGCTCTTTATTTCGATGGCAGTGCATGGGGTCAAAGCGCCAACGACGTGGATGCTTTCAATCTATTAACCTTGGGCACCGTCCCAACCCCGACTCCGACCAATACAGCCGTCCCAACGAACACACCCAACGAATACATCCACACCCCACGGACATCTTCACACTGACCCCGACGGACACTTCACACCCACAGCCACTTTCACGGCCACCGATGGACTACCACACCCACACCCAACGAGTACTCCCAGCCCGACCAATACACCGACAGAAACTCCCACGGTTACACCCACACCGGCTGTATCCGACCTGATCTTTGCCGATGGTTTTGAGAGCGGTAATTTCTCAGCCTGGTCCTCAGCCAGCACGGGTGGAGGCAATTTGAGTGTCAGCCCATCTGCTGCGCTGGTAGGCAGCAATGGTTTGCAGGCTGTAATTGCCAGCACCACAGCGATGTATGTGCAGGATGATTCGCCCAATGCAGAACCGCACTACCGTGCCCGATTCTATTTTGATCCCAATTCGTCTGGTTACTGCCAATGGTGATTATCAATACATCTTTCAGGGCTATGCCAACTCCACCAATACAACTGTCCTGCGCGTGGAGATCAAGAACACATCGGGTGTGTATCAAATGCGCGCCAGAATCCTCAATGACAGTGCGGTTTGGGAAAGTACTCCCTATGTACCCATCACTGACGCACCGCATTCCTTCGAAGTGGAATGGGCAGCCGCCAGTGCGGTCGGTGCGAATGATGGTTCTCTGACGTTCTGGATTGATGGGGTTCAGCAGGGTAGTCTGGTCGGGATTGACGATGACACCTACCGCATGGAACGTGTCCGGTTAGGACAGGTCTACAGCTCTGCCACAGGTACGAGCGGCACTTACTTCTTTGATGGGTTTGAGTCTCGGCGGCAAAGCTACATAGGACCTTAGTGACATCCGGATCAGATTTGCAGAGCAAATCGTGAAAATATACGTCTTCGTGAATGCTTCAAGATAGGCAAATAAAAATAGTATTTTCTAAAGCGCGGGTAGAACAATTAAATATTCATCAATCAAAGAATTAATCTGATTGGTGTGAGATTTTGTTAATGTATTCAATCAGGCATATGTTTTTATGTCGGAATGGCGGAGCGCGCCTTTGGTATTACCCGGGCGGTGTTTTTTCTTATTTTGTTCTACTAGGAATAAGCCAAAGATGTTGATGATTGGAGTAAAAAATGCAGAAACTACGGATTTCAATTGTTAATTTGTTAATTTTTATAATAATTCTCTTCAACATAGAGCGCCTGGATATAGGGGTTCAAGAAAATGTTATTAATTTGGATTCAGCGGTCTATGCGATGATTGTGGTGGCGATATTATTGATTTTATCAATCAGAAGGCTGCAAACATTACCCCAGCATCCTTTGATAGCTCTTACAATTGGAACATACATCATCGTTATGCTGGTTCTGACACCTCATCACCCGCTGCTGGGCGGTATATATACATATCTTTCAATCACGCAATTGGGCTTATTTATCGTTGCAGTTTTTCTAGCCCAAAATTTGGCATTGAATATAAGGGATTTTGAACTGGCTGTTGAGAATTTTGCCTTTGCAAATATGCGTAAGGTCAAGCCGGTTCAAGAAGCGTACGAGGAAATCCAGGATGAAATTTATCGCAGCCGGCGTTTTCAGCGTTCTCTTTCAATCGTTGTACTGGAACAAGATTCAGGAAAGATCCAAAAGAATATTAATAAAGTAGTCCAAGATGCACAACGCGTACTGATGGAGCAGTATACATCTCTCATGATCGCCAAGGAGATGACCACTCAATTAAGGCGAACGGATTTACTGCTTGCGAACGGCAAAAAAGGTGGATTGGTCATTCTCAGTCCTGATACTGATGTAGCTAATACAGAAGCATTGATCGAACGGCTTAAAACTGTAGCTCAAAGTGAAGAGTTTCCCATAAATTTTGGTGTTGCGATATTTCCAGATCATGCTTTGACATTTGAACAATTGGTGGAGCACGCGGAAATGGATTTACAGCAACGAATAAACAGCCCCATTGGCGTAAATTCACTTAATGAGGTTGAAGTAAGTAAGAAAGTTCAAACACTTTATTTTGATAAATAGGAATGTGTTAGTGACATACCGTGTACACCAGAATACCAGTGAGTATGTGTAGTTTTTGATCGCTTGCCCCGTTGTATATATTAGAAATTTGGAGGTTTATGATGGATAGTAATATTTATTTGGTTGATCAACCCAATTATATTCAGAAATCTCGTACAAAGTATTTGTGGTTGGAGAAAACAGACCCCCAAAAGGCACTAATTAGGGGAGATGCATATCTATATGTCAAACGCATGATGGATGTAATACTGATTTTGTTGGTAATGCCTCTTCTCCTGCCTATATTTTTATTGATTGTATTTCTGATCAAGCTTGAATCACCGAATGGGCCAGTGATCTTTAAACAAGATCGCACTGGTAAGAACGGAAGACGCTTTAAAATGTACAAATTTCGCTCAATGGTGCCGAATGCAGAAGAAATAAAGTTAAAACTGGCTCATTTGAATGAGCTTAAGTGGCCGGATTTTAAAATTACAAATGATCCCCGAGTAACCCGTGTTGGAGGCTTTTTACGGAAAACCAGCCTTGATGAACTTCCTCAGTTGATCAATGTCTTGAAAGGGGATATGAGCCTCGTAGGACCGCGGCCAACATCCTTTGCTCCTGGAACTTACGTCTTGTGGCAAACAGTGCGCCTGGATGTTGTACCAGGGATCACTGGTCTATGGCAGATCATTGGTCGTGGAGAGACCGAGTTCGACGAGCGTTTACGATTGGATGTTGCCTACATTGAACATCGTTGCCTTTGGTTGGATATTCAAATCCTATTTCGGACTATATCTGCAGTATATTCCCTGCGAGGCGCGCACTAGTGTGTGTTATGCCCAAGGGTAAATATTCTCAGATTTCTGTTAAAAATGATCCTAAGTTGTTTTGGAAGCTCGAAAAATTTGTGGAAAATTAACTAGTTGGAGGTGCCACTTGGATTTCTCTAAATTTCTAAATATTGTTCGTCGTTATTTTTGGTTGGTTGGGCTCGCTATTTTGGTTCCCGCCCTTACAACATTCTATATGCTTAACAACCAACCTGTCTCATATAGGGCAACATCCCGGCTGTTGGTGGGGCCAAGCCTGAATAGCCCGAGTCCGGACTTGAACTCCTTGAAAATCGGGGGGCAATTGATTCAGACATACGCTGAGATGGTACAAAACCCTACGTTCCTAAGATCTGTTCAGAATAAATTGGACCAGAAAACTGACCTGGACACGCTCGATTTGGAAGCCTCAGTTAGAACAAACCTCGAAACCCGGATAATGACAGTCTTAGTGCGTGACTCGGATCCAAAACAAGCTGTAGCTATTGCAAATGCTGTTGCAGAAACTTTCGTTGAAATTAGTCCTTCCAAAGACAATACAACCGCATTACTTCGCACACAGATAAGCAGCCAGACCCATCTGTTAGAGAAAATCATCAGCGATGCTGAGAATTCTATCAAGCAGCTTGAAATTGAGCTGCAAGTTTTAGGCAGCGTTCCGGCCACTACCCCCGAAGAGCAAAAGGCTAATTTGGAACGCCAGAACCTTATTGTCAAGCAGCTTGCAGAAGAGCGCGCTCGCTTATCCGATGCGATGAGAACGTCGGCAACAGTCTATCAAGTGTTGCTGGATTCAAATATCAACCAGGTTGAGATTATCGAACAGGCTGAGTCGGCTGTTCTTGTCGACGAAAAAATCCCACTAAGAGCGGCTACATCTGGACTCGCCGGATTGATCTTCATCGTGTGCGTTATTTTTGCCTTCGAATACTTTGGTGATAAGATCCGATTCCCAGGAGATTTTTCAAAGGCTGCCAAGGTCCCACTGTTGAGCACAATTGACAAGCACAAGCGTTTGCAGGGTTCCGGATTTGAACAGGTTGTCGTTTTCGCCCAGCCCAATTCCCTCGCTGCCAAGAGTTACCGTACGGCGGTTGCCAAGTTGCTTTTTTCCATCGGCAAAGGGACACGTTATACCATCTTGTTGAGCAGTGTTGGTTCAAAATCCGGCGATGATACAGCCACGGCTTCGGTGAATCTGGCTGTCGCATTTGCTCAAGCCGGAAGCCGGGTAGTTGTAGTGGATGGTCAATTGCATAATCCCGTATTGACGGAGTTTTTCAATGCCGATGATAGCGCAGGACTGGCTGATTTTTTGGGAACCAACTCGACAAAACCACAGCTTTTACCAGTAAAAGAGGTGCCCGACCTTCAACTCTTCCCTGCCGGATTGATATCTGAAGAGGGCTCAGGCGCAGCGCTCAATTCCGCGAAAATTGCCAAGCTGCTTGAAGAGATAAAAAAAGACGCAGATATTGTATTAATTGCCGGTTCTCCAATTTCATGGTTTGCCGAAAGCTTAACCTTGGCATCAAAGGTTGATGGCGTTATCCTAGTGGCACGGCCTGGAGAGGCACATGTCAAAATAGTTAATGAGGTGGTCGAGAACTTAAGCGCTATGAACGCCCACCTGTCCGGTGTTATTTTTGACTACAATTCATCGTTCAGCCTAGGCACAGTATCGGCTGCAAGTACACTTATGTCTTCAAAAGCCAGCCTAAGCACAGAATCAACTGAAAGTACACCTATTGCTTCAGAAGCCAGCCTCATCACAGAAGAAAGTACACCTATTGCTTCAGAAGCCAGCCTCACCAAAAGACATAAAGGCAAAAGTACTACATTTTTTTCATAGGAAACAGCTCCGAACTTAATGTTAGCGCGGTACCACAAGCCGCGCTAACTTGATTAATTATCCCATTTGGACTCTTTATCATGACCATCAAAACAAAGTCTGTCATCGCGGTTTCTGCCGAACCTATAAATCAAGACACCAAAAAATCCCTCCGAGGATCTACATTACTATTGGGTGGTCGTGTAATCTCGATGGCAACGAACTTTGCGGGCCAGGTCCTGATCGTGCGTTATTTATCGAAAAGTGATTACGGTGCTTTTGCTTATGTTATGTCACTCATATCACTTGGTTCAAGTCTTGTAGTTTTCGGAATGGACAGAACAATCACCCGCTTTGCGCCCATTTACAAGGAAAGAGGTGAATATCATAATTTGTTTGGCGCAATGATTATCATGGTCAGCACAATTTTTTCGCTTGGCTTTTTTCTGGTTTTGCTGATCTTCAGTTTGAGAGGCTGGATTGCAGAATCATTTATCAAAGATCAGCAGCAGGTTAATCTGTTGCTTTTGTTGATTGTTTTAGTACCCATACAAGCATTCGATAGCCTCCTACTTGGGATGTTGGCTGTATTCGCCAAACCAAGCGCAATTTTTTTTCGAAGACACATTCTCGGACCAGGTTTGAAAATTTTAGTTGTCCTGTCGATTGTCTTATTACAGAGCAATGTGTATTTCCTGTCAGCAGGCTATATGATTGCAGGCGCTTTAGGGGTCGTAATTTATTCTGGAGTTCTGATTCAAAGCCTTCGCAACCAGGAGTTATGGAAACATTTCAACATTAAGAAGATAAAATTTCCAATAAAAGAAGTTTTTGGCTTTAGTATCCCTTTACTCACCACCAATTTTGTTTTTATACTGAGAAGCCAAATGGTTATTGTGATGCTGAAATACTTTCATGGCGCGCTTGAAGTGGCTTCTTTTAATGCCGTACAGCCTAGTGCCAATATGAATACAGTGGTTATTCAAAGTTTTGCCTTTCTCTTTATGCCAACGATTGCACGCATGTTTGCCAAAGAAGACCAGAAAGGAATTAACGATTTATATTGGCAAAGTGCGGTTTGGATCACGGTTATCTCATTTCCGATTTTTCTCGTTACGTTTTCACTTGCCCGACCACTTACTCTCTTACTTTTTGGTGTGAAGTATGCTCAGTCTGGATCAATTATGGCTTTGCTTGCCTTAGGTTATTACTTCAATGCTGCGCTGGGTTTTAACGCGGATACACTGCGTGTGTATGGCAGGCTTCGTTACACCGTTGTCATCGATTTTCTGACAATGTTGATCGGATTGGGAATAAGCCTGATTGCCATTCCCCGATATGGAGCAATGGGCGCAGCCATTGGAACTTGTGTAACTCTGATTGTGTACAATATCCTTAACCATTTAGGGTTAAAGTTCCTTACCAAGATTAATTTGTTCGAGTGGCACTACTTGAGGGTTTATTTAAGTATTGTACTGGGTACCTTGGGACTAATGGTTTTTCAAAAGTTGGTGTCCCCTCCTATATATATTGGTCTCGTGCTTGCGGGACTGATCTCTGTGATCGTACTAATGATAAACCGTAATGTTCTCAACGTCGAACAAACATTTCCTGAATTGCTGCGATTCCAGTTGATTAGGCTCCTCCTTCAAACGAAGCCCGAAAGTAAGAGCTAGTGACCATGATGTGTAGAGATTACACCACAATTTTTATGGATCATATCCGGAAGCACGCGCCCAGGTATTATCCTGGTTTTGAATCAGAACAGATTAGGATTCAATTACTAGAGAAACAAGAACGCCCTTCAGCGATGCTTTACCGATTTAAGGTGAGCAATGGGGCGCAAATTCGTTCCGTGTTTGTCAAAGTGTCTCTCCGCAATCTGACGAAAAATCAAACTAAAGGTAGTGTTTTCGAAAAACCTCTTCTCTTTCCAAAAACCGAGCCGATAGACATGCCCCGGCTTCACTATTCAGCTCTTAGAATAATCGATAAATACATTACCGGTCTTGATAATGGGCAATTCGGGGCGATACGTGTACTCGATTACTTGCCCCAATACAAAGCTGTCTTTACTGAGGAATCGAGTGACCCAAGTCTTCGCCAACTTTTTTTGAGAGAAAACCGTCTGCATTCCCTGTTTACTCATGATGAACTCACTTCCGCATTCCAGAATGCAGGGACATGGCTGCGTATGTATCAAGCGATGCCGAAAGAAGAAGATGTTAAAGTCCGCCATCAGCATCGAGAAGATTATAATGAGGCAATTACCAAACTTACGGATTTTCTGGCGAAGATAGTGGGGGACGAGTTGTTTTTCAATAAAACCGCCTCAATAATCATAAACAAAGGGCGGGAAGTACTTCCAGAATCGCTGCCTCTTGGGCTGGGTCATGGGGATTATGCCATGCGGAACATTCTCATTGGACCAAATGCCCGTGTGACTGTTCTTGATACATTCGCAAAGTGGCGCACGCCGATATACGAGGATGTTG
This sequence comes from uncultured Chloroflexia bacterium, assembly GCA_963833175.1. Taxonomy (GTDB): domain Bacteria; phylum Chloroflexota; class Anaerolineae; order Anaerolineales; family Villigracilaceae; genus Villigracilis. The sequence goes on from CAWHXC010000018.1 coordinate 9,745, forward strand.
GATATTTTTTGAACGGGCTTAAGATGTCCACTCCTCAAATCGTAAGTCAAGGACTTGCTTTCAGTTCAGGCCAGCTTTCGGCTTACGAACAAGCGTTTCTCAAGGGATATTTCGAGCAAAAGTCCATCCCTTATCCCGCCATTCGGCTTTTCGAGATTTTGGCATTGCTGGACAAGTGGTCAAGCTTTATTGCAAATAATTATCATCAAAAGATCAAATTCAAGACTTTCGGCGGAGTGATGGCCGCACTGACGAACCGATACTTTAAAAGAAGTGTAAAAAGTCTTCTCAGGGAAATTACTGAAAGTTGAGTCAGGCAGTACGCCTGAGGATGTGGAGAAAAGGAATTCAACCGCTATGTCAATTGAGAACATGCAAGAATTACTAGTAGACCAGAGTATACCTTTGGTGGAGCACCAAGGTAAACAGACCCGCTTAAAAGTTGCTTACATTATGTCCCGTTTTCCAAAGTTGACGGAAACCTTCATCCTTTACGAAATGATGGCGATGGAAAAGGAAGGAGTTCAAATAGAGATTTATCCCCTCCTGAAGGAGCAAACCGAGGTGATGCACCCAGAGGCAGTGCCATTTGTTGAAGTAGCCCACTTCCAACCTTTTATTTCCATCCCGATCATACGCGCAAACCTGCAATTTCTCTGGCGAAAACCGTACACATACCTGCAAACGCTTTGGGCATTGTTACGCACAAATTGGGGCAGCTTTCGATTTCTTACAGGTGCACTAGGGATTTTTCCTAAATCAGTTCTTTTTGCTTCGCAGATGGAGGCGGAGAATATTAATCACATTCATGCGCACTTTGCCAGTCACCCTGCGGCGGCGGGTTTTATCATCCATAGGTTGGTTGGAATCACTTACAGCTTCACGGCACACGGATCAGATCTTCATCGTGACAGGCATATGTTGTATGAAAAAGTTACTGAAGCAGCCTTTGTAGTGGCTATATCGAACTACAATAAGGAGATGATTATCTCAGAGTGTCAGGGAAAATATCAGGATAAGGTAAAAGTTATTCACTGTGGTGTTGACACAGAAGTATTTCGATTTCGTTCAGGTGAGACACTCCACGAAAAGGGGCGAGATCCTTTTATGATCCTCTGTGTCGGCACATTGCATGAGGTCAAAGGCCAGGCTTATCTTATTGAGGCGTGCCGTAAGCTGCATGAAAGTGGCATTGACTTCGTGTGCCATTTTGTTGGCGATGGGCCGGACAAATCTGCCCTCACTGAGCTTGCTGCTCAGTCTGGTCTTACGGAAAAAATGTGTTTTCATGGATTACAAAAACAGGAAAGAATTGCTCAACTGCTTCAAGATGCAGACGTTCTGGTTGCCCCAAGCGTGCCGACCAGTGATGGCCGTCGTGAAGGTATTCCTGTTGTGCTAATTGAGGCGATGAGCAGCGGTGTTCCGATCGTCGCCAGTGATATTTCGGGCATTCCAGAATTGGTGTTGAATGAAGCTACAGGTTTGTTAGTTCCTCCCCGGGATGCCGCTGCTCTGGCAAATGCATTGGAACGCTATTATCGTGATCCGCTTTTACGGAGGCGTCTTGGCCGCTCTGGTAGGGAGGAAGTTGTAAAAGAGTTTGATCTTTACAGAAACGCAGCCAAGCTCGCTCAGCAAATTCGTTTGGAGTCTGTGCAATGATTCTAATTTTATTTTGGACCTCAGTGGCTTTGATTATTTATGCATACTTCATATTTCCTGTGTTTGTTATTCTTAGGGGCTTTTTATGGCCTCAACCCTTTACGAGTGATGAAATTGCACCTTCAGTAAGTTTAATTATCGCTGCTTACAATAAATCGAAATCCATTGGCAATAAGATAGATAACATATTAACATTGGACTATCCAAGAGATCGGTTCGAAGTATTGATTGCCTCAGACGGCTCTAATGATGGGACTAACGAAATTGTGCGGGTTTATGAAGAAAAAGGTGTAAGGCTGCTGCCACTTCCACGGCAGGGTAAGGCGGGAGCTCTAAATTCAGCAGTGGCTGCTTCCAAAGGCGAGATTCTGGTGTTTTCTGACGCCAACAGCATGTATAAGATTGATGCCATTCGAGCACTAGTCAAGCCATTTGCCGATCCTACTATAGGAGGCGTAGCTGGCAACCAAAGTTACATTAAAAAAAATAGGGCCATTGTTGACAGTGTCGGTGAGCGAAGCTATTGGAATTTTGATCGAATTATGAAAAAATTTCAAAGCAGGGCCGGCAATACGATTTCTGCAACAGGGGCAATTTACGCTATCCGTCGCTCCCTGTTTCAGACGGTCCCGGAAGGCGTAACCGATGATTTTGTCACTTCGACCAGTGTAATCGTTCAGGGGTATCGACTGATTTTCGCGCCAGATGCAGTAGCCTACGAGCCAGTCGCGGTGACTAGCAGGGCAGAGTTTGGGCGTAAAGTGCGGGTGACCACCCGCGGCCTAAGAGCTGTCTTTTTCATCAGGAGCCAATTGCTCAATCCTTTCCGATACGGATTTTACGCAATCCAGCTTCTTTCTCACAAAGTCTTGAGGCGACTAATAGTTTTCCCTTTGTTGGTGATATTTTTTCTAAATCCCTTTCTATGGAAAACAGATGTGTTATATCAACTTTCGATGATAGGGCAATTTGCGTTTTATGGTTTTGGTTTATTGGGCATGTTGCTTGATGAAACTCACTTCAGACGGATAAAAATATTTGCCATTCCCTTTTATTTCTGTTTGGTCAACGCTGCCACATTAGTCGCTGCAATAAATTTATTGCGAGGACAACAGATCAAGCAGTGGGAACCCCAGCGTAACCTATGACAGGAGGAAGGACAAACTCCCCAGCATATCGAGGAGTTATAAGATAGGACCATTACTCGACGATTATTCTTAGCTCCAAAAGATATTATCGGAGCACATGAAATCCTGAAATCCATCTCAATTCCACAGATATTGTCCCCGATGCCAGGAAAAAAATTTCTCACTCTCATGATTCATAAAAGTATAGTTCGCATATCAAATCCTCGATTTGTAATTTTGATGGTCAGCATTTTACTAATTTCAGGCTGTTCAAATAGTGTAAATCCAATCATTGGAAACACTCCTGCCGTGATAGCAAGTTCTACTCCGAAACCATTACCTCTTACCCAAACACCAGTTGAGGTTACGAATGTTGCCAATTCGAGGGGGTATTTGACGACTCCTCAAGAATTAAGAGTCATTGCAGGAAAAGCTAATCAGGGGATCGAGCCATATCATAGTGCAGTCATTGATGTGCTCAAATGGGCGGACAAGGAATGGAAATATGAATTAATCGCTCAGGAAACTTGTGCCACCTCTAATGAGCCTCTTTGGAACGACAAGAGTGGAGGCACCCCAATCTTGTATGCTAAAGCATTGGCTTACCACTTAACCGGAGATGTTCACTATGCAGAAGAGGTCAAAAATATTCTTGAGCGTATTATGACGGAAATACTGAGCATATCTGATGATACTAATCAATGTCAACTAAATTTTGCCTGGGGCACCCCTGAATTAGTCGCCTCAGCAGATTTAATCGAAGCTTATTGGAAAGATCAAACCTGTACTGGACCCACAAGCACGTCTTATTTCAACTCGGAGATCGGTTCCGGACCATGTAAGTCCCTTTTTCAAAACTGGTTGGTCAAGAATCCGTACTACATCATTTCTTTGTCTGCGGAGACTGGCACATCTAATTGGGGGGCAGCAGCGACGAATTCCCTGGCATACATTGCGGATTATCTATGGGATAGACCTGAGGTTTTGTTAATTCACCGTTTACCTCCTGAAATCAATAGTCATGGATTTGTTACTTATTCGCCGTCAAAATCTTTTGCCCATGCAAATAAATTAGCATTGGACAGAATGAACGGATATAGGGTTGAATATAGGAGTAACAGTTCCTGTGATGTTCTCGAAGGCAAGCAACAAAGAAGTGATTTGGAACCTGTTAAATCCCAAATCACCGAGAATGGAATTATTCCAGATGAGGCCCGCCGCGAGGAATACTGTAATATTTCACAATACAATGGAATATATCAGAATTATCCTCAGCTCTACCTGGGCCACAACATCCAACAATGTGAATTAATGCTGCGGCGCGGCGATGCTTCATGTTTCGATAATGTTGAAACGACCGATATTCCGGAATATAGTTTTGTAGATCCTGATGGTAATCGTAAGACAACTCACCTGTATTCCGGTCGAGGGTCCATCGAACGGGCTATTAAAGCGATCATTGTTGACTCGAATACAGAATGGCGACATGAGTCTGCATTGGATGTGGCTTTTCGATATTATTACGTTCATCACACGCTGCCCGGGTTTGAGCTTTGGGCTGCGAAATTAAGCGGCAAACATGTGAGCTGCGATCAAGATATATGCTTTGGAGGCCTAACCCACAGGTTTTCGGTTTCAGAAGGAATTCCCAGCGCAGTTCCAACAGTCTTGCCCCCATAAAATTGGGGCGCCAGGTTGATCTCAAGCAAAGTAAATATCACTATCGAATTGATCTATATTCACAGGTACGAGGTAACATGTCACAAACTGAAATTACTTCCCCAAATATATTTAAAAACAAATATTTTATAATAATAGCCACAATCATTGCGGCTATTGCAGTCGGGATGGCAGGCAGCTCAAGTCCACTAATTCTATTAGGCGGAATAGCATCCTTATTCCTGTTAATGGTGTTTCTCAAATGGCCTGATTCTACTGTCGTCTTTGTTGTATTTTTTATTTATGCCAACACTGTTGTCGTATTAACAAAATTTCAGGGCTTGCCCTTGGCGGCAGGATATGTTTTACCGCTATTGTTACTTATCCCATTTATAGGACAGCTGCTTGTTCACAAAAGAAGAATCAAAATAAACTTCGTTCTTATTCTTATGCTGTTATACTTTTCAATAATACTTATTGGGAGTGTGTTTTCGAGAGATATTACTTTAGCCTTGCCAGATGTTATTACATATATTGCAGAGGGGCTGGCATTATATTTTCTTCTCATAAACACGATTAGAACCCCCAAATTATTGAAACAAGTAGTCTGGTCTTTGTTAATCGCAGGAGCATTGATGGGAGGGCTATCGTTGTATCAACAACTTACGGGAACGTTTGATAATAATTATGGAGGGTTTGCCCAGACGGATGGCCAGGGATTCTCTACGGGTGAAACTCTCCAGGGGCAAGTATATCAACCACGGGTATCTGGTCCCATTGGTGAAAAAATCGTTATGCACAAATTATGTTAATGCTTGTTCCTCTTGGCTTTTTTCTAGCATGGGGCGAGCAATCCAGGAAATTGCAATTGTTAGCATTAATCCTAACAGGATTGATTTTTATTGGTTGTGCACTTACTTTTTCCCGAGGAGCGCAGGTAGCTTTTTTGCTCTTGATAATAATAATGACCTTCATGAAGTATATTAAGATAAATCAGCTTTTCATCCTTCTTCTTGGGTTGGTATTGCTTCTAATAGTCTTTCCACAAATAAATCAGAGATTTTCGTCCTTGGGAGCCATTTTTTCATCCAAAGAGCAAGGCGGTTTGGAAAATGCAGATGGTTCCATTCAGGGTCGTGCCACAGAAATGCTTGTGGCTGCCCTTGTATTCAGAGATCACCCTGTTATTGGGGTAGGTCCTGGAATGTATAGATATGAAGTAAAAGAATATTCAGAGCTGATAGGCTACAAGAATATTGCTGGAGAACGAGAGGCCCACAGTCTATACCTGGGTCTTGCAGCCGAATCTGGAATACTAGGCTTTGTCACAATAATGGGTATATTTCTTTATACGCTTTACAGGCTCGCAAGTGCTAGAACCTACTGGTTGGAAAGAAATCAGAAGGAAATCGCAAGTCTGTGCACTGGCTTTTTTCTGGCAATTGTCAGTTATTTGGCCACTGGATTCTTTTTGCATATAAATTATATTCGCTACTTGTGGTTAATAATGGCATTGGCGGCCATTGTCAGTGAGTTTAGAGAGGCTGATATTACGAATGATTTAGTCGGGCAAAAAACGTCACCTGATGAATTGTGATCACAGTGATATTCAGGGCCCAGGTAGAGCCTGAATATCTACTGTTGCAGGACGAGAAAGCGCTTCCTTTATATGAAATCGAAATGGAATTAAAGAGGTGAAATAACTCATAATGATATAAAAGATAGATATGAAGTAGGGCGCACCAAGTCGGACTTCGTGGCAGAACAAAGGTTGTCTTTGTTGAAAGTAATATCACTGGAGGAAAACTTTTACACACATGCACAGCGGGCCAGTACGATGGTCGGGGTTAGTGATTTTTTTGGGGATCTTTATGGTAAGCAGATATGGGAGTATGGATTCGGTCTTGGGGAGAATATTATGCTCTTTGCGAAAACGATTGAATGGTCCGACACACAAGTAATTAGAATGTCGGCAGCTTTACTTAATTTGATGTAATTAGTGGAGAATAAATGAGCACAGAAATATCAGAATTTGATCTCCACGGAATTGTCGGTATTCGTCTTCTCAATGCGACTCCAAACGATATCGCGGCTGTAAAAAGACAGCTTGGGCCAATCCAGATACCCCTCTCGAGAACTCCAGATATCACAATACGTTTTATTGACCAAATACCACTCTCATCTCCAATTCGCTATCTCGGCCTGAACGATGCAGGGTTCACGGACGATGCGTTTTTCGTATTTCGCGGCAAACATCAGGCGCATGTCAGGGTCCAAATCCCTTTTCATCAGATTGGGAACGGTCAATGCGAAATCATTTGTGAAAGTGGTGTGCCGGCAGTTCCTTTGCTGATTCCAATCCTTAACCTCACTGCAATCAGTAAGGGTGCTCTTCCGTTGCATGCCTCGGCTTTTAATTACAACGGGAAAGGCATATTGACGACAGGATGGTCGAAAGGAGGGAAGACCGAGACGTTGTTGGCCTTTGTGGCTAATGGCGCTGAATATATTGGAGATGAGTGGGTCTATATAAGCAGTGATGGCCAGCACATGTATGGTATCCCTGAGCCTATTAGAGTCTGGTACTGGCATCTGCAACAGATGTCTTATTATAAGTCAATGGTAGGTAGTAGCAGCCTTGCCCGCCTCCAGGCTTTAAACATTTTTGTAAAGTTCCTGGATCTGATGGAGTCAAACGGCAATAGGCGTGGATCCGGCCTTTTCAAGTTTACCAGACGCATTAAGGCGGCATTAAAAAAACAAATGCACGTAGATATGCCGCCGGAAAAACTTTTTGGAAATATGGTTGGTGCAATCAAGGGTAGCCCAGATAAGGTGTTTTTTGTCGCCAGCTGTGATGATCCTCAGATAACAGTTCAGCCTATCCACCCCCAGGAAATTGCGCAGCGAATGGTTTTTTCATTGCAGGAAGAACGGATGGACTTCATGTCATACTACCTGAGATTTCGATTTGCTTTTCCGGACATTTCAAACTCGTTTATAGAGCAGGTAGAAGAAATCCAGCGGGAGATACTTACGAAAGTGATGGCAGATAAAGAAACATATGCTGTCTATCACCCATACCCATTCTCAATTCCAGAGTTGTTCGAAGTGCTCCGCCCCTATTGTTCATAACCAATGTAATTTATTTAAGGAGAACAGTGATTACGATAGCTTTAATCGGTCCAGATGGAACTGGTAAATCTACCATCAGCAAGATGCTCCAAAGTTCACTCCCTGTGCCTACAAAATACATTTATATGGGGATAAATCTGGAGGCAAGCAATTTCATGCTGCCCACCACGTGGCTCTGGTATAAAATCAAAAGCGCAAACGGGAGGGAATTGGATATGGGTGGTCCTCCTGATCCAAATCGAATCCATCGTATTCCTGACAAGAATTTCTTGAAACAAATCGCGAGAGAAATAAAATCTGGCCTAAGGATGGCAAATCTAATGGCAGAAGAATGGTATCGGCAGTTTGTCGCTTGGTACTTTCAAGCTTGCGGTTTCATCGTCATCATTGACCGACATTTTTACTTTGATTACTATAAGCATCATATTGCAGACATCAGCGCTGGACGCACCATTAGTGATCGGGTACATGGGTTAATGCTAAATTACATTTTTCCCAAGCCGGAACTTGTAATTTGCCTCGACGCCCCGGCGGAAGTCTTATTCTCCCGTAAAGCAGAGGGGACAGTAGAATTACTCGAGCAACGACGCCAGGAGTATTTGCGGTTCCAGGATGATGTAGAAAATTTTGTTACGGTAGATACAACCCAGTCCATGGATGATGTTGCCTTCCAGGTTACAAACCTGGTAATGAACTTCTATCTCATGAAAAAAGGCAAGTTAGGGGCGTCACCTAAATCTAGATCAAAGTGAGTTGAAAAAGTGTTGAGTTTCATTAAACAGTCCATGTCGCTTGCCACACAAAGTGATGCATTCAAAAAATTCGTTTCATTTTTAGAACACGTTGACGGGCAGCGCTCAGGCTTGCTTCGGGTGTTAACATATCATCGCGTTGATGAGCCGGCAGCTCGTCCATGGTTAGATCCAAGCTTGATCAGCGCAACCCCTGAAGCTTTCGACGAGCAGATGAGATATTTATCGAAACATTATAATATCGTCACAATTACAGATATTCTTACCGCTCTTCGAACTAGAAATAGTAATGATTTGCCAGCACGGGCAGTAGCGGTAACATTTGACGACGGATATTTTGACTTTGAAGAGCATGCCTGGCCGATCTTAAAGCGGTACAGAATTCCAGTTACTTTGTTTGTTCCTACTGCTTACCCCGATCAACCTGAACGAACATTTTGGTGGGATGATCTGTACCACGCAATAAAAAACACCTCCCGAGAAGATAACCTGAATACCCCGATAGGTCTCTTGTCTCTGTCGAACACTTCACGCAATCAAACATATAAACGGCTGAAAATGTATCTAAAAACGTTGATACATACTGAAGCGATATTGACAGTAAAGCAACTCTGTGACGAATTAGGAGTTCATCCCATAACCAACAGCATATTGGGTTGGGATTCATTGCGGAGGTTGGCCAGTGAGGGTGTCACATTGGGTGCTCACACGAGGACGCATCCCTTAATGAATCGCGTTACGCTTGAAGAAGCACAGGATGAAGCAGTTGGATCCTCGAATGATCTAGAACGTGAACTTGGTTCGAACTCTGCCAATCTTCGCCTATCCAAGCGGTGAATCCAACGATGAGGTTGCAGTCATGTTAGGACGCGAGGGGTTTAAACTGGCTTTTACAACATCACGGGGTATTAACAATATTCAGACCGCTGACCCTTTGCGAATGCGGCGGATAAATGTTGGCGGTAAAACAACTCTGCCGATTTTGCGAGCGCAACTACTACCTTGGGCCATGCATCTCAACTGGTTGCAGCCTTTCATTAGTGCATAAATAATAATATGATGGACACAAATATGCAAAACGAACCACCACATGCAATTGTCATTGGTTTGGACAGTATTACTGGGCTTCAGACTGCCAGGATCTTAGCTCAACGCGGCGTGCCTGTGATCGCGATCACGAAGGATCTGGGCCATTTTAGTTGCAAAACAAAGGTGTGTAAGCAAATATTGGAGACAGACACGGATGGTGAAGAACTTATATTTACCTTGGAGGCACTTGGACCAACACTGAAGGGAAAGGCCGTTCTTTTCCCGTGCTCTGACATTTGTGTGTTGGTAATCTCTCGTCATAGAGACCGACTTCGGGATTGGTATCACGTAGTTCTTCCTGCTGTGGATGTTATAGAAATGATGGTAGATAAAGTTAAATTCTACCGTTTTGCGCAGGAAAACGGGTTCCCGATTTCAGAAACTTATTTTTTATCTTCGAGACAAGATGCGGAAGAAGCAGCTCGAAAGTTGACCTTTCCAGTTATTCTAAAACCACCTTATCGTCCTGATGAATGGCGAAAACATACTAAGGAAAAAGTTTTTAAAGTTTCTCATGCAGATGAATTACTCTCTTTATACGATCGATGTTGCAAATGGGCAGACGTCTTAATTGCGCAAGAGTGGATCAAAGGGACTGACACAAACCACATTACGTGCAATTGCTATTTTGATTCCGGTTCGGAACCATTGGTGATTTTTACCTCGCGTAAGTTGCGTCAATGGCCGCAGAAGACGGGGCAAGGGTGTTTGGGAGAGGCATATCGTAACGATATTGTGGCTCTTGAAACCGTGCGTCTATATAAAAGTGTAGACTTCCGCGGACTTGCTTACCTGGAAATGAAAAAGGATGAGAAATCTGGAAAGTATTTCATCATCGAGCCTAATGTTGGCCGGCCAACTGGCAGATCGGCGACTGCAGAGGCCAATGGGGTGGAGTTGATCTATACTATGTACTGTGACGCAGTCGGGCGACCTCTGCCTTCAAATCGCGAACAGAAAGAAGGGCATGTGAAGTGGATATATCTACGACAGGATGTCCAGTCAGCGCTATACTCTTGGTTTCATGGAGAACTCACGCTTCGAGAATGGTGGCAGTCTGTTCGCGGTCCGAAGTGGTATGCAGTTTTTTCATGGACTGACCCGGCTCCATTCTGGTATGACTTGTGGAGAGCCGCTATATATCAGATAAATTATCAAATCAGTAAACTAGCATCAAAATGAACATTAAGAGACAAGAGTAGTCATGGGCATCTCCTCTATTTGGTTTCGCAACCTGAAGATACCCCAGGCTCTACTAGCACTAAAGGTTAATAAGCGACCTTTTTTAAGAGCACAACCGAAATTGTACAAACAAGAATGTAGATATCAAGCCAAACGGACCAATTACGAATGTAATATTCGTCAAGGTGTATGCGCGTTATATAAGCGGTATCACTACGGTCCGAAACCTGCCGGGCCATATAGCAACACAAAACTACCCGACCAATTCGAACATAGACACTTTACTTTTCTTTCGGTGAAAGATGATGGGTCCATGATCACGTTGAAATGATCATGCCTTCGAGAAATAACGGAAGAACCCGGCCAATTCGCCAACTCTCTCAAGAGAGGGGACGGATTATGGAAAGCAGGAATATCCTCTTTGCATTACTTATTACGCCCCGATTGCTTAGGGCAGGATCTGTCTACCGAAAGACAAAAAACTATTGTGAGTTTTCCAAGACCTCAAAGATTTTACTCGCTTGGAAGACTCGATTGCGTGCATATCCGGTTGTTTCCAGCAGGACATTTGTATCCACCAATTTTTCAATATAACGTTTTGCCGCCATGCGGGGCCTGTCTAACGCAGTTTCGAGTTGTTTGATGCTCAGTATGTGGGTTGGGAGAAAATGAAATCAATCATGGCTGCCATGCGCGCGGAATTTCGATCCGCTTGCACTTCGTGGGTATGTTTTGAAGACACGTCATTCGAAAGGTGCAGTTCTGGGCTTGGGTGTTGAGCCCGCGCAGGAAGAACCGCAGGCGAACGTAAAATATTACAACTCATCGCAGAAGAAAATACAAATATCAGGAATACCTAAACTCGAGTTGTTGACAGGTCTTTGCGAGCCCGACAGGACGAAGCAATCCCCAACTTGAGGGAAGATTGCTTCCATTTCAGATTTAGGCACTCCTGTTTTGGATTGATTGGTTGATTGCCTATCAAATCCGTTATAATACTGCCCCTATGGAAGAACGATTACAAAAACTACTTGCTCAGGCCGGGCATGGTTCCCGCCGCCATTGTGAAGAATTTATTATCGCAGGCCGTGTGCGTGTGAATGGACAGGTTGCCTCCCTGGGTCAGAAGGCAGACCTTGCCACTGATAAAGTCACTCTGGATGGCAAGGCTTTGCCCAAAGCGGAATCATTGGCGTATACCTATATTGCGCTTTATAAACCGCGAAATGTACTTTCTGCAGCGGAAGGTCATGATGACCGCGAAACTGTGCGTGACTTGATTCCCTTGCCGGGGCATTTATATCCTGTTGGCCGCCTTGATTGGGATTCCGAGGGATTGATCTTGATGACCAATGATGGTGAGTTAACTAATAAATTAACTCATCCGAAATTTGGACATCAAAAAGAATATCGTGTTTTGGTTGCGCGAAAACCTGATGATAAACAATTGGATACATGGCGACGTGGGGTTGTGCTGGAAGACGGAGACAAAACTGCGCCTGCCGATGTTAGTTTCATTTCGATGTCTGGCAAAGGTGCATGGATTCGCGTAATTATGGGTGAAGGAAAGAAACGTCAGATCCGTGAGGTGGGGAAGTTGCTTGGTTTACCAGTAGTCAAGATCATCCGCTTGCGCATAGGTACGTTGAAGTTGGGCAGCCTTAAACCACGTCAGTGGCGACATTTGACTGAGGATGAAGTAAAGGAGTTAAAAGGAGAAAAAGGTAAGATGATGGAAGTCCGAAGTGTTCGTATTCCTGATAAGCGACTTCATCCAACAGATCGACCGAAACGTGCGCCCAATAAGAAGGTTGCTACCATAAACCGCAATCAAGGTGAAAGACCACCCACAAAAAGTAGCTCTGAGCGTGTAAGCGAAGACCGTTCACGCAAAAAGCGTCGTTAATGCGGAAGGTAAATGAATATCTTGAATTTGACCTATAAAAGTAGAAACGAAAAAAAGCACCTCATGTGAAAATTTCACTGAGGTGCTTTTATGTCAGGAAGAAATGTTTAACTCATATAGTGCCAAGATGAGAACGCATCTAATGATCGGACCCCGGCAACACAAAGCCGTGATCCTCACGCGGTTGATTTTGTGAGCTGTGTTTTTCCAAAAAAAAGAGCACAAAGCAGAATTCATTTGCGCTCTTTGCTTTACCATATTCTTTATTAACTAAGCCTAATATCCATAAATTTCTTTACAACATTATCCAAAACCTTTTTTACCTCATCTTTTTTCATTCCAGCAACTTTGAAAGTGAGTAACTTTGTACTGATGTCGGGACCGGAGAACATGCCGAAGGCAATGAAATTGCCGCCTGCTTCGGTAATTGCCTTGGAAACCTTTGCAAGCTGACCTGGCTTATCCTCCACCAGTGCGCTGACACGAACGCCTTTTTCTCGCGCGCCCATCAATTCGAGGAAAATCTTGAATAGATCTGTCTCTGTGATTATTCCAACTATTTTGCCATCACGTGTAACAGGCATACCGCCAATTGAAGAATCTGTCATGATGCGTGCTGCTTCTTCAATGGGTGTATCTACATCAATGGTTTTTACCTTTTTACTCATAACCTGCTTCACGGTCACTTTGCTGATCAGGTAGTTCATTTCCCAGACGCTTAATGTAGTCGCAGGGGAGGGGGATGCATTGCGCAGATCATTTTCAGTCACAATGCCTAATAGCTTGCCATCCTTGATAACTGGCGCACGGCGGATATGTTCTTTTTTAAACATCGCCAATGCATCGTGAACTGGTGTTTCTGGAGCGACCGAAATAACCGGGCGGGACATTCTTTCACCTACAAACATTTTTGCCTCCAAATATGTTATGTTGAAAATAATTTTAAAAATTCTTTATGAATATATTATACGTGGAATACATAAAAAGAAATTTCAAAAATTGGATTGACCAATGCATTTCTATGATTGATGTGTGGAATTCAAATTGACACATGTATTGGGTTGGCTAATTTGTTTGTTCTGTCCAGCTCATTATTTTTTGATTAAGCTCGGCGGGGCGAAGAGGTTTTGTGATGAAATCTTTGGCTCCAGCATTAAAAGCATCCTTTTTACTGCCAATGTCGTTTAGAGCAGAGACAATAATAATTGGTATATGCTTAAGCTCCGGGATCGATTGGAACATTTTGCAAAGCTGAATACCGTTAATTCCCGGCATCATAATATCCAGGAGTATAAGGTCGGGGTTGGTCGAGTTTGCCGCCTCGACGGCGCTCATGCTATTATTCACCGAAATGGGTTGATGACCTTTGATTTTCACCATGCTTTCCAATAAATTTGTTGTATCTATATCATCGTCAATTATTAATATTTTAGCCATGATATTTATCCTGTCTATTGGGTTAAATTTCTTAATGGTGGTCTAGTATTAAAAGTGAAGAGCTAATTGCGAATCCACTTTTTTACTTCAATCCAGTCGTTGCTCAATATTATAACAACTGATGCGAGGCGGATATATTCCCTTTTTGCAATATTATACTCGCTGTCAATTGTGAGTTGCGTTTTCCGAAAGCGCAGCAGGCGCCTTTAGAAAGAAAAATTGAGGTATTGTTTATAAACCAAAATAACACCTTGACCTTGATTTGGATGCTATTTTGGTTTGCCTGGCTATTTAGCGTATTCCTTGATCACTCGCGCCATGTGTTTTGCGTGCTTGAGATATAAATCCAGGCGGATGTTTTCATTGGGGGCGTGGGCTTTTGTATCGGGGTAGCCGAGCCCCATCGTCGCAACGGGCAGGCCAAGGTCATGTACGAACGGGTAACTGGGTCCTGATCCGCCGACCATGGGAACAATCTCCATTGGCACGCCATAGATTTCAGTCGAGGCATCCACAACGATCTTTATGAACGGGTCATCGGGGTCGGTGCGCGCGGCGGGCTCGCCTCCGAGGAAGGTGATTTCCACATCGCTAAAACCTTGGGTGTCCAGATGGGCGCGGAGTTTCTTGAGAATGTCCGCAGGCTTTTGAGTTGGTACGAGGCGAAAATCTACTTTGGCAGAAGCGCGCGCGGGCTGCACGGTCTTTGAGCCAGGACCTTGATAGCCGCTGGTGAGTCCACAAATGGTACAGGTTGGCGTGAATACTTCTTCGATCTTGAGATCGGTTCCGCCTTTCAGCCCTTTGATAAATTCTTTGACGCCGTACCGATTTTTATATTCATCAGCCACATCTGGAAGTTTTGCCATCAACTCGCGGTCACGAGCTGATGGGGGAATCACATCATCGTAAAAGCCGGGGATGAGGATCCGTTCATCAACTCCCTTCAAGCTGGCCAATGCCCAAGTGAGTCTCCACGCCGCGTTAGGCAGGATACTGCCACCCAAACCCGAATGCACGTCCGTTCCAAGAGACTCCACCGAGAGTTCCACATAGCAAATTCCGCGCAGACCAAGATATTGCATCGGCACATCGCGATGATCCACGCCGCCAAATTCCCAGATGCACGCATCGGCTTTTAATTTATCCATATTTTGTGTGACAAATTCATGCAGATGTACGCTGGCGGTTTCTTCTTCACCTTCAATGATGAATTTAATATTGCATGGAAGTTCGCCATCTTCATCAAGGATCGAGTTCGATTGCGTGAAGGCGTGCAGTCAGATGACTCTTGTCATCGCTCACACCGCGGCCGTACATTTTCCCAGCGCGGATCTCTGGTTCAAAGGGCGGCGATTCCCATAATTCCAATGGCTCAGGCGGCTGTACATCATAATGATTGTAGATGAGCAGGGTTTTGTCGCTTTTTCCTTTTCGCTCTGCAAACACCACGGGCGCGCCGTCCGTAGACATGATCTCTGCCTTGAAGCCGCGCTTCTCCAGCATCTCTTTTACGATCTGTGCGCATTCTTTCAATCCCAGGTTTTGTGCGCTAATGCTGGGCTGCGATACATAGCGTTTAAGTTCGTCAAGGCTTTGATCGAGATTTTTATCCAGATACAAATCTATCTTTCTGTAGCTGCTCATATAGTTCTCCTCTTTATTTATAGAAGCTTGCAATCCAATCAATTGAATATGCGCCAGCATAAGCGAACATCGCCATTTTTATAAGCTGGCCCATCCAGCAGAAAAGCAGAAATTTCCAAACGGGGATTTTTGCAACGCCTGCCGCGATCCCTGCCAGATCAAAGAATGGATTGGGAATAGCCGCTAATACAAGGATCGCCCAGACCCCATATTTTTGCACCCAGGGTGAAACGCCATTGTAGGTTGTTGTTTTTTCTACTATGAACTGTCCGCTGAAACCTGCCAGATAGCCAGAGAGTTCGCCAATTGCAGCGCCTGCGCTCGCAGCAAGAGCCACACCAAGCGGATTGAAAATACTTCCCATTGCAAAGACCACTGCCACACCCGGCGCAGGCAGAAACACGGTTGCATTTGCCAGCAATGCGACCAGGAAAATACCCGGATATCCATAAGCGGCAAACTCATCCACGCGCTCGCGGATGCTGTAAATATAGACCGTAATTCCAATCACCAAAGCAAGCGCAAGGACGCGTAAAACAACAACGCCAATCCCAGATTTTTTATGATCTTGAATTGGCGTTGTTTCAATTATTGCGGCTTTTTCCTTTTGCCGTTTAGCTTTCTTCGATGGTGACACTGATGATCTTCACCGCTGGCGCATTGACGTTTCCAGGGTCACGCGCAGGAATGGACATCAATACATCCAACCCTTCTACAACCTGACCGAAGACGGTGTGTTTGCCATTTAAATGTGGCGTGGGTCCATGGGTGATGAAAAATTGTGAGCCGTTTGTGCCGGGGCCAGCGTTTGCCATGGAGAGAATGCCTTGCTTGTCATGTTTTAAGCTGGAGTCAAATTCATCGCCAAACTTGTAACCGGGTCCGCCTCTACCGGTGCCAGTCGGGTCGCCGCCTTGCACCATGAAATTATCGATCACACGATGGAAGATGACGCCATCGTAATATCCTTCGCGTGCCAGAAAAACGAAGTTGTTCACAGTCATCGGGGTCTTATCTGCAAATAATTCGATGACCATGGTTCCTTTGTCAGTTTTCATGTGCGCTTTGTATTGTTTCTTCGGGTCGATCTGCATAGCGGGTGGGGTAGTCCATTGTTTTGCCATTCTAAAGTCTCCTTTTTATTTTAACAACGATTCAATTCTTGCTACAACCATATCCAGAGCAGCGACGTTGTGCCCGCCTTCGGGGATGATCACATCTGCGTATCTCTTGGATGGTTCAACAAATTCAAGGTGCATGGGACGCACCGTTGACTCGTATTGCTTGATGACCGATTCAGTGGTGCGGCTTCTTTCGGTAATATCGCGATGCAATCGGCGGATGAAGCGCACATCTGCGTCAGTGTCAACAAAGAGCTTCACATCAAATAATTTGCGCAATTCAGGTTCGGCAAAGATCAAAATTCCCTCAACCAAAATTACTCCGCGTGACGCCACGCTGTAAGTTTCTTTAGTTCGGCTGTGGGTGGCGAAATCATAGATCGGAACCTCAATAGATTGATGGTCTCGCAATGCTTCAACGTGCTTAATTAGCAGTTCAGTTTCAAGGGAATGTGGATGGTCGAAGTTGACTTCCATACGCAATGTGGGCGGCAGGCCAGTCAGGTCTTTGTAGTAGGAGTCGTGTTGAAGGTACGCAATCCGATCAGCTCCAACTCGATTGAGGATTTCTTGCGCGACCGTTGTTTTGCCGGAACCTGACCCGCCGGCGATGCCAATGACCAAGGGAATGTTGTGACTCATATTTTCGATTATAGCCCATGACTGGCAAAACAGGCTTCGAGCGGACCCGGAGCCTGTTTTATTTGCGAGAACCGTCAGATGAATTATTCAAAACTATATGCAATACCCACACACCCTGGTCCGATGTGCGTACCGACCACAGGGCTGACTTCTGCAAAGATGGTCTCAATGGGATTGAGTAGTTGTGTTGAGCGGTCAAGCAGAGACTCTGCATCCTTGCTCGCATTTGCATGCAAAGCCGCCAGACGGATATTTGATTTACCCGCCACTTGTTCGGCAACCAATTCAATAAGACGGTTATGTGCTTTCGATTTTGTGCGGATTCTTTCTATGCCTTCCACTTTGCCGTCGACAAGAGCCAGGATCGGTTTGAGGTTTAACGCCGAGCCGATGAAGCGCTGCGCCCCGCCGATACGTCCGCCGCGGTGCAAAAATTCAAGCGTATCCACACCGAAGTAAAGCCCGGAGTTTTTGCGTGTTTTTTCTGCAACGGCGAGGCAATCACTTAAATTGGCTCCGCTTTCGGCGGCGCGTGCAGCGGCAAGTACGATCAAGCCTAAATTCATCGAAGTGGCAAGACTATCCACGACTGTCACTTTTTCGCCAGCGGTTCCCATCGCTTTTTTTCCCTGCATGGCTGATTGTACGGTGCCAGAAAACTTCGACGAAACAAAAAGTCCGATTACTTCATACCCTTGATCTACAAGGTTTTGGAATGCAGACTGCATTGAAAGGGGAGGGACTTGGGATGTCGTTGGCATCGTTTTGGAAGTTGTCAGTCTGGCATAAAATTCAACAGGTTGAATATCCACTCCGTCCTGATATGTTTGCCCGTCCCAAATGAGGAGCTGTGGGGTCACGGTAATAGTATGTATTTTGATAAGTTCTGCAGGCAAAAAGGAAGTACTGTCTGTAACAATCGCAATTTTGGACATTTTTTCTCCAAGTTATACTGTAGGGATAATGTCCGCTATTTTACCCCCTGTGGGGGATTGCGTATACAAAAATCAGTTTTCAATGCTCATGGTATAATTTTGACCGGTAGCAATCATATGCAAAGAAATTATCTTAGGAGCCTATTTTGGCCTTCAACCCTATTAACTGGCTGTTAGGCCTTTTTTCTCTGGACATTGCCATAGACCTTGGCACCGCGAACACGCTGGTTCATGTTCGCGGTAAGGGGATTGTTATTAACGAGCCGTCATGGGTTACCGTCGACAAGAAATTGCGGCAACCTTTGGCAATTGGTCTCGAAGCCAAAGAAATGGTCGGTCGTACACCCAGCAATGTAGTGGTGGTGCGCCCTATTCGCGATGGCGTAATTGCAGAGTTTGATGTCACCCAGGTAATGCTTGAATATTTTATTGGCAAGGTGCATGAACAAAGTATGGTTCCATTGCCCCGTCCACGCGTGATCGTAGGTCTGCCCACAGGTGTGACTGAAGTGGAAAAGCGCGCAGTCTATGATGCCGTGATGGCTTCTGGTGCGCGCCAAGCCATGCTGATAGAGGAGCCGATCGCAGCCGCGCTGGGAGCTGGTTTGCCCATCGGAGAGATTCGCGGCTCGATGGTTGTTGATATTGGCGGTGGCACAACTGAAGTGGCTGTACTATCCATGAGCGGCGTTGTTGCTTCGCGTTCCCTACGTGTCGCTGGCGATGAAATGGATCAGGATATTGTTCAGTATCTCCGAAATAAATACAACCTGCTGATTGGCGAAGGCAATGCAGAGCAGGTCAAATGGCAGATCGGTTCTGCATATCCATTGCAACCTGAAAAAACCATGGAAGTGCGCGGGCGTAACCTCGTCACAGGTTTGCCTGAGACCATTGAAGTCTCTTCTATTGAAATCCGCGAAGCTCTCTCTGGTTCAGTGCAAGTCATTATAGATACGGTCCGCGATGCCCTTGATGAAATTCCACCCGAGATCGTAGCTGACCTGATGGATATTGGTATTTGTCTTGCGGGCGGCGGCGCGCTCTTGCAGGGGTTGGCAGAACGCCTCACTGACGAATTGAAACTGCGTGTGTGGGTGGCTGAAGATCCGCTGACTTGTGTCGCACGCGGTGCAGCAATGATCTTTGAAGAATATGATATCCTTGGGCGTTATTTGGTTGGTTTGGAGCGTGGCAGCACGCGCCACATGATTGGATAACTACAAACCTGACAGGTCTTATACACGACATGACAGGCGAAGATGTATGAATGAAATGAATCTTTTGTTGATCGAGGTCCCTTGCAGGACCGTTAGGTTTTATAAAATATGAACTCCCGTTCTTTACAAACAACGATTATTTTTCTGGTCATAGGTGGGATTCTTGCCCTGGCCCTTGGCGGCTTTTTTGGCTCCGCTTCCAGGCAGTTTGGCTCTGTATTGGTCGAATTACAAACATGGGTATCCTCCCGTTATCTTGGTATTCAGGATTTTATTACTGCGCCTCGTGATATTGTTTCTTTACGCGCGCGTAATGTTGAGCTTGAATCCCAGGTCTCGCAATTACAGGCGCAAGTGATCGAACTGCAACAGCGCGTTAATGAGACCGAAATCCTTGCGGCATTGGTGGATTTCTCCCGTTCAAATCCTGAGAGCACATATAAAGCAGCCGCTGTGATCGGCCGTGACCCAAGTCCGTTTTTGCATTACATCATCATTAATCGCGGCTCAAACGACGATATTCGACGCGGCATGCCCGTTGTGACCAATCAAGGCTTGGTCGGGCGCGTAGACGCAGTCATTGCAGACGCCGCGCGTGTTCAGCTCATTACAGATCCTGCGTCTGCAATTAATGTTAATTTGCAAAATGCAGAGACGGATGCCATGTTACTTGGATCTGTTACGGGTGATGTGTCTTTGGATATGATCTCCCAAAATGCCTCTGTGGAAGCTGGCGATCTCGTTTTGACCTCGGGCCTGGGTGGCGGTTATCCGTCTGACCTGATCATCGGGCAGGTTGCCACGATGCGCAGCCTTGAGTATGAATTATTCCAGCAGGCAACAGTTCAACCCGCTGTGGATTTTTCCCGCCTGGATATTGTCCTCGTCATCACCAATTTCCGCCCTGTGGATATTGCTCCACTTGTGCCTTAATTTTCCCCAAACATCTTATTTGACATGCGAAATATTGTTGCATTCCCTTTGCTTTTATTGGCGGTTATTCTTCAAACTGCTGTTGCCAGCCAGGTCAAATTGCTTTCCGGTTATGCCGATTTGATGCTGCTTGTATTAGGTGCATGGGCATTGCAGAAACGTGTAAAATCTGCATGGCTTTGGGCAGCGCTTGGATGTGCAATGCTTGCATTTGTTTCAAACATGCCGTGGCCTGTTTTAGTGATTGGTTATTTTGGTGTTGTCTTTGTAGCACAGGTTTTGCAAAAACGGGTGTGGCAGGCTCCCTTGCTGGCCATGTTTAGCGTTGTCTTCATCGGCACACTATTCCTGCACTTGTTATCCTTTATTGCTCTAAGTCTTTTGGGTACACCATTTGTGTTCGGTGATGTGATAGGATTAATTACATTGCCAAGTTTATTACTTAATATGTTGTTTTCAATTCCAATTTACGCCTTCATGCGCGACCTTGCGCGTTGGGTTTATCCTGCTGAGGAGTACGAATGAGTTCTGGTTCCACGCCTCGCCCTGTCCGCTTTGAGACATGGCGGCTTGCTATTGTTTATATCGCCATGTTTTTGGCATTTACTGCGCTGCTTTTTCAGCTTGTCAATTTGCAAGTCTTGAAAGGGGCTGATTACAAAATCAGCGCCATTGACAATTACACCAATGAAGTAAACGTACCTGCTCCACGAGGGATCATTTATGACCGCAACGGCTATATTCTTGCGCGTAATCTTGCTTCCTATAATGTAGTGATCACACCTGCGAACTTGCCTGATGACGATTCAGATATTCAACGTATCTATCGTGAGCTTTCTGAATTGATTGATGTTCCAGTTGGCGGACCGGTTACGGATGAATCTTTGGCAGAGGCCAAATTGTTTGCAGCTTGCGTACCAGGCCCGGGTATTGGTCAGCTTGTCGCGTTACAGGATACGCTTGCTCCTTATAGCCCTGTAAAAGTGAAATGCAACGTTCCCGAAGAGACGGCCCGGGTGGTCGAAGAGAATTCGATAGATTGGCCGGGCGTAACGGTTGATGTAGAGCCGATACGAGATTACCCAACTGGTTCACTAACTTCTGCCTTGGTCGGTTTTCTTGGACCAATTCCAGCTTCTCTTGAAGAACAATACCAGGCAAAACGCTTTGTCTCCAACCGCGACAAGGTTGGTTACTCAGGAGTGGAAGATTCTTTGCAGGATATTCTTGCAGGCAGCAATGGTTTGCGTGTGGTGCAAATAGATGTGGCGGGACAGGAACTTCGTAACCTTGAACCACCCATCCCAACAGCCCCTGGGAATAATGTGTATCTAACAATTGATACTCGTCTACAGTCGGCCGCCGAGGCTTCTTTGTTGCAAGAGATCAATTTTTGGAACACCTATTTCGGGAATATTCGTATTTCAAGTGGTGTAGTAATTGCCATGAACCCGAAGACTGGCGAGATTCTTGCCATGGTCTCATATCCTTCGTATGAAAATAATCGTTTTGCCCGTTTTATCCCTGCATATTATTATGAACAAATGAGTCAGGACCCACGTCATCCATTGCTGAACAACGCCATTTCTGCAGAATTTCCACCCGGCTCAGTCTTCAAGCTGTCCACGGCTACCGGCGCTATCAATGAAGGCGTTGTTGATCTGAATACCATTATCGATGCTCCGGGCAAATTGGAGTTGTGCGAAAAATTTAACCCCAACGATCCCTGTACCGGTCTTAATACACGCCCGTTTGTAGATCATATTTACGAAAAAAAACCCGAAGGTTTTGGCCCGATAGATTTTCTACATTGCATTGCATATTCAAGCAATGTCTGCTTTTACAAACTCGGTGGCGGCTATTTGGATGAGATTAAACAAGGATTGGGTATTGAGCGCCTCCGCGAATATGCCCGTGCACTTGGGTACGATCAGACTTCGGGAATTGAATTGAAAGGTGAAGCAAATGGTTTGATCCCTTCCCCTCAGTGGAAACGTATCAACACTGGCGAGAACTGGTCTACCGGCGATACGTATATCGCGAGTGTAGGGCAGGGATATGTGCTTGCGACGCCTTTGCAGATATTAATGTCTGGCGCCACAATCGCCAATTACGGCAAACTGATGCAGCCAACCATTATTCGTGATATTACTGATGGTGACGGCAAACCAGTGGAGGCATGGTTTAATCCAGAGGATTTTTCAGTGACGCCCTCCCAAACTCCGGGTAGTTATCAAATATCGCCTTTTACTCCCAACTTAAAATGGGACGTGACAGTCACCCCCATGATCAAGGATTATTCCTGTGATGATGGTTATTGTAGTTTGAATGAAAACGACTTGAAAATTATTCAACCTGAATCCATTGCGGCGGTGCGCGCAGGCACGCGGCTGGCGGTTACTGATCCATTGTTTGGGACACTCCATGATGTCTTTAATGAATTCCCCATTGCGGTGGCTGGCAAGACAGGCACCGCTGAATATTGCGATGATGTAGCGCGGGCTGCCTCTCAATGTGATTTTGGCAAATGGCCTACGCACTCATGGACTCTGGCTTATGCTCCTTATGAAGACCCTGAAATTATTGTGATAGCATTTGCCTATCACGGTGGTGAAGGCGCCAGCGTAGCAGCCCCTATCGTGTCGCGAGTTATTGAAGCTTACTTTGAATTGAAAGCGATTGATATTGAGCAGGAAAATCCAGTATCAGGGCAATAGTTCTTTAATTTCGTTTTACGTGAAGCGTCAGGTATAATCCTGGTAATCATTTATCCATGGAGCAAATTACTTCCCTCGTTCAGATCAAAGGTATTCGCGATGGACTTCTCGCCACGTTTATAGAAGCGGCTTGGGAAGACCAATGTCTTGTCCTGCTGACGCAAATTGACGAACGCCCCGCATTTTTTCAAGGCGCACGCCTTGCTATAGATGTTGGTTCACAGGTATTAAAAGTTAACGATCTGGTTGACCTGCGTGACCGTCTTTCAGAACGCAATGTAGCTTTGTGGGCGGTCATTGGTAAATCGCCGACCACAGAGCATACGTCACAATTGCTTGGGCTGGCAACACGTATTTCCAAACCGCGGCCTGAAGAACAAAAACGCGCAGATGTGGTTGCTGACGACACGGCATTATTCATCAATAAGACCCTTCGTTCTGGAAAGCGCGTTGAATTTCCAGGACATGTTGTAGTCATGGGAGATGTAAACGCAGGCGCTGAAATCGTCGCGGATGGCAACGTCATCGTCTGGGGACGCGTACGCGGTATGATCCATGCTGGCGCAAAGGGTGATCGTTCTGCTACAATTTGCGCCCTCGATCTTTCTGCCACACAACTCCGTATTGCGACTGAAGTGTCTGCGATGCTCAAACCCCAAAAAGACCCGAGGCCTGAAATTGCGAGCATCAATAGTGAAGGGCGTTTGCAAGCCGAACTCTGGCATTCAGGCTAATATTATTTACAGGAATTAACATGACAGCTCAAGTAATTACTGTTACATCTGGAAAAGGCGGCGTGGGTAAAACAACCGCCGTTGCCAACCTTGCCACTGCGCTTGCCGCCGACGGCAGGAAGGTTGTTTGTATTGACGGCGATATTGGCTTGCGTAATCTTGATGTCATCATGGGACTTGAAAACCGCATCGTCTATGATATTGTGGATGTGATCGAAGGGCGTTGCAAACTAAAGCAGGCGATGATTCGCGACAAGCACTTTCCCAGCATGTATTTAATTCCCGCCGCGCAGACACGTGACAAGAATGCTGTTTCGCCATCGGATATGATCCGCATCTGTAACGACCTTCGGCCTGATACTGATTTCGTGATCATTGATTCCCCTGCGGGCATTGAGCGCGGTTTTCGAAATGCCATCGCCGCCGCCGACCGCGTATTGGTCGTCACCAACCCCGAAGTCAGCGCCGTGCGCGATGCGGATCGCGTAGTTGGAATTCTGGAAGCAGAAGAAAAAGGGAGTCCGTCACTGATCCTTAATCGGTTGAATCCAACTCTGGTCAGAAACAATGACATGCTTTCTGCCGAAGATGTATTAGACCTGCTCGGTATTCACTTGATCGGAGTTGTGCCCGAGGATGAGTCTGTTATTATCGGCTCGAATCGCGGTGCGCCTGTTGTGACCGACCCCAAGAGTCGTGCGGGACAAGCCTTCCGCAATATCGCAAAACGAATTCAGGGACAGGATGTTCCTTTCATGGAACTCGAACAGCAAAATTCTTTGTGGGCTGCACTTCAACGGCTGACAGGGAGGAAGTAATGTTTAATTTCTTCAAGAAAAAACGGAGCGCTGAAAGCGCCAAGGAACGCTTGCAACTTGTCCTGGTCCATGACCGCACAGACCTGACCCCTGCACAGTTGGAAGCATTGAAAGATGAATTGTTAAAAGCCATTTCGCGTTATATTGATATTGATCCCGAAGCGGTGCAGATCGGGTTGGAACGCGACGGCAGGTCTCAACGGCTGGTGGCAGATATTCCCCTGCGGAGCGTATCACGTCACCGCGCAGGATGATCTTCTTTTATATGAACACGGATCGACCTGATGTATAACTTCGGTTGTGTCCGTGTTTTTTTATTCATCACTCACTAATATGATTCGCGGACTTTCCTGGCGTAATTTCGATTTTCTTTTGTTGGGCGCGATCGTGCTGGCCTCTGCTTTTGGCACAGCCATGATCCGTTCTGCTGTCGCGGGAAATGAGATATTACAGCCGCTCATTACACGCCAAATTTATTTTGCCTTGCTGGGTGTGACAGTCATCTTTGTCGTTGCATCGGTGGATTATCGTTACTGGCTGGCATTATACAGGCCGATTTACTTTGGCATTATGATCTTTTTGGTCTCGCTTTCCAGCCTTGGGCAGAGCGCTTTTGGCGCGCAGCGCTGGTTTCAGGTGGGTGTGCTCTTTCTTCAGCCGACTGAATTTGCGAAGATCGTCGCCATTCTTGTGCTTGCGCGTTATTTTGAAAAAGCCCAAAACCAACCAAAGGATTTACGCTGGGCTTTGGGTGCATTTCTTTGGGCGTTTGGCCTCATTTTTTGGATATTACTGCAGCCTAATCTTAGCAATGTTGTAGTGCTGATGGTAATCTTTGCTTGCCATGTTGTGGATCAATGGCTTGGAATTAAAGCAGGTTTTTTATCTTGGCCTGGCGGCTCTTGCATTGGGAGCGCTTGCGTTTCCATTTCTTGAACCCTATCAACGGGCGCGTGTGATGACATTTATCTTCCCAGACCCAAATGCCACATACGGTGCAACCTATAACGTGCAACAGGCACTGATCGCAATTGGCTCTGGTGGATTCTTTGGCATGGGATACGGTCAGGGTACACAAACACAGTTACGCTTTCTCAAAGTGCGCCATACAGATTTTATCTTCTCGGCTGTTTCAGAAGAGTTTGGTATGTTGGGTGGGATTCTTGTTATTCTTACCCTGGCATTCATTGTCTGGCGTTGTATCCGCGCCGCGCAAAAATCGCGTGATGTGGCTGGCTCGATGATCGCCTTTGGCGTAGCGATCTTGATCTTCTTTCAAGGGGCGATCAATATCGGCGTAAATTTGAACGTTGTTCCTGTCTCTGGTCTGCCGCTTCCATTTATAAGTTATGGAGGCAGCGGACTTACTGCGCTTATGCTTGGCATTGGCTTGGTTGAATTTGTTGCCATGCGGCATAAGGATATGGAATTTTAATTTTATATTTTCTGATGGTCGAGCAAGACGACGTTTGCACCGCACGCAGGTGCAGGTAAGCCCGTATCGAGACTATCACTTCAAGGAGCATTCATCTTGTCAATCAAACCTGCACGTACTCGTATCGCCCCCTCTCCAACAGGACACATGCACCTCGGTACAGCGCGTGTTGCGCTGTACGATTATCTGCTCGCCAAAAAAACTGGCGGACAATTTGTCCTGCGCATCGAAGATACTGATGTCTCTCGTACTGTGCCTGGCGCTGAACAGGAGATCATGGATGGTCTGCGCTGGTTGGGATTAAGCTACGACGAAGGTCCCGATGTTGGCGGATCGTACGGCCCCTACCGCCAAACTGACCGCCGTGAAATTTATCAGGCTCACGCAAAGATACTTGTGAACAATGGCCATGCGTATCCATGTTTTTGTACGCCTGAAAGATTGGAAAGCGTAAGACAGGAACAACAAAAGCGCAAAGAGAATCCGCACTACGACGGGACTTGCCGCATCCTTGCCCCAGATGAAGCCGCGCGCCGTGTCGCAAATGGCGAGAAATATATTGTCCGCTTTAAGATGCCGCGCGAAGGTGCAACAACTGCACACGATCATTTACGCGGCGATATCAAAACTGAGAACAGCCAACTCAATGATTATGTTCTTCTCAAAACAGATGGCTTGCCTACCTATCACCTCGCCGCAATCGTCGACGATCACGAAATGGGCATCACGCATGTTTTACGCGGCTCTGAATGGCTTGGAACATTTCCCTTGCACGTAAATATTGTCCGTGCCTTTGGTTGGGACGAGCCGATCTGGATTCATCTTTCGGTGTTTCTCAAACCGAGCGGCAAAGGCAAGATGAGCAAGCGCGAAGCCGCCGTTGCAATGAAAGATGGCTATTCAATTTTTATCAAGGATATGCAAGACCTAGGCTTTACCCCCGAAGGCGTCTTGAATTGGTCTGCGCTGATGGGGTGGGGCGTCGCTGAAGATGATGTGATGACAGTGGATCAAATGGTTGATAGATTTTCTATTGACAGTTTGACTGCTTCACCTGCCGCGATCAATTTCCAGAAACTGGATCATTTCAACGCGACGCATATCCGCCTCTTTACCACCGAAGACCTGGCTGCCCGCATCAAGCCTTACTTTACCCGTGAGGGATTGAACGTGAACGATGAGGTCTTGCTCAAAATTATTCCGCTCATCCGCGAGAGACTTGTCACATTGGATGATTGCATTGCGTTTGGCGGATTCTTCTTCAAGGAAGAGGTAACACCCAATCCCGAAGATTTGATTGCCAAAGGATTGGACGCCAGGCAATCGGCGCAGGTCGCTCAAAGGGCGTATCAGATACTCGCTGGGCAACCAACTATCAGCCACGAAAGCTGCGAGCCGCCTTTGCGGGCATACGTCGAAGAGAGCGGACTGAATGCCAATCAAGTCTTCGGAATTTTGCGCGTAGCCACTACAGGGCAAAAAGTCAGTCCGCCGCTGTTTGAAAGCATGGAAATCATCGGCAGGGAAAAATGCCTGCAAAGAATTAAGAACGCGATTGAGATTTTAGAGAAGATGTAAAATGAGCAAAAAATCCCCCGTGCTGATCAACACGGGGGATTGAATTTAATCTGGGCGATACCCAATTGCATAGGCGGGAATGTAAAGCCCTGAGACGGATATGTTGACCTCACGCAGTTTGAAATCCAGTTCGGAGGTGATGGTATTGATTGCATCCTGGGTAACGAGGATCTCGCCTGCTGCGGCGATATCCTCGCCTAATTTGCAGGCGCGGTTGACGGCGTCGCCAAAGCAATCTTCGTCGCCAACGATCAGGATTTTTCCATAATCAATTCCGCAGGCGATATGCACATCGAAATCATCTGACGTAAGCAGGTTGGACGCATCGAATGCAAGCTGCAAGGCAATGGCGCCATGGACTGCGGAGAGTGTGTCGGGGAAAACAGCAAAGCAATTATCTGCTTCGAATTTGAGCATGCTTCCGCCATATGTTTTGACGATCGGCTCGGCTGTCAACTGCATACGGCGCACCATCGAAAGATAATGGATGATCCCATATTTGCGTGTCAACAGAGAGAAGCCAGACATATCAAGCACAAAGACAACTTTCTCTGCGCCATATTCCTGCCACAGTTCTGTTTCGATTGCCTTTCGACTCTCATCATTGGTTTCCTGCGAAAATCGCAATATCAATTCCTGGAATTTTTTGGTTTCGTTTTTGTTGTTCATGATTAATTGATCTCAGCTTTTTAAGTAGAATGGTTTTTCGGGATGGACATTCTCATCTGCAAGCAATGGGAAGTCCAAAGCCTTCATGTGGCTACCTTTACATCCAAAAGAATTTCATTTTTTACTGACTGTGCAGCATATTTCAATGCTTCTTCCACTGCTTCCGCCGTCAGTTGTGGATAAGCTTTTATTACTTCTTCCTTTGTCGCTCCGCTGGCAAAGAATTCCAGAATAAATTCAATATTCAGGCGCGTGCCCAGGATATGAGGCTTTCCACTAAGAATTTCATTGTTATAAGCAATATGAGTAAACATAGTCTATCTCCTGAACTATGTTGATATTATAACGCTCTGATCTCACGCCATCTGCCGCGGTCACCGCCCGCCAGGGCAGTTGTGATCAGGGAGGTCCCTTCAGGAAGTCGGTACACGGGATCATGATCAGCGTCGCACATAGGGGCTGATATGGGCGTGGCAGAGGAAGACTATGAGGGAAGTTAGCGAAGTTACGGTACGAATTAAGAAACTTATAAGATTTAATTACCGCTCAAGTAATAATTTCTTTCCGAGTGGTATTACTCTATTCCGAATCAAAAAAGAGTATCAAATCGTAAAAATTAGTGCTATATTTAAAAGAGCATATTATCTACAGATTTTCTATTTCAACTACTTTGCTGATTAAATTGATTTCGTATACACCTCTGAGGATTGCTCGTAATCGTTTACCGAGAAAATTCAACGATGAAACAAACGATATTATCCGAAAAAGAGAGCCCTCTTTTGGATTACGCGATTTCCAAATTAAATCCAGAAGTTTTTTCACATCCTGTATGGGTACGATTTGGTAATAAGGGGGAAGGTAACTCTTCAAAGATCATTGAGGTTCTTTTTAATACAGCCCAAAAGCTTCAGAATGATAAGCCAAGTGACGCATGTCAATTAATGTTGGTTTGCAGCGTATTTCAAATCCATGCCAATCAACACCAGAATGCCCTGGCAACTGTTCAGCATGTTCTTGCCCTTGCGAAACGGACTGGTCTTATCCGAGAGCTTATTTGGGCAAATTGGGGAGCATGTGCAATTTGTGTACAGCAGGGGAATTATGAACAAGCAACCATCTATATAGAGGATT
Organism: uncultured Chloroflexia bacterium; assembly: GCA_963833175.1. Lineage (GTDB taxonomy): Bacteria > Chloroflexota > Anaerolineae > Anaerolineales > Villigracilaceae > Villigracilis. The sequence goes on from CAWHXC010000018.1 coordinate 39,277, forward strand.
TGCAAATTGCATTGAGCGGGCAGAATGAGTGGATCCTCGCAGATTTCGTTGACGTGGTCAAACAATCCTTGCTTCATGCTGCTTCGGCCAGTGTAACAGAACGGTTTAGCTCGTCACGAGAGCAAGCAATCGGGGATCTGTTAAGCCTCACTTATGACTGGTTACAGAAGTGGGGGGTGGCAACCAAGACTTCTGAAGAAGAACTCAAGGTAAATACAAGCAAACAAACAACTCGTGCACCTCAGCAGGAAAATCTGTCACAGGCTTGTTTCTCAGTTCTTCAGCAACGAGGGTATTGGAATACCCTAAAACTTGCGGTCAGAGGTGAATTGAGACTGCAATGGGTGGAAAAAGATCGAAATCATACAAGTGAACGATTGTCTTTTTGGCAATCCATCCTAAACTCGCTGCGTTTATCACGATCTGGCCGAAAAAATGAGCCTCAGATTGCCAAAGATGCTCCCCAAATTCTGAACGTCACTAATCCCCCTCCCAAGGTTTCATTCCCTGCTGCAATGTCAGATTTGATAAACGATCCTATCCCTGAACATACAATCACTGTCATACCCATGACTGTTCAAATGTTGGGACACTTTAGCATAACCGTCCAAGATTCGCTGCTTAAATTACATGCCACACGAGGTCTGTCATTGCTCAAATACTTGTTACTCCATCATAAACAAAATACCCCACGCGAAGTGCTAATGGACATATTCTGGCCTGATGCAGACCCGGATGCGGCACGAAATAATTTAAACGTGGCTATGCACGGCTTACGCCAGGTTCTACGCACCGTCACCGATGTGGAGATAATCCATTTCGAGGATGGCGTATATGGCCTGTCACCTGATCTGGAGATATGGCTTGACGTGGAGGAATTTGAGCGGTGTATCAAAATGGGACAGCGACTGGAATCCAAGAAACAACTGACCGCCGCTGTGGCTGAGTATGAGATTGCAGTCAATCTCTATCGGGGAGATTTCCTTGCCGACAATCCATACGAAGGCTGGACGGTCCTCGACCGTGAGCGTTTGCGAATTGCTTATCTGGACACTCTTGACCACCTCAGCCAAATTTATTTTAGCCAGGAACGATACGCCGCGTGCGTTACATTGTGCCAACTCATCCTTACACGCGACCTTTGTCGAGAAGACGCGCATTGCCGTTTGATGCAATGCTACAGCCGTTTAGGGCAGGGACCACTCGCCCTGCGCCAGTATCAAATCTGTGTCGAAGCACTTCGCGCTGAACTGGAAGTTGAGCCGGCGCCGGAAACGATACAGCTTTATAACCACATCCGGTGTCGCGAGCATATTTAGGTTCGCAGTCCAGGACTTAATTCAAAGATCACTAAAAATTAATCACAAAAACTCTGTGAATTAAGCAGGGAAGGTTATTCTTCAAATGCATTTCCAACAAGTCTGGGCCCGACACTCGGAAAATGCAAGTAAAAACATAAACCAATCTTTGAGTGCACATTGTGCAAAGGAGTTGATAAAATGCCATTCGAAACCCTACTTGCCACGCTGGCGACGTTTGATGTTGTAACCTCCTCCGACTCACTGCCGCTCGTCCATGAGGAAGGCCTGGCTGCTCACCCTCCGACAACGATCATCCGCACGGATCAACGCGTGGCACGATCCATATTCAATGGGATACTGTTGGCAGTCGCCACAGGCATGATCGACTGGCAACTGGCATCTCCATGCTTATCTGGAATCCATGGGTCCTGGGCCGATGATTCGGACTTTATTGATCCCCAATGAGCATATCATACCGTTGACACCTAAAACACCTCCTGCCACGGTCCACTACCATAATCATCCTGATATACGAGCAGGTATTGTTCCAGATGGCGCCATACAAATTGATTGTCGACGTTAACGTATATTGATGCTCGAATGGGAATCCCGGCGAGATGGCTGGTTACTGGGAAGGTCCAATCATCCAATTCTACAATGCCATAAACAGTAAAGTTTCAAGTTGACACCCACTGGTTTAGTATGTTGCGGAAATCAGTGGGTGTGAACACTAAATAGCAACCTTTGTCTACCCGCAAACAATATTTGAATGTTCTGCCAGGAACAATGGACGAGACAAAAGGAAGTTGTGGTTTATTGCTTGTACCGATCGGTGCACAGATGACCAATCATAGGGTGAAACCGTGTTACCCTGTCGGATGAGCAAAATAATGATCCTGATGTGGAAGAGGTGATTACCATGGCGAGGAAACAACCTGGCATTCCTACAGCCGACTCGCCACCCGAGACAAATGACTTCAGCTTGATTAAAGGCATCGGCCCTGTCCTTTCCCAACGGCTTCATGACGCGGGCATATGTACGTATAACCAATTGGCATCTCTGTCACCTGCCGAGCTTGCTGAAAAGATTAGCGGACTGTCAGCCAAACAAATTGCCAGGCAGGATTGGATCGGCCAGGCACATAAACTGGCGCCGAAAAAAACACGTCCCAAGCCTTCCCAAAAAGGTGCGGCCAAACGAACCAGTCGCCAGCACTATGTAAATTTTACAATTGAGTTCCTGCTTGACGAGAAAAATAGAATGCGCCGCACTCGCGTGGTACATGTTCAGAGTGGAGATGCCGATACATGGGCAGGCTGGGAGGCCGATCAATTGATCGGCTTCATAGCTAGGCATACTGGAGTACGCATCCCGGCGAAGAGACTAGAGAATCCAGAAAATTCAGAGGAGCATAGACAGTCTCCCAGAGAATTCTGGTGGCGAATCCAGTCCCATAGAAGTCAAGATGACCTAAACCATGGCCTCTGTTTTCAGATATACGCACGACAGACACAACCGGGCACGGAAATATAACAAACCTATTTTACAATCCCCGGTAAATACCGATTTTGCAGGAATATTGCGCTTGCAGGATTTTATAGTTTTACCGATTGGCTCTGATACTCCAATTTATTCTCTTCACCAGAATCAATCCTACCTTGTACGGCTCACCCTCGATCTCGCAAATGTAGTTATACCCAATGACATTCAGTTAAGATACAAGGCAACGATCAACTTTAAACAATTGGGAGGAGCAAGTTGCCTTGTGGCTGAAGAAAGTTGCGCCATTAAACTGTCTGATTGCGTGACCCTGGACATCATCTGCACCAACGCGCCACCCGGACTATATCGCCCGAATGTTATTGTGAGGATATTTTCTGACGAGACAGACTTTGGGCTTATGGCCTCTCTAAAGGGTGATTTGATCCAGGTTTTCTAAGGTTCCTTGTTCCACAAATCATCCGAGTCAACCCTATCCAGCCACCGCTGCCAGGGGGCCAAATACGGGTCATCCGCAGACGCTTCCGGCGCTGCAGATCCCACAACCTGACCGCCCTGCATGATCTGCACAGGCCCCAATTTCAGACCGCCTTTGCTCCCACTATGAGCAGCATAGGTATCACCGGGTTCAAGAACGATCTTCTTCCACGGTTGCCAGGTAATGACCATGCGCCGTCCACAGGTCGGACAATACCAATTCTCCTCACCGGAGGCATTCGTCTCTTCCAACATCATCTCATGCTGTTGCTGTTCAGTCATTTAATCACTCCTACCAATATAAGTGTCGATTATTCTTCCAATAAAGCTGACCCGGCCTCTGGACCATATTGATATGTACAGCGATGATGCTATCCAGGCAGGATCAACGATCACTTTTTCAAATGATGGGTCGTACCGAACGTTACTTACCCTGGAGCAGGGATAATTGCACGTGAGTTTATTCTTTTCCAGGACAAATTTTCGGCGAAGTATACCGCATAAAAGACCAGTTTCTCATACCTAGAATTTCTGAGATAAAATTATTATCTTAACGATGTGATTAGAATACAACCAAACCATGAATCCAGCAAGTAGGGGCGCAGCATTGCTGCGCCCCTACGATTTATATATCTCCAGGTTCATCAGCCATGCGGACGATGCGCGGCGTGAACTTGCCGAGTACTTCCACAAGTTCTGCCTGAGCCTTGATGACGGCTTCAATCGGCTTATAGGCTTGCGGTGATTCGTCCATGCCGCCGCCGAGCAGGGTGACATTATTCTTTTTGAGATACTCTTCCCGCGCAGATTTGCTGATCGAACTCAGCGCCACTCTGCGGCTCATCAACCTGCCTGCTCCGTGTGAAGCCGACTCCAGCGATGCGGCAATGCCCTTGCCACGCACAAGATACCCCGCATCTCCCATGGAGCCTGGGATGATTCCCAGCGTACCATTGCTTGCTGGTGTTGCGCCCTTGCGGTGTACAACCACTTTTCGCCCATCGGGAAGTGTTTCGTGCCATGCGAAATTGTGGTGATTTTCAACTACGCCAACTTCCTTAAGCCCAACTGCGGAGGCGACACGGTGGTGGATGATGCTGTGATTTGCCGAAGCGAACCTTCCAGCCAACTCCATCGAAAGCCAGTATTCCTGACCCTCTTCTGAATCCAACGATAACCATGCCAAATATTTCACGCTTGCATCCAGATCAGGGTGCTTCTCTCTTGCCAGCTTGCTGTAGCGGTCTGCGATCTTTGCACCGACTCCGCGTGATCCGCTGTGCGAGAGAAGCGCAAGATAAATACCTGGTTCCAGCCCGAACAAGGGTTCGGTGAGGTGGAACGAGCCCCATTCGACAAAGTGATTGCCCGTGCCGCTTGTGCCGAGTTGATTCATGGCGGTGTCCTTTAACAGCCTGAGTTGAGGAGTGGCGTACCAGGCATCATCGTCCAGAACAGCGTGTTGCGCCTTCTTGCTGCCTATCCACTTTGCGCCCATGCCGAAGGCAGTTTCATTCCACAACGCATCTTCGAACATGCCTGGCTTTTGACCCAGCAAATGCGGCGAGACCTCATACAAAGAGAGACGCATCCGACAGGCAATGTCTACGCCGACCGCGTAGGGAATGACGGCATTGTCAGTTGCAAGCACGCCGCCGATGGGAAGTCCGTAGCCAATGTGGGCGTCAGGCATCAATGCGCCAGCCACGGTGACAGGCAGGCGCATGGCGTTGTCCATTTGGGCGACGGCACCATCGTCAATATTTTCCCGCCCCCAAATAGGATAGGGAATTGGGTCATCGAATAGCGTGTCTGCAGAAGGCTCATCTTTTTGGGTGAGCCGAATGCATTCACGCGCGAGGTCTGCCATTAATGGATCGGCGAGGAAAGGGCCAGGGTCCTGCCGAACAGCATCCAGTTGACTTAGGATCGCGTCGCGCTCCAAGCCTTGAGCTGATAACTGCGTCGAGATGTTTTTTGCGATCCCGATGATCTTGCCGTCGGGCCAGTTGTTTAACTTTAGAATCTTGCCAGTGATAATGTCCATTTTTTTCCTTTGTGTATTGTGAAATTATAGCGTTCACAATGAAAATTGAAAATCAAATTTACTTGAATCTGATTTTGAAAATATGTATAATGATTTTGCGTTGAGACTCATTGCTCGGCGGAGTCTTTCATTTTGGTGTTGTACTGGCCGCTGGTAATTTATCAGCGGCTATTTAATTGTCGAAGAGAGTTTCTCTTTCGGCTGGTTTCCAAACCATTGGAGGTTTATTATGTCCAAGGCAAATATTCAAACTGTGCGGGAATACATTGAGGAGGTTTTCAACCTGAAACACTTCAACCGCATGTTCGATTATTGCAGCAAAGACTGTGTCCTTCACAACGCTCCTTATGTTGGGCTTGGTTTGAATGCTGATGACCGATCTGGTCAGCGAGTTGTGCTAATGGAGATCGCTCCAAATGGCCCAGCGCACGGCAAGCTCTTTCCAGGAGACGAACTGGTGCGTGTGCAGGACGAACACAAAACCTGGGAGACTTTTGATGATCTGAAAAGCGGCCTGTGGGGGCAGGGCGTTTTAGGAACACATCTCACTGTGACCGTGCGTAGAGATGGAAAATTGCTGGATGTTCCGCTCGTTCGCAACCGCGTGGATGGATGGGATATAAAATTAGCCAATATCGTCGATCTTTGGCAGGATGAAATTCAGAAACACTGGCCAGACCTGAAAATGGAGATCAAAATGATCTTCGGTCAGGATGATCTGGTAACCTGCTACTCCATCAACAGCGGTACAAATACGGAATATCATCGCGCGGCAGTTTGGAGCGAATGCGATATCTACCGCTTACAAGATGGCAAGATCGTCGAGTCATGGGCAGTGGAAGACAACTTCTCCGAGATGAAACAATTAGGCTTCAACATTACAGAGCCTGTGAAGGAGATGGCCTAGATCGAATTTTACAACTCGCTCTTTTCTAAATTCCACAACTCCTGCATTTCTACACTGGTTTCGAGTAATTCATCCAGCGTGCCTTCGGATTCGACGCGGCCATCTTTCAAAACGATGATGTGGTCTGCGCGTCGCAAAAGCGGACGGCGATGGGAGACGACGAGACAGGTCATATTGTCTTTCTCGAATATGCGCTCCCAGAGTTGCTGCTCTGTTTCGACATCCAGCGCACTGGAGAGATCGTCGAAGACGATGAGTTCGGGTTCTCGGATGAACATGCGCGCCGCTGCTGTGCGTTGCGCCTGCCCACCCGAAAGTTTTACGCCGCGTGCGCCGACCATGGTTTCGAGGTTGTCGTCCATTTGTTCGAGATCGTGATCCATGACGGCGAGTTTTGTTGCTTTATAGATCTCATCGTCGCTGCGGTTGAGACCGAGCAAAATGTTGTTTCGCAAAGTGTTGCTAAACAGGCGCGGTACTTGTGCAGTGTAGGCACATCGCGGAGGGACGAGAAAATCTCCAGGCGAAGTAAGTATGTTTTCGTTCCAGCGTATCTCGCCTGATTCTAGTGGAAGTAATCCAAGCAGTGTACGCAAGAGTGTTGTTTTGCCAGAACCGATGCGTCCCGTGATGACTGTCAGCGTGTTGCGTTTTAGGTTGACGGTGATGTCGCTGACACCGTTCGTTGATTCAGGGTAGTGAAATGTCAGATGGTCAGCGACCAGCTCATTCAGTCGGTCTGATGCGGTCTTCGTCGGGTAGATCACTTCGGGCAGGGGACCTTCCAAATCCACTTTGCTGTGTTCGACGAGGGCGCCCAGTGGCGCGTTTTCCATGAGGTGATACATACGCTGGACGGAGACTCCGAGTTGTTTGTAACGAGCCGAGAGCATGCCACCGAAAGTGGTGAGGTCGCCCATGCTTTGAAGCAGATAAACGAAGAGCGAAAAATCGCCGAGGGTGAAATTACCAACGCGCATGGACTGACCGACGAGAATAAGAATAATGCCCGTGCCAAGCGTGGATGTGTTGCGGTAGATCGAGCCGAGCACTTCGTCAAAAAGTTTTTCGCGGATGGTTAAGACTCGGCGTGTTTCATTGAGATTATTAAAGTAGCCGATGACATTTTTTTCAGCACCAGCAACTTTGACAGCCTGCACCGCGCCAAAAAATTCACCGATGAAGCCCGTCACTTTGCCGCTTGCCTGACGCGATGTGCGGCGATAATGTTCGATGCGACCTGTTGCGCGGTTTGCGATAATGCCGACAATGACCAAGGGAATGAGCGCCATCATTGTGACTGAAGGACTGATGCGTGCCATTAGCACAATGGCTACGCCAATGATGACAATCCCGACCATGATGTCGTTGATCAAAATGACGAAGAGCGGAATTTCATCCACATCTGTTTTGAAACGGCTTACGGCTTCGCCTGGGGAATCGGGGAGCGGCGCTGCGCCAGGGCGGCTTAAGATGTGCGTCAAAAGATTCTTGCGCAGCAAAGTGGACATGTCCGCGAAGATGGGCACGTCGGCATAATAAAAACCATAGCTGGCAATGACACGCCCGATCCATGTGGCAACTGTGAATGCGACGATCGCCCAGATGCCAAAGGTCAATTGTGCGTCGCCTGTGACCATGTCGAAGAAGGCTTTGATGATCAGCGCGGGTGCGATCTGCCAGCAGAAGCGAATGAGCGCCACGCTGACCAGGTCAATGAACCAAAACCAGGGACGAAAAAGCAGCATCTCCCAGATGACTTTCCATGCGGGGAGCGCGGGTATTTTTGGGGTGAGGGTTGTTTCGGTCATGATAATTTCCAATTTGGTAGGTAAGGGCGGATCGCGATCCGCCCCTACAATTTATGCGAGAACTTCTTCCATGCCAGTTTGCAGTAGTTGATAAAAACGCGAGGTCGAGTCTGCGGCTAATTGCTTACGGTCACCATATTCGCTGACCTTGCCTTTATCCAGGATCATGATCTCGTCTGCACGATGGATCGTATCGAGTCGATGGGCGATGATGATGGCGGTTCGGTTTTGTAGTAATTTGTCTATCGCGCGTTCAAGCTTTTGCTCAGTGGCAGGATCAAGACGGGATGAGGCTTCGTCGAGAATCACCAGGCCTGGATTTCGCAGGAAGACTCGCGTGAAAGCCAGTAACTGCGCTTCGCCCGCGGACAGGGAGCGGGATCCTGTGTCGAGTACAGTGTCCAAGCCTTTGGGTAGGTTTCTCAACCAATCGCCGAGTTCCAGTCCTTCGAGAGTTGCGATAATTTTTTCGTCAGGTATCGAACGGTCAAAGAAGGTCAGGTTATCGCGGATGCTCGCATGGAATAGTTGAACATCCTGTGTGACGACGGCGATGTTGTGCCTCAAAGTTTCAAGATGTGCTTCACGCAGATCCGAGTTGTTGACTTTTATACTGCCTGATTTCACATCGTAAAGTCGGAAGATCAACCGTCCGAGTGTAGTCTTGCCGCTGCCAGTGCGTCCGAGAAGCCCGAGGATGGAACCAGGTTTCAGGTCAAAGGAAAGATCGTTGATGACCGCATCGCTCCCGTTGTAGGAGAAAGACACATCTTCAAAACTCAGCGCCAATGGATGGGAAAATGCATCCACACCAACGCCATCGACCACATCCGCTTTGTAGTTGCGGAACTCGGTCAATCGCTCGACACATGCGCCAATCGTTTGGAAACTTTCGATCTCATGCGTCATCGCCCAGAAGGGTTCTTCGAGCAGGTTGATGTAATGCACGAACAGATACACGGTGCCGACCGTGATCAGCCCTGCGGTGTACAGCCAGTATCCGCTGGTGATTGCGAGCAGATTGCCGACCATGAGCGCAAATCCCATTGCGTTTTCGATGATCCAGCGTTTGAAATGCGACTTTCGGTTATGCACAAGGATAACGCTTTGGTGGCGAAACAATTCGTGGATGGAAAAGTCCACTGCGCCGCTGGAGCGAATATCTTCCGTGCCAGCCAGTTGCTCTTCGACGAATCCGTAAAGTTGGGCTTCTGCTTCGCGCCGCGCCTTTTGATGCGGCACTGCAATATCTTTTAGTCGGCCAAGGATCAGGATGGTCAGAATTGAATAGATCGTGAAAACCAATCCTGCGCGCCAATCCTGAATAAACAATGCGATAAGAATGCCGATCAGCAGGAGCCCATTTGCAACTAAATTCAGCGCAAATTGCGAGAAGAAGGTCGCCAATTCGGTCACGTCACCGTCAATGCGCTCGATCAACTCACCAGGCGTATGGTCGTTGTGGAATTTCATATCCAGATGCAGGGCGTGTTCTGCCAGCTCTGCGCGCAGGTCGTTGGTGGCTGTCCATGCGACATTTTCACCAAGGTAGGTCACGCTGACTGCCACAGCCTGCTGGATCAAAGCGATACCGATAAAAGCTATTGCGGTCCAGGTGAGAGCCTGCAATGCTACGCCAGCCAGCGCGGAATCAATGAACTTCCGCATGATCAACGGCGCAAGGATCCGCAAGCCGATACTGCAAAGCATCAAAAAAGCCAGCAGAATAAACCGTCCCATTTGCGGGCGGATGTGGTCAGCGAGCAGGTTCCAGTAAGATTTGAATGATAGGTTCATGATGTTTATTCCGTAGTAGGACAATAAAAAAGCCACGGTGCAAAAGTGCACCGTGGCTAAAAAGACACAGAATCAGACCTTTAACGGTCTACAGGCGCACTTCGAGAAGGTATGCAATTTCGTTTACGTATGGCTATGAAATGTTTCTGCATTTGAAGCGCGCTCCTTTCTTTAGATTTTAATTACAGTGTCAGTTTACATTAGAGAAGGATTAATTGTCAAGGTTATTTTGATTTTTTCTCGATCTTCGACCAAGCATCCTTGAGATTTACTATCAGATTGAAGACAGGCTTGGATATCGAGTTGCCAATTCTTCAAAGCCATTAATATCATGGCCCCGGCGTCATTACTGGAAAAACAGAAAAATCCATATTTGGGTCTATCTTTAAATGGATTATCTCTATCCAGCATGGGTTATTGAAATACGGGTTGCGAATGACATACCAGCCTGGTTCACTCCCGATGCCAATGACATTTACATATTTCTTTGGCTCAATATTGCTGATCAAAGTATAAGTTGGGCCTGGTCCCGTCCAACAGCCTGTAAATTCGGTTGTGCCAGGCCTTTTTGGAGGCTCGGCTTGGGTGGGTGTGGCGATAGGTGTATCTGTAAAACTGGGTGTTGGTGTCTCTGTTGGTGGAGGGGGCGTAGGAGAGTAAGCCCCAACAGTTTGTGTCAACATGACCACTGCCAATTGCACTGCAGTGCCCATAATGTCCACGGGCGTTGGCGTGGCTTTCGGCGTACAAGCTGTGCCAAGCAAGGTGACTATAAAACTTATCATCGTAATGCGTAAAAATTTAAAATTCACCTTGCTCCTTATGGAAAAGTTATTTAGCTTTCTTCTCGATCTTTGACCATGCATCCTTGAGATTTACGGTCAGATTGAAGACAGGTTTCTCAGGTGTGGTATCCGCATCAGCGCAGAAATATCCCTGGCGTTCAAACTGGAAACGGTCACCAGCCTTGGGTGAAGCAAGAGACGGCTCCACGTATCCAGTGGAAATGGTCAGCGAATTCGGGTTGAGACAAGCGAGGAATCCTTCTTCGCCTTCCTCTGGGTCTTCCTTGGTGAAGAGACGGTCGTAAAGTCTAATCTCCGCTTCTTTGGCGTGCTCGGCAGAGACCCAATGGATCGTGGATTTGACCTTGCGCCCATCAGGAGAATCGCCGCCGTGTGTGGCGGGGTCGTATGTGGCGTGTACTTCAACCACTTCGCCTTTGTCATCTTTGACAACATGCGTGCATTTGATGAAATAAGCATAGCGCAGTCGAACTTCATTGCCAGGGAACAGGCGATAATATTTCGGCGGAGGAGTCTCGCGGAAATCATCCTGCTCGATATAAATCACTTTCGAGAACGGTATCTTGCGTGTGCCAGCAGACGGATCTTCGGGATTGTTGACCGCATCCATCTCCTCGACCTGTGAGTCGGGATAGTTATCAATGACCACTTTCAGCGGCTTGAGCACAGCCATGCGACGCAGCGCGCGTTTATTGAGATCTTCGCGCACGCATGACTCAAGCAAAGCCACATCATTCACGCTGTAATTTTTGGCAACTCCAACACGATCAATGAAATCACGGATCGCTTCAGCGGTATAACCACGCCGACGCATGGCGCGCAACGTAGGCATCCGCGGATCGTCCCAGCCAGATACATGCTTTTCTTCAACCAGACGGCGAAGTTTGCGCTTGCTCATGACGGTGTAATTTATATTCAAGCGCGCAAATTCAATTTGACGCGGTTTGAAAACACCGAGTTGATCCAGAAACCATTCATACAACGGACGATGATCTTCATATTCAAGCGAACACAACGAATGAGTGATGCCTTCCATCGAATCGTTCTGCCCATGTGACCAATCGTACATCGGGTAAATCTTCCACTTCTCACCAGTGCGGTGATGCGGCTTGTGAACAATGCGGTACATGGCAGGGTCACGCATGTTGATGTTCGGATGCGCCATGTCTATCTTGGCACGCAAAATTCGCGAGCCATCGGGGAACTCGCCATTCTTCATCCGTTCAAGCAAGTCCATATTTTCTTCCACGTCGCGATCACGATATGGAGAATTTTTTCCTGGCGTTGTCAATGTGCCGCGATTGGCGCTCACTTCTTCGGGAGTCTGATCGTCCACATAAGCCTTGCCCATCAATATCAACTTCTGCGCCCATGAATACAACTCATCAAAATAATCAGAGGCAAATGTTACCTTTACCCATTCAACGCCCAGCCAGCGCGTATCATCTTCGATGGCTTCCACGAATTCCGTTTCTTCCTTCGCAGGATTCGTGTCGTCGAATCGCAGGATCAGCTCACCGTTATTTTCCTTCGCGATGAGATAATCGATCATCCACGCCTTCACATGTCCGATGTGCAGGTAGCCGTTCGGCTCAGGAGGCAGGCGCGTGCGTACATAATTGAAGCGTCCGTTCTTCAAATCTTCCGCAACAGCCTCGCGGATAAAATCACTGGGTTTGGTTTCTTCGTCACTCATAGGTGGATTGCCTTCAAAATGAATTTCAGGGCGATGTGGAGCCGCCTCTTATCGTAACGTTTAGCTTGACACGCTAAAGAGGAACATTCCCCACCCTGATGGTTGGTTTGTGAACTCCGTAATTATAACAAACCGCGCATATGATTTATAATTAAAATTATATATGGAGGAACCCATGACCGAATCCGATAACTCAAAGACCAACTTTGCGGGCACCTATTTTGACCGCGACTCAGTCCTGCGCCTTGCGCGTCTTGCAAGTATCTTTGCCTGGGCTTCGCTAATTTATTACATTGCACAAGTTACTGTGTCTTTGACAACCTTTATTCTCCAGGTTGCCCGAGGCTTCATAGTCCTTCCAGGCTTAACAGATCTTGCCCAGCAGATCATTTGGCTGCTTCAACCAGCAGTTCCAGGCCTATGGAATTTTATTGGTTTGCAAGCCGTTGGTAAATTCCTGCTTATCTTTATGGATATGGAAGACAACACCCGCCGTGCGGCGCGTAACAAATAGGTCTTGCTCACCCTCGGCGTGCATGATACAATACCGCCCGCTGGAAAAATATTGGGGAATCGTACAACGGCAGTACACGTCCCTCTGGAGGATGGTATCTTGGTTCGAATCCAGGTTCCCCAGCTAAAAGAACTCCCTTGAAAAAGGGAGTTCTTTCGTTTTTTTAAGAATAATTAGGGGGAAATATCGTTATTTGGTTGAAGTCAACGCGTAAAATATTTTTTTACACTGCATTATAATAAAACAGTCTCGCAGCTGCGAGAAAAGGAGACTGAATGAAAAACGTTCGCTATGTGATATTTGTATATGGTTTAATACTCACATTTGTATTGTCAGCGTGCGGTACGCCAACGCCAGTTGTGATCGTGGTGACAGCGACATCCCTACCGCCGACTGAGGCCCCGGTTGCCGCGCCAAGTCCAACTTTGGTGCCTGTGGCTTTGTCTGGCCCGCAAAGCGGCACAACGATGAAGTGGATTGATGGAAGCACTTTAGTGTATGTACCGTCTGCGGAATTTATCATGGGTAATGGCGGTTTTGACGCGCCTGTTCATAATGTGACTTTAGATGGATTTTGGATATATCAGACAAAAGTGACCAACCGTATGTTCGCTCAATGTGTGGCGGTCGGCGCTTGCTCTTCTCCTACTGAGGAGATCGGTGGACCTGTGTATAGCAATCCCGAATATGCCAATTATCCAGTGGTTGGTGTGACATGGGATCAATCACAGGCGTACTGCGCATGGTCTCAGGGACAGTTGCCCTCAGAAGCCCAATGGGAAAAAGCTGCGCGTGGTCTAAATGGTAATGTGTATCCATGGGGCAATGATGAACCCGCCTGTGATCTGCTTAATTTTGGTTATTGTTCAGGCCGCACTTCTGAGGTGGATGCCTTTTCAGATGGCGTAAGCCCGTATGGTTTGTATGATATGGCGGGCAATATATTTGAATGGGTCAGTGATTGGTATGGCGAGACTTATTACACCGATGCGCCGACAGCTAATCCCACTGGTCCTGAAAGCGGACAATATCGCTCAATTCGCGGCAGTTCGTTTGAGACTGATTTCGATCAGGTTCAATCTGCCATTCGTCATTTCGGCGCGCAGGCGTATCATAGCCGTGACCTCGGCTTCCGTTGCGCGGTTACACAGCCGAAACTTTTTGCACCTTATTGCCAGCTTGCGGCTTTTATTCCCACTGGAGTGATCGTTTCGAATGGCTGTGAATTACCAGTTACGGGAGTTGCGGGTCAATATTGCGCGGCGGATAGTAGTTTTGCAACTGTAGATCTTCCTGCTGATGCGACTTATGAAGCCAGCAAAGACTTGAAATGTGATGAGGCTGTTGTGGATGGTCAGCGCATCCTTACTTGTCTTGGGCCGCAAGCAAAAGAGGCTACGAATGAGATTACGGTTTGTAATCCAACTTGTAGCAATTCACCTGACGTTACCGGTGCTGTTCCCCACCTGCGAACCCGGTTATACATTTGACCCATCAACCGGCGTATGCAATTACTCTCCTATCTCTGCACAGGTTGGTGTGGCGGGCTGTCCCGTGGGATATGTTTTGTCGGATAGAGGCGGTCAACAATCCTGTGTGATCGGGACAGATGCAAATGGTCAGTGTCCAAGCGGTTTGTATTTTGACAATCTCGCGGGGATGTGCGTTCCTCCAAACGGATTGGTCGAAGCGCCTTATGGGATCGACAACCCATCACTGGCTGTGCAATCTTATTCGGGATGCGCGACGGGATATTCCTACAGCGAGACATTCCAATGTTGCCAAGCCGTAAGCGGCGGGACTTATCCAGGTTGTTCTCCCGGTTCCACGTTTAATGCCGACCTTGGAGCTTGCTCGCCAGGTGAGATCAAGCTTGCTGGCCCCGGCTGTGTAACTTTAGATGTGACCACCCTCCAGTGCAGCCAGGCGGTGGATACGTGTGCTCCCATCACCAATGAAACACGCTGTATTCATAATCCATTTTGTCGCTGGAACGAGCAAGCGAGCACTTGTGATATAAGAAAATAACAGGAATGAATAGAAACGTCCCGCAGGTTGGATGCCTGCGGGACGTATGGTTTAACAGAAATAAAATACCTGGAATTACTTTATGCAATGGGACATTTCCGAGTGTGCCAATCGGTGGCTTGCTGAAAGGCAAAGCCTGCGCGCAGTACACCTGCTTCATTCCATGCACGTGATACGAATTGCAACCCGATGGGCAGTCCGTCTTTTGTAAATCCACACGGCACAGTCAGTGCGGGTAGGCCGGTCAGATTGAAGGGCGACGTGAAGCGGGTTAACTGGCGGGCGCGTTCCAAAGCATTCTCTCCTTCAAGCACTGGCGCTGAGATGGGAGTAGTTGGGAGGATGAGAACATCATATATATTTAGCAGCAACTCGCATCTTCTCTTGACCTCAGCCTGGGTGCGCCTCGCAAGAACATACTCGCTGGAGGTGAATGCCGCGCCCGTTTCCAGCCTTAGGCGTACATCTGCGCCGAACCAATCGGGGTGTTCCTTCAATCTCTCGCGATGGAATGCCGCGCCATCAGCTTGCGTCATCACGGCATTGGCAAGCGCGGCTTCCTTGAGGAAATCCACGTTCATTTCCGTAATGAGCGCACCTTGTTCAGCCAATACTTGCGCCGCATCGCGGACTGCTTCCAAAACTTCCTGATCTGCTGCTTCAATAAAATTCCCAATTGCAAGCGCAACTTTGCGTTCTTTCATGCTGTCTTTTAAATGACTGGAATAATCTCCCGGCAAGGTTTTGACTGAAGTTGGATCCAGCTCGTCATATCCGCCCATGACTTGCAGCATCAGCGCGGCATCTTCCACGCTGCGGGTGATAGGCCCTGCGTGATCGAGGTTCCACGAAAGCGGCAAAATACCGCGCAGGCTCACGCGTCCGTAAGTGGGTTTTAGTCCAACCACACCGCATAACGCGGCAGGAATGCGGATCGAGCCGCCCGTGTCTGTGCCAAGCGCGGCCATTGCCATTCCAGTCGCAACGGCTACTGCGCTTCCGCCAGAAGAACCACCTGGAGTGCGGGTGATATCCCAGGGATTTTTGCACGCGCCATAATGTGGGTTGTTGTTCGTTACCCCGAGCGCGATTTCATGCGTGTTGGTTTTTCCGACGATCTGTGCGCCCGCTTTTTTTATTTTTTGCACAACAAAGGCATCCTCTTGCGGGATGTTGTCAGCAAAAAAACGTGATCCACCCGTTGTGCGAATCCCTTTTGTGTCGTAAAGATCTTTTACAGCAATGGGAATTCCGTAAAGTAACTTGCCCTGCATGCTGTTTTGCGGAAATAATGGATCGGGCGGTATCACTGTGATGAATGCATTAAGCGTCGGGTTGAGTCTCTCTATTTGACGGTAGCAGGCCGAAGTGAGGTCCGAAGCGTTTATTTCGTTGCTTCTTACAAGGTCGCGTTGATCGGTTAATGACAAAAATGAAAGGTTCATGTAAGGTCAATTATACCTAAATAGGACAATCCTCCCATAGCCTATCTGTACTGATGTTGTAGAATGATACTGTTAGATAAATCAACGATTATAGAAGGAGAAATATCTTATGAGAAAGTCGATCTATCTTTTGCTGGCGATGACTGTTTTTATGGTTTTATTCGTTTCAGCGTGCAGTCCCGCCGCCCCCGCCACGCAGGCCGCACCGCTCCCTACTGAAGTTGTTCCTACGCAAGCCCCAGCGGAAGTTGTTGAGCCTACGCAGCCACCTGCCCCCACTGCCCAGACTTTTGCCCCTGCCTGTCAGGCAATTACCTCCTGTGCCGCGCCTGATGTGACTGATATTGCCGGTGATAAAAATTATTGTGTCGAAAAGATTCCTTATCAGAACATCACTCTCCCGCCTGGCACCACATTCGAGTCGCTTGACCCAACAGGTGAGTTTACGTGTCAGGATAGCGGAACAGTTGTAGACGGCCAGAATGTGATCACTTGCAGCGGTAAGGAATTGACGGCATATGATCTTAAGCTTACTAGTTCTGCATGTGCCGCAAACGCCCTGGCTACAGGTACTGGTCAATGTCAGGAGGGTCTGGGATATGATGCCGCCCAGAACTGTTGCGCTCCTCTGACTGACGCCAGTGCTGGCTCTGTAACCATCAAGGTTAATATGGGCGCCTGCCCGGGTCCGCAATAAAATTCATTCTAACGACAACTATAAAATAATCGTCCCGCAGGTTTTTATAATCTGCGGGACGATAACTTTTTAAGCGTTTGCTGAAACTACTTCCAGATCAAGGATGCGGTTTTGATATGTCCACATTCGATGATACAAGCCGCGCTGCTCGATCAAACTTGCATGTGTTCCGCGTTCTACGATTTGGCTGTGGTTCATCACAATGATTTCATCCACGTTTTCCAATCCGATCAAACGGTGCGTGATCAGCAGGGACGTTTTTTGCTTCATGACGCCAAACAATGTTTCAAGTACTTGTTTTTCCGTGAGCGCATCAAGGTTGGCAGTGGGTTCATCCAGGATCAGAATTGGGGCATCTTTGATAAGCACACGGGCAATCGCAAGCCGTTGGCGTTCGCCGCCTGAAAGACGCAGCCCTTGTTCGCCGACCATGGTGTCATAGCCTTTCGGAAGGTTCATGATGAATTCGTGGACTTGCGCGGCTTGTGCTGCGGATTCAATTTCTTCCCGCGTGACTTTGCGGCGGGCAAAGCGCAAATTTTCAAAGATGGATGTGTTGAAGAAATAGGTATTTTGGGAGACGAGGCCGATTTGTGCCCGCACCTCATCCTGATTCAGCGTCTTGAGTGATTCTCCGCTGAGAGTGATTTCCCCAACTTCGTAATCCCAGAAGCGGAATAATAAATTGGCAAGTGTGGATTTGCCTGCGCCGCTGGGACCGACGATGGCAGTCGTAGTTGAAGGTTGAAGGTCGAAGGTCACATGTTGGAGGGCGGGGATGGATTGTTTTGGGTAAGTGAATGAAATATCTGTGATGCGTAACTGATTATTGCTTACTGATAACTTCTCACTTTTTACTGATAACTGATCACTGACCGCAGGCTCTGTATCCACCACTTCAAATAATCTCTTCGCGGCTTCACGGGAGGAGTTCCACATTTGGGCGGCAAGCGGAAGCGGTGTGACAGCCTCAAAGGATGCAAATGTGAGCAAGGTCAACGAGGCAAGCATGGGGCCAGCAAGATCGCCTGATGTCACTTGCGGGATGCAAAGCAGCAAAACTGTCCACAAGCCGAGGTTGGTGAGCAAGGTGGATAGACCTGAATGAAAGCCAGTCACACGTGCCATACGGCGTTGAGCGTTGCCATAATCAAGGCCGTTCGTGCCGATTTGAGTCAGGCGTTCTTCGGCGTGTCCATAGGCTAGCAGGTCTGCCATGCCTTGGATGCTGTCTACTAGACGGGTGTGCATGTCTGCGCGCAAGGTGATGGTCTGCTCTGCCGAGCGGCGGCTGAGGATCTGTGAGAGGGCGGGAAGGACAATGCCGAGGCTGAGGAAAAAGATCAGGAAAACAGGAGCAAGCGGCGGGTGGAATGATGCGAGAAATATCGAGGTGAAAAATCCAACAACCACAGCGGTCAAAGGCGGAGAAACAACTCGCACGTAGAAATTCTCCAATGTTTCCACATCACCGATAATGCGCGAGAGTAAGTCGCCTGCGCGGAATTCCATCAGGCGCGCGGGGGCGAGGGGTTCCAGTTTTTCGTAAAACCAGACGCGCAAACTGGAAAGCAAACGAAAGGTGACATCGTGCGAGACGAGCCGTTCAAGGTAGCGGAAGATGCCGCGTGTTATGCCAAATAAACGCACGCAGACAACAGAGACACCTAGGTCAGCCACCGATGGCTGAAGAGCGGCGGTGGAGATTAGCCACGCGGACGTTCCCATGAGTGCGATGCTGGAGCCGATGGTGATTGACCCGATCAGAACGGAGAGGGCGACGCGATGCCAGTTGCCTTTGAGAAATTGCAGGAGACGAAAGAATATATTTTGGGGCTTGAGTGGGCGAGAAGTGAGAGGTGAGAAGTGAGAGGTGAGAAGTTGTGCAGTCGGTTTTACTTCTTCCTTCTTACTTTTTACTCCACCACTTTTTACTTCTTTTGTTTCAATCTGGTCTTCGTGTGTCTTGACCATGCTCGTGTACACACTATTGTTTGCGAGAAGCTCGCGGTGTGTTCCCTTTTCAATGATGCGGCCTGATTTGAGAACAATGATCTGGTCAGATTGAAAGATGGTGTTGATGCGATGCGCGATGGTGATGGTGGTGCGCCCTTGCATTAATTTGCGTGTGGATTCTTCGAGAAGCGCTTCCGTTTCAGGGTCAAGGCTGGAAGTGGGTTCATCCATGATGAGGATGGGCGCATCTTTGAGGAAGGCGCGGGCGAGGGCCAGCCGTTGCGCCTGTCCGCTGGAGAGACGTGCGCCGCTTTCGCCAATGACGGTTTCATATTTCTGCGGAAGCGATTCGATGAATTCATGCAGGCTCGCGGCTTGCGCGGCGCTGATGATTTCTGCATGAGTTGCATCCGCTTTACCGATGCGGATGTTGGCGGCGATAGTGTCGTGGAAGAGGTGTGGTCGCTGAGGAACCCAGGCGATGGATGAGATTAGAGGTTGTGTGCTGATCTTTCCTGATGTCGGTTGAATAAACCCAAGCAGAAGATTTACTAGCGTTGATTTTCCTGCGCCTGTTTTGCCGACGAGCGCAATGTGTTGTCCGCGTTGAATGGTGAGGTTGATATTTTCAAGGGCGGGCGTGGATTCATTGGGGTAGGTGTAGGAAATATTCGATAATTCGATATTCGATGCTTCGGTTTCGAGTTTCGAATATCGAATATCAACTATCGGAGTATCCAAAATTTCATAAATCCGTTTCGCAGCCGTTGTGCCGTTCATGCCTGCGTGAAATTTTGCGCCGAGTGCTCGCAGGGGCATATAGAACTCAGGGGCCAAAACCAGCAGAAAGAGAGCAGGCTGAAATTCCATTTTGCCGTACAGCAGGCGGAAACCAACCTCAACGGCGATGACCGCGGTGCTGAGCGTGGCGAGCAATTCCAATGCCAGCGCAGAGAGGAATGTGATGCGCAAGACACTCATTGTGGTGTCACGGAATTTCTCGCTGACCTGACCAATGGTGCGAGTCTGCGCTTTGGATTGACCAAATAATTTCAGGGTGGTCAGTCCCTGCAGGCTGTCGAGGAAGTGTGCGCTTAGCAAGCGCAGAGTTTCATATTGACGTTTGGTAACGGACTCTGCGCCCTTGCCGATCATGATCATGAAGAACGGGATCAGCGGTGCAGTAATAAGAAGGATCATGCCAGAGAGCGCGTCAATCGGAAAAACGAAGATAAGAATGGAAAGCGGGACAAGTGCCGTGATAACCAATTGGGGAAGATACTGACTGAAATATGCGTCAAGTGCTTCGATGCCTTCGACTGCGGCGGCGGACAACTCGCCTGTACGTTGTCCGCGTGCATAGGCGGGACCCAGCTTGAGAATGTGCGCGAAGAGGCGGTTACGTAAATCCGTTTTGATCTTTACTGCCACGGCATTGGCTGAGATTTCATTGAGCCAGGCCAACAAAGCACGCCCGCCAATGGCGATCAGCATGAATTGCAAAAGCCGCGTTACCTGAGCGAGGGTTTGTCCCTGCATGTAAACGTTGTTGATAACATTGCTGAGCAGCCATGCCTGCCAAATGGTCAGCAACCCCGCTAAAAATCCAGAAAGAATCGTTAAGGTCAGGGAAGTGCGGCGTGTCGCGGGTGAGAGTCAGAAGTCTGCGGTGCATGGTTAAAGTGTCAGGTGTCAGAGTATCATGTGTCAGGTTAAAAAATGGGCGGTTGAGGATTGTATCCGTCAACCGCCTAATTATACGAGCTATGTTGGGTTAATAAACGAGAGTCTTCTTGTCAGTGCTGATGCGTTTGCGGAACATGTAATAGGTCCAGCCTTGGTAGGCGAGGACGATCGGGACGAAAATAAGCGCAACAACAGACATGACTGAGAGAGTGTACTGTGATGAGGATGAGTTGAAGACGGTCAGTGACCAGGCAGGATTGGTGGAGGAGATCATCACGTTCGGGAACATCATGGTGAAGAACGTGACTTGAGTCAACACGATATTCAATGCTACCATGGCGAACGCCCAACCTTCCATTTTTTGGTTGATGAAATAGCCCGTAGCGAGTAATACGACAACTGCGGCAATCGGTGCGATGCCAGGATCAACGATACCACGCGCCCAGAAGCCAGCTGCATAAGTAAAGACACCAAAGGCGATATAGAGCACACATGCGCCGATCCACAGTTTTTTAGCATAACCGTTGACACGTTCGCGTAGTTCGCCTTCCAGTTTGAGGCCGAGGAAGTTCGCGCCGTGTAAAAGGAAGATGGCAACGGTGGTCAGTCCGCCGAGTAAGCTGTAGGGATTGAGCAAGGTGAACAGGTTGCCCGTGTACATTTTATCTGCGTTGATCGGTACGCCGCGCGCTAAATTTGCAAATGCGACACCAAGCAAGAGGGCGGCCATGAAAGAGCCAATGGCGATCATCCAGTCAAAGCGATTGCGCCAGGCAGGGGCGGCATCCTTGGAGCGATATTCAAAGGAGATGCCGCGCAGGATCAGACCGACCAGTAAAAGGAACAAGGCCAGATAGAAACCGCTGAACATGGTGGCGTACCACTCAGGGAAGGCTGCGAATGTTGCGCCGCCCGCAGTGAGCAGCCAGACTTCGTTCCCATCCCAGACCGAGCCGATCGTGTTGATGATGGCGCGGCGTTCCACATCTTTTTTGCCGAGGAAGGGCAGGAGCATACCCACGCCGAAGTCGAATCCTTCGAGGAAGAAGAAGCCGATCCACAGGACTGCGATCAAAATGAACCAAAGGATTTGTAAAGTTACGTAAGACATATTGTTTATTCCTCCGCGATTAATCTTGCGAGCCGACGCGAGCAGGCGCTTCGTCAACTGATTCGTGCATGGCGGCATCAGGACCAGCAATGGCATATTTCTTCATCAGGTACACCATGGCAACGGCCAGTGAGCCATAGACGGCGGTATAACCAATCAGAGAGATAAGCAGATCAACCGCGGTTAGATTTGGAGAGACCGCATCCTGCACTTTGAGTAAGCCGTAAACGATCCAGGGTTGGCGTCCCATTTCAGTTAGGATCCATCCACAAGCGTTGGCAAGGTACGGCAGGATCAGTATCCAGGGAGTCCATTTTATCCACTTGGATTTGGTGATGTCGCTGCGCATGTTTGCCCATACAAAGAAAGCTGTGACGATTATCATCAAAAAGCCAAAAGCCATCATGATGCGGAATGTCCAATAGGTGACAACCATCAATGGCACATAGTCGCCGGGGCCATATTGGGCTACATATCTTGCCTGAAGTTCGTTCACGCCTTTGACTTCGCAGGTGAAATTGTTGCAGGCGAGGAAACTCATTGCATACGGGATGCGAATAGACCAGACTTCCTGCTTGCCAGTCAAGTCACCGATGGTGAGCAGGGAGAAGGAGGCAGGTTGTTCGGTTTCCCAAACGGCTTCAAGCGCGGCTAATTTCATCGGTTGTACTTCAGCCATGTATTGCCCCATGGTGTGTCCGCCGAGGAAGATCAGGACGCTGGCGATCAACCCTGCCACCGATGCGATGGAGAATGAGCGTTTGAAGAAATCCACATTCTGTTTGCGGGCGAGGTGATATGCGCTGACTGCCAAAATCATGAAAGCGGCCATTGCCACGCCATCGGATATGGTGTGCCAGAAGAAGATCCATCCTTTGGGGTTACTGATCAAAGCAAAAAAGTTCACCAGTTCGAGGCGTCCATTGACTTCGTTGTAAACATAGGAATTTGGGGGCGGGGCTTGCATGAAGCCATTTGCCAAAAGAATCCACAAGGCAGAGAGGTTGGAGCCGATGGCAACCAGCCAGATGGAGGCGAGATGAACCTTTTCGGATACGCGGCCTTCGCCAAAAATCCATATGCCCAGGAATGTGGATTCCAGGAAGAAAGCCATCAGAGCTTCGATAGCAAGCGGAGCACCGAAAATATCGCCCACATAGCGGGAATATTCCGACCAGTTCATGCCAAATTGAAATTCCTGCACGATACCGGTGACGACACCAATTGCAAAGTTGATCAGGAACAATTTTCCCCAGAACTTCGCCATTTTGTGCCAGGTCTCATCTTTAGTTTGATAATAACGGGTTTGAAAAAATGCCACAAACCACCCCAGGCCAAGGGTCAGCGGAACGAACAGCCAATGATAGATGGTCGTGAGAGCAAATTGCAATCTTGATAGAGTGACTATATCCATAATTTATTCTCCAAAAGTGATATTGAATTTATTACTCGTGCAGCGAAGAGAAACGGATTTTCTTGAACGTATTGCTCCTTTCCAGGATATATTTGCGCTTCTTTTCTTAATTTGTGGCTGAGACGCCAATTGGAAATATGGTGTTCACTGACAGCGCATCCTGCGCCAGTTCTTCAAAAGTAATTTGTTCCAGTTCCCGTATGATCTGCGACTGCAGCCGTGTCCAGCGGAATCGCACAGGACAGTTATTATCGAAAGGACAATCTCCGCCATCAACCAGGCAGTCAGAGATAAAGAATTTTCCTTCAAAGTGCTCAACAATTTGCCGCAGATTGATCTCACGCGCAGGGCGGGCAAGTACCAGTCCGCCGTCTCTGCCAGGGTAGGTGAGGATGAAATTTCCGCGCGCCAGATCTGCAACAATGCGTTGAGCCAGAGCAGGTGGGATCATCATTTCTTTTCGAATCTCTGCTGTGGAAACCCGCTTGCCTTCTTCTCGTCTGGCAAGCGATAAAATGAGGCGGACTGCATAATCGGTTTGACGGTTAATTCGGATCATTTTAAACCTCTAATGTTGACATAAGTAGTAAACGATTACCAATATTGTACGGGTTATTCTTGGGAATTACAATGTGATTAATGTCACAATTGTAATTGATAAATGTATTTTATAACCATATTTTTCACTTACTCAAAAAAGCTGCCGTTATTCCTGGCTAATCTATGGGGGTGTTTTTCCGCAACTTAAAATTGAGCCAATCTGTCATATTGCCAAATCTGATTGACGTTGGTATACTGCCAACCATTATGAATTCGGTGTTAGCGCACAACCACCATGCTCATCATTACATCCCCCTGCAAGACCGGGAGATTCTTTGCGCGTACCTGAGTTAGCTTAACAGGATAGTGTGCCTTGTATATCAACCCCCGGTCATTGGCCGGGGGTTTTGTTTTCTATCATCACCTCACCAAAAGGATTATTTATGTTCTCTCAACAAAATGTTCGCCTCTCACTTCCCTCCAAAGGCCGTCTCGAAATTGACGCGCTGGATTTTCTCTCTGACGCCGGGCTTCGGATCTTCAAACCAAATCCGCGCCAATACCAAGCGGAAATGCCTGCCCTGCCTGAATTGGGAGTTATTTTTCAACGCCCCGGTGATATCGTTGTCAGTGTGCGCCAGGGAAGCATTGACTTTGGCATTACCGGCCTGGACATGATCGAGGAAAAAGGTGGCAGCAATGGCGACATCCTCATATTGCACGACTCGCTCGGCTTTGGAGGCTGCGCTCTGGCATTGGCTGTTCCAGAAGCTTGGGAAACAGTGAAAGATATTGCATCACTTAAAGAGTTTTCAGGTTCATTGAAAACCCCATTACGTGTAGCAACCAAATTCCCATTCCTGACTGAACGTTTTCTCAATCAGCACAATATCGTTCATTCGTTGATTTCCGCCGAAGGCACTCTTGAAAGTGCGCCTACCATTGGTTACGCCGATATGATCTCTGACCTCGTTTCCTCGGGTCAAACTTTATTGGATAATCGCCTGCGTCCATTGACTGACGGTGTTATTCAACGTTCTCAAGCCGTGCTGATCGCAAATCGCAAAGCCTTGCAAACCCATCCCGAAGTTTTGGAAATGGCGCGTCGCCTGCTTGAATATATTGAAGCCCACATGCGCGCCAAAGATAATGTGCTGGTCATCGCCAATATGCGCGGCGATAGCCCTGAAGTAATTGCCCAAAAAATATTTACACAAACCAATGTCGGCGGTCTGCAAGGACCAACGATCAGCCCGATCGGCGTGCGCGATGGATCACCCAATTGGTATGCGGTCACCGTTGTCGTGCGGCGCGATCATTTGCCCCAAGCCATTTCTGAACTGCGTCTCATCGGCGGCAGCGGCATCATTGTTTCGCCCATCACTTATATTTTTGAAGAAGAGCCGCCGCGCTACAAAGCCATGTTGACAGCATTAAATAAATAAGATTATGAAGATGAAACCCGCGCATCTTTTTCTGGACCTCAAACCTGATCCTGTTCCAAATAGTTTTATCTACCCGACGAGGAGCCGCCTTCCATGAAAATTCGCCAGCATTTAGAATCCTTGCCGCCATACACGCCCATTGAGCCCTTTGAGGTTTTATCCGCCCGCCTGGGACGAAGCCCAGACCAGATCGTCAAATTGGATGCCAACGAAAATCCCTACGGACCGCTGGCTGTGGTGCGCGAAGCCCTGGCAAGCATGGAATATCCGCATATTTACCCCGACCCTGAGAGCCGTGCTTTGCGAAAGTCACTTGCAGAATTCACAGGCGTCCCTGCTGAATACTTAATGGCTGGCGCAGGCGCAGATGAACTGCTCGACCTGCTGATGCGAGTCTTTCTTGAACCAAATGATTGCATCCTTTCCTGTCCGCCAACCTTTGGCATGTACTCCTTTGACGCAGAACTCAATGCCGCACGCTGTATCGAAGTTCCGCGCCGCGCAGACTTTTCGCTGGACATGGAATCCATTCGCAAGGCAGTGGAAACTCATCACCCGAAACTCTTCTTTATTACATCACCCAATAATCCAGATGGCTCAGTTCTTGATGCAAAGACAATTGACGCATTATTGGAATTGCCCACTTTGATTGTCTTGGATGAAGCCTACATTGAATTTGCAGGTGAAAATCTTGGCGCAAGTTTGAGCCGAATTCGTGAAGTTCCATCTCGTGAAAATCTGATAGTTCTGCGAACCTTCAGCAAATGGGCTGGGCTGGCTGGCTTGCGTGTCGGCTATGGCGCATTTCCGCTCTGGTTGATGCCGACCTTGTGGAAATCCAAACAGCCGTACAATATCAATGTGGCGGCGAGTGTGGCAGCGCAGGTCTCTTTGGAACATGTGGATGAATTGGAAAAAGTCGTTGAACTTTTGAAAAGCGAACGCGCCAGATTATTGGCAGAGTTGCAGAAAATTTCGTATTTGAAGCCATATCCCACCCAATCTAATTTCATTTTGTGTCAGGTCGTTGGGCGGGATGCGGCTGAGCTTAAAACTACAACTGGCGCAACAATATGGAGTCTTTATCCGCTATTTCAACAAGGCTGGTCTGCGCGACCATATCCGAATCAGCGTGGGCAGGCCGCAGGATACGGATGCTGTTGTTGGAAGCGTTGGAAAAGTTGAAGGTTCAAAGTTGAAGGTCAAAACCAAACCTGTAACTTTCAACCTTCAAACCTTTAGCCCAAAGGAGTAATTATGCGAACTGCTGAAATATCACGTCAAACGAATGAGACACAAATTACGATCAAATTGGATTTGGATGGAAGCGGCAAACATGAGATTTCGACAGAAATTGGATTTCTCGACCACATGTTGACCCATCTTGCTGTACATGGATTATTTGACCTCACAGTGCAAGCCAAAGGCGATTTGCATATTGATGTTCACCACACGGTGGAAGATGTCGCGCTGGCATTGGGTCAAGCCTTTGACAAGGCGCTGGGTGATCGCAAGGGCATTGTCCGTATGGGAGATTGCTTTGCGCCGATGGATGAAACGCTGGCTCATGTGGCTTTGGATCTATCGGGACGGCCATATGCCGTGATCCAAGCGGATTGGCACACGCCGTATGTTGGAAATATTCCGACCACGTTGTTCCCGCATTTCTTTGAGTCGTTTGCGGTAACCGCACGCTGTAATTTGCACGCCCGCATTTTATACGGACGTGATGACCATCATCAAGCCGAGGCGCTGTTCAAAGCCTGGGCGCGTGCGCTCGATCAAGCGACTCAAATAGACCCGCGCCGTGCGGGAGTGATCCCATCCACGAAGGGAACGTTGTAACCAACAACGCCGAAGGCGTGAAATGATTATAGTTTGCAGATAGATTTGCAATAAACCCCGAAGGGGTGTCATGAATGAGATTGTGGAAAAAGGAAGTGAAATGAAAGAAGTGATTTTGATCGATGCAGGTACTGGCAACCTTCGCTCTGTGCAGAAAGCACTGGAAACTATTGGCGCGAATGTGCTGCGTACCGATGACCCGCAGAAGGTGTTAACTGCTACACAAGTCGTGTTGCCAGGCGTTGGCGCGTTCGGCGATTTCATGTCTGGGTTGCGAGCACGCGGATTGGAACCTGTGATTAAAGATGTTGCGGCACGCGGCGTCCCTTTGCTTGGAATTTGCGTGGGTATGCAAGCCCTGTTTGACATTGGTGAGGAGATGGGCGAGCACGCAGGTCTTGGATTGTTATCTGGGCGAGTGGCGCGTTTTGCAGAGTCGCTGTCAGTGAAGATTCCGCATACGGGTTGGAACCAGCTAACAGTTAAGGAAGATGCGCTGCTATTTGATCAGGTCAATGATGGGGCGTATGTCTATTTCAATCATTCGTATTACTGTCAGCCGTGGAATTCATCTGATGTGGTTGCGACAACGGATTATGGTTTGCAATATGCATGCGCGGTTCAGCGTGAAAATATTTTTGGCGTGCAATTTCATCCCGAGAAAAGCCAGTCGAGTGGGCTTGCAAATATTGAAAAATTTTTTGGAGGCGACATGAGTTTTACAATTTATCCTGCAATTGATCTGCGCGGCGGCAAGGTGGTGCGTTTGAAAGAGGGTGACCCTGCGCGCATGACCTCGTACAGTGACGACCCCGCCGAGACGGCGAAGCGTTGGCTGGAGGTGGGCGCGAAGTGGCTGCATGTGGTCAACCTTGATGGCGCGTTCGGCGAAGGTGACGCTGCGAATCAGCAGGCGCTTCTTTCCATTTTGAAAGTTGCGAAAGAGTTTGGCGCCGATGTGCAATTTGGCGGCGGACTGCGTTCGCTGGATTCGATGTCGCAGGCTTTGGGTTTGGGTGTGAGCCGCATTGTGCTGGGTACGATTGCGGTTGAGCAGCCAGATATTGTTACGGACGCAGTGAAGAAATTTGGCACGGAAAAAATTGCCGTCGGAATTGATGCGCGCGATGGGGTAGTGCGTGTGCGCGGATGGCAGTCGGATGGCGGAGTTTCTGCGCAAGACCTCGCGCTTCAAATGCGGATGTTGGGGTTGCGTACCATTATTTTTACAGATGTCAGCCGCGACGGAATGGGGCATGGCTTGAATATTTCCGCGACGCGCGAACTGGCGGATGTGAGCGGCATGGATCTGATCGCTTCGGGCGGCGTGCATACATTGGACGATGTGATTGCGGCGCGTGACGCCAATCTTTCTGGCGCGATCATTGGGCGTGCTCTGTATGAGGGGACGATCGATTTACAAGAAGCGTTGAAGATTGCAAGTTGAAAGTTTAAGGTTCAACCTGCAACCATTTGGAGGATTATGTTGGCAAAACGAATCATTCCCTGTCTTGATATCAAAGACGGGCGTGTGGTGAAGGGCGTGAATTTTGTGAACCTGCGCGATGCGGGTGATCCTGTGGAGCAGGCTCGTTTATATGATTCGCAAGGCGCAGACGAGTTGGTTTTCCTCGACATTTCCGCGACACATGAAGGGCGCAAAACTACGCTGGAGTTGGTCAGCCGCGTGGCAGAGACAGTGTTCATGCCGCTGACAGTGGGCGGCGGAATCCGCGAAGTGGACGATATGCGGAATCTACTTTTGGCTGGCGCAGACAAGGTCAGCGTTAATTCGGCAGCGGTGAAACGGCCTGAATTATTATCCGAAGGCGCATCGCGGTTTGGTGCGCAGTGCATTGTGCTGGCGATCGATGCACGCAGAATGGGCTCCAGTTGGGAAGTGTATGTCAACGGCGGACGTGTGCCAACGGGCATGGATGCTATTGAGTGGGCGGTGCGCGGCGTGGAATTGGGAGCGGGCGAAATATTAATTACAAGCATGGACGCCGATGGCACGCTGGCGGGCTATGACATCGAATTGACTCGCACGATTGCCGAAGCCGTAACAGTCCCGGTCATTGCTTCGGGTGGGGCTGGCATCCCGTCCCATTTTGCAGATGTGCTGACAGAGGGCAAAGCGGATGCGGCGTTGGCAGCCTCACTTTTTCATGATGGCAAGTTACTCATCCCTGACCTGAAACGTGATCTGCAAATGTTGAATGTGCCCGTACGGATCGAAAGGATGACTGATGAACGCTTCGCGTGAAATTAAATATGACGCCAGCGGACTTATCCCAGCCATTGTGCAAGATGCTGATACAAATGAAGTGTTGATGCTGGCTTATATGAACGCCGAGTTGTTGGGACTAACATTATCCACTGGCGAAACGCATTTCTGGTCACGCAGCCGTCAGGAACTGTGGCACAAAGGCGCGACCTCTGGCAATATTCAGCGCGTGCTCGAAGTCCGTGTGGATTGTGATGCGGATACGTTGTTGATTTTGGTCAATCCCGCGGGACCTGCCTGTCATACAGGGGAGCGAAGTTGTTTTTATCGTAACCTTGGTTGAAGGTCTGAAAGTTGGAAGGTTTGAAGGTTCAACCTGTAACCTTTAAACTTGTAACCTGTAACTGGAGCATTTATGAGCATTCAATGGTTATTTGAAGTTATCGAAAATCGAAAGGTAAACCCTTCTGAAAAATCCTACACATCCAGTCTCTTTGCCGAAGGTCTGCCAAAGATCGCGCAGAAAGTTGGCGAGGAAGGGACGGAGGTTGTTGTAGCTGCGCTTGCACAGGAGGACCAGCGTCTCATCGAAGAAGTTGCTGATCTCACTTATCACACCCTTGTTCTGCTCGCAGCCCGCGGATTAACTCCAGCCGATGTTGTCGCCGAATTGGAAAAACGCCATAAATGAAAAAAGTGATCCTGCTCGATATTGACGGAGTCCTCGTTCATCACGGCGGATACCGTGCCGCGTTACATGCCACATTAAATCATTTTGCCAGCCTGATGGGATTGACCCATTTTGATTTTCCAGAAGAAAAACTGGCAGAGTTGGAAAAGCGCGGAATTTTTAGCGAGTGGGATATGGTTCCGCTGTTACTCGCTACTTTGTGGAACGATATCCTTTCTCATCGCCCTAACCTGAGCCTGCCCGCTGATTTATATTCCGCGGCGGTGGAGATTGGTCGTAATGTCAACGGATATATGCCACGCGAGTTGGTCATCCCTGAGTTTGAATATATTTTAGGTCAATATCCAGCAGAAGCCGCCTTGCGGCACGGATGCTTTCCATTTATTCCAATGGACTTAAGAGTAAATATTTTAAGCCAATCGCGGAATGTCAACTTCTCTCAGACGATGCGCCTGTTTCAGCATTATTCATTGGGCAGCCAGGTCTTTAGCCAAACTTATAATTTGCCAGTAGAAGTTGAAACAGAATCTTTTTTGCATACGCATGATCGTTCCTATATCAATAATGAGATACGTGCCAAATTGCGCCAGCCAAATATTTGTTTGGCTGGTCTGACAGCACGCCCATCGGCGCCGCCGCGTGAAGTGGATGATTCTCATTTTGGGTATGCGCCCGAGGCAGAAATTGCGCTGGAACTTGTTGGGCTTTCGGACATCCCCTTGATCGCTTTTGGCAAGCTTGAATATCTTGCCGCCCAGCGCAGACTTGACCCAAGCGCTTTGATCAAGCCATCCCCTGTCCACGCTTTGGCGGCGACTGTTGCGGCGCTGACAGGGGATGAGTGGTTTGGCCTACAGTCTGCTGGAGATTGGTTTGAGACGGGTCAACTCAATGGTGCGTTTGCAGATCTGCCGCGTACATTTGAATTGTTCGTTGTGGAAGACACACTCGGCGGGATACATTCCACCCAGGCAGCAGGCAAGATTTTGCGACAGGCTGGCTTCGATGTGACCACCCATACGATTGGATTAACATCTGGCAGCGTCTCCAAGGTCGAAGCATTTACCCAGGCTGGTGTTCCTTATTTTGAGAATTGGGAGGCATTGATCGCTGGGGTTGATTTGTAGAAAGATGCTGGATTGATCGAATATAGGTTCCTGCGTTTCGTAATGCGCCACGATAAAATGTTACTTTGACGGTAACGTTGCATCAAAGAGAAATGTTACCGAAAAATTTCCAAAGTTTGGCGGTTTTTGTCAATTGAGCGACGAAGTTCAGCCAGGTTGAGTTGGACATACAAGTTGATGAGCCGCACTTTGGCTTTCACCGAAATATCTTTGCGTTCCAGGACGCATTGGTAAATGGATACTTTCCAGGTTGGCAAACTCTTGATCCGTTTCCCAGCGGTCATTCGTGCTTGCTTTTCAGGCTCATCATGTGGCTCCTCCGACAGGCTTTTTTGCCTACCGAAAAGCGCATATGGGATTATGCCTTTGCCGTTGAATACAAAAGATTATTTCGGAAAATTAGAAACCTGTCGAACTGCCGCCGTTTTGCGTGCTCAGGATAGCCAGTGCATCCTGGACTCCATCCGCGTTAATATCGCCGTAAAAAATCGGGTCTTGGATACGGGTGGTGTAAACTTCTGGTGATTCTTGCGCGGTGGGTGGGGTGCGGTAATAGACTCCATCTGACAATTGAAACTCTCCCCAATCAGGCGAGTGATATAAACCATTACGAAGGGCAGTCAGGGAAAGTGCTTCGTTTCCTGATTCACTTGCTGGGACCGCTGACGGGATCGGAGTCTCAGTCGGCGGGCATAGCGCCGGTGGGGTTGGTGTGATCGCGAGATAGGAAAGGGTATTGTTGTTTTCATCGTTTTCTGCGATCAAGTTTTGCGGATCAACGCTTACACTGTACATGCCGTTGGGCGAAGAAGCCGGCAGGAACACTTCCATGCTTTGACCGGCAGGCAGTTCTCCGATCTGAATTTCATAATTGGATGAAAGTTCAACAATTGGAATGTTCGTCGCCAGGGCATCCCCTCGGTTCTCGATCACAGCCCGTACCTCGTAAGGAGCATAGGCTGTGACGCAATTGGCCGTATCGGCAGGGATACCCTGCATGGCGATATGCACGTTAGAGACCGCAAGGTCAGGGAGCGCGGACGGTAAAAGTACAGGCGTCTGTGTGACCACTTTCATCGATCCGCAGGCAGAAATAACGAAAATAACGATAAAAAGTATTTGAAGCTGGTTACGTGGTTTCATTGGAAGACAAGCCTTGTGATGTGGTTTGTATTTTGCCGGCAGGGTTTGCAAGATGATTTTTTATCATTCACTCTCCTTGAATTATGCGCTTATTCTAAGATTAACGACGCCTGTCAAAATAAAGTTCCAAAAAGTTTTAATGGATTTTTTGTCGCTGCTTATATAACCCATCTAACGAAATACCAGTCATAGGTAATTATTCCTAGTTTCCTATACCCCATAAGATAACTAACGATTGTTACTTGAGCAAAGTCCTGCAAAAATAAAAATATTTCAAGTTGTAAACTAATTGGAGAGACCACAGATATCTAAAAAATAACCCTCGATAGAGCGTTTGCTTCTTAAGGAGTCCAGATTGCCATCCAAACATTTTCGACCAGAATAGTGAGTTCTTGCATGGAGAACGCTCAACGGCCAGAATTTGATTTACTTTCATACATGCTCGTAGGTATAATTAGAAGAGTTGCTCAGATTGGGTACTATTCAACATCTCAAAGGAAGTTCATCCAGTATTATTGTGCAGTGATACCTTGGTGAGCTTCACAACATATTTTTTATAAAATGGCAGGCAAAAAATGGCAAAGAAACGAATAGCAATTCTTACAAGCGGCGGAGATGCGCAAGGCATGAACGCCGCTGTTCGGGCAATCGTGCGTACCGCGCTGGAGCGAGGGGTTGAGATTTACGCGATCTCAGAAGGCTATCAGGGGATGGTGGAAGGCGGGGAACGCATTCGTAATATGAACTGGAACTCTGTCGGGGGCATATTGCAACTTGGCGGCACCGTAATTGGCACAGCCCGTTCAAAGGAGTTTATGACCCGTGAAGGTCGTCGTCAGGCTGCACGTAACCTGATCGAGCATGGCATTGAAGGAATAATCGTCATTGGCGGCGATGGTTCTCTTACTGGCGCGAACATTTTCCGACAGGAGTGGCCCTCACTGGTGGCGGAATTGGTTGAAAATGGTGACATCCCTGCCAACACGGCGCAGCAACATGCCAGTCTGTCCATCGTTGGACTGATAGGTTCCATAGACAACGACTTTTACGGTACTGACATGACCATTGGCGCTGATACCGCGCTGCATCGCATCACCGAAGCGGTGGATGCCATCACCAGCACGGCGGCCAGCCACCAGCGTACTTTCGTAGTGAAGGTTATGGGACGGAATTGTGGTTACCTGGCACTGATGGGAGCGCTTGCCAGTGGAGCTGATTGGGTACTTATTCCTGAGTCACCGCCTGATGTGGATAACTGGGAGGATGTAATGGCTGAACGGCTCAAGGCGGGGCGCAGGGCGGGACGCAGGGACAGTATCGTGATCGTGGCAGAAGGTGCACAGGACCGATATGGAAAATACATTGGCAGTGCGGATGTCCAGAAGGCATTGGAGGATAGGCTTGGCGAGGAGGTCCGCGTTTCTGTACTGGGACATATCCAGCGCGGCGGTCGCCCGAGTGCTTTTGACCGTAACCTGGGAACACTAATGGGGTACGAGGCAGTCGAAACCATACTAAATGCACGCCCGGAAGATGAACCTGTAGTGATTGGTATTAAGAACAATCGCATGATACATCTGCCGCTGATGGAAAGTGTTCTGAAAACGCAGGCCGTGGCGAAAGCAATTGCTGAAAAGGATTATAAGCGCGCCATGTCCCTGCGGAGTTCGTCGTTCTCAGATGCGTTCAAAACCCTGCGGACCATGATTCGTGCCCTGCCTCACCCGGTTGAGGCGGGTCGGAAATGTTATCGTATCGCAGTGCTTAATGCCGGTGCGCCGGCACCTGGGATGAACACCGCAGCTCGCGCCGCAATCCGTTTTGGATTGGATCAGGGGCATAGCATGATTGGGATCCATAACGGTTTTGAAGGATTAGCGAATGGTGAAGTCGAAGAGTTGAACTGGATGAGTGTCAGTGGCTGGGCATCGATGGGCGGCTCTGTATTGGGCACAAATCGCAAGCTTCCCACCGGGAAAGACTTTTATGGAATGGCGCGTATGATCCAGGATAATCGGATTGACGCACTGCTATGCATCGGCGGTTGGACTGCCTATGAGGCGGCCCACGCCATGATGTTGAACCGTGCCAACTTTCCGGCATTTAATCTCCCCATGGTCTGCCTGCCTGCCTCCATTAACAACAACCTGCCAGGCTCCGAGTTCAGTATCGGTGCTGATACAGCGTTGAATAACATTGTGGATGCGGTTGATAAAATCAAAATGTCGGCAGGAGCGACCCGCCGTTGTTTCGTCGTTGAGGTGATGGGGCATCACTGCGGTTATCTGGCGGCCTTGGGAGGCATGGCAACCGGCGCTGAACGTGTTTATATGCATGAAAATGGTGTGTCACTTAAGGATTTGCAGCAGGATGTGGAAATGCTGACCAGCGGGTTTCAAGCAGGCAAACGGTTGGGACTGATGATCCGCAATGAGTACGCCAACCCGGTCTACACCACAGCTTTTATGTGTGCGCTTTTTGAGGAGGAGGGGCATGATTTTTTTGATGTGCGTCCGGCAATCCTGGGACATTTACAGCAGGGCGGCGATCCTTCCCCATTCGACCGCATTCAGGCCAACCGCTTCTCCCGCCTATGTATGGAGGCGTTGATTCAAGAATGTTCGCAGGGCGGAACCAAGGTCAGTTTTATGGGCATGCAAAATGGAAACATCCAGTTTCATGATATGCAAGATTTTGAGCGTATGATCGACGCCGACCACCAAAGGCCCAAAGAACAGTGGTGGCTGGGCTTGAGAAACATAGCCAACATATTGGCACAGCATGGACCGTCGCAATCACAAAACGAATAAGATGATGAAAATCAGAATCAACCCTCGGGCAGATCCTGTTTTCGCGGGCAAGGTGTTGTGGGAGTTAACGTCGGATAATCCATTTCCGCCGATCGTGCGAACGAATTTTGGCACGGAGAAAGCCCGAATCTTTAGCAGAATAAAAAAATCCGTACCATCTTTGGGTTGACTTCCTCGACTGCATGAACCGACGGAATCCATCGCCTGTAGTCGGTATGGATTGCCTTGCCACTTATCGCTGGCAGGTGTCTGAAAACCTCGATGCCATTGTGTGCTCACTTGAAATTGTTTACGCCGAATGCACCGACCTGCCTGGCGACTTCTCCGCTTTTTGCGAGCAAGCGAAACAACTCAACTTCAGCATCATCCTCAAAAACCGCGGACTGGATGGGTGGATATAAACTTGCACTTAACCTTAAACATGAATCCAATCTCATCCAAGATAATGCGCCGTTTGACTGGTATAAATAGGAATAATGAATAATAAAATAAGGATGGTTTGGCCGTTTAGCTTTTATTTTATGTACTTTGCGGGGATGTCAGCTTTCATTCCTTACGTCGTTCTCTACTATCAAAGCATAGGGTTCTCGGGCGCACAGATAGGGTTGCTTGTCGCAATATCACCTCTCATAGGTTTGGTCGGCGGGCCATTCTGGACAGGGATTGCAGATGCAAAGCATCGTCATAGATTGGTAATGAGCATGTCAATGGCCGTTGCGGTGATTGCAATATTCCTCCTGCCATTCCTGCAAAAATTTATTCCCGTTTTGATCCTAATTTCTGTTTTTTCCTTCATGGTTGCGCCATCAGGCTCTTTAGCAGATAGTGCTACCATGTCCATGCTGGGGGATGAAAAGCATTTGTATGGCCGTGTGCGCATGGGCGGGACATTTGGCTGGGCATTGGTTGCCCCATTGGCTGCAATATATGTCGCAAATAATGGATTGTCCTGGGCATTTTGGATTTACTCGCTGTGCATGCTCATTGCCCTGTTGATCAGTCAGAAATTTTTTTATACCGAACATAAGGAACAAAGTTCATTTCGGCATGGGGTGCGCACTTTGTTCGCCAATCGTCATTTCGCATTATTTCTTTTCATGGCATTTATTTGCGGCGCTGCATTTGCCACCATTAATAATTATTTATTCGCTTATATGTATGAATTGCAAATTGACGAATTTAAAATGGGGTTTGTTCTTACCGTTGCAACCGTTGCTGAAATCCCCGTGCTTTTCTTCGCAGATCGCCTGCTAATTCGATTTAAGCCTCGCGGCCTTTTGATAATATCCATGGCGGCTACTGGCGTTCGTTTGTTGCTGTTAGCGGTCTTCAATTCACTCATGGGCATTCTGATCTTTCAACTCCTCAATGGATTAACCTTTCCCGCCCTTTGGGTGGCGGGAGTTTCTTATGCCAATGAAAATGCTCCCGCTGGTTTGAATTCCACTGCTCAAGCTGTGTTTGGCGCGATGATTTTTGGATTTGGCGCAGCTGCAGGCGGTTTTATCGGAGGTATCCTTTTGGAAAACCTCGGCGGCCAAATGATGTACGCGATCTTTGGAACGATGGTATTGGTCATGCTGGCAGTTTATGTTTTTGTTGAACCACGACTTTCCATCCAATATGAAGATGCCATTTGATATTCTCGTTGTTGGCGAGATCAACCCCGATCTCATCCTCACAGGCGATGTGAAACCTAAGTTTGGTCAGGTGGAAAAACTGGTTGATTTGTCCACACTTGCCATAGATTCATCTTTCGCCATTTTGCGTGCGGTGCAGCGCGGCTTGGTTTGCATGTCGCATTTGTCGGTGTATGCGGGGATGATGTTTTCGGCCGCCTGATGCTCGATGAAATTTGCAACCTGTAATGCTGAAGGATAATGAGATAATTTAGACCTTCTTTGTAAATACAGGCCTGTTTATGCAAAAGTCAATGTTTTTACAAGATACTGTTGGCAAACTTGCACCAAATGGAACGCACCGGCCTGATTGATGTGACCTGACGGGAGAACGTTTTCCTTGCACAAGTTCAATTGGGTGCAGCCGGCAACTGAAGCTGCCGAGGCTTGGCTGGCCGCAATTGACCAGCCAAAAGCAGAGTCAAAGAAAAAATGATGAAGTGGCAGGATACCGGCCGTCCGCAATGATACAATATTGTATGGTGTAGAAATTCTTTGTTTGATTGAGGTTATGCATAAACCTCGGAGATCTAAACTACGAATGGTGAACAGGAAATTCCAACAGAATGCCAGCCAGGAATAACATCCTTCTGCAAACCAAACTGCATCGGCCGCCGATCACCAGGGAATTGGTCGACCGTCCGCGGCTGTTCGAGCAGCTCAATAGCGGTATTAACTGCCCACTGACCCTTGTCGCAGCCTCGGCTGGCTTCGGTAAAAGCACCCTTGTCAGCTCATGGCTTGAGCGTATGGCTGCCGGTCAGTTTGCATCAGAATCCTCCTTTCCTGCAGCATGGCTTTCGCTGGATGAAAATGATAGCGATCCCAACGTCTTTATTCGCTACTTCATCGCAGCACTGCGTACGATTTTTGCGGATGCCTGCGAAAAGACCCTGATGTTGCTTCAAGCGAGGGTGGACCCGCCTCTGTCGGATCTCTATACCACACTCAGCAACGATATTGAGCAGCTTCCCGGGAACTTTATTCTCGTTCTGGATGATTACCACACCATCAGTGGTGTTGAGGTACACGATCTGCTGACTGAGTGGGTTCGCCACTGGCCAAAACAGCTGCATTTGGTTCTGATCTCACGCATCAACCCGCCCATGCCGCTCACCCTTTTACGCGCCAAGGGACAGATCAGCGAGATTCACACCCGTGACCTGCGCTTTACATCTGAGGAGACGACTGCCTATCTAAGTCAATCGTCATTTACCCTGCGGAACCAGAACGCCCTGCATCTTCTGGAAACGCGTTTCGAAGGCTGGCCGGCTGGTCTGCATATGGCTGCCCTTTCCTTACGCTCTGCAGGCAGTCAGGAATCGGTTCTAAAGGCTTTATCCAGCGAGAATCCAAACATTACCGCATACCTCCTGGAGGAAGTGCTGAACCACCAGGTTCCGGAAGTCCGCTCATTTCTGTTGAAGACATCCATATTGGAACGCTTTTGCGTTCCGCTGTGTAAAGACGTTATGGATGGGAGTGAGACCGACGGGAGTGTGCGTGCTTACCTGGATTGGATTGAACGCTCTGAGCTCTTTGTTGTACCCCTTGATGACCAGCGGGAATGGTACCGCTATCACCATTTATTCCAAGAATTGCTGCAGCAGAGATTGTCCACCGAGATGGCGCCTGAGCAGTTGAATGACTTGCATCGCCTGGCTTCAAGCTGGTTCCAGGAGCACGGATTGATTGATGAAGCCTTGCATCACGCCCTGAAAGCAGGCGACCTCGATCTGGTCGCACGCCAAATGAATGCCGGGCTATGTGATGTGATCAATCGCGAAGACCGGCCAACCCTTGATCGCTGGCTGCACCTGCTGCCGGAAAAGATGATCCAACAACGTCCGGACCTGTTGATGATCAGGGCCTGGTCTCTACATTTTTCATGGCGGCTTGACCTGCTATCACAGGTGCTCTTGCAGGTGGAAGAGTTATTGGATTCAGATAAGGGTGCTTCCTTGCCGGCGGATGATCTGCAAATCCTGCGCGGGCAAACCCTCGTGTTAAGATCTCAGCAGGCGTATTTCAGCAACCAGACAACGCGGGCGATTGACCTTTGCCGGCAAGTGTTGGCAATCTTTCCCCCATCGTGGACATTCGTGCGTGGCGGGGCGATGTTTTATCTTGGACTGGCGATGCAAGCCAGCGGCCAGGGGCTGGAGGTTGAACGGCTCTTGCTCGATGATTATGAGTTTAGCGGCGATAAGACCGGGACCTATGCCCTGCTCCTTTTGCAATCACTTGGTTTTATCTACCTCAATACCCGCCAGTTTGAACGGACCAGGCAAATTGCCCAAGTGCTGCTCCAATCGGCAACCTACAATAGGATCGCCATCATGCAGAACTGGGGTGACTGGTTCCTCGGTATGGTGCATTATCAACGGGATGAGCTGGAGGCAGCCGCCGGGCACTTTACCAGCATTGTCGAAAATCGCTTTACAGCCCAGATAGCTGCTTATCGTGACGCAGTTGCGGGACTGGCGTTGATCCATCAGATCAAAGAGCGGAGTTCTGAAGCCTCGCAGTTGGTGGAGTCGATCAGCCAGTTTGACATGGAGCAGAGTGGCAGGGAAGGCAATCAGACACGCTCCCTGCGCGCGCGCCTGATGCTCATGCAAGGAGACTTGGAAGGCGCCGGAAACTGGGTTGACACTTTCAGCGGTCAGCCTCCCGACCAGCCTCTTTTGTGGCTGGAAGAACCGCAGGTGACCCGCGTGCGCATCCTGTTGACCAGAGGAACTGGGGCCGACCTTGGGTTGGCAATACAAATTTTGGATATCCTGGATGAGATCGCCGAGCGGACTCATAACACTCGCTACAAGATCGAGATACTGGCATTGCGCGCCCTGACGCTGGATGCCCAGGGGGAAACCAGCCAGGCGGACGCGTCGCTGAAACAGGCGCTGGATCTCGCACGACTGGCGGGCATCATCCGTGTTTTCGTCGATCTGGGCAAACCCATGCAGGCGATACTTCATCGGCTTGCGAAGCAGGATCATTCCGTGGAAACGATTTAGCGCGTTCTGGCGGCATTTCCAGAGTTGATGATGAAAATCTAACTGATAGGGTATCGACGACCCCTCCATCACGCAGTATTCCAATTTTGGCTGAACCTCTGACCCCTCGCGAACTCGAGGTCCTGACCTTGTTGCGAGGACCGTTGAGCATCAAAGAGATCGCAAACCAACTCAATATCTCCTACGCGACCGCCAAACGCCACACAATAAACATCTACGGTAAGCTCGGTGTTAACCAGCGCTGGAATGCCATAGCCAGAGCAGAAGAGTTGAACATTCTTTCCCCACGCTAAACCACCCCTCCGAAAACCTGATCCGTATACACCTTTAATACACCTTTCGGTGGTGTATTAACGCGCATGGATAAGCTACTATTGACTCATGGATAATAACCCATCCAGAGTTTTATTGGCTTATGATCGTCCAGCCGTCTACCAGATCAGTGCATATGGCCGGATTGACCCAAGTTGGGCTGATCGCTTGGAGGGCATGACTATTTCCCAGGCGACGCACGGGGCAGATGAGCCAATCGCGTTACTAGAGGGGAATTTGAGCGATCAGTCTGCCTTGGCCGGTGTTCTCAACACGCTTTACGAACTTCATCTGACCATACTATTGGTGAAACGCCTGGAAAATGATGATTGCCTGGAGCATGACGGCATTGCATAATACAGATATGGATGTTGCACCGACTATAAAGGATAACGGTCGGTTTATCAAATTATCAAAGTGTAAAGAGGTGAAAAATGCAAAAGAATAATCGAACGAACAAGAGCGCGGTGATACTCAGTATAGTACTCCTGGGGATTCTGGTTTTGAGTGCCTGCGCCCCCGCGCCCACGCCTGCCCCCGCCCCAACTGCGGATGTGGCTGCCGTCCAAACCCAGTCTGTAGCGGCAGTCTATTCAGACCTGACGGCCAGCGCCCCCACGGCAATGCCTCCTGCTCCCGGACCAACCCCAGACCCGAACATCCCGGTGGCAGTCATCCCGACACCTGCTGCCGGTGAACCAGCTGCCACCGCCAACTACTCCACCACCATCTACAGCGGCCCAGGTACCAATTACGTGGTGTATTCCACATTATTGCCTGGAGCAACCGTCAAGGTGATCGGGAAAAGTGAAGATGGCCTTTGGTGGGCGATCAGCGTTCCGGTTGCTCCCAACGGATCAGGTTGGGTGGATGCTGCCTGGGTGACGGTGACCAATGCCGAAAATGTCACGGTACTTCCCACGCCGCCTGTGCCACCCACAGTGGAAATGGTCCCACCGGGAGCGACTGACCCTCAAGTAATCACTATTGACGAACGTGTACCTGCGCAGCGGACCGGGCACGAACTACACTGCCTACGGACTTGCCCCATACGGCAAAACAGGCCGTGTGATCGGCAAGAGCGAGGATGGAAAGTGGTGGGTAGTCCGCCTCGATCCCACGAGAGTTTAGTATCGGCTATGGCTGGGTAAGCGGTGACTATACTCAGGCAACGAATGTGGAGAATGTCCAGACGATTCAAACACCCACCTTGTCCCAAACGGTCACTCCACCCCCGCCGCCAAGCGGCGCTGCGATAGCTACGGCGGTTGATTATGTGAACGTGCGCAGCGGCCCGGGGACCAACTATACGATACTGGCAGTCGCGCCTCCTGCTCGCCTCTAGCGAGGTAACAGGCAAGAGTTCCGATGGCGCCTGGTGGCAGGTGAGAATCCCAACCGCCTATTCTGCGGATGGCCTGGGCTGGGTGTCGGCTGATTGGGTTGTGACCCAAAATACGGGTAGTGTCCCAGTCGTGGCTGCTCCTCCGCCTCCAGCAACTGCGCCGGCAACTCCTCCACCGGCTTCCAGTGGCAGTTGTTACGTCTCGCAAAACCCGGCAGATGGCACGGTCTTCGCACCTGGAACCAGTTTTACCACCACCTGGGTACTGCAGAATAACACTGGTTCCAAATGGAGTGATGGCGAAGTTGACCTCCGGTATGTAGGCGCAGCGGCGAATATACCCCTACACCAGGGCTCCGACATATACGACCTGACGAACACGGTCGAGCCGGGTTGGACCTACAACTTCTCCGTGCCGATGATCGCTCCGTTCGAGCCGGGAGTGTATGGAGAAGTATGGGAAGTTGGGCAGGGCAGTAATTCCTTGTGTCAGTTCTATGTTTACATTGAAGTGAGGTAACGTACCTCCTTGACGAACGCGCCGGCTGATGTGGCTGGCGCGTTCTCAACAATTTGGAATCAACGAGGAAGAGCAGTGTTCTCAAACGCCTTCTTCGATCAAAACAAAAAAATTCAATTCGATATAAAAGGAGTAATTCACAATGAAAGCTATCAAATCAGTTAATGTTGGTTCGTTTGCCCTTTATGGCGCAGTGCTGGCAGTCTTTTGGACCTTTGCTTTTGGTCTGACCGCCTGGTTCCTGGGATGGATCTTCGGCGCCCAATCCTGGTGGATCGATATGAATCTGGGTAATTGGACGGTTTATTCCGTGACCACCTTCCTGATGGTCTTCTGGCGCAGTTTGGTCAACGCCATCCCCGGTGCGCTGGGCGGGTGGCTGGTAGCTTTAGTCTACAACGCCGTGGCCGGCATGATGGGCGGGATCAAGATCAACCTGGAATAGTACGGCTTGGTGCTCTTCGTTTGCGGCAACTAGGCGCGAACGAAGAGCACACAACACGCTTTGCACCTATGTATTTGGCTCAATTTCGGCAGTGTCAATGCCAACAAACGTCACTGGTACCGGGCAGGCGAAAACCTGAAACAAGCGGACCCAAATTGGTTAAAACGCCTGATCACGCGCTGTGAAAAGCCAGAGAATTTCCATCAGGCATTGGAGCGGCAGCCTGATGATATAAAAGTGGTCATTCAGTTTAGCGATATATAGCTGATAAATCAAATCATGAATGAAAGGAGATGAGAAACGAACAGGAATAATCGTATCAACGCAAGTTCAGCTAGGAGAAATACAACTATGACCAAGCAAACAAGTAAAAGCACGGTCAAGACAAAAATCTCAAAACCAAAAACCTAAAAAAGGAGAAAACTATGTCTCCAGAAAAAGTATCCACT
The DNA here is from genome assembly GCA_963833175.1 of uncultured Chloroflexia bacterium. Taxonomy (GTDB): domain Bacteria; phylum Chloroflexota; class Anaerolineae; order Anaerolineales; family Villigracilaceae; genus Villigracilis. Next base: position 82,069 of record CAWHXC010000018.1, read on the forward strand.
ACCGTCCCGTTGAACTGGAAAGAAGTGTGGTATCACCAACTGCCCGATGATGTCTGCCAACAACGTTGACCAGGAACTGGGCTGGTGCCGCGAGGAGTTCAAGAAGATCGGCGTCGAGTACGCCTACTTCCGCCACGCACCCGAGAACAACTGGTACCCGCACTATGTCCACAACCTCGACAACCTGATCCGCTTTGGCGGCCTGTATCCCCCGATCGCCGTCCACGCCGACCTCCGCCGCACCGTACTGCTTGGGGCAACCTGGGTCTACGAGGGTGGGGTGATGCAGGTGCGCGCCCGCGACAAGATCTTCCGCGTGCAGGACCTGAAAGGCAAGAAGATCGGCATCACCAAGAGCCTCAACACCATCAAGAACGACTGGTGGCGCATCCAGGAACACATGGGCATCGAAAATATCCTGATGCTGAACGACATGACCATGGATGATATTGAGCTGGTCGAGTTCCCCTACCCGGATGACTGGTACGACAAGCCCGAGATGCTTGTGCCGCCGATGAACAACCCGTCTGAACTGTGGATGCGCCGCGACCACAAGCACGACTATGCCTTCCGCCCGTTGGAGAAGGCACTGCTCGCGGGTACCGTCGATGCCATCTACAACCAGATGGGACAATTAGGACAGCTCTCGGAGGCCACAGGCGAAATCAAGGCCATCTTCGACCTGTCCAAGCTCCCGGACTGGACGATTCAGGTTGCCAACACCCCCGCGGTCATCACCTGCACCGACGTGATGGCCAAGGAGCATCCTGAGCTGGTTATCGCCTATATGAAAGCCATGATCAAGGTCGGCCGCTGGGCCAACGAGCACAAGCACGCCGCGGCTGTCGATCCTCAACAAGCAGACGTTCTATCTGGATGCCGAGCACACCTATGAAGGCATCAAGCACGTCGACATGGTGCCGAGCCTGAGCGCGCAGAACCTGGAATGCATCAAGATCGGCAAGGATTTCATGTTCAGCCACGGCTACATCAAGAACGACTTCGATGTGGACGCGTGGGCGGCGCCGGAATTCCTGGAGCAGGCGGCGGCGGAAGTGCTCAAGGAAGAATGGCAGCGCCGGAGCTGGAGCAAGCTGCCTGCGGGCGGCGGGCTTGAGGCGGATGGCACGCGGCTAGGGTAATCAAATAGACCGAAAACGGGCGCCAAACGTCTACTATGGGCGTTTGGCGCCCGAAATATAATACGAAATCACGAAGATAAAAATGAATACCTCGACGTGACCTGGATTTGAAAGCCATGCGTTTCGAACAAGTAACTGAAGACAGACAAATTGGAGAATAATATGGCAGACAATAAAGAAACACGAATGCAAAGGCTCGGTTACCGTACACCGGCAAATGTCCCGGAGCCTGCTGAGCTTGTGCTCGTTGAGTACGTCTCCGCTGGGCGGGTGGCTGTCATCACCCTCAACCGGCCACATGCCGATAACGCCATCACAACAGAACTAGCGGCACAACTGATCGAGATCCTCGACACGATTGCAGCCCGTCCCTCCGTGCGCTGTGCCATCTTGGCTGGATCTGGCGACAGAGCCTTCTCAGTCGGCGGTGACCTGTACCAACGCAAACAAATGACAAAAGAACAGTGGTTGCGCCAGCGCCAGGTCTTTGACCGAGTTCTCTATAACATACGCAGGTTACGCAGGCCGATCTTCAGCGCAGTCCACGGCATGGCTTACGGCGGCGGCTGTGAGATGGCCATCAGCACAGACTTCATCATCGCCTCCGATGAGGCTCGCTTCGGTCAGCCCGAAGCGATGGTCGGCTTGAGTGCGGGCGGCGGTTCGCCGGTCTTCCTTCCGCGTGTGCTCCCGCCGGGGATGGCGATGCAGATGCTGATGACCGGGGAACCGATCACAGCCCAGGAGGCTTACCGGCTTGGTATGGTCAATTCAGTCCACCCCAAAGCTGAACTCATGAGCACGGCACTCAGCATCGCGGAAAAGATCGCTGACAACTCACCGACGGCGGTGCAGGCGGTCAAGCGCGCCGTTCAAAATGGGCAAGGCGAACCGGTAGAGCAGGCGATCGAGATCATGATGGATCAGCACTGGCGCTCGGTGGTCCATACCGACCGCGTCCAGGGAATCCTTGCATTCACTGAAGGACGGGAGCCTGAGTATCCAGATCCTGAGTTTTAGTGAGCAGTCACTCAATCAAATCACAGAAAAAGTAATAGTGAATAGGGTTATTTTTGATGGAAGAATCCTGGCTTAAACGAAACATCCCCATCCTGTCCTGGCTGCCGAAATATGATCGTTCATGGCTGACCGTCGACATCCTTGAGAATACGGTGTAGGAACTGCGCGGGCAGGGCATCGATGTGAATATGGCTGATGTACATGTACCCGTTTGTGTATATGCCGCCAAGGTTGGACTGCTCGAGTTGATCGGTGAAGATCATGTGTCCCCAACGATCGATTTAGCTGTTCACCATATTGAAACTATTAAAAAAGGAGAATAAAAAATGACTACTTTCGAAATAAAAACCCCGCATTCCACTCACCAGGTGCTTCAAAAAAAAATGACCAGCCTGGGGCTGTATGTAACCGCCCGGGAAGCTTACGAAATGTGGAAAGCCGATCCGGAACGGATTAAGGTGCTCGACGTTCGTACCTCCGTGGAATATGCATTAAACGGCCATCCGGAGATGGCCGCCAACGTTCCCCTGGTTGTCCCTTCCATTAAATGGGATATCGAAAAAGGTGATTACACTAATGTGATCAATACAGAATTCGTCGCCAGTGTGACCAGGCGTTTCAAACTGGACGATACGATCCTGGCGATGTGCCGCTCCGGCACCCGCAGTGCAATAGCGACCAATTTTCTTGCCAAGGCTGGCTTTACGAAAGTGTACAACATCATCGATGGTTTCGATGGGGATAAGGTGGATGATCCCGAAAGCATCTGGTATGGAGTGCGAAGGCGGAACGGCTGGAAGAACTCCGCCACTCCATTTACTTACAAGCTTGACCCCACACTGGTCTGGCTTCCCTCTGATGCAGAGCTGGAAATAATGCGCAGAGCCCTGGATTAATCTCGAGGCAGAACCATGACCCTCAATGAGTTTCTTTCATCCATTGTCCAAATATCAGCCCTGCTGTTCGTGGTGACATGATACTCATCCTTCTACTGTCCGCCAAAGTTCCTGGGCAAGCGCGCCGAGGCAGCAACAAGCGAGAAACTGGCCTGAATCGATTATTTGAGCAACTATATCTTTGAGAGAATTTGATGCCGAGGGGGCTGGTGGTGCTGCAAGCGATGGCCTATGCAAGCAGCGCCTTTGCTATTAATATGCTTGCCAAGGCCGGTTTCACCTTCTCCCACTCGATTTTCTATAGCAGTTGGTGGAAAGGAAGCACAAGGGTGTCGCAGCGGCGGGACCGTCCAGGCAGCGTGGTTTTGTCTGCACAATGGCGTACCAATGGAAGCTGACGGTTTGATTGATGATACTGAGCCGTGCAAGCCCGGTCAGGCTTGCACGGCTCTGGTCAAATATCTTCTGCGCTCGCGAGAGCAGGAGAACAAGGAGAATGAACTATGACTGCCAATGAACTCTTTACAATTATCGCCCAGATATCCGGCTTGCTCGGCATCGTTTGCAGCATGTTGGCAATGGGCTTGGGCCTGACCGTTGCTCAGATCGTCCAACCGTTGAAAAACGTGCGACTGGTCTTGCTGGCGCTTCTGGCGAACTTTGTGCTGGTGCCCCTGCTCGCCTATGGCATCACGATAATCATCCCTCTCGAAGAGTCACTCAGGATTGGACTGATCGTCCTGGCTACATGTGCGGGCGCGCCCTTCCTGGTGCTGGAGGCGCAGGGCGCCAAGGCCAACCTGGCTGTTGCCGTAGGGGTGATGACGATGTTGATGGTGGTGACCATTTTTTACCTGCCCGTGGTTCTACCGCTGCTCCTGACCGGCGTTGAGGTGGATGCGCGGGCGATTGCCCAATCGCTGATCGTGCTGATGCTGCTCCCGCTGATCCTGGGCTTGTTGGTTAAGTCACACGCGCCCGATACAGCCAAAAACTGGGCGCCGACAATGAACAAGATCGGCGGCCTGGGTATCCTGCTCCTGCTGGTGGTTGGGCTGGGATTGAATGTAGCCAACGTCATTGGCCTGATCGGAACCCGTGGATTCCTGGCGTTGCTGTTGTTCATCTTCGGTAGTCTTCTGATCGGTTTTGCGGTTGGCGGCCGCGATCCAGGCGTTCGCACTGTGATGGGGTTGGGCACGGCACAGCGCAACGTGTCGGCTGCCATTCTCATTACGCTGCAAAACTTTGGCGGCACGAATGCAGTGCCGTTTGTGCTGGTGGCTGCCATCCTCCTCCCGTTGATCTTACTGTCTATTGCACGCTATTTAGGCGCACGCAGCGAGGCGGAAGTAACGAGTCAGCCTGCTTGAATTGATCGTTTCGGTTCTTGAATCCTTGAGCGTATTTGATACCGAGGAGTTTAAAACTAATGGAAAAAAAACCGCAACAGAGTTCCCTGGTTCGCTCCCTGCCTATCTTAGGCTGGCTGCCCAAATATGATCGTTCCTGGCTGACTGTCGATATCGTTGCAGGGCTGACGCTGTGGGGGCTGGTGGTGCCGCAAGCAATGGCTTATGCAGGCATCGCCGGTCTGCCGCCACAGGCAGGTCTTTATACACTGCTGGCGTCACTGCTCATCTATGCCTTAATGAGCACGTCGCGTCATTTGGTTGTGCAGGCTACCTCAGCCACAGCCGCTCTGCTCGCTTCGGTGGTGGCGGCTACTCTGGCGGCAACAGCCGTTGACCCTGCTGATGCTCAAACCTATCAGACCTATGCATCGGCGTTCGTCCTTGTCACAGGTTTGATCTTTCTGTTTGCAGCTGTGGCACGGCTGGGCTTCATCACACAGTTCCTCTCCAAGCCGGTGATGGACGGCTTCGTGGTCGGTCTCGCCGTTTTTGTGACAGTGGGGCAGTTGAACAAGCTGTTCGGTGTGCCAAAACCCGAAGGCAACACAGTGGAAAAATTGGTGGGGATCATCAAAGAGTTGCCACAGGCAAACTGGGTGACTTTTGCCGTAGGCGCTTCGGCGCTGGCCCTGCTCTTCCTGTTGCCGCTTATAAGCAAAAAAATACCGGCTGGTCTGGTGGTGCTCTTCGGCGCCATCGGGTTGAGCGCGGTACTTGATCTCAATGGAAATTACGGCGTGGATATTGTGGGCACACTGCCGCAAGGACTGCCCTCGCTGACGTTCCCGCGTTTGCCGCTCATGACCTATATGTCAATGGTGCTGCCGGCCATAGGCGTTCTGCTGGTGGCGTACAGCGAAGCATTGGGTGTGGCAAAGGAGTTTGCCGAAAAACATGATTACAAGGTGAATGCCGACCAGGAGTTAAGTGCCCACGCGGTGGCAAATCTTGCGAGCGCTTTGTTTGGCGGCATGCTCGCCGGTGGCAGCATGTCAGCCTCAGCTGTAAAAGAAGGCGCAGGTGCCCGCAGCCAGGTATCCAATCTGGTCACCTGGGTCGCAACGATCATTACATTGCTCTTTCTCACACCCTTATTTACGACACTGCCCGAGGCTGTATTAGGCGCGCTCATTATTCAGGCAGTCTTTCACATTCTCAACTCTCGCAAGTTGGTGAAAGTCCGCCACGCCTCGCCGGTCGAGTTCTGGTTTGGCGCATTGGCGTTCGGCGGCGTGGTGTTGATCGATGTGTTGCAGGGAATGATCATTGGCTTGGTGGCATCCATGCTGTTCATGGTCTACCGCTCAAGCCGACTGCATGTCTCTTCGCTTGGACGAGTCCCCGGCGTGCCAGGTACTTACACAGACATGGGCCGTCACCCCGAGAATATTCCAGTCCCCGGGGTGTTGATCGCGCGCCTGGATGGCCAGTTGTACTATGCCAATGCGGCAACGTACTATGAACAGGTACAAGCCATGATCGAGGAAAGGGAATCACCTCCCCAGGCAGTGATCTTCGACTCAAGTTCCTGGTTTCAACTCGATCTGACCAGCGTTGACATGATCCAGAAAATGGTGAAGGAACTGCATGGGAAGGGCATGGATGTATATATGGCTGATGTGCATGTGCCTGTTCTTGAGTATAGCCGCAAAATGGGACTTCTCGAACTGATCGGCGAAGATCATGTGCTCCCCACTGTGGATGCAGCCGTCCACAAAATTGAAGCTATTAAAAAAGGAGAATAAATACTGACCACTGTCGAAATAAAAACCCCGCATTCCAGTCGTCAGGTGCTCGAAGAAAAACTGACCAACTTGGGGCTGTATGTAAGCACGGGAGGTTTACGATGTGTGGAAGGCTGACCTTGAGTACATATTAGAGTAAGTAAAATGATGTTTGATAGTTGAATTCTTTAAATCGAAAACCGCCTTTAGCTATCGCGGTTCGGGCCTGTAAGGTCGGAGGGTCAAATCCTCTCACCCCGACACAACTTTTGCGCCGTCTTACCCGAGGCGGCAATATACCAGTCGCCCTCAGGCAATCACCTGAGGGCGACTGGTATTAATAGGAACCAAATTTGACCCTGTCATTTTGCGGTTTTGGCTTGAAATCTTTCAAAAAAACGGCCGAAACTGCCCTTGAATTTACATATACTTTCCGGTAATGTAATCAGAAAGTTCCCTGATGGTTGTTTCCTGCTCACCAATGACGGATTTAACCACATCGCCGATGGAGATCAGCCCAATCAGTTTGCCATCTTCGAGCACGGGCAGGTGACGGATACTTTGCTGGGTAGTCAGAATTAGGCATTCCTCTGCAGTAGTTTTGGGGTTAACGTAGTAGACTTTTTCAGTCATAATTTCTTTAACGTGGGTATTAATGGACGACCTGCCCCGCAGGATGACCTTGCGGGCATAATCGCGTTCAGAAATGATGCCAACCACCTCGTCGTCATGCGTGACGACCAGTGCGCCGATATGTTTCTCGGCCATGAGTTTTAATGCTTCCATCACGGTAGCTTTAGGCGAGATCGTCCATACATCGTGGCCTTTTTGATTGAGAATCTCTTCGACTGTTGTTTTCATGATTTTTGTGCCTCCAGGTTTTGAAAGAAATGGATGAAAATATTACTTGAATTATATTATTTTTTTGACTAGCCAACATACTGTTGCAGCACATCCACTACTTCGCCGTTCGAATTATGGATGGTGACTTCCAAAGGCATCTGGCCGGGCAGGGAGTGTGTGGCGCAGCCGAAACATGGATCATAGGCACGGAAAGCCATCTCCACCATATTGAGCAGACCTTCATTCACGACGCCATTCTTGATCAGACTCGTTGCGGCTTTGGTGGTTGACATTTGGATCGGGGCGTAGTTATTGGTGGTGCCAACGACGAGATTCACTTTGGTCACGACGCCCCGTTCATCGGTCCAGTAATGATGCGTGAGGGTGCCGCGCGGCGCTTCAACGATGCCAATGCCTTCCGTCGGAATTTGCGTCGGCTGGGTGTGAATATTCGGGGATGTGATCTCGGGGTCAGTCACAAGTTCCACCCAGCGTTCGGCGGCGTAAAGCAGCTCGACCAGGCGCGCCCAATGTGTGGCGAGACGTTGATGCACGGGCTTGCCGTCGAGTGTTGCATAAAATCTTTCATACTCTTCCTGCGCGCGCGGGGTTGCCATTCCATCGGATGCGTTCAGGCGTGAAAGCGGAGTTGCCATATATACGCCTGAATCAATACCATCCACAAAGCCTTTCCAGCCGACATTCTTGAGGTAGGGGAATTTGAGATAGGTCCACGGCTCGACGTGTTCGGCGATATGCTCGGCATAATCTTTCGGCGCATATTTGACGAACTCTTTGCCGTTCGGGTCAACCACGCGGACTTTGCCATCATAAAAATTGATCTTGTTGTTCTCGTCCACCATGCCCATGTAATAGGTGTGATGTGTGTAAACGTCGCCGAGGATAAGATCAAGGTACTGCTGGTTTCCAAGCACAATATCATTGAAGATCTTGAGGCTGAACTGTGCGAAGTCAACCGCCCAACGTCCCATCTCTTCGATCTCTTTGCGCTGTTCTTCCGTGATGCCTTTGGTCATGCCGCCAGGAATGGATGTGCAGGGATGGACTTTGCGCCCGCCGATCATCTCAATCACGGTATGTCCGTTCTTTCGCATTTGGATGACCTTGCCCCCAATTTCCAAACCAACTTTTTTGATCACGCCCAAAATGTTCCGCTCTGCGACAGGCGCATCAGGACCCATCACAAAATCGGGTCCGCCCAATGCGTAGAAGTGTGTGGTGTGATCTGTACAATAGAACGCGCTGTACAACAGTTCGCGCAGCATCTTTGCTGTACGGGGCGGGTCAACTTTATATACTGCATCTGCCGCTTTTGCGGCAGCCATATGGTGCGCCTCAGGACATACTCCGCAAATGCGGTTTGTTATCAGCGGCATTTCCTCGATCGGGCGCCCTACGCAGAATCGCTCAAATCCGCGCAGTTCGGGAATTTGGAAATAAGTGTTGGCGACATTGCCGTCTTCGTTCAGGAAGATTTCGATCTTGCCGTGACCTTCCAGGCGGGTGATGGGGTCAATTGAAATCCGTTGCATGGTTGCCTCCACTACTTACCATTCGTTTGATGTACAGATCTGCTGCCATGCAGAAGAGAGCCGGCAAGATTGAAACGATAGAACTGACCCGCCGGGTCCACCAGACCGTCGAGGATCCTGTCGATCTCTTCGGGCTTGTCGCTGTCAATGACGGAAGCAAAGGCGGAGATCAGGCGCGCACCGTAATCCACCACACCTTCAGCGGGACCGTAGCAGCCGATACACTGCGCCCCTGCGCTTGGGCAACGGGAGTTGCATCCACTGCGGGTGGCTATCCCGTTGCATGGAATGCCCTGTTCGAGCAGACATAGTTCAGGGTCGGGATGGGTGAATTGGATACGGCTGAACTCCTTGATCAGCTTGACGTTGCGTTTGCGCGTGCATTCATCGCAGACAGTGGAGTTACCAGCGCCAATGGTCGCACCTTTGGGAGGTAACTGAGCCTCGCCTTTCAAAGCAGCGATCACCAGTTCCACCACCGCTGCGATCTGGTGCGATTCAGGCGGACAGCCGGGCATGTAGTAGTCCACATCCACAACCTGATCGAGGGTCTTCAACAGCGGATTCATGGTGGGGATGGTCAGGGTGCCTTCCGGCACAGCGTACGATGTTTGTGGGCGCAGGTCTTGGGGATTGTCCGAGGTCAGGGTGGTGAAAGCCGTATCGATGAGTTGGTCAACGGTGGAGAAATTTCCCATGCCTGGGATGCAGCCTTCGCAGGCGCAGGAGCCGAACGCAACCATGATCTGTGACTTTCTGCGCAGCAGTTTGGCAATATGTTCATTCTCATCGTTGCGCATACCGCCGTTGAACAGGCACAAGGTAATGGAGCCGTCTTCCATGGCTTCCACATCCTTGTACTTGGCGTCCATGGCTACGGGCCAGAAGACAACCTCAAAGTTGGCATCCACATCCAGTATTTTCTCGTGGATATTCAGTACAGCAATTTCACAGCCGCCGCAGGAGGCTGCCCAGTACATTGCAAATTTTGGTTTGCTCATGCCATCACCTCCGCTTCATGTTCAGGTTCGGGCGGTTGTCCTTCGGCAACGACGGACAACACATGGTCAGCGCTCAGCGATCCGTGGTTATTATTCCAGTTCAAGGGCCCCAGCGCGCGGACCTCTTCGACGAATTTGTTTATTTCGCGGGCGAAGATGGCGCCTTCAGCGGCACTGGCCCATAGAAGTTTCACGCGGCCAGGCTCGATTCCCATCTGGACCAGGACGCGCTTCATCAGATGGAAACGGCGCATGGTTTTATAGTTCTGGTTGACATAATGGCAATCGCCTGGGTGACAGCCTGAGATAAGTACTGCGTCGGCGCCGCCGGCAAAAGCCTTGAATACAAAGGTTGGGTCAAGACGCCCGGAGCACATCAGGCGGGTGAGCCTGACATTGGGGGCATATTTCATGCGTGCAGTACCAGCCATATCGGCGGCGCGGTAGGAACACCAGTTGCAGGTGAAGCCGATAATGACGGGTTCGAATTTGGTTTCAGGTGTATCAGTCATGGTTATCTCCCTTTAAGCCGTCACGGCTTCCTTTTTAGGGACGTTCAAAAGTAGCAAGCCATTGATCTGCGACAGGATCTGCTCGTTGGAGAAGCCGGTACCGGTGATGGCTCCAGCTGGGCAGCCCGCCACGCAGGTTCCGCAACCCTGACAGAGAGCCGGGTTGACTTCCGATACCATTCTGTCTTCGTGGAAGAGAATGGCATTGAACGGGCACATGTTGTTGCAGATGCGGCAGCCAGAGCATTGTTCCTCGTGGATGGTAGCGCGGACGGGTTCGAGGGCAATTTCCTTCTGCTGAATTTTGCCCATCACACGAGCCGCGGCAGCTGCGCCTTGTGCCACACTGGCAGGGATATCCTTGGGACCCTGAACACAGCCAGCGATGTAAATGCCATCGGTCATGGTCGCGATCGGGTCAAGCTTGGGATGCCTTTCGATCAACCAGCCATCTGCACTGCAGGAGATGCCAAACAGCTTCGCCAATGCTTTCGAGTCATGCCGCGGTTCCAGTCCAGCGGAAAGGATCGCCATATCCACCGGGACACGCAGTTGATTCCCTGTCAGGGTATCTTCAACCTGAATGACCAGTTTTCCTTCTTCGCCGGGCAGGCGCGTAGCGTCACTGATCTCTGCCACCTTGCCGCGCACGAAGTGCGTTCCTTCTTCGAGCAGGCGATGGTAAAACTCCTCATATCCCTTGGCTGGGGTGCGGATGTCGATGTAGAAGTTATAGACCTCGGCGCCGGTCTTTTCCTTGACCAAATGAGCAAACTTAAGGGATTGCATACAGCAAATCGATGAACAATATTCGTTGTAGTTCTTATCTCGGCTGCCCACACAATGGACAATCCCAACCACCTTGGGTTCGGTCTTGCCATCGCGCAGGACAACATTTCCGCCTGTTGGCCCAGCCGAGTTGCTCATGCGTTCAAATTCAAGGCTGGTGTAGACGTTTGGCAGGCGTCCATATCCATATTGGGTAATCCGCCGCGTATCGAAAAGGTCCCAGCCGGTGGCAAGGATGACATTGCCGACCTCGACGGTCATGATCTCGTCCTCCTGCGCAAAATCAATACAGTTGGTGGGGCAGAACTTCTCGCAGGCTTTACAGGTTCCTTTGATGTAATAGGTGCAATTCACGCGGTCAATCACTGGGTACTTGGGAACCGCCTGTGGGAACGGCACATAGATTGCCTTGCGATTGCCCATGCCAGCTTCGAATACATCGTCCACAACCTTCTTGGGACACTTTTCCCAACAGATGCCGCAACCGGTGCAGTCGGCTTCTCTGAGCGAGCGGGCGCGCTTGCGGATGGTGACGGCGAAGTTGCCGACATATCCGTCCACTTTCTCGACCTCGGAATAGGTCAGCAAAGTGATGTTGGGATGGTTGCCGGCATCCACCATTTTTGGCGTGAGGATGCATGCGGAGCAATCCAGGGTGGGGAAGGTCTTGTCGAATTGAGCCATGTGCCCGCCGATGGATGGTTCGCGCTCCACCAAATAGACTGGGAAACCCGCATCCGCAATCTCAAGCGCCGCCTGAATGCCGGCGATGCCGCCGCCAACGACCAGTGTGGCCGGGTGGATCGGTACTCGCAAGGGTTCGAGCGCTTCGTGATAAACCACGCGCGAAACACCGCCTGAGATGATAGCCTTGGCTTTTTCGGTGGCAGCGACTTTGTCAGTATGTACCCAGGAATCCTGTTCGCGGATGGAGACTAATTCGCATAGGTAAGGGTTCAAATCCGCGCCTTTGCACGCATTGCGGAAGGTCTTTTCGTGCAGGTGCGGGGAACATGCCGCCACCACCACACGTGTCAAGCCAAGTTCCTTGATATCCTTCTGGATCAATTCCTGTCCGAGGCTGGAACACATGAACTTGTAATCGCGTGAGATGACCACGCCTTGATCCTTTAGGTTTTCCGCCGCCCAGGTACTCACTTCGCTGACGTTCACAACACCAGCGATGTTGGTACCGCAGTGGCAAACGTATACGCCGATCTTCTCTTTCTCATCTTTCTTGTCCATACGTTTTACTCCTTTATTACCGTTTTCCGGGGCAGTCCCTACTCCTGTACAACCGCCGACAGTGCTGGCGCCATGGCAATGAATTCCTTGCCGATCCCCAATTTTTTATGGGGGATTCCCAGCGCCAAACCGATCAGTTGGGTGAAATACATGACCGGGACTGAGAAGTTTGTGCCAAATTCCAGATTGACCTGCTGTTGATACACTTCCAGGTTGACCTGGCACATCGGGCACGCAGTTGCAATGACCGTCGCTTGATTATCCACAGCAGATTGAAGCAGATTCCGCACCATGGTCAAAGCGGGTGTGCGGCTGGAAATGATCAGAGAGCCTCCGCAGCAACGCATCTTGAGCGGATAATTAACCGCTGTGGCGCCAATGGCGGAGATGATCTCTTCGAAAAACTGGGGCTGTTCCACATCCTCTTTTTCTTTTTGAGGTCTGATGATCTGGCATCCGTAGTAGGGGGCGATCCGTACGCCTTCGAGCGGTTTGGTCACCTTGCTTTTCAACTCATCCGGACCGATATCCTGGGCAAAGACCTCGATCAGGTGCTTCACGTTGACATTCCCACCGAAATGCAAATTGTCCTCTTCCAGGGCAAAGTTGACATGTTCAGCCAGATCAGCATCTTTCTTGAGATGCGCCACAGTGAAAAACATGTTCTTGTAGCAGGCGCTGCAAGGCGCGACAACATCCAGACCGGTCTTTTCGGCAATTGCCAGATTGCGGGCGCAGAGCGTATAGGCCAGCAACTCATCAATAAAAGAATAAGTTGTTGCCCCGCAGCAGTTCCAATCATCAAGTTCGTTGAGTTTAACGTCGAGCTTTTTTGTCGTTTCCATTGCAGACATGTGGTAACTGGATGCCATTTTCTCCAGCGAGCAGCCCGGGAAGTATGCAAATTCTTTCATTCGAGACCTCCCATGGGGATGATCCTGCCGATCATTCGTCTAAAATTTTCGAGCCGCTTAATCCTGGGAGGGAGCAGGGGCAGCCTGCCTTTGAGCAGTAATTCAGTTGCACCTTGAATTTCCTGCACGAACTCACGCATATGGAAGCTGAAAATATAGGAGGGAGCCAGTATTGGCTCGAAGGAGCGGCCGCTTCGGACTATCATTTTTACGAATGCCTCCGAGAATGTCGGCCCGATCAAGCCTTCCTTGTAGCGGCTCTTCCAGATCGAGTAGCGTTTCAGCGCATACATCAGTTCGGTAATGTTTATTTCCTGCGGACATCGGACCGTGCAGTGGTAGCACGAGGCGCAATACCAGAATGTGTTGCTCTCAAGCACTTGCTCTTTCTTGCCAAGGTTGATCAAAGCGATGATCTGTCTTGGTGAATTATCCATGAAGCCGGCTACCGGGCAGGTGCCGGAACATGTGCCGCATTGAATGCAGGTTTTTAGCGGCTCCCCTTCCGAGGCGTGCAGCAGGTTGGAAACTTCCTGGCTGAAAGTAATGGTGTCTGACATAGGACTTAGCCTTTAATGGCGTCGGACAGGGTTACCTGTACGACGGCAATAATTCAGCGGTCTACTGTGTGGCGACTTTTTTGGACTCAGCGGCAGCGATCAAGCTGTTAACCTTATCCAGGAGCATCTTGGGCTCCACCGGCTTTTCGACCAGTTCGTCGATTTCGACAAAGCGCGGATGGATCGGCTCACCCGGGAAAAGGAATGCGATCTGCTCCCGCATGCCGGTCATGATCAACACCGGCAATTCACGCAGTTTGGCATCCTTGCGGAGTTTGCGGGCGATCATGATGCCTTCTGCGCCGCGCCCCATCATGATGTCGAGCAGCAAGAGGTCATACTGTTTGGTCTGCAAAGCATTCATGCCGTCTTTAGGGTTATAGGCAACATCGACCTCAAAACCTTCCTTGTCGAGAATCGCCTTGATGCCCGAGACGAAATCGGGGTCGTCATCGATCATCAGCAATCTTTTTGTCATAGCGTACCTCCGTTCAGGTTATAGAAAGTTTTATTCCTTGGAAAAAATGGGTAGTGTGATCATAAAAGTAGTGCCTTTGCCCAATTCGCTTGTTACGTTAATCGAACCGTTATGAGCATCCACGATCTGGCGCGCAACCGCAAGACCAATCCCGTGTCCTGCCTGACCAGACTTTCCGCGGAAGAAGCCATCGAAGATGTGGGGCAGGTCTTCCGGGCTGATACCGATTCCGCCATCTTGAATGGTGGTCAAAAGATTTTGACCTTGCACTTCGGCATTCAAGGTTACACGGCTTCCATCCGGCGAATACTTGATCGAGTTACCAATAATATTTACAAACACTTCCGAGAGGCTGAGACTGTCACCCAGGACAGGCGGCAATTCGTCGTTGATCAAAGAGACGATCTCGATATTTTTTCGTTCTGCCAGCGACGCCACACTTTCCAGTGCATTCGAGATGGGTTTTGTGATGGAGACCTGGGTGAAACCGTCCTTCAGTTTATTAATGTCAACAGATATAACCCGCAGCCATGAATTGATGAGTTTCAACAGTTCATCGATCCTGATTTTTATGCGCTCCATTTTGGCTTTCTGTTCGTCTGTCAGTGTTTCCTCAAGTTCGAAATCAAGAGCGAACAGGTTTTGCTGAACTGCGCCGAGAGGGGCTTTCAATTCATGCGAAACAATGGATGCGAATTGTTCGCGCAATAATTCCTTCTCTCTCCGCAGGGCGATGGTTTCCAGCATCAGTCTCCTGCGCTCAATTCCGCGGCGCGCGATCATGCGGAATTCATCGGGAGTGAACGGTTTGGGCAGGAAATCGTAGGCACCTTTCTTCATGGCATCCACAGCGGAACTGACCGTGGCAAAACCTGTGATCACAACTGTCACGATTGTCGCATCGAATTCGTGGACTTTCTCCAGCACCTCGAAACCGGAGATGCCCGGCATCTTCAAATCCACAAACACCAGGTCCGGCTGGTACTCCCGCACCAATTCCACGCCGCGCATTCCATCGTTGGCAATCTCCAACTGATACCCGCTGCCTTTGAGTATCTGCGTGCAGGAATCCAGCACAACTTCTTCGTCGTCAATAATGAGTATCTTTGGTTTAGTTTCCATTGTTATCGCTTTTCGTTTTTGTCAAAGGGAAACTTACTGTAAAGGTCGTCCCTTTGCCTTCTTCGCTTTCGACGGAAATATTTCCGTTGTGGTCTTTGACAATGCCGTAACTGATGGCAAGTCCAAGCCCAACGCCGTGTCCGGTTTCCTTGGTGGTAAAGAAGGGATCAAATATTTTCTCCATGTTCTCTTCACTGATGCCGTGCCCAGTATCCTGGACACTTATTTCTATATATGTTTTTTCGCTGTTAAGCCTTGTGGACAAGGTCAATTGTCCATTGCCATTCATCGCATCTGCCGCGTTGATGATCAGGTTGAGGAACACTCTCTCTATCTGGGATGGATCCAATATCACCATGGGAAGCTGCTCATCCAGATCCATCTTGACTTCGATGTTGTGAAACGCGGCCTGTTTTTCCACGAGCGAGATGCAGCCCCGCAGCAAATTATTTACACTGCACAGCGTCTTGTCGGGCGCTTTATGGCGGGAAAAGTCCAGCAAGCCGCGGATAATGTCTCTGCAACGATTGGCTTGGACAACAATTTTGTTGATGCTCTCTTTGACGTCATCGCTAAAGGTGCTTTCTTCCAGCAAAAGGTGCGAATAGGTGATGATGCCCTGGAGTGGATTGTTCAACTCGTGGGCAACATTGGCGGAAAGTTGTCCGATGAGCGCCAGCCGTTCAGATTCCATGATCTTCTTCTTGGCATAATCCTTCAATTTCTCGTCGCGTTCCCTGAGAGCGCCAGCCATGAAATTAAAGGTATCTGCCAGGTCGCCAAACTCATCATTGGAGACCTTCTCCACTTTGGTTTCCAGGTTGCCGTCTGCGAGTTGTTTCGAGGCTTTTGCCAGGGTTTCCACAGAGGTCGAGATGCGGCGGGAAATGTACAGCGCGATCACAATCGAAACGACCGCCCCGGCAAAGGAGATGAGCAGGAATATCTGCATCGTTTGATTTTTAATGTCCGTATATTTCTGTTCCAGAATGCCAACGTACAGTAAGCCAATAATGTCGCCGCCGTAGCTGCGGATGGGTTCGTAGGCGGCTATGTACCAGTTGTTGACCACATAAGCCCGCCCAACGAATTGTTCTCCATTCACTACGACCCGCTGGTACACATCCTCTGCAATGCGGGTGCCGATTGCGCGGGTGCCATCTTCGTTAGAAACATTGGTCGAAATCCTGACGTCATCCTGGAAGATCGTGGCTGTGCCAATATCCTTATTCTTGTAAACAACACCTTGAAAAACTGTTTCCTTCACGCTGTCCACAATTTTGTAGTCACGGTTCAGGAGGACACTTGCGTAAACCACGCCGATCAGGTTTTCATCCTTGTCAAAGACTGGCGCAGCGGACATCAAAGCCATGCCTGCAGTCTCCCTGGTCTCCGGCCGTTGTCTTGCCAGTGGAGTATCCACAAACTCGAAATCAGCCCTTTTGGCGAGAGTAGTTGATTCGAGCAGGAGTTCCTCTGCAGGGATGATGACGGTTCGAGACACGGGTTTTTTTGTTTTCAAGACCGCTTTGACCAACTCCTGCTGGCTTTGATCGTCGCCCGAAGACTCTGGATTGTTAATTCGCAACACAACGATGCCGTTGCTGTCGGTGATGGTTAGGATGTCGAGACCTTGGTTTACCTTGAAACGTCTTAATTCGTCGACATAGGTCTGTTCGATGTTCCCTTTCAGGATATCCTCAAGGAAGGTTCTTACCGCTGTAAACTCGGTTTGCTCCTGGATACGGCTGAGAGTGTCCACGTAGATCATGCGGGCAGTATTGAGATCGTTGCGGACTCTTTCCTCCAATTCGGTGGTAATTAAGCTGGAAATGATCTGTGCGCCAAGCAACGTAAAGATAAGGCTGCTGATAATAATGATGATCAGGAAACTCAGGGTCAGCCTGGTGGCAATCGGCAGCCTGATTTCTCTTTTGAACAGGGCATCAAATCTTGACGTGTTTTTCGTTGACCTTGTCATTGTTTCTCAAACTACTATAACGAAGTTTACAAAGCCTCATACACCAACTCGATCAAGTCCTTGACCAGGATATCCTTCTCGTTGCCTGTGGTTTTTACTGCATCACGGTACATCGTGAGATCTTTGGGGCAGGCAACGACAAAAGCCTGTACGCCACTGAGAGCAACTGCCTCGCGGATGCGGGATTCGCTGGGGCGTTCTTTGACATCCTTCTCATCCATCCAGATGCGTCCGCCGCCGGCGCCGCAGCAAAGGGCGCGGTCACCGTGGCGCGGCATCTCAACCAGTTCACAGCCAGTGGCTTCGATCACCCGTCGTGGAGCATCATAGATTCCATTGTAGCGGCCGAGATAACAAGGGTCATGATAGGTGACTTTGTAGCCTAATTTCTTGCTAAACTTGATCTGTCCGCTGGCGATCATCTGGTCCAATAGTTCGGCGTAATGCAATATGTTTGGACGGTTTCCGTTCCACGAATACTCATTCTTGAGCGCGTTATAGGTATGTGGGTCGGTGGTGACAATGGCCTCGAACTTGCACTTTGCCAGAGCCTGACTGTTCTTGTCTGACAGCATCTCAAATAGACCTTCTTCGCCCACACGGCGCACATCGTTACCGGCATTGCGTTCGCCATCAAAGAGGATGCCGAAGTTCAGGCCAGTCTTCTGGAAAACGTCAGCGGTTTTGCGCGTAATATCCGTAAGTGTGGCATTGTAGGAGGCATAGTCACCGACAAACCAGAGATATTCGACAGCCTCGCGGCGGGCATCTTTCACGGCAGGCTGCACTCCCTGAGTCCATTTGGCGCGCATCCGCTCCGATTGTCCAAATGAATTGCCGTAGCGTCCCAGGTTGGCAAGCGCATCCTGGAGCATCTGATCCATCTTGCCTTGATCCACCAAATAGCGGCGCATTTCCACGATCGGTGTAACGTGCTCGATGAACAACGGACATTCCTGATCGCAGGCATAACAGGTGGTGCAAGCCCAGAGCACTTTGTCGGTGATCACTTCGGGCACAATGGATCTTTCCTGCGTGCCTCTGGCAGCGCCATACTCCTTGAGATGATCGCGCAGATTGATCATCAACATTTTCGGCGATAGGGATAATCCGCTGTTGTAGGCTGGACATACATCCTGGCAGCGTCCGCACTCGGTGCAGGTGTAGAAGTCAAGCATCTGCCGCCAGCGGAATTGTTCCATCTTACTGACGCCAATTTGTCCGCTGATCTCAGGTGATGCAGGCAATTTTCCACGAGGACCAAGGTTGCGCAGGAAAACGGCAGGCAGTGAAGTGACGATGTGGAAGTGCTTGCCTTGCGGCAGTTCTGTCAGGAATATCAGCACCACGCCCAGGTGAATCCAGTAAGCGGTCTCGATAATTACAACCTGTGCACCATCGCCCAGTCCAGCGAAGGTTTTACCGACAAGAGTGGAAATGGGTCTCCAGGCCGCGAGCGGGTCTTCTCCGAGATTGATACGGCCGCCATTCATTACCAGCAGACTGAGCATGATGGCGAAAATGAACGTCAGCACCATTACGCCCTGGTTTTTATGACTGCCCTTATAGCGTTCGGGATCAACCACAAGGCGCAGGTATAAACCAAAGGTCACTGCAATTATCACGAATAAAGCAAAAAAATCCTGAACCAGCGCCAGTGGACCGCATTGTCCGAGAATGGGCAGGACAAAATTGGGATACTTGAAAGCCAGTAATCCTTCAAGTATCGCCTGCAATATGGTTAGGGAGAGGAACAGGAATCCCCAAAAGATAAAGAAATGGGCAATACCCGGTATTCGAAAACGAAACAGGCGCAGTTGAGCACCCACATACACGAACAGCCCTTTGGTACGCTCGCCCCATTGTTGGAAGGGAGGTGTAGGCTGACCGTGGCGTAAGTTCACCCAAAGCAGTTTGTAGGCTCGCCAACCAAAGACCCCAAGTGTTGCCACAAGGGCGAGCAAAACGATAATTGACTTAGCCACGTTGTATGACATCGCTTTATCAACCTTTGACTTTGACCTGACGCACTTGTTCGGTCAATACTGGCGTCAGATCAAGCAGATCAACCGTAGTCCCATATTTAGCCACGTTAAAGATCGGTGCGTTGGGATCGGTATTAACGGCGATGATGACATCGCTGGCGCTCATTCCTTCAACGTGTTCCGGTGCGCCGCTGATGCCCAATGCCAGATAGATCTTGGGTTTGACACTCTTGCCAGATTTTCCAACCATCCGTGAGATCGGCAGCCAGCCCTGGTCCACTACCGGACGGGATGCACTGACCGCACAGCCTAACGCTTCAGCCAGTTCATTCGCCAGTTCGATATTGTCCTTGTTTTGAATACCGCGCCCGACAGACACCAAAACCGCCTCTTTGGAGATGTCCACGTCAGATGTATCGGGTTCGATGTATTGTTTCAGGCTGATGCGGATACCATCCAGCGTAGGAGCTGATATGGCGGTCACGGCGGCGGGTTGAGTTGTTTGCCCCTCTTCGGCTTTGTACCCGCCTGGAATCATGGTAACAAGCGCGGTTGGGGTTGGCAGGTCGCCTTCGACCATGATCTTACCGCCGCAAATCTGACTGACGAACTTGCCGTCCGCAGTGAAATTGCAGCAGGAGCTTACGACTGGCACACCGAGTTTCGCCGAGAGTCCACTGGCAATGTCCATGCCAATAGAACTGTGACCGAAGATCACGGCACGCGGCGACTGTTGGTTAATCACGTCAGCAAGTGCAATCTGGTAAGCATCCGAAGTAAACTCAGCTAGCGATGGATGGTCAACATACAGTACGCCATCCGCCGCCAGTGAATTGGCTAATCCCTGGGCGTTATGACCAAGCAGCACTGCCATAACCTTGCCGCCTGTGCTTTGTGCAAGCTGGCGAGCTCCCGCCAGCATGACGTAGGAAATATCAGTGATCTGCCCGCGCAGATGTTCGACAACAACAAAAATATCCTGACTCATGGTTGCCTCCTGCTCACAGCGCGCCCACTTCTTTGAATATTTCGATGATCTTGTCGGCAACTTCTTCGGGACTGCCATCGATCATCGTTGCCCGCTCCGCGACCTCGGGCTGGAACATACGGCTGACGGAGATTCCGCCGCTCAAGTCCAGGTCCGCCACCGCCCGTTCCTCGATCTTTGCTGTCCCCATTACCTGACGAATCTTGCTGTAGGCTACATAGCGCGGGGGCTTTTCAGCGGCTTGGATGCCCAGAACTGCGGGTAGTTTGACTTCCATTTCACCAATCAAACCGCCAGCATATTCCTTGCGCACAATGGCTTTATCGTTGGTTACCGTGAGCCCTGCCACATATCCAACATACGGCATACCCAGATACTCAGCCAGGAGCGGACCGACCGAACCATCCAGGTCGTTGTGCGCTTGCACACCGGTCAGGATCAAGTCGGGCTGTAGTTCTTTGAGAAGATCAGCATACGCGCGCGCAAGGGCGTGGTTGTTACTATTGCTGCCAAAGGCACCAGTCAGCTTGATGAGTTGATCGGCTCCCTTTGCGGCTGATGCGAAGAGGAAATCATCTGCCCCTTCAGCTTCGGCCATTGCGACAATCACCTGACCACCGACCCGCTCTTTCAAAAGGATGGCTTGTTCGACAGCATGGTCATCGAATTCATTAATGATCAGGCGCAGCCAGGATGTGTCCAGGGCGGTACCACCGGGATCGACGGTAAGTTCCTCGACCAGATCAGGAACAAATTTGACAGGAACTGCAATTTTCATTGGTCTCCTCCTATACTTCCATGGATTCGGCAATTAATTCGGCAATTTCCCTAACTTTCAACTGTCCAGCCGCCTCGATGGTCTTGGCTGCATCTTCAAAACGCGGCGGCTCGTATGGGCAAGCCACGGCAAGGATATCTGCATTGGCTTTCACCGCCTCACGGACGCGCCACTCAGAGAGACGCGTATGGGCTTTTTCCCACTGGAAACCATCCAGCCACATCCCGCCGCCGCCGCCGCCGCAACATAGTCTATTCATGCGCTGATGAGACATCTCCACCAGTTCCACGCCTGGGATCGCGGAAAGCAGGGCGCGCGGCTCATCAAAAACGCCATTGACTCTGCCAAGGTAGCATGGGTCATGATAGGCGACCTTGGCCTTGACTTCTTTTTTCATCAGCGGTTTGAGTTGTTCCAGCCGTTCAAACAGGAATTGTGTGTAATGCCGCACTGGATAATTAATACCCAGTGATGGGTATTCATTCTTGATGGCGTTGAACGCGTGCGGGTCGGTTGTGATGATCTCGTTGAACTTATATTTCTTGAAGAGCAATCCATTCTTCTGCGCTACCATTTCAAAAAGGCCGCGTTCTCCCGCCAGCCGCTGCGAATCCCCGTCGCTGAATTCCTCAGTTCCGAGAATGCCGAAATTCACCCCAAGGGCATTCAGTATTTTGGCAAACGCCTTTGTGGCAGGCTGCATACGAGAGTGGAAGGATGCGTAATCCCCGACGAACCAAAGCACATCCACGGGCTGTCTGGTCTTCGAGAGGATGTTAACTGCGGGTTGGATGCCGGCTGTCCAGTCTGCTCTTTTGCGCGGTGATTCCCCCAAAGGATTTCCGTAACGCTGGGTATTTTCCATCGCGGCTTGTAATTCAGTTGGAATATTGCCCGCCAAAAGCATTTCCTCTTTGGCGCGGGTCATCAACGCTGCGGTGATCGGGATGTTTGACGGGCAAAACGCCGTGCAGGCATTGCAGGAGATACACATCCAAACGCTATCGGCTTTGATGACCTGGTCAAAAATCTCCGCCCGTAAAGCGCCGATCATTTTTCCTGGAGGGAACTTCATAATGTAGCCAAACGGACAAACTCCACTGCATGTTCCACATTGAAGGCAAGTCCGAATTCGTTCACCGTCTTTTAATTCATATAGGCTGGTAAAGAATGTCTTGCTGAAGGATGGGCTCAACGGGGATAGCGTGATCTCCAAGGTACACCTCCGGAAGTTTCAAGCATTACCTGACATTACAAAATTCATCAACTGCCGCCTGCATGTGACTGGCAGGCAATTTAGGAAAATAAAAATGTTTTCAACGCATAGTCGTGTCACCTTTAATAATTTGGAGCAACCACCCTTTGGATGCCCATTCTCACAAAGAGAAAAGACTTTATTAGCCGCAGTTTTTGCGCATGCGACGATATGTGTTTTGAAAAGGTGCTTATTTATACAAAAGACAACAATAGACATATTTATACTGGTAATTTGGTAGTGGTTGCTCTGTAGGTGACGGCAATTTTTAAGCCTTAAACCAAACTGCTTTTTTTAACGCAAAATTCGCGTTAAAAACTGTCACTTACTTTTCATCAACCACCTCTAATTTCATTATAGTGATAATATTCACAATAAAAAGTGATAAATGTATATGACAAACACGACAAACATCATATCGCAAATAGGTGCAACAACAATCTGCGTTTCCCCACCTTTGCTGATTGCTTTCGTCTATTATCTACCCAAACTTGTGTGCGACACATAAAAAGTCAGCTTGATGAATACTCATCAAGCTGACTGGGTTTGGCGGTTCCGATGGGGAGCGAAACCGCGGTGTGTAGTTATTCTTCCTACTGACGATGATTTGAGTTTCCTGGATTTTCCATCAACCCATCAACCTGTATTCTTCAACCCGGCGGCGATGCCGTTGATGGTTAAAGCCATCACATCCCGCAGGGTTTCCATTTCAGTTCCACTTGGACTCTTTGAGGATCGTAAACGGCGCAGCGCTTCAACCTGAATATAGTTCAACGGATCGACATATGGGTTGCGAAACTGAACAGCAGATTGCGTGACTGGTTCCATTTCCATCAGTACAGTATGCCCGCTGGTGGATAGCACTGCTGTGCGTGTCCGCTCGTATTCTTCGCGAATGCGGCCAAAGATCGTATTTGCAAGTGCGCGGTCTGGTACCAGGTCCACGTACAAAGCTGCAATTTCCATATCGGCTTTGATCAGTGACATTTCCGTATTGTCGAGCAGGCTCTTGAAGAAAGGCCAGTTTTTGTACATTTCGCGTAGCAATGAACGGTCGGCGAAGGATTCCAAGCCTGTGCCGAGACCATACCAGCCAGGCAAGTTGAAACGGGACTGCATCCATGAGAAGACCCAGGGAATGGCGCGAATTTTATCCACGGCGCTGGTGCTGGCGCGGGAGGCTGGTCGGGAGCCAATTTGCAGTTGTTTGATTTCCTCAAGCGGTGTGGCAGATTGCCAGAATTCGATGAAGCCCGGAGTTTCGTAGACTAAATTTCGATAGGCTTTTTGCGCGGCAGTTGACATTTCTTCCATTGCCTCCCGCCATCTTTGCGGGACTTGAGCCTGTTCTGCCGAAGGAGCAGAAGCCAACAGGACGGCGCTGGCTATTTGTTCCAAATGACGATGGGCAAGGATCGGGTTGGCATAACGAGATGCGATGATCTCTCCCTGCTCCGTGAGACGAAAGCGGCCATTGATACTTCCCGCAGGCTGGGCGCGGATGGCTCGGCTGGCTGGTCCGCCTCCGCGAGCAATTGTCCCGCCGCGACCGTGGAAGATGGTCAATTTTATATTGTGATCCTGGGTGACGCGTGTGATTTCTTCCTGAGCCTTGTACAGCGCCCAATTTGCCATCAGATAACCGCCGTCTTTGTTGCTGTCGGAATACCCGATCATTACCATTTGCTCGTTATTGTGCGATTTGAGATGTTCGCGATAAGGCTCGCATGTGAAGAGCGCTTCCAGAATTTGTCGCGCGTCTTTCAGGTCTTCAACAGATTCGAAGAGCGGCGCGATGGGCGGTACATACTTGCAGCCTGCCCAACGAGCCAGCAGCAGCACAGTTAACACATCGGCAGTGGAGTGAGCCATTGAGATGACAATTGCTCCGAGCGGTTCGCGGCCGTACACTTCGCAGATGCGATTTATTAATTGGAACAATGCCCATACCTCGGAGGTGGCGGCAGTCACTCCGGGATGTTGAGCCAGCTCAATTGGGGACTGATCAAGCAAGCGGGTGAGGAGCAGCGTCCGTTCCTGGTCAGGCAGATGCTCGAAATCAGATTCGATCCTGAGCGCACGCAAGGTCTCGCTTAAGGCGGAGTTGAATCGGCTCGAATCTTCGCGGATGTCCAATCGAGCGGCGTGGAATCCAAAAATATCCAATTGACGCAGGGTCGTTTTCAGGTCTTCCTGAGTGAGGGCTTTCGGCAAGGCATTCGCAATGATCTCAATCGGCTCAAGGAATTTATCCAGAAAAAGATATGCGATATGCGGTTCGCGGCTCATGAGGTGAGCCTTCATATCTTCGCGTGAGGCGGTTGCCAGATCAGCCGCGAGCAAAGAAAGCACAAGGCGATAAGGCTCGTTCACATAACGCTCTTCAATATATGATACATGCGCGGGGAACGGGCGGCGTTTCTCGATCCAGTTGAGCAATTCGGGAGGAGGCGGCACGAGCCGTGAACTCATGCTCAAACGACGAGCCAACTCCTGCAATTTGCGGCGATGATTTTCAACGGTCAAACCGCGGTGCAGGCGGAGTGTCTCGGCTGTTATTTCGGTGGTGACATTGGGGTTGCCATCGCGGTCACCGCCGATCCAGGATGCCAGCTTTAGCCAGGTGGGAGGCGGTTGAAGTTCGGGGTAATGAAGTTGCAGGGCTTTTTCGAGGTCATCGTATACGGCTGGAATGGCTTTCCAAAAAAACGCATCCACATAATACAAGCCCGTTTTCACTTCGTCAGTGACTGCCAGCCGACTGGCGCGGGCGCGTTCGGTGAGCCAAAGCGCTGAGATCTCAGACCGCATGGCATTCTGTAGTTTGTCATATTCGCGCGCGGAAATACTTTTATTGCTGATCTCTTGAAGCATTTGAGCGATCCGCTCGATCTTTGTCAGAACTGTGCGCCGCCGTGCTTCCGTGGGATGTGCCGTGAGGACCAGTTCGATGGATAGATTTTCCAGCAGGGCTGACATCTGCTCTTGGGTGACGCCGCGTGCCTTGAGCGTCGCCACGGCCTGACCGATGGATTGATCAACAGGTTCTGGATATTTCTCGTCCAGCCTTTGGCGCAGTTGTTGAACACGCTGATTATCTTCGGCCAGATTTACCAGATCAAAGTATGTGGCGAATGCGGCAGCGACAGCGCGAGACTCGTCAGTAGACAAAGCCGATATCCGTTTTTGCAAGCGTTGGGCTGCTGTGTGGTCGCCGCTGCGGCGGGCTTTGGCATCGGCCCGGATCTGCTCTTCGATCTCGAAGATGGCTGGCGATTTAAGGTCGGAGATCACCTCGCCGAGCAGATCCCCAAGCATGTGGATTGCTTTTGAAATTTCCATTTGCCAAGTATAGCGGAAAATGGAATCATATTGCCATGAAGTTTGTTCTTTTCGTATTGATAATGTCGCTGCGAGTCGTTCCTGTTTTTTTGCCGAAGCAACCCTAAAATAATTGGAAATTGCTTCGTGTGAGAATTATCGACGAAAGTGATTTGACCAGACTATTGTTTTGATAGCCAATCTTCAAAAAGCGGACTGAAAATCTTCACGTCGCTGTCCATTGTTGGAACGAGCATTCCTTTGGTTAAAAGTAACTTGCCTGTGGCGGCAGACATGGAAGTTTTGTTCCCATGTGCAAACTCCACTAATCCGACTCTTTCATCATCCAGTAAGCCGATCGAGATCTTTCTAAATTCCTCCACGATGGACTCCTGCTTTGCGCACCATTCCGCATTTGGCATTGGGGTAAAAGCCTGTGGACGATCTTTCAGCAATTTGAGCAATGCTTGAATGATGCCGGGGTGACCGCCGCTGAGAAAATAAAACCATTCGCGTTTATCCTGGGCCAGGCTGATTTCGTGGCGGATTTCCAACTGTCCGATAATATAGAGAGCATCCTGACCGGGAATAAGGACCGATGCCAAGCATGTTGCGCGATATCAATTCATAGAACTCTTCGTTATCGATCGGTTCGCGTAATTTTTCAGGCAAATTGCGCAGGAATAATGCATAAGAAACGCGGTATTTGTTTGCGTCGCGGATGGCGCGCAGGTGGGCAAAGAGTTCGCGCGGCATGTTCTTGTATGCTTCATCGAATTCATCAAGAAGAAAACAGAGTCTGATCCCGTAGGATTGGCAAAGCATATTTACCGCCATTTCAAAAAGCCTGTGAGCCTTGAGCGGATCCTTGCTTTCAATGACTTCTGAATCAAGCTTGGCGATCGTCAGTTTCAACTTTTCAATTTCATCTGTCGACTCGCATCTGTTGCAGGCAAGTAAAACCGTATTGAGCAGGAGCTCAAAGAAACGAAAACCCCAATCATTTTCCAGCCTCAAGCGGTTCATGTCCACGCGCGCCAGCCAGGTCTTGGTGGCGGCTTCATCACCCAGATAATATTTTTTCACCCGCTCGCGGTCTGGTTCGATCCCCCTGCGCAGGGCATCTGGATCGTCGCCCATCAAAAAATCCATGAGGCGCGTTTTTCCCACACTGGGCGCGCCGATCACATAGAACGACTCGCCGCTTTTTACATATTTAAAAAACGGTTTTAAAACTTCTTCGCGATAGTCCGATGGGGTTGTGTTCATTGTATTCATTGTTTTCTCCTCTGCTTATTTCAGGTTAAATTCAACAGGCGGCCAGCTGGCGTCGTCCCAATGATCAAGACGATGGCAAATGAGGCTGGCAATCCATAGGGATCGCTGATTATTTTTTAGGCCGGTTTTGTGGATCATGGAGGCGCGGAAGATCATATTGAAAAGCAGTCCGTACAGGTATTCGCGCGCATCTTTGATCTTTGTATGTTGCAAGGCAAGGGAACGAAGGACTGAGATCGTTTGCAATGCTTTTTCGATACGCGGATCTGTTGACGTACATTCCAGTATATCGAATCGTTGTATATTTTTTTGTTTAAGCACAGTGAAACACATTTTAAAGTACGCGGTCAGATCGGCATTATGTTCCTCAAGGCGGTTGAAAATATCCGCCTCGAGTTCAATGAAATCCTGCAGGATGTGGCCTTCTCCGCAGCGCTCAAAGTCAATGACCCAGATGTTCCGTTGGCTGTCCACCAATAGGTTGTCGCCGTGCAGATCCCCATGGGTTACGGCAATGCGTGTTGCGCCGACGATGCTGATGTCAGTGGGGGATTCTGCGATTTTCTCCTTGAACCATTTGATGGGTTCCGGAGTGTGTAATCTTTGACTAAGAGCGTTTGCCCCATTGAAATCCTTTATGAAGTAATCCATCTTTCGTTTTTCGTACCAATTATCCCAAACCTTTGAATAAAGTTTGAAAAGGGAGATATTGGTTTCGTCGCGCGCCTGTTCGTAGTGCCTTGACCATATCCTGCCAAAAAAGGAGGTTAAACATTCTTCGATCTCTGCGATCTGTTTTTCCTCATAGTATCGGGAAAATGTTTTAACATCAAAATCACCGACATAGGAATATGCCGCCCCGCCTATATCCCAGAGGATCGAACTTCGTTCCAGCCTGGCGGAAAAGTAGCCGGTCATCCTTCTGTGGATGTGCGTTTCGTAATTTTCCACCTCTACTCTAATTTTTTCGGCACGGGCAAGCTTGACAACAAAGGGTTCAAAATCGCCTTCGTATACTTTCATGACCACAGACGTGGGTCGCGGCACCGTGGAGATGTTGGAGGATGCGGGACGCAGTTCCAGTTTTTCAAACCTCAGTTTTTTTGCTTTGGGAAATAATCGGGCAAACACATCTGCGATCTGGTCAGGGTATTCATTGGCATGCTGTCCCAGGGGGGATTTGGCAATTTCATCCAGCACCTCTGGATTCTCGAAAATCAATTTTCTTTTCGTTGCTGTCACCTTTGCCGCTTCCGCATCCAGTGTCTCCTGAAAGATGTCGCGGTTATCCATTTTGCTGATGAAGCAGATCTCTGTATGTTTTTGAAGCAGTTTTCTTAAAATATTAGGATTTTCATAACTGCTCAAGATGATCGGGCGGAGTTTGTCTCCCATTTCTTCCGCAAGAATCAAGCCGCTTGTATCCTGTTCATCGTCATCATCCATGAGGCGAAGATCTATTAATGCAAGAACGCAGTGCTTTTCCTGTGCCTTTCTTTTTGCGTCAGCCAACAATGAATTGCCTGCTCCCATTGCCATTACAGGTTCATATCCCAGATCCATTAGTAAGGATTGACTGGCAATACGCGCAGTTGGATTATTGTCTACGATTAAAATGCGTGGTTTTAATTTTTCGATGTTTGAGAAATCAATATGCATGTTTAAATACCCTGATTTGATGCCAATTCTTCGGTTGGAAGGCGGATCAAAAATTCCGCGCCCTTGTCTCTTTGGTAGGGCATCAGCAAAATTTCACCGCTCATGTCCTCGATCATCTGGCGGGTGAACAGTAATCCATATCCTCCCGTTTCTTTTGTTGTGAAAGGCCGATTGAACGCTGAATCATGTTTATCTTCACTGATGCCAGGACCAGAATCCAGGAGAAATATTTCGACAGCAGTATTGTTATTGATCAATCGGGTGGATACAAAGATCTTTTTTTCCTCCAGCGTTTTCATGGCCCTGGCCGCATTGTTGATCAATAATCGCAGAACATTTTTAAATTGTGCGATTTTTATGATTGCCTTTGCTTTAGGTGCGCCAGGGCGAAAATCAACCTGAATACCCTTGGGCGAAGCGATTTGGTCTAGATCCGCCCTGATAAAATCGTCGATCTCAATCGATTCGGGAGGTTTGTTTATCCACGGATTGATGCCTGATAATTGCGATGCGCTTTCCTCAATTTTTGCCGCATATTCCCCCAGATCGGTGTTTGCGCCCGCATTTTTTCGAATTAAGTATGCCCAGGTGAGAATGTTGCCCACCTCGCTGTTTATTCCATGAGCGATATTTGCCGCCCATGATGTTCGCGTAGCCACAATTGACTTGTATTCCAGTTCTTCTCTTTCCTGGGCACGTTCAATTGCAATGCTAATATGCAGGGCGACTGTTTTTATCAATTCAATATCCTGGGCGTTGAATCCATTGATCCGCGTTTTTTCAAGAGCCAGAATGCCAAGCAGTTCATTCCCAGCGCCAAGGAGGCTGATACAAAATTCGGATTTAACTCGATAGTCAAGTTTCAAGTAATCATTGTCTTTGAAAACATTTTCCACGTTTTCGTATGCAAGCTTCCTGTTTGCCAGAGCCTGTTTCGCCACGCGGCAGGCAATTGTGCCATCTTCCAGGTGAAAGGTGTCCCGTTGGGCATATTTTGGATTGTTGATTTTATAATACTTCAGTGTGGCGGGTGCGAACTTTAATGCCTGTAAACGTTTATCGTAAAGCAGAACACATGACCGTGTTTCTCCAAAAGCATCATTTAGTTTGCCCAGAATTGCATCCATGGTGGTCTCAAGATTTAAGCTGGCGCCGACCGCCTCTGCAATTTCTGTAGCAAGCTTGAACTGGCGCCTTTGTTTAACCTCTTCCATCTCGTGCGCATTCGAGATAGCCACAGCTGCAAGGCTTGCAAGGGATTTTGCATGATGAATATCACTCTTTGAAAATTCGCGCGGCTTTCGATAATCCAGATATAAAATGCCGAGAGCGTCCTTGCTGTATGGGTCCGTGATCGCAATGCCGATTAACGATTTTACCCTTTCGGTTTTTATGAAGTGATGCTCCGGCAGGTTTAATTTCCGAATGCCCGGGTTGCGACTGTCTATGTTTTCAACAATTAGTTCTTCATTTCGCAGAACATATTTGGATACGCCGCCGATGCGAAGAATGCTGTTGGTTGAGTCTAGGATGGATGCGCCGCGCAATTCACCGTAGGTGCCGATATTTTCCAGGTCTATTTGCTCGGTTCTTTTGCCGGCTGCAAACGGATGAATAATTGCCCAATCTGCCTGGCTGATCAAATGGGCAGTTTTACAAATACGGTCGAGGGTTTTCCTAAGGGTTTGATGACTCGCCATTCCGAGCGTTTCGAGGTTTGCGTCAAGCAAATCCTCGCTTTCTTCGTGTAGTCGCAAAATTTCCAGGATCAAGCCCGCACTGGAAAGCAGGCTCTGAAGGCTGCTCAAAGCCTTTTCATTAAGGGGCATTTGGTTGTGTTTATTATCCACCAGCACAAACCCTAAATTTGCTTTTGCAGTCATAATAGGGAGCAAGGCACATTCAGATAAATTGAATTGATTTATGAGTGAAGCTGGTAATTGTTCTGAAACTTCATCACTCTTTATCTGTACAGTTTTTCCTGACTGTAAATGGTCCAAGGATTTTTCTCCAAGATCGCCGAGCGGAATTTCCATATTGGCTACCATTTTATGGAACGGGGTAAGGCGCGCATTCCCATTATCTATATCCTTTAACAAAGCTTCAAAATCATAGCTTCGTTTTTCGTCCCGCTTCCATGCTTGAATGGCTTCAGTAGAGTCGTTTGTTCCAACACCGGTCTGTCCGCAAAATACATCCTGATTGTCTTTCCTTAAAAACAGTAATGCACGATTAAAGCCCAACCCAAAATTTGCTGTGGCAACCGTGAGTACTGTCAGCCAAAAACCAGTTTTGCTTTTTCTCGCGATCCGCAACATTTCCACACTGGCGCGCTGCAGGCGTCGCATCCGCTCTTTATCTTCATCCTCCACCTTTTTTAAATTGCTGATCTGAATGGCTCCTGCAACCTGATCTGCAACGGCACGCAGGAAACGTTTATCATACTCTGTAAAAGACCTTTGCCTGCCATATTGTTGGATGCTTACTCCTCCAATGATCTTTTCTCCCACCTGGAGCGGCGCACCCAGCCAACTGATGGGAATATTCCCGTTTAAAGTTATTCCCTTCCGTCTTGTAAATTCCTTTACATTGCGTGCATTAATTTCCTCTTTCTGGGAAAGCATGTATTCTTCCATACCATGCCCCGCGACCCGGACAGCTTCTTTTTTTGACACTCCATTCTCGTATAATAATTCGAATTTTAAAGTATTTGTTTGTTCATCATAAAGAAAAATTGAAAAATTAGATACATCAAATTTACTGCTTATTTGTTCCCGGATCTGCTCAAGGAGTTTTGTCAGATTTTGAGTAGCCGCCCCTGTGCTTACCTGCCGCCCGATTTCGCTGATGCTTTTATTCTCCTCTGAGGTGCGTTTTTCTTTTCCGTATAGGTTTGCACGTTCAAGAATTACTGCCACCTGGCGGGCAAAAAAATTTAGAAGGGCACGTTCATGTGTATTTAAATGATGGCATGTATTTCCAAAGTCTAGTGTTAGAGCACCCAGTAACTCCGTGCCGCTCCAGAGCGCCAAAATCCACCATCCTCCTGACGGAAATATTAAAGCCAATGGATTTAATTTCCTTCTCAAGCCTTCCTCGTGTATCTTCTTCTCTAATAAGTACGGCATCATGAGATTGCATGTACCGGCGTAATGCTTTCATTTTCTGCATATTAAACTTAACGTCGGAAAAACATGAACTGGTTCCCTTGCCTGTGCATTCGAGGCCTATAAATACATCTCGCGGCGTTAATTCATCCAATTGTGGCGCCCAGAAAAGGTGTGCGCGTTCAAACCCCAGTTTTAATGAATGTTCAACGATGACCTTTGCCGTAGCCATAAAAGTACTTTGGCGCAAAGCGGTTTCCATCATCTCGCTAAAGATCATTCGCCATTTATTTTCAACTTCCTCCCTTCTGGTACGCATTAATGCATTTAGCACAAATGTCAATTCTTCCGCTTCTATTGGCTTCGTCAGGTAGCGAAACGCGCCGGCTCGGTAAGCTTGTATGCCTACTTCAGGATCTTTGATTTCTGTAAAAATGATCGCGGAAGAATCAGGGCTGACCTTCTTTAATTCTCCCATTGCTTCAATGCCATCCTTACCGTCGCCCAGGCTTTGATCCACGAGAAAAACAGTATAGGGCTGCCCTGCATGTGTAGCTAATTTTGCAAGACCAAGCGCCTCGTCGAGAGTAGAAGCGAGGTCCGAAGTCGTTGTTTCGTTATCCTTAAAATGGTCTACAATGCCTTTTAAGGATTCTGCAAATTGTTTATCTTCAACAAGAATTAGAACGCGACACATGTTTCCTCACAAGCAAATCGGGAATTTCACTATATAAACAAGAGCCCACTTAAAAACATATACCATGTCGCCCAGATCGTCCATTAGATTGTGGATAATGCCTCACTGGCCTGGCGGCGGTTCTGTTTTAAAATTTGCGCCTGGCAAGCCTGCGTCCGGGCGATATGGAAAGCGGAAAACGGAAAAGACTTCCTCCAGATCGGCGATCTCATCCAGATGCTGGGAATTTTGGTTCAATTCCAATGAACGGATATTTTCGCGCCATTGTTGACTTTCAAGCGTTGAACCGGGATACAGGGTTTGATAACCAGGTAGTGCCATGTCATTGGAATCCCGCGTAATGGCCGAGCCGATTGATCGAATTAGATTTTCCATCCCTTCGTCTGCTACGAGATGGATTTGAACAAGAAAAAACTTTGTCCAGGCGGCAAGCCGTCGGTTGATATAATTTTCTACCCAGGGTATATAAGCAGAAATCGCTTCGTTATTCGGCACAGGATTGGAGATACTTTTTTTTATATCCCGCAATGCATGTTTTTCTCCCGTATACAAAACAGATGGCTGGATCAGGATATTGAACATTGCAGCCTGCGGCATTGCGGAAAGTGCGCGCCAGATTTGCTCGTTGGAGCGGGAACTGGCTTGCCATAACCCCACGAGATACCGGGGTCCATGCTCTGTTGGCAGAGATACCATTCCCCGTTGGATTTGCGCTATATTTGAATTCCCGGTCAGCAGGTCTTCGCCGGTGAGATTGTGGTATTCATTTTCTGTTTTGGCAGGTACCAGTAAAAAATCATGTGGAAAGGTGGAGAATATCTCACGCGCATATTGCTTCGCAGCTTGTTGTGCCTGTTCCATGGTGACAGCGAACGACCTGCCGAGTAGTACCATTTGCAAGCCATACTCAGGTGAATGTACGCCGCGCATTGCAAGCGAATTGTTTTGCGTTGTGCCTGCAAGGAACTCTTCTTCATTTACAGCTTGTGATTTTATAAAGAGTTTATACCGATCTAGTGCTTCATCCAGCAAAGCGCCTGCGTTAAATCCCCAACGCATTTTTAGCCATTCCTCCGCTTGACGATGAAAGACCTGAAAGGCAAATACTGCCTGCCAGCCTTCCAGTGTTTGCGTTACCTTAAGGAAGGGGAGATTCATTTTTTCGGATTTAGTAGATTGAGCAGGGTGTTGGTTAGCTTTTCAACTTTGTCGCTGCCTGCGGAAGGGGCAGGGGACTCAGTTTCTGGTGCTTTGGATCCTGGTGTTGGATTTGATCCGGTATCGGCCTCTTCCTTGAGAGCGGCAACCAGGTCGGTCATGGTTTTTATAATACTGGGACTCATCGGATGCCCGCTTGAAAAAGTTGCAGAAATGGCGTCAATTGCTTTGAAAAATTCATTCTCTCGCCTTTGCAACCGTTTGCGCTTGTCATCGAGTTCGATTTCGTGTAGACGGACCTGATACAGAATATCCTGCTTCTCTTTTTCGTGCCTGGCTTCCTCTTTTTCTATCTGAGCTTGATGTTCGGCGGCTTTCTTTTTTAACTCGGCTGTATGTTCTGCCATATTCTTTTCATTCTCGGCTTTGTACTGGGCCTTTAGAACGCCAAGTTCCTGTTGATATCCAACTTGTTCCTTTTCGATTTTGTTTTGTCTTTCATCCATGCGTGCCTTGCGGCGCATTTGCACATACTCATTGTCGCCGGTGAAATCTTTGAGCTCAATGCCGGTAATGATAAAGGCCTTGGAAAGTGGGAACCGTCGGTTGTGTCTTTGGGTGAAGAAGGCAAGAAGTTTGCTTGCCGGATGGTTTTCGGAACTATCAGCAATATCGGTATGGTCGTGTGTTCGGATGTATTGCGCTACATCAGCTTCTATATGCTCAATAAGTGTTTCGACAGGTCGATCAATCCGAAGAGCGACGATGGGGTCAACAATCCGATAGCGGAGGATGACTTTCAGGGTAAGTTTTTCGCCATCGGTCGTCATTTCAGAGATCGGAGATGTAAATTCTAAATGCTCAAGTTTGTCAACATATTGTAGTTTATATAAACCTGGAGGGACTTCGTGTACCCCGCCGTCCATATTATGGCTTGTTCCATCGGGGAAAATTACCACCCCAAAGGCATTGGGAGGCAGGGGAAGATAAAACCCACTTGTCATGGTTACCGATCGTGAGGGGCTGTTAGCCACATAGATATCCTCCCCGGGAACCGAGATTTTTCTGCCAGAAAAGGTTACAGTCGGCGCTCCCAGGCGCCTGCCAGCTTGCTCAATTCTTCCCAGTACCATTTTACGCAATGGGGATTGGTTCATAGTCCCTCCGGTGATGATCTTTTGACGGCTTTAGAATTCATTTCAACCCAATCTTTTTGGGGTTTTCAAAGGACTGAACGATATTTATAGTAGAAGTTTACAACTTAATCGGGTCGGGTGCAAGATATTTTATTCACCCTGAATTACGGGTGGAAGAATCCAGGATGAGTCCACCTCTGTAGTCTTGTACCTGCGGACCTCATTTAAAAACCAGGCGAGTTTGGAATAATCCTTGCCTTTCACACATCCATCTATAATGATGAACATCAAAAAATATTCCAATCTTCAATTTTAGTTAATAAGTTTGGATCATATTTAATAGACCTGCATCATTTGTGAAGCGTTTTGCAAATTCTTTTGCTAAAGTTGTATGATTTCGCGCGTCCAGAACAGGTGCGTCCTTTTCTGCTTCGGCTTTAAACAAGTCGTGGATGTGTATCAGGAATTTCAACTTCCAATAGTTTTCCTGGGACACTCCTTTAACCATTAGTGTTTCCAGATTTACTTCGAGATCTGCAATTTGGAATTTAACCCTCCCCTCAGGATATCCCGGTCGAGGTTCACTGTATTCGATATTTTTTTAAGTAACGAGGGTTAGCCTATATTAAGTCTATGATTTTTTTCACAATGTTTTCATTATAATACAGCATTGCATTCTTAAGATTTCAAGTAAGAAGAAATCCTCCAACTTTTATCCGATTTCATACCAAAAAACCAGAATTGAGTCTTGACCTTAATTCGTAATTGTGAAATAATGTAACCGGTTACTGTAACCGGTTACATTTGGTTACGCCCAAAATATGACGAGCAAATCTCACTCCGTTACCATTCGACAAGTAGCTCAGAAAGCTGACGTTTCTGTTGCAACTGTAAGCCGTTATATCAATCAAAATGCGCCAATTTCAAAGGATGTGGCTGAACGCTTGAAATTGGTAATGGAAGAATTACATTACGTACCGCATGCAGCTGCACAACATCTGGCGTCCCGAAAAACACGTGTAGTGGGTCTGTTATTAAATAACCTGCATAACGATTTTTTTGTGCCACTTTTGAATGGAATTGAATCTGTTGTCCGCAAACATAACTATAATCTCGTGATCGCAACCTATCATTCAGGCAGCCGAGATATGCCCCCTCCCATTGGTCCCCATAACACAGACGGAATGCTGGTTTTCTCCGATGGCATATCAGATGACGATCTAATTTCCCTGCATGCCAGAAAATTTCCAATGGTCCTGGTTCACCGCACACCGCCTGATTCAGTAAAAATCCCCAGTGTTACAGTTGAAAATAAAAAAATTACGTTCGAATTAATTGAACACCTTATTAAGGTTCATGGAAGAAAACGTATCATGCTAATGCAGCGGGCCTGTTCATCAGGAGGATTCGTCCTGGCGTGAAATCTGGTTATAAATCCGCTTTACAGGCAAATGGTATTCCCTTTGATGAGAAGCTGGTGCTCAATGGAGACTTCGAACGCAAGACTGCATATGAGGCGCTGAATAGTTTATTTGCAATAATAAGCAGGTCTCGTTTGACGCAATATTTACTGGCGATGACGATGCGGCAATAGGGGTACTTATGGCTTTGCGCGAAAATGGCTATCGAGTGCCCGAAGATGTTTCTGTTATCGGTTTTGATGACCTGGGATTTTCAGCATTTCTTTCCCCCCCGCTCACAACTGTCTCCGCTCCCACCGAGACAGTTGGGCGGATCGCGATGGAACAATTGTTTTCTCTTTTCGACAAACAGTTTCCCGGAGATATTACATTACTGCCGACGGAACTGATCACTCGACGCTCCTGTGGATGTAACACATGATGCGGCCAAAAATCATTAAAGGAGGTGAAAGTTTTCATTAGTACCTAAACTGTTTTTCGTCCATCTATATATTCCAAACTATATTAAGAGGAGAAATAAGCACCATGAAAAAACTTTTGTATGTTCTGTCACTGTTGATCATCGCTTCGATGGTCCTAACAGCATGCGGCACCCCGCGCAACTGAAGCCCCCGCTGCCCCCGCTGCAACTGAAGCCCCTGCGGCTGTTGCAACTGAAGCCCCTGCGGCAACTGAAGCCCCCGCCGCATCTGACCCGAATGCCCTTCCCCGCAATGAAACCCTGTACTTCAATGGTCAGCAGTGGGGTCCGCTTGTTGGTTGGAATCCATACTCCAACAGCAACAATAATGCCATGGCTATCGCCCAACAGGATAACGCCCGCGTCATTATGTTCGAAACCCCATACATGTACGACATGCTCGATGGCAAGGTCTATCCTCTGCTGGCGGATGGCGATTATGTGTGGAACGATGCACAGACTGAGATCACCTTCAAGATCAAAGAAGCAGCAAAATGGAGCGATGGCACCCCGGTAACCGCAGATGATGTCGCTTATACCTGGGCCACCCATATCAAGTGGGAAACCCCGACTGGCTCTGCCAATAAAGATTACATCGAAAACATCGAAGCAGTTGATCCCCAGACGGTTGTGGTCAAGGCCAAACTGAATGCGGATGGCAAAGCGGTCAATCCTTTGGTTGTGGCTGCCTACCTGAGCACCAACTATGTTATGCAGAAGGCCTGGACCGAAACACTGGAAGCACGCTCTGCGGATACCACCGCCTTTTTGGCTGATACCGCGGAAGATGTGGTTTACTCCGGCCCCTATCACAAGCATTTCGCTGACGATACGAAGGTTGTCTACGTCCGTGATGACAATTACTGGGGTCAGGATGCCTCCATGTGGGGCAAGTTGCCCGCTCCGAAATACCTGGCGCACACGATCTTCAAGGATAACGCTGCCGGTACAACCGCCCTGCAAGCCGGTGAGGTGGATGTCAGCCAGCAGTTCAACTCCAATGTGCAGGACCTGTGGCTCAAAGATGGCCTGCCCATCTCCACATACCTGCCCGAGGCTCCTTATGGCATTGGCGCCAGCCTCCCGACCGCCTTCTACAACCTGAAGTCTCCTGGTTTGGATCAAGTGGCGGTTCGCAAAGCGATCGCCATTGCGGTTGACTATCCCACCATCATTGCCAACGCGATGACCAACCAATCAGCTACATTCGATCAGGTTCCGCGCTCATTGATGAACCCGACCGACGGCGAACAGGCTATGTATGACCACGATGCCGTCAAGGACTTGCAGTGGGCTGGCAATGATATCGAAGGCGCCAAGAAACTGCTTGATGACGCTGGTATTGTTGATACCGATGGCGATGGCTGGCGTGAATACAATGGGACGAAGCTGTCCTATGTTGCCACCTGTCCCAACGGCTGGTCCGACTGGCAGGCTGCGATTGAAGTGGTTGCCGCCGCCGGAAAAGAGATCGGTATTGACATTACAACCAACTTCCCTGAGTGGTCCGTTTATCAGACCGTCGTCACCAAATCTGATACACCACTCCCCGCTGGTTATGACATCTTCATGATGTGGTCCGATGGCGCTGGCCCAACTCAGCCATATTCACGTATCCGCAAATTGTTGAGCTCGGAATACATCGGAATGGCGAGCAACTGGAATGGCAACTGGGGTCAGTATTCGAATCCCGAGGTCGATAAATTGATCGCGTCCATCCCCGGTGAAACCGACCCTGCCAAACTGAAGGAAACATACACAAAATTGGTCGAGATCTACCTGACCGATATTCCTTCCTTCACACTCATGTACCGCCCTCAATCTTTCCACACGGTGAACGAGAGTGTTTGGACAAACTTCCCTGTGGATGGTGATGGTACCAACCCGCCCGTCCCGCCGCTTGACATGACCGATGGTTATGCTATCGCAGGTCTGTATAACCTTACACTTGTAAATCCGTAAACAATAAATTAAAATAAACCACCATGTCTCATAAAGGGACATGGTGGTTTATCATTTTAGCTGATGAAAAGGAGGTGCTCGATTGAAAGGATACCTTAATTATTTTGGCAAAAAGCTGATTTGGTTCTTCATCACACTGGTTGCAGCCTTCCTATTAAATTTCATCCTGCCGCGCCTGATGCCGGGAGACCCTGTGGCTGCCATCGTATCAAGGCTTGCCCAAGGCATGTCCAATTCGGCCGGAGTTCAAGCTATTTATGAGCAATACACGGAACTGTTCGGGACCAACAAGCCCTTGCTGACGCAGTTTTTACTCTATGTTAAAAATGTGGCACATGGTGATTTTGGTTTCTCATTCAGCCAATATCCCAGGACAGTTGCAAGCGTTATTAAAGCTTCCCTCCCCTGGACAATTGCTCTGCAGTTACCGGCGATCATCGTCGGCTGGATCATCGGGAACCTGCTTGGCGCGCTGGCTGCTTATATCAAGGGTGGCTATGATAAAGTCCTCCTGCCCGTCAGCCTTTTTATAAGCAGTTTTCCGGCTTTTGGCATGGCGGTCATCCTGCTGGTCATTTTTGCTATTCAATTAAAATGGTTCCCGACCTCGGGCGGATATGGGTTTGACCTGCTTCCCAACTGGAGCTGGGCATTCGCACAGTCCATGTTCGTCCATTACCAATTACCTTTCTGGTCGATCGTTTTGATCATCATTGGCGGTCAGGCGATCGGCATGCGCTCCATGTGTATTTATGAGCTCAATTCAGATTATGTAAAATACAGCCGGTTCCTGGGAATCAAAGACCGAAGAATCGTTCTTTATGTATTTAGAAATGCCATGCTTCCGCAAATCACCGGTTTGGCATTGGCGATCGGTACCATTGTCGGCGGCGCGCTGGTGGCGGAGATCATCTTTAGTTATCCGGGGCTTGGTACTACACTGCTCAGAGCTGTGCTGGGACAGGATTATCCGCTGATCTCAGCCTCCACGTTGATCATCACCTTGATGGTGCTGATCTCGACCTTCACCATCGAAATTCTTTATGGTTTCATTGACCCGCGTATTAAAGCGGCGCAGTCTGATTAAGGATAGATGCTGATATGAAACATATGATTTAACAGGCTTTTCGCTCTGGTAAATTTGTCGTTGGCTTTTCCATTTTTATGTTCATTGTGCTAACAGTGATCATTTTTCCACTGTTTGTTAGAGAAGCTCCATTAACAATCATTGGCCAAGGCACGTTCTTCCCACCCGGTATCTATGTGAACGTTTATGACAGCATTGGTTCCCCCACATATACACTGATGTTGGAAGGGGCCGTTGCAAAGAGAATTGCCAGCAAGATGAACGAGGAAGATCGCCTTGCCATGAAGGAATGGCTTGTGGCATTTGGGATTCCTGAAAACGAGGTCGATACCACGGACACCCAAAAACTTATGGATCAGTGGGTGAAAAATTATGATCCCAAGGGGAAGGTTGCCGGGATGACAAATGCCAGGCGAAATTACTTTATCAGGCTTGATAAATCGATCAAAGGAATTTTGGCGACAGAAGGCGCGATCATTGCAACCAAAAATGCGGATACCGGCGCTTTGGAAGAGACAAATTCTGTCAAGCAAACCGATTATGTAAACATCGCCCAGGTTCCAAGCGTGCGGCTGCTGCTGCTTGGAACCGATAACTTCGGACGGGATGTGCTGAACGAGCTGGTTTCAGCAACCCGTACATCATTGATCATTGGTCTTGTGGGGGGATTCATCGCAACCACGATCGGTTTGATCCTCGGGTTACTGGCAGGTTATGTCGGCGGCTTGACGGATGATGTCATTATGTTCGTCACAAATATCTTTACTGTCATTCCCACCTTTGTGCTGTTGATCTTAATCTCCTACAGTATTGGGCAAGACAAGCGAGGTCCTGTGACCATCGCAGTGGTGATCGGCTTTACTTCCTGGGTATGGACGGCGCGAGCCGTGCGGTCGCAGGTGTTTTCCCTGCGTAATCGAGATCATGTCAGTCTGTCGAAACTGTCCGGACACCCCCTTGCTCGCATCATTTTCAGGGATATTCTCCCGTATATCGCTTCTTATGTCATCATGGCGCTGATTCTACAAATTTCCTCGGCGGTTCTGGCCGAGGCCGGTCTGTCGATCCTTGGACTGGGACCCAGAACTACCGAAATGTCAACTTTGGGCCTGATGATGAACTGGGCGTTGATCTACCAGGCGCAGATTTTGGGAAAATGGTGGGCATACCTGCCTGTGATTTTAACCATAGGCATGATTTCATTCTCGCTGAACTTGATGAATACCGGTCTCGACCAGGTATACAACCCGGCCTTAAGGGAATAGGTGATTGAAATGTCAGATGTAATGCTAGAGGTTAGAGAATTAACAACAAAATATATCACCCGCTACAATGAAGATATTTACGCTGTAGACCATGTTTCTCTGAAGGTCGAAGAAGGAAAATCGCTGGGAATTGCAGGAGAATCCGGCTGTGGAAAATCAACGCTGGCGCTCAGCCTGATGGGTTATTACTTCCCTCCGCTGCACTATACGAGCGGCGAGATTATCATCAACGGGAAAAATATTTCCGGGATGAAACCTGATGAAGTTCGTAAGTCGATTTTGGGAACGGAGATTGCCTATATTCCCCAGGCTGCGATGAACGCGCTCAACCCCACGCGGAAAATCATCAACTTTATTGAAGATGTAATGCAGGCGCATGAGCTTTTAGTCACCAAGAAGGATGTTTATGATCGTGCCAGAGCGTTGTTTGAGACCCTGGGACTTCCAGAGGAAGTGCTGCAAAAATACCCTGTTGAACTTTCGGGCGGCATGAAACAGCGCACGGTGATCGCGATATCTGTCTTACTTTTGCCAAAAGTGTTGATCGCAGATGAGCCTACCTCCGCGCTTGATGTCACTTCACAGAAGATGGTCATCAAGATGATGCGCAAATTAATGGAAATTGGTTACATTAGTTCGATGATCTTCATCACGCATGAGCTTCCACTCCTTAAAAACGTGACCGATGACATCATGGTCATGTACGCGGGGCAGATCGTGGAGAAGGCCGCTACCCAGGAAGCTGTATTTGATCCACTTCATCCATACTCCAAAGGTCTGATGGGTTCGATCATTGTTCCTGAAAAAGGTTTGCGGGATGTTGAGCTCACTGCCATTCCTGGTGTACCCCCCAATCTAAAAAACCCACCCGCCGGCTGCCGCTTTGCAGAACGTTGCAAATATGTTAAGCCCGAATGCAGGGTCATTAATGTCCCTCTTCAAGATGTGGGCGGCGGCCGTGTTTACCGCTGCATCCTATCGGAAAACGAACTTAGGAAAGCATACGAGAAGGAGGCTTACAAAAATGCCGGATGAGAAAAAACAATGCTTGAGTGGGTCGGCGGTTACCAAAGTATTTGGGTTTGGCCGCACAAGAACATTAGCCGTTGATCACGTGGATTTCAATTTCTACGAGGGCGAAATTGCCTCGATCGTGGGCGAATCTGGCAGCGGAAAGACAACTTTGGCGAAAATGCTTTTGGGATTGATCAATACCACTGAGGGTGATATTTACTTCCAGGGGAAACTGCGCGATATCAGTACACGTACAAAGAGACGGGAATACTGGAAAAGTATTCAGGCGATCTTCCAGGATCCGTACTCTGCATACAACACATTTAATAAGATCGATGCTGTGCTTTTAGACTGCATTCACCTGCGCGGCGGTAAAAATCTCCCATATGAGAAAAAAGTTGAGATGATGTCAGAGGCATGCGGCTTTGTCAACTTGAAGTTCGCGGAACTGACCAACAAGTATCCTTTTGAGCTTTCCGGGGGACAGATGCAGCGCTTAATGATCGCCCGTGTCTTCCTGTTGAAGCCAAAGATCCTGCTGGCTGATGAACCAACCTCGATGATCGATGCCTGTTCACGTGCGACCATCCTGGCTATGCTGATGAAGCTTAATTCTGAAATCGGAACAACGCTTATTTTCATCACCCACGATATTGGGCTGGCGTATTATGTTTCTGACAACATATACATTATGGAACATGGAAAATTTGTCGAAAGCGGATCTCCCGATGAAGTGATTCTGCATCCAAAAGAGGCTTATACCAAACGCCTGCTCAATGATGTTCCAAAGCTCCATGAAGAATGGGATCTCTCGACTGTGTAATGCTTTTCTCTTGAGTTTGGATCCAAGTGAAATAACATAATGCTCTGAATATTAAGCATGAGACATCCTAATTTAATTTAGGAGTGTGGAGGATCGGGCCTTCGACGCCATGAACGTGACCTGCCAGAACATCATGATAAAGGTCGTCACAAAGAGTGTTTTTACCCAGTCCAATTGCAGGCTCGAGACAACAGAATAGAAGACCATCATTCATCCAAATCTCAGGAAAACAATATAATGCAAACTCAACCTTTGACTGGCAAATGGCAATTTCAGCAGGTGGGAACAGAAGAGTGGTTGCCAGCCAATATACCAGGCGGCGTCCATACCGATCTTATGGCAAGCGGACGCATCCCGGATCCCTTTGTAGCCGATAACGAGAAACGCGTTCAATGGGTCGCCGAGTCCGATTGGGTGTATCGGACCAGTTTTACCTGCACAGATGAGTTACTTTCCGAAGAAAAGGTTTTTCTGGTTTGCGACGGGTTGGATACCCTGGCAACGGTTGTCTTCAACGGCCATGAACTTGGTCATACTGACAACATGTTCCGCCGCTATCAATGGGATGTCAGACCATTATTAAATACACAGGGCGTCAACGACTTAACCATCACATTCTCCTCTCCAGTCAAATATGCAACGGAAAAGCAAGCCATTCGTTCCCTGCCTGGTGTTTCTCAGGCGATTCCCGGCGGATCACACCTGCGCAAAGCCCCCTGTCAGTTTGGCTGGGATTGGGGTCCACAGCTCCCCCCGATCGGCATCTGGAAAGACATTCGTTTGGAGGGGTACAGTAAGGCGCGTTTTTCTGAAATCCATCTGCGTCAGGAACATGTTGATGGGCAGGTGGCAGTTGAGGTCCAGGTTGCCGTCGAGCGCTGGGATGGGTCACCGCTCACCGCAGTAGTCCACATCACGACACCGGATGGCGAGCTCATCGAAAAAGATATTGAGATACCCGCCCGGGGTGAAGCGACGGTGAAAGTGCCGATCTCCAGGCCTGAACTTTGGTGGCCTAATGGCTATGGCGGACAGCCGCTCTATCAGGTGGAAGTCTCTCTCATGCATAAAGGTGCCAGGGCGGAGTCGCTGGACTTGCACAGGTATCAGATCGGGCTGCGCACGATTGAATTGCGTCAGCAGGAAGACCAGTGGGGACGCTCCTTTGTCTTTATAGTCAATAACATTCCGATCTTTGCAAAAGGCTCCAATTGGATCCCAGCCAATTCATTCCCCACCAGGATTTCGGACGAGTATTTGGAAGGTCTCATTCGCTCAGCGGTTGAGACGCATCAGAATATGTTGCGCGTCTGGGGCGGTGGTTTTTATGAGGAAGAACGTTTTTACGATCTATGCGATCGCTATGGCATCCTGATTTGGCAGGATTTCATCTTCTCGTGCAGCATTTATCCGCTGGATTCCCAGGAATTCCTCGAAAACGTCAGCGCGGAAGTGACTGAGAATGTCCGCCGCTTGCGCCATCGCGCCAGCCTGGCATTATGGTGCGGCAACAACGAGATGGAATGGGGCTGGGTGGATTGGGGCTGGAAAGGGACTGAGTACCAGGATCTGAAAGCCGCCTATGACCGCTTTTTCCATCACACACTGCCCGAATGGTGCCAGGCCGAGGATCCAGACCACTCGTATTGGCCAAGCTCGCCATCTTCCGATACTCCATTTGAAAATCCGAATGGCCAGCGTCAGGGTGACGCCCATTACTGGGATGTTTGGCACGGACGGAAACCCTTCACCGCATATCGTGACCAATATCCGCGTTTTATGAGCGAGTTCGGTTTCCAGGCGCTTCCTCCTCTGGCGACCATCCGTACCTACGCGGACGAAACAGATTGGAACATGACTTCCTACATCATGGAGATGCATCAAAAAAATGCCAGCGGAAACTCCCTGATGGTCGGACAGATGCTCGACACGTTCCGTCTGCCCAAAGATTTTAG
This sequence comes from uncultured Chloroflexia bacterium, assembly GCA_963833175.1. GTDB lineage: Bacteria > Chloroflexota > Anaerolineae > Anaerolineales > Villigracilaceae > Villigracilis. Next base: position 126,613 of record CAWHXC010000018.1, read on the forward strand.
TCTCGTTGGTCTACCTGAGTATGGCGCTCCAGGCGGAAGGAATCCGTTATGGTGTGGAACACTGGCGGCGCCATCCTGATCGCGTCTCTGGGATCTTATACTGGCAGCTCAACGACTGCTGGCCGGTGGCCTCCTGGTCGAGTCTCGACTACTTCGGGCGTTGGAAGGCGCTGCACTACGCGGCACGGCGTTTCTATGCGCCGCTGATGCTATCCATTGAAGACGCTCCGCCCAAACAAGGGGTTTATGTTACCAATGACCTGCTTGAGCCTTGGGAGGGAACGGTACGTTGGTCACTTGAGACTCTCGCGGGGGAAGTCCTGACCTCGGGACAGGCACCGGTTATAGCGGCCCCGCAAGCTGCGGCCCAGGTGTGCGAGCTTGATTTTTCCGATCAGATCTCGGATGACAACATCCGCACTCTGGTCTTCATCGCTGAACTATACCAGGGGAACCAATTTGTCATGCGGCAGATCTCAGGCTTCGCCCCGATCAAGCACTTATCCCTGACCGACCCTGCTGTGACCGTGTCTATGAGCAGCGATAGGGACGAATTGATCATTGATCTGACTTCCCGCTCTCTGGCGCTTCTGGTGGAGTTATCTCTGACGGACGCCGATGTTGTTTTTAGCGATAACTACTTTAACCTGCCTGCTGGTCGGACAGTACAGATTTCCTGCCCACTGCCTGCCGGCTGGACTCTGGACCGGGCGCGAAAAGCTTTTTGCCTTCACTCCGTCTACGACTCTTATTCGCACGGCGCTGCAGAATGAATTGAATAAAAAAATGACGCTGGAAGAAAAAGCCGACATGATCGACGGTGCCAGCCCGCTGGTTTACCTTTCCATCGCCAAAGAAAAAGTGAAAGATTCGACTATGTCGCAGCTCAATTGCGCATGGGATCTATTGAATCACGCAAACAAGATGAGTATCTCGGTTTGACTCACAGCGCACCTTGCACAAAGCCCTCGATCTTTAAATCATTGTTTTCCTAAAAGGATATCCAATCAACTATGAGTAACAACGCTCTTCCCAACATTCCCTGGCAGGACCGACTCGCAGGCAATTCTGATGTAGTTTGGCGATACGAAGCGAATCCCATCATTCCGCGCGACTTGATCCCTTCCTCGAACAGCATTTTCAACAGCGCGGTCGTGCCATTCAATGGCAAGTTCGCGGGTGTATTCCGCTGTGACAATAAAAAGCGCGAGATGAATATACATCGTGGTTTCAGCGATGACGGCATCAACTGGAAACTGGACAATGACCCGATTGAATGGCATTATGACGATCCTGAACTCAGCAAATTCCAATATCGCTACGATCCGCGCGTGGTTTGGCTTGAGGATCGTTATTATGTAACGTGGTGCAACGGCTATCACGGCCCCACCATCGGCATCGGCTATACATACGATTTCGAGAAATTCACATTCCTTGAAAATGCGCTTCTGCCTTTCAACCGCAACGGTGTATTGTTCCCGCGCAGGATCAACAATAAATATATGATGTTCAGCCGCCCGAGCGACAACGGTCACACACCCTTTGGCGATATCTACATCAGCCAAAGCCCGGACATGGTTCACTGGGGACAACATCGCTTCGTGATGGGAACAAAGGACGGCTGGCAAAGCACAAAGATCGGCGCGGGTCCCGTGCCCATTGAAACACCTGAAGGCTGGCTGTTGTTCTATCACGGCGTTCTCACATCCTGCAACGGATTTGTATATAGCTTCGGAGCCGCCCTGCTTGACCTTGAACAACCCTGGAAAGTGATTGCACGTGGCTCGTCCTACCTGCTTTCACCGCAGAAAATTTATGAATGCGTAGGCGACGTGCCAAATGTGGCATTCCCCTGCGCCACACTCTATGATGAACCAACAGGCCGCATTGCCATCTATTACGGCGGGGCGGATACAGTAACTGGTTTGGCGTTTGCCAGGGTGAATGAAGTGCTTGACTTTGTAAAATCGAATTCGGAGCTTTAGAAATGTCTGAAAAATTCACTTTGGGTGTGAATTACTGGCCCCGCCGCAAGGCAATGTATTGGTGGAGCAATTTTGATGCGGGCGAAGTACGCGAAGAATTTAGCGTGATCAAAGAGATCGGTCTGGATGTTGTCCGCTTCTTCCTGCTGTGGGAAGACTTTCAGCCCGAGCCTGATTCGGTTTCGAAGACTGCGCTTGACAATCTGGTAACCGTCTGTGACATCGCCGCCGAAAACGGCCTCGGCGTTGACCTGACCTTCTTCACGGGTCACATGAGCGGACCCAACTGGAGTCCGAGCTGGCTGCTTGGCGGTGACGATCATCCTTATATGGGATTAAAAGAGAGATCATCAATGGCGGTAAAGTGGTCAAGGAAGGCTACCGCAACATGTTCCATGATGAAATGGCGCTGAATGCTTCGAGGCTGCTTCTCAAAACAGTCGTCAGCAGGCTTAAGGATCATCCCGCCATTTGGATGTGGAATCTCGGCAATGAACCCGATCTCTTTGCCTGGCCTCACACAGCAGACGAAGGCGCGGCATGGACAAAGGAAATGGTCGGTCTGATCAAATCCATTGACCCAAACCATCCCGTGACCTGCGGTTTGCATAGCGCCAACCTGCACATGGATAACGGACTGCGTATTGATAAAGTGTACGCTCAAACGGATGTTGCCGTGATGCACTCCTATCCGATGTATACGCCATGGGCGCGTCAAAATCTTGACCCTGATTTTGTCCCATTCACCTGTGCATTGACCGCCGCTTTGGGCGGAAAACCTGTCCTCATGGAAGAATTTGGCGGCTGTACAGCGCTCCCCGGGGAAATGAGCCATATTATTAATTGGACAGAAACAAATGGGCGTGAACGCGAGCAATTTATGGCAAGCGAAGAGGACTTCGCCGAATTCCTTCGTCTCACCATTCCCAAATTACAAGATAGCGGTGCGACAGGCGCCATGCTCTGGTGTTATGCAGATTACATCCCAGAGTTATGGAACAAACCGCCCTGCGATAACGCAGTCCATGAACGCTTCTTTGGATTGGTCCGCCCTGATGGTTCGCTCAAACCTCATGCAAAAGTCATTCAGGAATTTGCAAAGACAAATCCGCAGGTAAAACCGATCCCTGATTATGCAAAGATCACTGTCAACGCAGATGAATTTTATAAAGAACCGCTTGGATATCTTGTGGATCTATATCAAAAATACCTTGAAGAACTTAAAAAAACGGAATTGAATTAATTACATTTCACCTTTCGGAGGAATCCCCATGTCTCGTATTGACGACCTTCTTTCACAAATGACCCTCGATGAAAAAATATCCATGCTTGCTGGCGCGGACTTGTGGCACAGCTGTCCCCGTTCCCCGCCTCGGCATCCCGCAATTCAAAACAACCGACGGACCCAATGGCGCGCGCGGCGCATGGGGAAGCATGTCATCACCATCGGTTGCCACACCTGTGGGGATTGCTCTCGGCGCAACATGGAATCCCAAACTCGTTGAAGAAGTTGGTAACGTTTTGGCCGATGAACTCAAAGCCAAGGGCGCGCACATCCTGCTCGCCCCCACGGTCAACATTCACCGCACGCCCATCGCGGGACGCAACTTCGAATGTTATTCCGAAGACCCATTCCTGAGCGGAATGATGGCATCCGCCTATATCAAAGGCATTCAGGATAAAGGCGTGGGCGCATGCATAAAACACTTCATCGCCAATGACCAGGAATATGAACGCTTCTCGATCAGTTCCGAGGTTGACGAACGCACCCTGCGCGAAATTTATCTTGAGCCGTTCCGCATTGCGATTCGCAGCTCCAATCCCTGGGCAGTGATGTCATCCTACAACCGCGTCAACGGAACATACGCCTGCGAATACGATCACACGTTACTCGAAATTCTCAAAGGCGAATGGAACTTTGAAGGTATTGTCATGTCCGATTGGTTCGGCACATACGATGAAGCTGTCCCCACCAGCGGACTTGATCTCGAAATGCCAGGTCCCGCGCGCTGGATGGCAAATGGAGTTGTGAAGAAAGCTCTTGACAATGGCACGCTCACTGAAGACTTGCTGAATGATAAAGTCCGCCGCCTGCTTGGAGTGCTGGAAAAAGCGGGGTTATTTGAGAACCCGACCCTTCAACCTGAACGGGGCGAGAACAAACCTGAGCATCGCAAGATCATTCGTCGGGCGGCGCAGGAAGCGATCGTCCTCCTCAAGAACGACGGTACGCTTCCGCTCAAGAAAGTCAAATCCATTGCGGTCATCGGTCCGTATGCAAATGCAGTGCAGATCCTTGGCGGCGGCAGTTCATCGGTCACGCCGCATTATGTCGTCACGCCCTTTGAAGGAATCAAGAATCGCGCAGGTAAGAAAATCAAAGTGGATTACGCGCCTGGGTGCTTTATCTACAAAAACCTGCCTGCTCCCGCCCCCGAAACTTTGTCCACCACAGACGGACGCATCGGACTTGACCTCAGCCTGTTCAATGGAACTGAATTTTCCGGTGATCGCCGTTTATTCTGAAACCACAACCCGTGTTCAGCATGGTTGGTTTTATACATCCGTTCCCAATGCAGACCAGGAATCATTTTCCATGCGTATGGAAGGGTTCTTCACGCCGAAAGAATCAGGTATGCACACGCTCGCGCTTTCGGCAGTTGGCTGGGGCAAACTTTATCTGGACGACAAAGTGATCATCGACCACACTTCGGATTCAGATATGGGCAGGCAACTTACCGCCGAGCTCAAACTCGAAGGTGGAAAATCCTATCCCATTAAAGTGGAATATTTCTGGAAAGGCGAACCGCGCTGGCGCAGTGTGGGGCTTGGCCACCAACCTCCACAATCGAAAGATCTCCATCGCAGACGCAGTCAAACTCGCGAAGAAAGCCGATGTTGTTGTGCTCATTGCCAGCCTGAATGGTGAATGGGAAACCGAAGGCGCTGACCGCGTGGACATGAAATTGCCTGGCGCGCAAAACGAACTGATCAAGCAGGTCGCGAAAGCCAATAAGAACACAATTGTTGTGTTGAACGTCAGTTCGGCGGTTGAAATGCCGTGGATCGACAAAGTCCCCGCTGTGCTTCAACTTTGGTACGACAGCCAGGAACAAGGCAACGCCCTCGCCGATATCCTTTTCGGTGACGTGAATCCGTCGGGCAAATTGCCGACCACCTTCCCCGTCCGCCTGGAGGATAATCCCGCGTTCATCAATTATCCTGGCGAGAATGGAAAGGTCCGCTATGGTGAAGGTATCTTTGTCGGGTATCGCTACTACGAGAAGAAGGATGTCGCTCCGCTTTTCCCCTTTGGTCACGGACTTTCCTACACCAAATTCAAATATAGCAACCTGCGTTTGAGTGCGAAATCCATCAAACCGAATGAAACCATAAAAGTCAAAGTGGATGTGACCAACACGGGCAAGGTGATCGGCAAGGAAATCGTTCAGCTTTATGTGCGCGATGTCAAAGCCACGTTTGCCCGCCCCGAGAAGGAACTCAAAGCCTTCGAAAAAATTGAACTTAAACCGAAACAAACCGAAACCGTCACATTTACGCTTGACCGCGAAGCCTTCTGGTATTTTGATGTTGCGAAGAATGCATGGAACACAGAGCCAGGCGAATTTGAGATCCTCGTTGGCGCATCCAGCCGTGACGTGCGCGAGAAACAGACCCTCGTTCTTGAACCCGAACCACGTGCCTCACGCCTGCATACAGGCCTCACGGTCGATACCCTGCTTGGCGATCCCGATGGGCGCGCGATCCTTTCGAAATACGTTGGCGGTTTCCTGCTTATGGAAGATATGAGAATGGCCGGCGGTCTCACCCTCGAACAAGTTGCATCCAATCACCCCAACTTTGTACCGCAGGCAATGGTTGAAAAAATAGAAGAAGAATTGGCAAAAATAAAATAATTTATTGCAGGGGCGCATAGCCACAGCGCCCCTGCAAAATAAAATCATATTGAACAAGATAAAACTTCTTTTGAAGAGATAAACCATTTTTGGAGTTGAGGTCAATGGAAATTGTAAATTTTTTGGGGCATGAATGTGTCTCGTTGGAAAACAAAAGCATCAGGCTGATAATTTCGCGCTCAATGGGGCCTCGTATTCTTTCTTTAAGCTTTGCAGATGGCGAAAATTTACTGGCAGAATTGCCTGATTTTGTAATTGACTGCCCCGGCAATGGGATATTTCACGCCTATGGCGGACATCGATTGTGGCATTCACCGGAACAGCCAGCCCGCACTTATCTCCCGGACGATTCTCCAGTTGAGGTCGTTCCTGTGGAAAATGGGTACCTGGTGACACAGGAGGTTGAAACCAGGACTGGTTTGCAAAAGTCAATGGAGATTTGTTTGCAGGGCGATGCGCCAAAAGTTGTTATCATTCATCGTTTATCCAACCAGGGCCTATGGCCGGTGACGTGCGCTCCCTGGGCGATCACACAACTAAAAACTGGGGGAGTGGCTATATTACCGCAATCCATGTGAAGAGACTGGCGTTTTACCAAATCGTTCGCTGGCACTCTGGCCTTACACCAATTTAGCTTCCCCAAATGTGACTTGGGGACAAAACCATATTTTGGTGCATGCAAATATGGATACGCCCTTCAAGATTGGTTTCCCAAATCCGCGAGGCTGGCTCGCATACTGGTTGAATGGAACACTTTTTGTAAAACGCGCAAAATATGAGGCGCAGTCTTCCTATTTTGATTTTGGCAGTTCAAGCGAATGTTATTGCAACGATCAATTCATTGAGATGGAAACACTGGCTCCCATTAGCGCAATCGAACCCGGTGGATGTGTTACGCATGTGGAAACATGGGAATTGCACGGTAAAGTTGATCGTCCGCGTGATGAAAAAGATGTGCAGTCACTTGTTGAAAAATTGAGATTGGAGGAATAGCCATGGATTATTTTCTTGGCATCGATACGTCCACAACATCCAGCAAGGCGTTGTTGATCGACTCGCGTGGTGAAGTGATCGCGGTGGCATCTTCGCCGCACACGCTTCAGGCGCCGAAGCCGCTATGGTCTGAGCAGGATCCTGCGGAGTGGTGGGCTGCTGTATCAGCGAGTATCAAGTCCGTTTTGGAAAAAGCAGGAATCAGCGGGGAAAGGATCGCGGCAATCGGTTTGACGGGACAAATGCATGGGCTGGTCCTCCTCGATGAAGCAGGCAATGTCCTTCGTCCCGCCATCCTGTGGAACGACCAGCGCACGCAAAGCCAATGCGATGAGATCCATCGGCGGATCGGAAAAGAAAAGTTTATTCAGATCACTGGCAATGTTGCGTTGACGGGATTCACTGCGCCGAAAATTTTATGGGTGCAGGAAAATGAGCCTGATGTTTACGCAAAGGCAAAACATGTTTTGCTGCCGAAGGATTACATCCGTTTTAAGTTGACGGGTGAATATGCGATGGATAAAGCCGATGGCGCGGGCACGGTTTTGTTCGATCTGAGATCGCGTGATTGGTCTGCGGAAGTTCTTGGCGCGTTGGGAATTGATGCTTCCTGGATGCCGCGCACGTTTGAAGGGACTGAATTTACGGGAAATGTGACTCAAGAAGCCGCTTCACTTACTGGGCTGAAAGTTGGTACGCCCGTCGCGGCAGGGGGCGGCGACCAGGCGGCGCAAGCAGTGGGCGTGGGCGCAGTGGAGGCGGGCATTGTCGGGCTGACGGTTGGTACAAGCGGCGTGATCTTCGCAACGACTCCATCGGCATTGGTGGAACCCGAAGGAAGGCTGCATGCGTTTTGTCATGCGGTGCCTGGCATGTGGCATTTCATGGGCGTGATGCTTTCAGCGGCGGGAAGTCTGCAATGGTATCGCGACACGCTCGCGCCTGACATGAGTTTTGATGACTTGGTGAGGGAAGCTGAATCAGCGCCAGCAGGATGTGAAGGCTTGCTGTTCCTCCCGTATCTGAGCGGTGAGCGCACGCCGTATCCTGATCCGCTGGCGCGCGGCTCTTTCATCGGTTTGACTCTTCGTCACAGCCGTGCGCACATCACGCGTGCCGTACTTGAAGGCGTTGCGTTTGGTTTGAAGGATAGCTTTACATTGATTCAAAACGCGGGGCTTGGAAAGATCACGCAAGTGCGCGCGTCGGGCGGCGGGACGAAGGGTGCTCTGTGGCGGCAGATCCTTGCCTCCGTGTTGGAAGCGGAATTGGTCACGGTCAACACTTCTGAAGGGGCGGCTTTTGGCGCAGCATTACTTGCTGGCGTTGGTGCAGGTGCGTGGACTGACGTTCCAACTGCGTGTAGAGAAACTGTCCGCATCACTGGGCAAACACTTCCTGATGATGAACAAGTAAAGATCTATCGCAAGATGTATCCGCTCTATCAAGAGTTGTATCCCGTGTTGAAATCCAGTTTTGCGAAATTGAGTACGACTTAATCCCGTCATTGCGAGGGCGATAGCCCGAAGCAATCTCCTCATTGTGGCGGGGATTGCTTCGGGCGAAAAAACTTCGCCCGTCGCAATGACATAACCCATCGAGGCTATTATGCGTTACGGTCATTTTGATGATACAAATCGTGAATATGTAATTGAAACTCCTGAAACTCCCTTGCCGTGGATCAACTATCTCGGCAGTGAATCCTATTTTGGATTGATCTCCAATACGGCAGGTGGATATTCCTTTTACAAGGATGCGCGACTGCGGCGGCTGACCCGCTATCGTTACAACAACGCTCCCTTGGATACTGGCGGGCGATACATTTACCTGCGCGACAACAACGCTTCGCCCTCCGCCCGAAGCTGGTCGCCAAGCTGGATGCCGACGCGGACGCCTTTGGATTTTTACGAATGCCGTCATGGGATGGGCTATACCACCATCCGCTCCAGGTTGGCGGGGATCGAATCGCAGACCCGTTACTTTGTTCCATTGGGCGAAAACCTTGAAATCTGGGAGTTGACCCTCACCAATCAACGCGAGGCAGATGCGGACCTATCCGTCTTCTCCGCCATCGAATTCAATCTATGGGACGCGATGGACGATGCGACAAACTTCCAGCGCAACTATTCGATCGGGCAGGTGGAAGTTGTGGATGGGGTGATCTATCACAAGACCGAATACCGCGAGCGCCGCGACCACTTCGCCTACTTTGCCTGTTCCGAAGAACTGGCTGGCTTTGATACACAGCGCGAAGCCTTCCTCGGCTCCTATCGCGGCTGGGATTCTGCCCAAGGTTGTCGAAGCAGGCCAGTCGTCTGATTCGATCACGCATGGCTGGCAGCCGATCGGCTCGCACCATGTCAAAGTCCAGTTGAAGGCGGGCGAGCAGAAAAGGATCATCTTCATCCTCGGGTATCACGAAAATCCGAAAGATGAAAAGTTCGATCCGCCTGATTCACAGACCATCAACAAGCGCACGGTGCTGCCCGTCATTTCCAAATACTTGAAAGCGGACGAAGTTGAAAAGGCATTTCAGGCATTGCGCGTCCATTGGGAAGGATTGCTGGATAAGTTCCAGGTTACCACGCCGGATGTGCACACGAACCGCATGGTCAATATCTGGAATGCCTATCAAACCATGATCACCTTCAACATGAGCCGCTCGGCTTCGTATTTTGAAAGCGGCATTGGGCGCGGTATGGGATTTCGCGATTCGACCCAGGACCTGCTTGGTTTTGTTCATCTCATTCCAGAGCGGGCGCGTGAACGGATCTTGGATCTGGCCGCCACACAGCTGGATAGCGGCGGCGCCTATCATCAATATCAACCGCTGACCAAACGCGGCAACAACGACGTTGGCTCAGGCTTCAACGATGATCCGCTGTGGCTGGTACTGGCTGTGACGGCTTATGTCAAAGAGACGGGTGATTTCAGCATTCTCAATGAGCAGGTTCCTTACGATAACCAGCCTGGCTCTGAAAAGCCGCTGTACGATCATTTGCAGCGTTCCATTCAATATACACTGGACCGCCTTGGGCCGCATCAGTTGCCGCTCATCGGCCGCGCGGATTGGAACGACTGCCTGAACCTCAATTGTTTTTCAGATACACCGGGACAGTCCTTCCAGACCACCACGAATAAAGACGGCAAAGTGGCGGAGAGCGTCTTCATTGCTGGGCTGTTCGTGCTGGCGGCGAAGGAGATGGCGGGTTTATGTGAGAAATTGGAGGGAAGAGGTGAGAACCAAGATCGTACCCCTTCTGCCTTCTATCTTGAAAAAGCCGCTGAAATGGAATCCAGCATCTGGGCTGCTGGCTGGGACGGGGATTGGTTCCGCCGTGCCTATGATGATTTCAGCCATGTGCTGGGTTCAAAGGAAAATGACGAAGGAAGAATTTTCATCGAGCCGCAGGGGATGTGCGTGATGGCTGATCTTGGTGTGGAGGATGGCCGCGCGGAAAAAGCCCTGAACTCTGTGGATGAGCATCTCGCCACGCCGCACGGCATCGTTTTGCAGCAGCCTGCTTTCAGCAAGTATTATTTGCATCTGGGTGAGATCTCATCTTATCCGCCTGGGTATAAGGAGAATGCGGGCATCTTCTGTCACTCCAATCCGTGGATCATGATCGCTGAGACGAAGATCGGGCGCGGTGACAAGGCGCATGATTATTATTCGCGCATCAATCCATCGGCGCGTGAGGAGATCAGCGAACTGCATCGTTGCGAGCCGTATGTCTATGCCCAGATGATCGCAGGCAGGGATGCGGCTACCCATGGCGAAGCGAAGAACTCGTGGCTGACTGGCACTGCCGCGTGGAATTATGTCGCCATCACGCAATGGATCCTTGGCATTCGTCCAACGTATGATGGCTTGCAGGTTGCGCCGGTTGTCCCGTCAGCGTGGAACAGCTTTGAGGCGGCACGCCTGTATCGGGGCGTCAGGTACGATATCCTCGTCGAGAGAAAAGGCGCGGGCAATGCAGTCCAGCTTGAAGTGGATGGAACACCCATTGAAGGAAATATCATCCCGCTGCCTGTGGATGGAACAAAAGAAGTTCGTGTGCGTGTCACGATAATGTAGATCTTATTTTGGAGGATGGCAATGGGTAAAAAGTTATTTCAATTTCCCAAGGATTTTGTTTGGGGGGCGGCGACAGCATCCTATCAAATAGAAGGTGCATGGAACGAGGATGAAAAAGGCGAAAGCATTTGGGATCGATTTAGCCACACGCCGGGAAAAGTTCAGGATGGGGATACTGGTGATATGGCTTGCGATCATTATCATCACTGGGAATATGACCTGGAAATGATAAAGAAACTGGGTCTGAAAGCATATCGTTTTTCAACGGCCTGGCCGCGTGTATTGCCGAGCGGGACTGGAACCGTGAACGAGGCGGGACTTGATTTTTATAGCAGGCTGGTGGATGGCTTGTTGAAACTCGAGGTCGAGCCGTACGTCACCCTGTATCATTGGGACCTGCCGCAAAAATTACAGGATAAAGGCGGCTGGCCTGCGCGGGATATTGTGGATGCTTTTGTTGAATACACGGATATTGTCAGCCGCGCATTGGGGGATAGGGTTAAGAATTGGATCACGCTTAATGAGCCGTGGGTTAGTGCCTTTGTCGGCTATCAACATGGGGTTCATGCGCCCGGTCACACAGACCTGCATGAGGCGCTGGCGGCGGCGCATCATTTGCTGCTTGCTCACGGGCAGGCGGTTCCAGTCATTCGCAGAAATTCTCCGGGCTCGAATGTAGGCATCACGTTAAATTTAACCCCGCAAGTACCTGCGTCTCCCAGCATTGCGGACCGGGCCGCTGCCAACTGGGTGGATGGATACATCAACCGCTGGTTCCTCGATCCTCTGGTCGGGCGCGGGTATCCGCAGGACATGGTGAATGATTACGATGATGAGATGGCTTTCGTTCAGCCGGGTGACCTGGAAGTGGCTTCTGTTCCGCTGGACTTTATCGGCGTCAATTATTACCACCGCGCCATTGTGCGTTCTAAAAAAGTCACCGAAGCAGAAAACGCCCCGCATACGGTGTTCTGCGGCGATGTAACAGAAATGGGTTGGGAAGTTTTCCCTGAAGGACTTTATAAGACGCTGGGCCGCTTATACTTTGATTACGATTTCCCGTCCATTTACATCACGGAAAACGGCGCAGCATATGTGGATGAAGTGAATGCGGACGGAGAAGTGAATGACCCGAAGCGCACGTCTTATATCAAGCGCCATCTGGAACAGGTCCATCGGGCGATTGAGGCGGGCATTCCGGTGAAGGGGTATTTTGCATGGTCGTTGATTGATAACTTCGAGTGGGCTTATGGGTATTCCAAACGCTTTGGTCTGGTGTATGTGGATTATCAATCCCAGCAGCGCATCTTGAAGGACAGTGCAAAGTGGTACGAGACGGTTATTAAAGAGAATGGATTTTAAGCAATGATGAACCGAAAATCACAACCAATATTCATCGGCGATACAGCGCAAAAACCATCAGAGCAGAGCATCAAAGGGGAATATGTATCCATGTTCGGCGACACGTTTTATAAAATCAATAATTATGATGGCATGGCACCATTTTTTATGAGTATCGTCAGCAGCTCGAATCACTGGCTCTTTATCTCATCCACTGGCGGACTCTCGGCTGGGCGCGGCAGTGCCGAGCAATCCCTTTTTCCCTACTACACTGAAGATAAACTGACCGAAAACAGCGAAAACACCGGCAGCAAGTCCATCCTTCTGGTTACACGCGGGGAACGAACGAGTTTGTGGGAACCATTCTCCGAGCGTTATCGGGGGCAATATCAGATCGAACGGAACATTTACAAGAATGTACTCGGCACTGTACTTGTTTTCGAAGAGATCAACCACAGTCTGGAATTGACCTGCCGTTACTCGTGGCGGACCAGTGACTTGTTTGGTTTCGTAAAAACAACATGGTTGTTGAACCTTGGCGAATCAACCTGTCAGGTTGAACTGGTGGATGGGATTCAAAATATCCTGCCTGCCAATGTAACCTCGTTGATACAGAACACATTCAGTCCGCTTTTGGATGCCTACAAGCGCAGCGAACTGGACCTTGAAACTGGTCTTGCCATCTTTGCATTGAACTCAACTTTGACTGATCTGGCAGAGCCCAGTGAGTCGCTTCTAGCGACGACCCTGATGCAGCTCGGGCTTGAGCCGGACGGCTACCTGCTTTCAACATCTCAGCTGGATCAATTCCGCGCGGGAATGAGCGTGACAACGGAGACACAAGTACGCGGAAAGCGCGGTGCGTATTTTGTACACGCCGTTCTTGATCTTGCTCCGGCGGCGGAACGAACCTGGCTCCTAGTGGCAGATGTCTGCAAGGATGCGGCGGCGATAGTCAGTCTGTCCAAAAATCTAAGAGAGAATTGATCGGAACTGTCGGATGCCATCGAGCGCGACATTGCACTAAACAACCTGAACCTTGAGAAGATCGTTGCCAGCGCAGATGGTCTGCAGACCTCTCGTGACCGACTTTGTACCGCCCACCATTTTGCCAATGTGATGTTCAACGTCATGCGCGGCGGTATTTTTTCTGATCAATATAAAGTCCATACGGAAAATTTCGTCGAATTCGTTTCAGTTCATAACCGGGTTGTTCTGGATGAAAACGCAGCGTTATTTTCCAAGCTGTCTCCGGAAATGAATATCCTTGACCTTCACGCCTGGGCAGACGCAAGCGGTTTAGCGGATCTAATCCGTTTGAGTTATATGTACCTGCCCCTGTCATTCAGCCGGCGGCATGGCGACCCGAGCCGGCCATGGAATCGTTTTGTGATCGATATCAAAAAACAGGATGGCTCCCTGAAGCTGGGTTACGAAGGGAATTGGCGGGATATTTTCCAGAATTGGGAAGCCCTTGCCTATTCCTACCCTGAATACGTTGAGGGTATGATCTGCACCTTCCTGAACGCTATAACCGCGGATGGATATAACCCCTATCGAATCACCCAACAGGGGATTGATTGGGAAATTCCAGAACCTCATAACCCCTGGGCAAACATTGGCTATTGGAGCGACCATCAAATTATCTATCTTCAAAAACTGATGGAAATTAGCACCAGGGTACACCCCGGCAAGTTGGGAGAATTTCTTTCCCGGCCAATATTCAGTTATGCCAATGTTCCATATCGAATCAAACCTTATGCTGATCTGCAGAAAAACCCATTCAATTCCATTGAATTTAATTGGGATATGGAACGGGAAATCGAGTTGCGGGTCCATGAACGCGGCACAGACGGGAAATTGGTCTATGATCAAAATGGGTGCGTATTCCACGCCACGCTTGCAGAAAAATTGCTCATACTCCTGCTTGCCAAATTGTCTAATTTTGTCCCCGAGGGTGGCATCTGGATGAACACCCAGCGTCCCGAATGGAATGATGCCAATAACGCACTGGTAGGCAAGGGGCTGTCAGTTGTGACCTTATCCTATTTGTTGCGCTACATTGTGTTTTGCAGGGATTTGTTGAAGCAGGAAGCCAACACTACAGTTCAATTAAGCGCGGAGGTGTTAGGCTTCTATTCCCAGGTTTTCGAGATCTTAAACCAGTTCATGGGCATGCTTGCAATCACCTTCAGTGACGAGCACAGACGCGCCATGATGAATGCGCTGGGTCAGGCTGGCAGTGACTACCGTTGGAATTACTATTCACAGGGTTTCTCGGGTGAAGTTGCCCAATTGCCGACAGCAGAATTGATCACATTTCTTGATCTGGCACAACAGTATATCGAACATTCATTACACGCCAATAAGCGCAGTGACAACCTGTATCATTCATACAATATACTGCAGCTTGGTGACAAAACCGCATCCATCAAACACCTGTATGAAATGCTGGAAGGCCAGGCAGCCATCCTTTCATCAGGTTTGCTCTTGGGGGAAGAATCGTTGGCGCTTTTGGAAAGCCTGAAGCACAGTCGACTTTACCGCCCCGACCAGCACAGTTACATCCTATATCCAGATCGGGAGTTGCAAGGATTTTTGGAAAAGAACAGCATGACATCCGAACAGGTCAGCGGTCTGACCCTTGTTTCGGAGTTGGTTGAGGCTCAGGATAAGACGCTTATCGTCAGGGATGAAAAAGGCAACTATCATTTCAGCGGCCATATCCGAAACTCCAAAGATGTGGTTCTCTCGCTTGATGCACTTAAAGCTCAGCCCCGCTACGCAGAACTGGTGAAAGCTGAAGCAGAAAAGATCGAGTCTTTGTTTGAAAGTATATTTCACCATGCTGAGTTTACAGGGCGTTCCGGAACCTTTTTTGGATATGAAGGACTGGGAAGTATATACTGGCACATGGTTTCCAAACTTTTACTGTCTGTACAGGAAACGATTCTTCGCACAAGAAGTGAACCTTCCCTCATGGATTTATTGGATAAATATTCAGACATCCGAAAAGGGTTAAGCTTCAATAAGACTCCCCGCGTTTATGGCGCTTTTCCCACTGATCCTTACTCGCATACACCCAAAGGCCAGGGAGCCAGGCAGCCGGGCATGACGGGCCTGGTCAAGGAAGAAATACTGACTCGCCAGGTGGAACTTGGTTTTTTCATCGATCAAGGTATGCTGGCGTTTGATTTCCTGCTTTTAAATGAAAATGAATTTCTTGCCGATCCTACTGTATTTACCTATTTTGGCGTTGACGGAAATCAGGAACAAATTGACCTGGCAGCAGGTTCCCTTGCTTACTTG
Source organism: uncultured Chloroflexia bacterium (assembly GCA_963833175.1). Classification (GTDB taxonomy): domain Bacteria; phylum Chloroflexota; class Anaerolineae; order Anaerolineales; family Villigracilaceae; genus Villigracilis. Next base: position 142,239 of record CAWHXC010000018.1, read on the forward strand.
ATCTGTCAGGTCCCTGTAATCCTTCAAGCTTCAAACGAGAATCGTATAACCTTATACTTCACTAATGGAAGCACCCGGCTGATCACTGGCCATGTTTTGGATTCCATCAATAGCAGACATATATTCCAGCGCGATGGGGTGGTGCATCACCTGGTTGTATCCATCGCCTATGGATAAAGATAATACCGTCCACCGCGTGCGGATTTTCCCGGAGCCGCACTCTTAAATCACGTGCAAAATGGTATCAACAGGTCATGGTTCGGAACGCGGTTGATTGATTGCAATGGATAGCGTGCAATTCAAAAGGTCTTGGAAGATATAAAATCTTCCAAGACCTTTTGATGGGGATGATGCGCTGGTAGATAGTTTTCAGGGCAGAATAATATCGTGCAAGTTAATTTCCATCGAGATTTCTCCATCCTTATCGTTGTAGGAGGGAATTTCGTAAAACCCTATCCTTTTGTAAAACGCAAAGGCGCGCGCCTGCTCGGAACCGGTTTGTAAGCGGACCCGGTAATATCCCTTTGTTCGTCCAAACTCAAAGAGTTCCTTGATGACCTGATACCCAATTCCTTTGCCATGATGGGATTCCAACAACCACATTCGTTTGAGTTCAGCAGTTTCAGAGTTGATCCTTCGAAGCGCACCAGATCCGATCAATGTATCGTCATCAAGCACGGCGAGAAATAAGCCGTCGTTTTGGAAATAATGCATTTGAACCTGATCCATATCTGCAAATTCACCTGTTGACTCAAAGTGACGAATACTGTCTTCCAAGCTTCTGTCCCAGCCGTATATGCCATGCGCCACGGAAATGATGATACGTTTTGCGGTTGGAATTTCCTCCGCGTGAATGGGGCGGATCGTGATCATAGGCCTTTAGTTCCCAGATTCGTGTAATGTGTTTAGTTATGCTCGGAAAACGCTGATTTGCGCGTAGTCATTTATATAACTATATATTTTTTCGAGATACACGGTTAGTAGATGGAAGTTTGATTTAAATAATCCAGATACAAAACGAAAATAACCGCCCTTATTTGCAACAAATTTCCCCTGCAATTCGCTGGGTTTCCACTTCTGTTCATTTTTTGATTCGAAAGTCACTTCACTACAAGATCAAGGCACATGAGGATTTGGTGTTTTCTCAGGCTTTGGTTTGTCTGTAGGCTTTGGTCTGTCCGTAGGCTTTGGTCTGTCCGTAGGCTTTGGTTTGTTGGTAGGCTTTGGAGGGGAAGTGGGTTGAGGAGGAGGTTGAGTAATGGGTGATTGAGAAGTGAGTGTGATAGGCTGCGCACCTACGGGAATTTTTGTTGGTGTAGGAACGCCCCCGGACAACGTTGGCGTGGTTATTGTCCCCAAAGCATTTGCCGCTGGTGTGATGACCCCGACGGGCAGAATTGGCATATCTGCCATATAGTACGCGTACTCGTAGGCAGTTTTTATGCCACCTTCACCGGCGAGTGGGTCAACCTTTTCGTTACCATCGAGGTCTGTGCCATTGCTGATTTGTTCAGCAAGTTTGGCTACAGTGCGGACCTGTTGCTCCAGATCGGCATCGGGGGCGGAAGTGAGAATCGTCAAAACCTGGTTTTGTAATTGAGGTATCCACTGCGCCAGATTTTGTACGCAGATTTTGACATCCTCGCCATGAACGATCATTTTTTGCGTGGCCCCAGGCGTGTTGGCGGCATAGTCTGCTTCTGCATAGACTGCCCGGATGTAACCCAGGTTGTCGCCGTTTTGTAATAGGCCGTATCCATCACTTACATCTGTCAGGAACCCGTCCTTGTTCCAGTCTTTGTGATCCTCGCTTTGACTGCCCGCAAGAAGATTCATAATGGATTCAGCGTTTTTGCGTACGCTGGCATTGTCGCCACTTTCAAAGGATGCAAGCATTTTACGGGCCGTTTCATTGATGATTTTGGAATCCTGGCTTAATCCCTGAACGAGGCCAGTTTCCTGAGGTGCATACGGAAAAGAGGACAGCAGGTAACGGACATGTTCATAACCTACTGCTGGTTGGGCAAAGGAATAGACGATCTGACCAGAAGAAGCCGGGTCTGAATCTGGATTGGGTTCAAGAGTGACCTCAACTCTGTCATATAGGGCGATCAGGTTCAGTCCTTGAGGTTCTGAAAAAATCAGGTTTCCTTTGCCGCTTGAGTTTAGTGACAGAACGCCAAGGCTTAATCGTCCTTCAACACCGGTCAACCAGACCTCATACTGATTTCCCCTGGGAGGCGCAGGCATTGCCTGGGCTATCAACGTGGCCTGATCCGCGATCGCGGCTCCATCTTGAAAGCGAAGGATACCGGTGGGACCTAATGGAAGCGCGACGGGATTAATCACCGTATTGGTGATGGTGACTGGAAGGTCTGTATTTGTAGGCGTAAGGGTGGCATTTGTTGTGGCAGGAGAATAGCCATTCCATACAAAAACCGCACCCATGGCGATGGCAATGATTGCTGTGAAAGCGGTAAATATCGGTAGTCGTTTTTTTGTCTGAATGGGTTTTGACGGGGGAAGTGTCGGAATCGACCCCATCAATTCGATGGTCGTATTGGCAAGATTTGCATGTATAGCCCCGTTGAATGAATTCGCGAATTCCATTGGGGTTCGGAAACGTTCATTCCGATTCTTGGCCAGGGCGCGATCCAATACTCGCTGGATCGAAGGAGAAAGCCCGGGAATCAGCGGTGGAGGTTCACTGACCTGTTTGAGCAGAATGCTCACGGTGGTTTCACCTTCAAAGGGCAGGCGCCCGGCAAGTATCTCATAAAGAACAATGCCAAGGGAGTAAATGTCTGTTCGCTCATCGGTTGGTTCACCGCGCGCTTGTTCGGGACTCATATATGCTGGAGTGCCGAACACCCCTTGGGATGTGGAGGTTTGGCCCCTTGAATCCAGAAAGCGGACCAGACCGAAATCGGTCAGAACCGGTTCGAAATCCTCTGGAAGCGGTTCGCCGAGAATGATCTGGCCGTTGCGTGAGGTGATGAGTATGTTGCCCGGTTTGACATCCCGATGGATCACGCCGCTGTCATGCGCGTATTGCAGGGCGCTGGCGACCGCAGTGATCAACCTAAGAACAGCTTCAAGTCCCATTCGTCGCTTTTTCATATCATGCAGGGCATGCAGGTATTTCGATAATGATGGACCATGAATGTATTCCATAACCAGATAGGGATCGTTATCCACGGTGTCAAAATCAAATACCTGGACGATGTTCGGGTGGCGCAATTTCGCAACCACGCGCGCCTCGCGCTGGAATCTCTCCAGCGAATCTGTATTTTCCTCGTTCGGATTGCGAAGAATTTTGACTGCAACTGGGCGGTGCAGATTAGTATGCATGCCTAAATATACTTCTCCCATACCCCCGTGCGCCAGAAGTGTATCAATGCGTACATTGCCCAGGGTTTTTCCGACCCAGTTGCTCATACCTAAATTATACTCAATTTGTCTACTATTATGACAGAGTTCAGATGAAGGATAATGTTTGAAAGATGCACAAGCTCAAAGGCCTGAAATCTGCCGTATAATATTGACCATCATCCCGCATTCGGGGAAACCCTTCATGACCGAAACCCGCAAACTCCGCGTTTTCCTTTGCCATTCCTCGCAGGACAAGCCTATTGTCCGTGAACTCTATCAGCGACTCAATGTTGAGGGTTGGATCGATCCCTGGCTGGACGAGGAGAAACTTCTCCCAGGTCAGGATTGGGACTTGGAGATCGAGAAAGCCGTGGAGTCTTCAGATGCAGTCATTGTTTGCGTTTCAGGCAAGTCTGTAACCAAAGAGGGATATGTCCAAAAGGAGATCCGCAAGGTGCTCGACATCGCCCTTGAAAAACCCGAGGAAACGATATTCATCATCCCGTTGCGTTTGGATGACTGCGAACTGCCCCGCCGCCTGCGCTCCCTGCACTATGTTGACTATTTTCCTGCTGAGAAAAGGGGACAGGTATATCAGCGACTCTTACAATCGTTGAATGTTCGTTTTCAACAGTTGAATCCTCAACAAAGAAGATGCTCAAGAAATTAGGGAAGAAATAAAACCGCCGAAGATAAGCATTTATAGCCGTCTGGTTGAATTGGCTTCAGCAAAGGGAAGCGGCACGGTGGACCCGGCCGGGACGATTCCCCTGATCCTATTTTTTGCGTTGGCGGCGCTATTCGCCCTGACCGATTCCGATTCAACCATCCAATTAATGATGGGAGTGTTTGCAGTCCTGGCAGGGATATTTCTTGTCATTCGAAAGCAGATGCCGTCAATTATCATTTTCAAGGTGTCAACGATCTTATTTCTGGCTATCTATGTTTTGGATTACACAATCGAAATTTCGTATGGCGAGACTTTGGCTGGGATCGCTGCACTGATAGCCTGCGGATCGGCAATTGCGACTGTCCGACTCCCTAAAAAACCTGTGTTCTACTCTTCACTATCCCTGTCTGTGTTCCTTTTCATCCTTGGCACCAAGCAAATTGTGAATTTCATTGGCCCCTATCCAGATTTTTACCCCTTACTCGTCATTGCGGGTGTGATCACCATTGTTCTAATGATCATGGATCTATGATCTGAAAACATTTATGCCAGTTGACCGCAAACTCCGCGTTTTCCTCTGCCACTCTTCGCAAGATAATTAATAAAAAAATCGGATGTCATTTCGACATCCGATTTCTGTTTTATTTTCCTAATCTCGCCCGTTCTTCTTCAATCACACTCTCTTCCAACTTCTTAAACAGCGGACCAGGTTGATTCAACTTCTTCCCAGGCTGTAAGTCACTGGGTTTCCATTGCAATCCTTCAACAGGCTTATACCTCAATACCGTATGCTCGCCGAGTGAGTCTTTGACCGTCTCAGTGTATTGCTCGCCGAAGAGCGGAGTTTCGTAGTTGAAGAAACCGTGAAGTTTTTCGCAGGTGAACGGCAGGAAGGGGGCGAACATCACCTTGAGCGAGTCAATGGCTTTGAGTGCGGTGTAGACCGTCTTTCCTGCTTCGGCTTTGTCCACTTTGATGGCAGACCACGGCGCATTGACATCGAGGTACTGATTGACGACGGTGGCGAGTTTCATCGTTTCGCTCAATGCAGAGCGCAGGCGCACGGCTTCGAGCTCTGCGCCCACAGAGTTGAATCCATTTTCGATGGTGGCGAGCAGTTCAAGGTCCGCGGGGCGAAGCGTGGTCACATCCACATCGGGCACTTGACCATCCCAATTCTTATAACAGAACGCCAGCACGCGGTTCGCGAGGTTGCCCCAGGTGGCCACCAGCTCGTTGTTGTTGCGCGCCACAAACTCCGCCCAATCCCAATCGCTGTCCTTGCTTTCGGGCATGTTGACGGTCAGGTAATAGCGGATGGCGTCAGGATCAAAACGCGTCAAGACGTCGCGTCCCCAGACAGCCCAGTTGCGCGAGCCGCTGATCTTCTTGCCCTCAAGGTTCATGAATTGATTGGCAGGCACATCGTAAGGCAAAATGAGCGGGATTTCTTCACCCGCGAAAATTTCCATGAACGCGCTTCCGACTCCCATCAACTCGGCGGGCCACAACGAAGTGTGGAAGAAGATATTGTCCTTGCCGATAAAGTGATATTGCTTCGCCTGCGGATTTGTCCACCAATCGCGCCACGCATCTTTGCTACCCGATACCTGACTCCACTCGATGGGGGCGGAGAGATACCCGATGACTGCTTCGAACCATACGTAGAGTTTTTTCGTTTCCCAACCCGCCTCGCTGACAGGGACAGGGATACCCCAATCGAGGTCACGCGTGATGGCGCGCGGCTTGAGTCCCTCAGCTTCGACCTTCCTCAACGATTCACCCAATACAGTATCGCGCATGTAACTGGAACGTTCCTGGAGGTAGTTCTTGACATCGGGTTCGAGCTTCGAGAGGTCAATAAAATAATGTTCTGTATCGCGCAGTTCAGGCGAAGACGTATCGCCTTCGACCTTTGACTTCGGGTTGACAAGTTTGGTCGGGTCAAGCACGTTTCCGCAGGTATCGCATTGGTCAGAGCGCGCGCCATCTGTGCCGCAGATGTAACAAGTCCCTTCGATGTAACGGTCAGGCAGGAAGCGTTTCAATCCTGGGGAGAACCACTGCGGCTCCGTTTTTTTGAAGAGGAATCCGTTCTTCTCCAATGCCAAAAAGATGGTCTGCGAAACTTTGAAATGATTCTCGCTGTGGGTGGTCGTGTACAGATCATACGAAATGCCGATCTGCTTGAACAAGTCAATGAAGCCTTCGTGATAGGACTTGTACACTTCCTCGACGGGCTTGCCGAGTTTATCCGCGCTCATGGTGACAGGCGTGCCGTGCGAGTCGGTGCCGGTGATCATCAGCACCTTGTTTCCCTTAAGACGGTGATAACGTGCGGCAATATCACCAGGCAGGTGCGAGCCTGTCAGGTTTCCAACGTGAATTTCAGCATTGGCATAAGGCCAGGCAACAGCAATTAGGATATTCTCGTTCATGGATAACTCCGCTTAAATTCTTGATATGTATTCGGTGAAGCAATTAGCGATTAGTTTTTAGCTTCTGGCTGACTGCTACTCGCTAACAGCTATCCGCTAAACAATAAAAAAGGCCGTCCGCGAAATGGACAGCCCGTTTTCATTCAGGTGTGATTACCTAACGTGCTTTCCATTCGGCGCGGCAGAACATTTCCATTCGCATTATGCTGCGCATGGCCATGGTCATTGTCACCATTGGGTAAGCAGGTTTCGTATTCATAGCCATTAGTTTAAGCGGGGGAGGATGGTTTGTCAATGGGTTTTATTTGGCAGAAAAAACGCCGCAACGGAATGTCACGGCGTTTTTTTATATGCCTTGGAAGACTTACTTTTTTACATACAGCCCCAGGTGATTTGCAACTGCGCGTTCTTTTCCAGGAACGTTCTGGTCGATGGGAGAATTTAGTATGCGTGCGTTGCCATCCACGCCTTTAATGATCATCGTGGAGGAGCCGCCGCCATCCATATTCACGCCAGTGTAAACACCATACGAGATTAACAGTTCAGCGAGTTCAGGGAAGGTGACGCCTTCGCTGTAGCCCTCCTGACGGCCATCCACCACCATCAAGATCAGCCAGCGCCCATTCCTGTTTAATCCAATTGCCGTGCGAGGATTTGGCGTTTGGGCGGCAAGGTTCTTGACCGTCACTCCCTTTTGAACCACGATACGGTCGCCAGAAACAGCATTGAATGGTTTGCTTGGCGCCTCGTTGATGACTACCTGATTGCGGGCATTAAGGTAAATAGTCGGCTGGATGGTTTTTGTCGGCGAGTACACAGTTCCTCGCGAAGCCGCAAACCCGTTTACTTTGAGAGGGTCGCCGCCTTTCGGGCAGGTAGTGGCAGGATCGACTGAGGCAGGCAAGTAGCTGAATCCGTCTCCATTGATGGCAACATACATATTAAATTCCTCAAGGAATTTTGAGGTTGTGCGCGAGCACAAAACTCCATTTGAATTATTTGCGGGAGTTACAAGGAATTCAAGCCCAACAGTGGTCAGGTCGATTGCCATCACGTACACTCTATTCTTGCGCGGCAAGACAAGGTCTTTTTGCAGGAAAGTGACACCCTTATAAAGATTTTGTTTTATGGATGCAGGGCGGGTGTTGCTGATGAATACAAGGTACTTGTTCTCACACCAGCCTGTCAGCCCATCCACACGGCGGATCAATGTCCAGCCTGGGGTGGTGGTATCGTCCAATGCGGGCAGGGTGTCATCAAGAATTACTGTGCCCAACACTTTACCGATGATGGTGGGAGTCTCGCGCACGGTAAGTGAAGCATAGCCAACGCGATACCATTTTTTGTCATCGTCATCGGGTACTGGAGTGGGAGGCTCCTCAGGCATTGGAGGTGGCGGAACATCAACTCCCAGCAGATCTTCGCTTAAACTCCAACCGACCAGACTGCCGTCCGTTTTGCGGATATTCATCCAGGTTTCATCAGCGCTTAGTCCGATCTGTTCCACGATCTCGCCAAAGTAAAGCACGCCAACAACTTTGGCGGTCGGCGCTGCTTCTTCGAGCACCTGTGTGGATGTTCTGATAACACGATACAATTTTTTGTCAACTGGAGGGGGAGGAGGTGTTGTCTCGATATAGTGTAGATACGCGCTTTGACTCCACCCGACCAGACGGCCAGTTGAGTTCTTGATTTTCAACCAGCTTCTATCAACGTTTGCGCCGATCTCTTCCACTATTTCATTTCGGGTAACCGTCCCAAGCGATGCATAGTTCAATCCCGGTCCTTCGCGCACTTTCAAGGATTGCGGAATAACCCTGTACTTCCTTTTTTCAATTGGCGCGGGTATGCCACTGGTTTTCTGAAGGTATGCGGCATAACTCCAGCCAATCAAACTTCCATCTGGCTTGCGGATCTTCAACCATGTTCTGTCAGAGTTTGCGTTGATCTCTTCGACTATCTCATTCGTGTTGAGCAAGCCGATCGCGTTGTACGCAACTCCAGGTCCTTCGCGGACTTTTAGCGAGGGTACAGCAGTAACACGATACATGACGCCTGTGGGAGTGTCATCATCCGGTATCGGCTCGGGATTGGGCGGAGGAGGCGGGGGCGTATCCTCAAGGTTGAATCGCGCCTGGAAGGTGTCCATATCGCCGTTGAAATAATTCAGGTCAATACCGTTGCTTTCTACCCCATACAGTTTGCCGTTTCCAACTTCAGTATATTGCCAGAATAGCCATTCACCTTTTGCCCAGGGCTTGGGAATCAAAGGCTCGGCCGTGCTGTAATTGGCAATCCATAATGGATACTGATGGAAATATTCTAGACTGCTTGCTTGCGTGGTGGCGTTTGGGGCATTATCACGCCAATAAAAGTATGCCGTATAGATGGCGATTTCTTTCCCGCTTACGAGCTGCTTGAGCCTTTCAAGAAAGGTGTACCAATTTTTCCAGCCGCGATATGGGCCATTGTAATTTTCTTCAAAATCTGCAAACAAGGGGAGTTCGCCGAAATCACCCGCATATTGTTGTGCCCATAATTCGGCTTGCCGCTTAGGCTCAGTGCGGCTATCGTAGAACCAATAGGAACCTCGCGGCAGACCTGCAAGTTTCGCCTCGCGCCAGTTGACCTTAAAGTCCGAATCCACCCATGTGTTTTGGCCTGTGCGGATGATGACATACCCTGCGGTCTCGGCCATTTTTTTAAAGTCAATACCTTGCGGGGTTTCAGGATCGTCTTGATAAAAACTAACATCAGGGCCGATGACGTTTGCCATAATAATCTCCTTGTTGATACGATGATAAAAATTATACCAAACAGTATGTTGTAATTTCGTAAAAAAATTGCGGGAAAATATTTGCCATCTGCCCACCTTGGAGTCCGAGAGCATGCAAAATCTTGATTCTTATCTAGATCGCGTTTTCAAAATGTGTGATGATTGGTTTCGACCCCGGCTTTCCCTCCACTGCAATGGCGTCAATTTGCCAGTGATCTATCTCATGCTCCGCGGCATAGTGCTGCGCGGTGTTCAGCATATGTTGTTGTTTGGCAGGGGTGATGTTGGTCTCAGGAAAAAAATTCTCACTGGATGTGAGCGTTTTTACCTCTATAAAGATCGTCACGTCGCCCTGCTGTGCGATGATATCTATTTCGCCGTATGGCGTGCGGACATTGCGGGCGATGATCTGGTAGCCGCGTTCTGCGAGCCAGTCTGATGCAATTCCTTCACCCCAGGCACCGATCTCTTTTTTGTACTTTGTCATTGCTCAAAGTTTTTCAGAAGCTTTTGCAGGTAAACTGACCAATTATCCTTGCGGGGGATATATTCACGCTTTAGTTTTTCATATTGCTCGAACATCAGACTGGTGGTGCGCTCAATCGCATAAAGGGAAGATGCCTTTTGGGCTGAGTCGCCCATTTTGGCGCGCAAGCTCATGTCAAGACAGAGGCGGGTGAGTTTGGCGGTGAAGGCGGGCAGGTCATGCGTCGCAAGAAATCCTGTGATCCCATCCTCTATCGTATCGCTTACGCCAACAGAGTGAACGCCCATGACGGGAAGCCCTGCGCCCATTGCTTCGATCACTGAAAGCGGATGCACTTCGGTGATCGAAGCGGTTACGAAAATATTGCACATGGCGAGATATGCGGGGAGTTTGTCGTATGCGATCCTGCCTGTAAAGCGGACTCGCTGGGTCAGATCCAATTCGGCGACGAGGTTTCGCATCTCATCTTCGAATTGTTGGATGCCGCTTCCGAGCAGCAGTAGATGTGCATTTGGGAGAGCTTGTGCAACACCCGCGAAAGATTTCAGAAGAAAGGGAAGATTCTTTTCAGGCGCAATGCGGCCAGCGTAGACCAGCAATATATCATCTTCCTTGTATCCGAAATCGGCGCGGGAAAGAGGCGTGGCTTCTAAAAATTTTTTTAGATCCACACCATTTGGTACGACGATAATATTGCTCTTCACATTGAACTGACGTAGGATCTTTTCCATTCCAGCGGATGGCGCAATCACAAGATCTACCGCTTCGCAAAAAGATGGCATGTACGCTTGGAAGAGCCCCTGACTCATTTCTTCAGGCATCATGGGCAGGTAGGCTTGCGCATACAGATCGTAGCGCGTGTGGTTGGTGAAGACAATGGGGATTTGCACGGGGCGACAGTATCTTAATGCAAGGCGGCCACTTAAGAGTGGGTGATGCACATGGATGATATCCATACTTTGCAGGAGTTTCTTCGCCGCAGACGAATAGCGTGTGGATAAATAGAACCCGGAATCAGACAAAGGGACACCGCGGTTATATATCACACGCGGGTCGTCGTCCTGATATTCCAGGCTTCCAAATGTAAAAACAAAAACGTCATGGCCTGCTAATTCAAGCTGGCGCTTATTGATATCAACGTAGTTCGTAATGCCGCTGACATAGGGCTTGTAACTGTCCACCATCATTCCGATTCTCATACTGCAATGCTAAGGCATGGGAGTTGGAATGTCAAGTAAATGAAAGGATGAACACTACGCGTGATAAAATGCAGTCCCAAGGAGAATTATGGTTGCGAAGTTGATCCTGCGTGATAAGGTATATGAAGTGCGTCCGGGCATGTCTCTGCTGGACGCTTTGAAGAAAAACAATATTGTGCCTGAATCAGTCATCGCGGTCCGCGATGGCGAAATGATCACAGATGATGAAATTCTGCGTTCTGGCGATGAGATCAAGTTGATCGCGGTGATTTCTGGCGGAGCGGGAATTGGAATTCGGAATTTGGGAATTGGCCATGTATTCCGAGAAACGAATCACGATTCCCGAGGACCAAAATTATGAAATGTCGTAAATGTGAAAATAAAGCCTCCATTCACATGCGCCAGCATAAACTGGCTTTGTGCAAGGAGCATTATCTCGAATGGATTCCCGAGCAGACGGCGCGTTTTATCAAAAAATATGAAATGTTCACGCCCGATGAAAAAATCCTTGTGGCGGTCTCGGGCGGCAAGGATTCACTCTCGTTGTGGGATATTCTTGTGCGGCTTGGCTATCAGGCGGATGGCCTTTACCTTGGCCTCGGCATTGACGAAGGGATCAACTATTCGCACGAATCGCAACGGTTGACTGAAAAATTCGCGAACGAGAATAATCTCAAACTGCATGTTGTGGATATTGAAAAGGAATATGGACAATCCATCCCTGTGCTTGCCGATATCAGTCATCGCGGACATGGGAAGCCTTGCGCAGTTTGCGGTCTCGCCAAGCGCCACGAAATGAATCGCATCGCCCGTGACCTTGGGTATGATGTGCTTGCGACAGGTCATAACCTCGACGATGAAGCCGCTGTATTATTTGGCAACACCTTGAAATGGTCCAGTGAATATCTTTTACGGCAGGGACCCGTTTTGCCTGGCTCGGAGGGACTTGCACGCAAGGTCAAGCCGTTGTGCCGTTTTTACGAACGCGAGATGACCGCCTACGCCATTTCACGCGGAATCGAATACATCTATGATGAATGCCCATTTGCAGATGGGTCACAGTCCATTTTCTACAAGGAATCACTTAACTTGTTGGAAACTGCGCGCCCCGGCGCAAAACTGATTTTTTATTTAAGTTTTCTGGAAGCTAAAAAAAGCGGGAATTTGTTTATTGAAAAAAACATGGGGCAATCGCAGTTGCATCCATGCCCCAAATGCGGACAGCCCACGTCCACCCCTGATTTTTGTTCGTTTTGCAGAATGATCGAAAAGGCGGCGTCAGAAGAAGGGTAAAGTTGCTGTAAAAGATTATTTCAATAACGTCGCAAACAACCCGATCAAAAATAATGCCAGCGCGGCATAACCTACAATTTGTTCTTGCGGAAAAATAGAGAAGGCAGGTATATCAAAACTTGATCGTTTTAGGTTCTCGCGGTCTGGGATTTCCTGGTGACCGACCAGAGCTTCGCGAAACTCAATTACAGTTTCAGGACGGTCATCAGGATGCAGGGACATTGCCCACAGGATGGCTTTTTCCACACGGCTGCTAATGTGAGGATTAATATCTCGAGGCAGTGTCAGGCTTCGGGTGTCGAGGAAGCGTTTGCGTGCTTCGGCGGGAGGCTCATTGGTCAGCAGGTGATAGAGAGTCGCCCCAAAGGAAAAGATGTCGGCACGTATATCTGTATGGGCGTCATCGCCGCCATATTGTTCCAGGGGTGTGTAAAGCGCAGTTCCCTGGCCTTGAATAATGGTGATGGTCACTTCGTTGGGAGCAAGAATTTTCACGAGGCCAAAATCAACCAGTTTGATCACTCCGCTCGGCGTAATTTTTAGGTTGCTGGGTTTGATATCGCGATGAACAATGGGCGGGTCCTGCTGATGCAGATAGTCCAATGCATCTGCAAGTTGCACAGCCCAGTGAAGCACTTCGTTTTCAGAGAGGAAGGTTTTGTTGCGGCGCGCTTCCAGCATCCGTTCGCGCAGATCTTTGCCTGGCACATAATCCATCACAAGATAATCACGCGGACCTTCGGAGAAGAAGTCAGATACTTTGGGCAGGTTTGGGTGATCGAGACGCGCAAGCACAGATGCCTCGCGAAAGAATTGTTCGCGAGCCTGTTCAATAAACTGGGTTGGGAGGGCGCGGTTGTGCTCAACTTCCTTGAGCGCGCATAATCGACCTTCCAGGCGTGTATCGTCTGCAAGGTAAATGCTGCCAGTTCCGCCTTGTCCGATCTGTTCACGGATCTTATAGCGGCTGCGCAATACCTCCCCTTTCTTTAACGATTGGGGCAACTCTTCTCCTTTTGTACTACTCTCTTGACATGCATTCCATGCTTACTTGTTGACCTTAATCAAGTGATGTTTTCGGCGTGTATCACTCGGTACCATATTAAGACCATGAAAATTATAAAGTAGTATGCACAGAATTACACTTTTCTGCTATATTATAAGCGTCTTTGTTATTATTTGAGGCAATTATGAAACTTGAAGAAGAATTCCCTATTCTCGTCGCGCAAGATGGACCGCTCAAAGGACAGCGTTGGGCATTAAGCCACACGCTGGTGGTTGGGCGTGATCCCACTTGCGACATCAATGTGCAGGACCGTCAGGTGTCGCGGTTCCATGCGCGCATCACTCCCACACCCGAAGGTGTGACGATCGAAGACCTCGGCAGTAAGAATGGCACAAATCATAATGGAGTTGAGCTGGTGACACCTGTCATGTTACAGGATGGCGATGTGCTTGGTATTGCGCTTGCTCAACAGCTTTTGTTTCTAACATCTGATGCCACCATGCCGCTTGCCGAAGGTGGACTTCGTTCCGGCCGCTTGTTGATGGATCAAAAATCCAGGCAGGTCTGGGTCAATCAACAGCAGGTCATGCCGTCTTTATCAGCCCAGCAATTTAAATTGTTGTGGATGCTGTACGAAAACCAGGGTCAGGTGATCAGTCGCGCCGACCTTGTATCCACTGTGTGGGGCGAAGACCAAATGGCCGGCGTATCTGATCAGGCTTTGGATGCGCTCATCCGCCGCTTGCGAGACCGTCTTGCCGCGCTTGACCCCACACATCAATATATTGATTCAGTGCGCGGTCATGGAGTGCGGTTGGATAATCCTCCCGTGGGCGGACAAAATGGATAATGAATCCGAAAAAAGGCTTGTTCATATTGTCACCAATATGCGCATCGCCGCGCTTGGCACAATCCGCGATGAAGCTCCGCGCGTTTCCATGGTGGCTTTTGTCCCGGCCCAGGATTTTTCTGCATTCTATGTGCATGTCAGCCGCCTCGCACAACATACCGTGGATATGCAAAAAAACAACCAGGTGAGTTTGCTGATCGCAGAACCCGACGATGGCCGACCTGACCCGCAAACTCTTGCACGGTTATCCATTCGCGGCTCGGCTGAATTTATGGAAAATGGTGAACCTGGTTATACCCCTGTAAAGACCATGTACATTGAGCGCTTTCCCGCATCTGAGCCTTTGTTCAATTTTGCTGATTTTAGTCTGTGGCGTATCAGGCCCAAAGGCGCACGCTTTGTCGCGGGACTTTCAAAATCATTCAACCTTGCGCCCGAAATGCTTCAAAAGATCGCTCAAAAATAATCCATATTAATGTCCCGTGTGAGAGATCCTGAGGGACATTTTTTATTTAAAGGAATCTACAATGGAACCATTAAAACTTCTTGCTGTTTTTGCCCACCCTGATGACGAATCAATGGGAATGGGTGGCACGCTGGCAAAGTATTCTGCTGAAGGAGTGGATACACATCTTGTTTGCGCTTCACGCGGCGAGCGGGGTTGGTTTGGTCCCGAAGAGCAGAATCCTGGCTTGAGCATTCTCGGCCAAACCCGCACTCGTGAATTGGAAAATGCCATAAAAGAACTCGGCATGAAGGGGCTGCACTTCCTCGATTACATTGATGGGGATGTGGACCGGGCAAATCACGTTGAAGCCATCAACAAGATCGTCACTTACATTCGCCGTATCAGACCACAGGTCGTCGTGACCTTTCCGCCTGATGGAAATTATGGTCACCCCGACCATATCGCCATTGGACAATTTACATCTGCGGCAATAGTTTGCGCGGCAGATTTGAGTTATCAGGATACAGAAAACCTTCCAGCTCATCGCGTTTCAAAATTTTATTACATGGTGGATGCCGAAAACTTTATCAACCTCATCGCGCCTTTCATGGGCGATATGACATTCCCCGTGGATGACCAGGTGCGCGGCGAATTTCCCTGGAAGGAATGGATGGTCACCACGCGCATTGATATGGCAGAATATTGCAATGTTGCATGGCGGGCCATCCAATGTCATCAAAGCCAGTTGCCGACCCTCGGCGCATTGGCTGAAATGCCCGAAGAAGCCGCCGCATCCGTTCTCGCCATGCAGGGAACGTTCTATCGTGTTTTCAGTTTGGTAAATGGCGGCAGGACAGTCGAAACGGATTTGTTTGAAGGTTTGAGATAAATGCTCTGTGTAGAACAAATTGAAAATTTATCCTACACAGAGTCGCTGAAATAGTCCATGATGCGCTCTACTGGGGTGCCACTTACCCTGACTTTGGGCTGGTAGACATATTTTGGCTACTGGCTGGGTGGATATGGCTTGATCCCCCTCGCGACACAAAACATATTGAACTTTATTTCAATGGCCGCTTATCCTGCAAGTTACATGGTGGCGGGATTGGCATTACTCTCAAATTATCTTTTTTTCTATTTTGCCAGCCTCCACGCAGCGGGCAGTGCCAGCGCTGCCGCAATCAACTTGATGGCATCACCGATCACAAAGGGGACAAATCCTGCCGCGAGGGCTTTGCCAACACTATCAAGAATGAGTGCCAGCCATAAAACGCCGCAGGCATAGATGATGACTGTCCCGACTAAAAATGGGATGATCGACGTTCGTACGCTTCGTTCCAGTCCGCGCTCAGCGAGCAAGCCGACAACGAAGGCGGCGAGGACAAATCCGATCAAGTAGCCGAGCGTTGCACCCGAGAAATAAGCCATTCCCGAAGCGCCTCCTGCAAAGATAGGCAGTCCAATAGCCCCAAGAGCGACATAAAAAGCCATCGAAGCTGCACCCCGTTTCGATCCTAGTGCGGCGGCGACGAGCAGCACGGCAAATGTTTGCCCAGTCAGCGGGACGGGGGTGAAAGGCAGGGGAATTTTCACCTGGGCGAATATCCCAACCAATAGTGCGCCAATTACGATCAATATTAGGTCGCGCAGCCAACTGGCAACGCGGGGGAATGTGCGAGCATAGAGAGTGGGGGCGAGAGTCGTCATGCTAAGGTTTCCTTTTTCGCAGTTGAGTTATTCTGTAAATACACTGATATATTCAAAAAGTTGCTTGGATATTTGATTTTGGTATGTTTTAAAGCTGAAGTCAGGAGTCTTTGAAATCTGTGAAATCGAAAGGTTTTTGTAGAAAACTTGTCAATTCTTCCATGGGCAAAGGCTTGCTAAATAGAAAACCTTGTACTTCATCACAGAATTTTGACTTCAAAAAGGCGAGTTGTTCTTCTTTTTCCACACCTTCGGCAACTACTTCCAACCCAAGAGATCGGGCCATGGCGATAATTGCCAGGGTAATGGCTTCGCTATTTTTATTGACCAGAATATCCTGGATAAAGGATTGGTCGATTTTCAGAACATTGAGTGAGAATTGTTTCAAGTAACTAAGGGAAGAGTATCCATTACCAAAATCATCAAGCGAAACATGCACACCTATTTTTTTTAGCTCCTGCAGAACTCTAATTCCATATGTAACGTCTTGCATTGCAACGCTCTCTGTTACTTCCAAACGTAAACCATCGCTGGGGAGGCCGGTCTCCGCCAGGATTTGTCTGATTTTATAGACCAGGTTTTGATCCTGGAACTGGCGCCCTGATAAGTTAACAGACACCCATAACTCGGAATACCCGGCGTCACGCCAGGCTTTGGTTTGCAGACAGGCCGTGCGTAAGACAAATTCGCCAATTGGAATAATGAGCCCGATATCTTCTGCCTGGGGAACAAAATCGAGCGGGGAGATGAGCCCTCGCTCTGGGTGCTTCCAGCGTACCAGGGCTTCGACTCCGCTGACTTTACCGCCAGCCACTGAAATGATCGGCTGGTAATACACCACCCACTCCTGGTTTTTTACCGCGCGCTTCATATCTGCTTCCAATTGCAGCAGGCTAACCGCTTGCGTGTGCATGCTTGTGTCAAAGATCTGATGGCGTCCCCCGCCCAGCGCTTTAGCCCGATACATGGCTGTATCTGCATCACGCAGCATATCCTGCGGCACTGTATATTTATCGTTGAACATGATTATGCCGATACTCACCGTTGTGGTCCTGTTCACGGCTGAAAGCACAGTAGTCTCCTTCATCCTTGCCTGGATTCTGTCTGCCACTCGAATGGCATCGCTGACATCCTTTACTTCGTTCAACAGGATGGTGAACTCATCCCCGCTCAATCGGGACACTGTATCTTCAGGTCGCATACACAGTTGCAGACGTTTGGCAGTAGTGATCAAGAGTTGATCCCCTACGGCATGGCCGAGACTATCGTTGACGACCTTGAAGCGGTCTATATCCAGGAACAATACAGCAAACAAGTTATCAGGGTGACGTTTTGTAAGTTCCATTCTCTGCTTCAACCGATCCATGAACAGCTCGCGATTGGGGAGCCCTGTTAATCCATCGTGAAGAGCGCCGTAAGCCAGCCGTTCCTCGATCAGTTTTCGGGCGGTCAGATCAGTTTGCGATCCTGCGATGCGGTAGGCTTTTCCTTCTGTATCGCGTACTGCCAACCCGCGTGTAAGTACCCACATATAACTGCCGTCCGCATGTTGAATTCGGTATTCATATTCGAAGTGAGGGGTGTTTCCATTTACATGTGAGATAAGATTTTCCCGTACTCGATTCTGGTCGTCCGGGTGTACGCGTTTTAACCATTCATCCGGGTTGCTGCTGATTTTCTCTTCCTTGAAGCCAAGCATGGATTTCCAGCGCAGGGAATAATAGATCTCGTTCTTTTTTAGATCCCAATCCCACAGACCGTCATTCGTACCGCGTGCGGCGAGATCATAACGTTCCTCGCTCTCGCGTAGTTTTTTTTCCATGCTGTGCTTATAAAGCGCCATTTCGATGGCGATGGCAAGTTCCCTTTCTTCAAAGGGCTTGAGAATATACCCATAAGGTTCGGCTTTGCGGGCTAGTTCGATGATCGTTGGGTCGGTATAAGCCGTCAGAAAAATGACAGGGATATCGAACATCGTCCGAATCTGTTCAGCGGCTTCAATTCCATCCATCTCCCCATTGAGGCTAATATCCATTAGCACAAGGTCGGGGTGCAACTCCCCTGCTTTTTTGATGGCATCCTTTCCACGGTCTGTTTGACCCGCCACCTGATAGCCGTTGCTTTCCAGGTTGTTGCGGATACTCAGAGCAATAGCGCTCACGTCCTCAACGATCAATATGCTTGCCTTCGACATAGTATCTCCAATGCCCAACACTTATTCCGTTTAACAAAAACTACATTGCATCTTGTCATCCGGGCATAGCGAAAGCTGACATGGTTACGTTTCCGCCTGTCTGTGGATAAATCCTGCTAATGTTTGTCTATTATAGCAAAGAAAAGAGTCGGGTAAATCCGTCACCCAACTCCTGACTGCGAAATTGTAATTCTATTCAACTACCGAATTACTTCTTTACCCCAAACTTCTTCATCAAAACATCCTGCAAGGTCGGTTGACCGATCTCCTGCAATTCATAGCGCACGCGTTGCGTAGGCTTCGTGATCTTCATCACGCGCGAAAGATCAATCGGCGTACCGATGATGACCAAATCCACATCAGACTTGTTGATCGTCTCTTCGAGGTCTTTGGTCTGTGCATCGCCGTACCCCATCGCTGGCAAAATCGGACCAGTCTTCGGGTACTTGACGTAGGTTGCCGCAATTGACCTCACAGCAAACGGGCGCGGGTCTACGATTTCCTTCGCGCCGAATCTTCGGGCGGCGATATATCCAGCGCCGTAGGCCATCTCACCGTGAGTCAGAGTCGGGCCGTCTTCCACAACCAAAACGCGCTTGCCTTGAATTGCAGCGGGGTCATCCACAAAGAGTGGGGAGGCGGCTTCGATCTGAACGGCATTCGGATTCAGCTTGCGAAGCGACTCGCGTAGTTTGATCACATTCTCTGCATCGGCTGTATCTACTTTATTGATCACGAACACATCTGCCATGCGCACGTTTGTTTCGCCGGGATAGTAAGTTGATTCGTGCCCAGGGCGATGCGGGTCAGCTACAACGATTTGCAGGTCAGGAACATAGAACGGGAAGTCGTTATTGCCGCCGTCCCACAAAATAATATCCGCCTCTTTCTCAGCCTGACGAACAATTTTTTCATAATCCACGCCCGCATAAATGATCACGCCGTTATCAATGTGCGGCTCGTATTCCTCGCGCTCTTCAATGGTGCAATCATATTCATCGAGATCGTCATAATTTGCGTAGCGTTGAACTTCCTGCGCCACGAGATTTCCATAAGGCATCGGATGACGGATCGCGGCGACTTTGTATCCCATTTCCTGGAGGATCAAAGATACGCGCCTCGTTGTCTGGCTTTTGCCTGATCCCGTCCGAACGGCACTGATCGACACGACAGGTTTGGTCGATTTGATCTGAGTGTATTTTGTGCCCATGATGCGGAAATCTGCGCCCGCCGCATTGACCATGCTGGCTTTGTGCATCACATATTCATGCGGTACATCACTGTAAGAAAAGACAACCTGCTCCGCGCCGTGCTTCTTGATCAAATCAAGTAATTCTTCCTCGGCATGGATCGGAATTCCTTTCGGGTACAAATCGCCTGCGAGTTCCTTCGGATACACGCGGCCTTCGATATCAGGGATCTGGGTTGCCGTGAATGCCACGACCTCATAATCCTTGTTCCCACGGAAGAACGTGTTGAAGTTATGAAAGTCACGTCCCGCCGCACCCATGATGATAGTTTTGATAGGCATAATTATGCTCCTATTTTTAGCCGCACCGAGGACAGTGTCCGAAGAAACCCGGCTTTGGTTTTGAGTCTCTTCGTTTTTACCCAGCACGACATAATACACAACTGCAATTATAAAGAAAACAGGCTAAACGTGTAAGAACGTTTAGCCTGTTTTTTACATGACCTCTGGCGCTTGAATATCCAGCAACCGCAGGGCATTTTCAATTGTCTGTTTTGCCGCCATAACCAATTGCAAGCGGGCGTTTCGCACTTTTTCATCCTCTGTCTGCAAAACATTCACAGCGTGATAAAACGAGTGGAACGTGTTTGCCAGATCGTAGGCGTACGCCGCCATCACCAGCGGACGATACTCATTCGCCGCCTGCTCCACAGTTTGCGGGAAGCGTGAGATTTGCTCGATCAATTCGATCTCATGTTTGGTCAATTCATAGTCAAAGGTCGAAGGTTGAACGTTCAACGTTAAACCTGCAGCGTCAGATTTTTTCAATATCGAGTTCGCCCTCACATACGCATTCTGGATGTATGGACCTGTCCTGCCGTCGAAGGATAGCGCTTCGTTGATATCAAAGACAATATCCTTGTTGTTGTCCACCGAAAGCATGGAATAAACCAATGCGCCCATGCCGATCTGATATGCGATCTTCTCGCGCTCGTCTTGCAGGGACATCCCCACTTTTTTCAGATTCAACTGCCAGCACGCGCTTCACGGCTTCATCTGCCACATCTTTGAACAGCACCAACCGTCCACGCCTTGCGGACATGGCTCCTTCGGGCAGGCTCACAAACCCATAGCCGAGATGGTAGCACTTCTCAGCCTGCGGGAAGCCCCACAACTTGAGAATGGCAAACGCCTGTTGAAAGTGCATGGACTGGCGCGTATCCACAACATAAATGGAGCGGTCAACGTGATATTGTTCAAATTTGACCTTTGCCAGCGCCAGGTCTTTTGTGAGGTACAGGGTTGTCCCATCAGAACGCAGGATGATATTAGTACGATATTTTTCTTTTGTCAGTCCCAGCTTCTCGTCAATTTTCACGATCACTGCGCCGCCCTGTGGACGCTCGTCGGTGGCTATATCCTTCGCGATCAATTCATCCACAATGACTTTGGATGGTTCGTCCACTTCACTTTCGTAGAACCACACATCTATTTTCACATCGAGCATGTCCAACACGTCGCGCAGTTCTTCCAGACTCCACTCGCGGGTTACGTGCCACAACTCGCGCACATATTCATCACCCGCATCCCATTTGCGATACATCTCACGCCGCTCGGCGTCGTATGCTTCACGTTGGGCGGTTTGCTCGGGCGTTTCATTTTCCTGCTTTTCAAGCATGGCAGTGGCTTCCACATAAAGTTTCGCCAGCCATTGACCGCGCTCATGCACGCCCTCAGGTTCCTGTCCTTTGTATAACTTGTCATAGATCCACAGCACGGTGATGACGCCGAGTCCCAGGTCACCGGGGTACGAAGCGCGGATCGTTTCAAAGCCTGCGAACTCAACCAATCGCGCAAGCACTTCACCTAAAATGGCATTGCGCGCATGTCCAATGTGGAACGAGTGATGCGTGTTGGGCTGGGCATATTCGACCATGACCCGCTCATTTTTTTTCGCACCCCGCCCAAAGTCCAGACGTGAAGCGAGCACTTCATCCACAACCCGACTGGCATAAGCGGCAGTCGAAAAATATAGATTGAGATAGCCCTTGACCGCGTCAATGCGGCTGACCCCATCCACGCTTCCGATCTGCGCCTTGACCTGCTCGGCAATTTCCTGGGCCTTTTGTGGCACTGGAAGTTTGCTTCCCTTGCCCGCGCGTGCTTCATTTGCGGCGGTCTGAAAAAACGAGGTGGAAAAACCCCATTCGCCAGAGAAGGGGATGGGCTGCCACTTGAGCTCAGCCAGCGAAATATCGTTCGCGGTACAGAATTCTTTTATTTTTTCTTCAATGAGTTGTTGTTCTTTTGTAAACATGGCGTTGATTATAGTCGAGGGTTGCAGGAGTGGGGTAACAAAAACAGGAGCGCCGATTAATGGCACTCCCGTTTAATGACTTGCATATCAACTGCGCGTCTTACTTTTTGCCGGCAGTTTTCTTTTTCTTGGGAGCGGTTTCTTCGACCACGGCTGGGGCGGCAAAAAATGCGGCGAGGCGCTTCATCAAACGACCCTTGCGACGTGACGCGTTATTCTTGTGGATCACGCCTTTTTCAGCGGCTTTATCCAATGTGCTGATCGCCTTCAAGACAGCTTCTTTTGTTTCGGGAGCATTTTCTGAAAGAGCCTCACGAGCAGCGGTGATGGCTGTACGAGCCGCACCGCGGAAAGTACAATTCCGCACTCGATTCTTTTCATTTTGACGATTGCGTTTGATTTGTGATTTTATGTTAGCCAAGGTTTTTCTCCAAAATTGCTTGTTTATTCTTTTAGACAGCGCTGTATTTTACATGATGGCTGTATATTTGTCTAGTAATTTAGTTGATTGGTGTAAGCGTGATTGTTGGCAATACAGTGCCAGGCCCTGGGGTAATGGGCGTGCTTGTGGGCGGGCGTGTGGCAGTTGGGGTGACCATGTTGACGGGGATAATCAACAATTGCCCAACCTGGATGGCATTCGGGTCCGTTATTTTATTTTCTAAAATAATATCTTCTTCGGTGCTGTTGAATAGGGCAGCAATCCTGGCCAAAGAATCGCCTGACTGCACGATATATTCCACTTTTTGACCTTTCGGCAGGTCAAGAGGAACCGTTGTGGCGGTTGGCAGTTGCATGCCTGGGTTCGGAAGTGTGATCACCTGCCCTGGGAGGATGTTTTGTGTCAGGGGATCTATACCGATTGGAAAGCCAGTGTTTTCGTTTATTCCTCCGTACGGGTTGAGGAGCAAAATGAGTTGGATACCGTCATCGCCCAGGTTGTAATTTTGCGAAATGAGTTCAAGATAGTCGCCTGCTTGCACTGTGTAAGTAAACGGTGATGAAAAAGTCGCCGTGGCTGTGATCGTTGCCGTGGAGGTGGCTGTTGGCGTCTCGGTTGGGGTGGAAGTGCTGGTTGGAGTGAACGTTAGCGTTGGCGTGGAGGTCTCAGTGGCGAAGAATGTGTTAATTGGCTTGCTCGGTCCAGCGAGCCATGCGATCAACAAAATAACGCCGCCCAAAACAAGTACGCCAGCGATGATATAGATAATGTTCGGTCCGCCGCGTTTCCTGCGTTTGCGAAAGGAATTGATACTGCTTGAAGGTGAAGATGAAATAGGAGGTCTATTGTTCATGTTTTTTTCCTTTTTACATAGCGTGTTTGCCAAAGCGCTTTCCCATTCGACGCAATGTAAAAATAATTCTACCTGAAAAATGAAGGTTGTGGGGACCGCTTCGCGAGGAAAAGGTTAAATGTCATTGACTTTTAACCTTTTCCTTTTTACTCTCTTTCCCTATTTCATGTGCGCTTTCAAATACTTTCCAGTATAGGATTCCTTCACT
Organism: uncultured Chloroflexia bacterium; assembly: GCA_963833175.1. GTDB lineage: Bacteria > Chloroflexota > Anaerolineae > Anaerolineales > Villigracilaceae > Villigracilis. Next base: position 165,688 of record CAWHXC010000018.1, read on the forward strand.
TTCATTACCTGCTCTGGTGTTCCCTCGGCGAGCAGCTCACCGCCGCCGTCTCCGCCTTCGGGACCAAGGTCTATCAGCCAGTCGGCGATCTTGATGATGTCAAGGTTATGCTCGATGATGACCACCGAATTGCCTGTGTCGACCAGTCTTTGCAGTACTTCAATTAATTTATGCACATCCGCAGCGTGCAAACCGACAGAGGGTTCATCCAAAACATACAGTGTGCGCCCTGTTGCGCGGCGTGATAATTCCTTCGAGAGTTTCACGCGCTGTGCTTCGCCGCCCGAAAGGGTTGTGGCTGGCTGACCGACGCGCACGTATCCCAATCCCACTTCCTGCAATAATTTCAACTTGTTTTGCATCGGCGGGTAGTTCTTGAATTCGCCGAGCGCATGGTCAACGGTCATGTCAAGAACGTCTGCAATGCTGTATTTATCGTGGAACATCACCTGCAAGGTCTCGCGATTAAAACGTTTGCCGTGGCAGACATCGCAGGGCACATAGACATCGGGCAGGAATTGCATTTCGATTCGCAGTTCGCCTTGTCCCTGACAGGCTTCACAGCGCCCACCGTGCACGTTGAACGAGAATCGACCAGGTTTGTAACCGCGGACTTTGCTTTCGGGCAGTTCGGCGAACAGTTTGCGGATCTCATCGAACAAACCTGTGTACGTCCCAGGGTTCGAGCGCGGAGTACGCCCGATCGGTGACTGGTCAATGTTGATGATCTTGTCGAGATGCTCAATCCCTTCGATCCTTTCATGTTCGCCCGCAGATGTGTGCGCAAACATCAACTTTGCGGCAAGTGCGTTGTACAAAATATCGCTCATCAAAGTGGATTTGCCCGATCCTGAAACACCTGTGATACAAACCATTTTTCCCAATGGGATCGAGACATCGATGCTCTTCAAATTGTTCGCCGTTGCATTGATGATTTTCAACGATTTGCCGTTTCCTTCGCGCCTCTTCTTCGGGACCTCAATCCGTTTGCGCCCCGAGAGATATGCTCCAGTCAACGACTTTGGATGCGCCAAAATCTGTGCCGGCGTGCCTTCAGCGATGACCTGGCCGCCATGCTCGCCGGCGGCTGGACCCAGATCGATGATCCAATCTGCTTCGCGGATGGTTTCATCATCATGCTCTACGACCAAAACGGTATTGCCCAAGTCACGCAGACCTTTGAGCGTTTCCAGCAATCTTGCATTATCGCGCGGATGCAGCCCGATCGAAGGTTCGTCCAACACATACAACACGCCAACCAAACGTGAGCCGACCTGAGTTGCCAGTCGAATGCGTTGTGCCTCGCCGCCTGACAACGTGGTGGCTGAGCGGTTCAATGTCAAATAATTCAAGCCAACGTTGACCAGAAAATTAAGACGCTCGTGAATCTCTTTGATCACTCTTTCGGCAATTGTCTTCTGTTTTGAAGTCAGCGGTGAATTTTTGCCAGCGATTTTCTTCACCCATTCCAGAGTTGTGGATACGGGCCAGGAATTTGCTTCGACAATATTGACATTGTCCACGGTCACAGCCAGCGCGGCGGGATTTAGCCTTTTACCGCCACAACTTGGGCATGGACGGTCGGACATGAATTCGCTGATCTTCTCGCGGATGTATTCGGAGTTTGTCTCACGATACCGTCGTTCCAAGTTGGTGATCACACCTTCGAATGCCCGAGTGAATTTGAACTCATTGCCATTCGAATTTTGATAGGTCATCTGGATCTGTTTTTCGCCTGTGCCGTAAAGAACGACCTTCATCTGTTCCTGGGTTAATTCTTTTACAGGTTTATCCAGATCTATTTTGAAGGCTTTCGCGGCGTTGACCAAACTTTGCCAGTAGTAGCCGCCTTCTTCTTTGGGGCCGCTCCACTCCATGCTGATGATCGCCCCATCGATCAGAGACAGGCTGTCGTCAGGAATGATGCGCTGCGGGTCAATTTCCAATTTTGAGCCAAGTCCCTGACAATCCTGGCATGCGCCTTGAGGAGTGTTGAAAGAGAAAGTGCGCGGTTCAATTTCGTTGATGCTGACACCATGTTCGGGGCAGGCGAGATGTTCGGAGAAGTTCAGGTCTTCATTTTTGTCCACTAGGTTTACAGTTAAATACCCCTCGCCAAATTTCAAGGAGGTTTCAATCGAATCGGTCAACCGGGTGAGTGCGGCTTTTCTTTCTTCTTTATCGCCTTCATGTGAAATGACAAGGCGATCTACAACGGCTTCGATGGTGTGCTGTTTGTAGCGATCCAGTTCGATCTCATCATCCAGTGAGTGGACATCTCCATCCACGCGGACGCGGGTGAAGCCAGCCTTGCGGATTTCTTCAAATACTGCCTGGTAAGTCCCTTTGCGGGCACGCACCAGCGGCGCGAGAATTAAGACGCGCGAACCTTCAGGAAGTTTAGCGACCTTGTCCACGATCTCCTGCGCCGACTGTTTGACCACTTCACGTCCGCAGACGGGGCAATGGGGAATGCCTGCGCGCGCGAACAGCAAACGCATGTAGTCGTAGATTTCGGTAACCGTACCCACTGTCGAACGTGGGTTGTGCGAGGTGGATTTCTGGTCAATGGAAACGGCGGGAGAGAGGCCGTCGATGTAATCCACATCGGGCTTGTCCATTTGACCGATAAATTGACGCGCATACGCTGAGAGAGACTCAACGTAACGGCGTTGACCTTCTGCAAAGATGGTGTCGAACGCAAGCGATGACTTGCCCGAACCTGATAAGCCCGTGATAACCACGAACTTATCGCGAGGAATTTCGACTGTGATATTTTTGAGGTTGTGAACGCGTGCGCCTACAACGCGAATGACATTAGCTGACATAATTCTCCTTGGGGATTTTGCTATTGTAGCACAAATGTTTTATTTTGCGGTAAATACCCAAAGGGGGAAAATATTCGGAAGCAGAATCAACTTCAACGTTAATATTTTCATCCTCCATAATTCATCCTTCATTCTTTGATTCGCGTTATACTGAGTGTAACTTCTCAAATCCGGCGGTGTTATTTATGTCAACCCGCCGGTAAGGTTTTAATCTTGGCGGAACTCGAATACAACGAAGAAGACGTCCTTACGCACGCCTCACAGGGTGACCGTGATTCTTTTGGTCAACTCTATGAACATTATGTGGAACGCATATTTAATTATGTGTACTACAGAACAGGGAACACTCACGATGCTGAGGATTTGACTGCGCGTGTGTTTCAGCGGGCGATGAAGCACATTGTGAATTATACGGATCGCGGTGTGCCATTCTCTGCGTGGTTGTATCGGATCGCGCATAACCTTGTTGCAAACTGGTACCGGGACCGAAGCCGCAAGCAGGAGATCCCGCTGGATGATCTGCCTATTCTGATTGCCAAGGGCGACCATCCCGAGAAAAACCTTGTTCGGTCGCAGGAGCAGGAAGCGTTGTTGCGGATGATCCGCACATTGCCTTCGGAAAGACAGAATTTGTTGATCCTGAAATTCGTTGAAGATTTGTCCAACGCGGAGATCGGCGCAATTATGGGCAGAAGTGAGGGAGCCGTGAAGAGCCTTTATCACCGCACTCTTTTGGCTCTTCGCGACCAATTGGAAGATCAGAACCTAAATCTTGAAGGAGAGTGAAACATGATAGGAATTGTGACTGACGGCGCGGCTGATGTCCCTTCTGCGTGGATGAAAGAGTTTGACATTAAGAGAATTCCCATCAATGTTCATTTTGGCGAGAAGACTTACACCCAGGATGTGGAACTAAGTCTCGATGGATTTTATAAACTGGTAGACGATAAATCCAATCCATTCCCGAAGACTTCCCAGCCTTCCCCACATCAGTTCGTGGAATTCTATAAAGAAAACTTCCAGCCTGGTGACACCATCCTCTCGATTCATATCACCAGTAAACTTTCTGGTACATACGCGTCTGCAGTTGCCGCGGCGGAAGAATTGAAGGGTACTTATAACGTCATCACATTCGATTCTTTGGGCGGCTCAATGGGTACCGGTTTTATGTGTCGTACCGCGCGCCAGATGGATCGCGCAGGAAAAAGTGTGGAAGAAATTGTACGATATCTCGAGTCCATTCGCGATCAAGTTCATGTCGTTCTTACATTGGATACTCTGGACTATGCGCGGCGCAGCGGACGTGTGGGTACGCTTTCTGCGGCAATGGCTTCCCTCCTAAATGTCAAGCCGATTGCCCTCTTGCAGGATGGACTCGTCAACATGGTGGAAAAAGTCCGTACCCGTAAAACTGCCCTTGAGCGTGTTATTACTCTTGGCAAGGAATTGGTTGGCGATAAACCTGTGTATCTTGGCGTGGTACATGCCCGCGATATCGAATCTGGCAAAGCCTTGCTGGAAGAAGCCAGAAAAAATTTCAACATCAAAGATGTGGAGATGACCGACCTTTCCATTTCACTTGCCATCAACTTTGGACCCGGCACAGTTGGTTTGGTTTTATATCCTGCGGAGTAATTGAAGAATGGCGCGGCGTAAGCAGACTTATACCCCTGAAGAAGATATCCAAGTTCTCGAAGCGCATCTGGCCGGGACCTTGAAGCCGGTCGCACCTTCGAAGGAGATTGTCCAACGCGTAAACATGCGAATCCAAATGCCGAATCGCGAGAGAGCCACCATACATCTCCCCGATTGGAGCAGGATGTTCCTTGTTTTTGGCGGCGTTATTTCTGGAATGTTATTGTTCATTACCCTTGCGCGCTCGTTTTATTATCTGGTTGGGCGCAGAGGTTGACTGAGATAGACTCCATTGATAATCAACATCCCGAAGGTTTTTGAAAACCTTCGGGATGTTTGTTGATAGGTTACTGATCCAACAACCAATCACATAAAATGCGCGATTCGGCTATCAAGTCTGCATCGACGGGGAGTTCAAACTCCTCAGTGACGCGAACTGTCAAATGGTCAACGATCAACTGCATCTCGGGGGGAAGGAGCGTATCTTCCTTTGAGTAGATTAAGCAGATCGTAGGCGCTCATGCTCGGGACTTGAGTCCCGTTGCGGGTCAGATATGCCCGTATGGCAATGCCAGCTGCACGGCGCGCGCAGACTCTAGCTTGTCCTTCATTTTTGTTGATGCGAGCCTGCTGGGCTTTTTCAAATTCTTTGCGGAGTTGAGTATTCAGATCATTCATGCAGGAAATTATAATGGACATTGCCTGCAATAACGGGTGACAGTTCGCCTTTTCTCAAAAAAAGTTTTTTTAATGAAGCAACTGTTTGATCCCATTTGCCAAGAAAGAAACTAATAAGCACCCTTTTTTGAGAACACAACCAAAATTGTACGAACAAGAATATAAATATCAAGCCAAATAGACCAATTACGAACGTAATATTCGTCAAGGTACACGCGAGTTATATAAGTGGTATCACTACGGCCAGAAACCTGCCACATCCCAGTTATCCCCGGCTGTACCCAGGTATACGGATCAAAAAGATCTCCATAGTGATGTACTTCATCTTCGACAATTGGGCGCGGCCCTACAAGGCTCATTTCACCTTTGAGTACATTTATCAATTGTGGTAATTCGTCCAGGCTATAACGGCGTAATATCTTCCCAAGCCTTGTCACTCGAGGATCATCTTTCAACTTGTGAGTAGCTTCCCATTCTTGTCGAATTTCCGGGTTCGTATTTAGATAGAGTTCTAATTTTTTATCTGCATCTTTGACCATGGTCCTGAACTTCCACGCCGAAAACTTTTTACCATCTTTCCCGATGCGGACATGTCCAAAGAGGATGCTTCCCTTCGTCTCGACAAAAAGCATCGCGGCTAATATTAATAATATGGGTGAGATAATAATTCCGCCAAGGACGACCAGCAAAATATCCATTATCCGTTTAATGGTTTGCTGCTGCAGGTCACGTAAATTGTGACGAACTTCGAGACCCAATACGCCGCCAAAGTCAAACGAAACGACACCAAAACTGCTGATCTGTTCAAGGTTTGGGATCAAGATCAATCGCTCCCACCCCCCTTTTTGGTTGCTCGAGATCATGGTCATGAATTTCGCTGGGACATCCGCCATCATGACCAAAGCAGTTTTACAATCGGTTAACTCCCCAACCTTTTCCTTTGGGTATAAAGCATCAACTTTCAATACTCTGATATTTGGAGCATCGTACACATTAGATTCGGATGTTTTTAATATCACCACCGGTTTAAGTCCAAGTTTTTTATTTTTCTGGAAGAATTCCAGTGTTTTTTGACCTTGCTTGCCAAAGCCAATGACTGCAACGGGTTCCCCCCAAATATTCAACCGCACTGCCAACGTTCGAACCAGATCTCGAGCAATAGGCAGAAAGACGATACTAAACAACCAGGTTAGAGTTAAGGTCAAGCGGGAAAAAACTTCTGCATTTCGCGCCCAAAAACTCACTGCTGTAAGAATGAGCACAACCAGGGTTGTTGTAGTGACCAGTTTTCTTAATTCTTCAACTGCGCTCATCCCAACTGCCGGATAGAGACCAGTAAACCCAAAAGAAATCAGGCTGATCAATTAAAATCGGCAGAGTTTGTTGAAAAAGCTCAAAACGCAAAGGGGTATTAAAAAGGGGACGAACGACAATCGCCAACCCACCAGCTAAAAGAAAACAGATAATATCAGCACTCATCAAAAGAATACTCATCCGTAAGCGGGTGTTACGCCGATAGGAAATAACACCAAGGAATTTTGCACGCATGTCACTAAATTTATCAACCTTAATATTTTCCATTTCAACTTTTCCTCATTGATTTTTGTACCATAGGAATCCCATATCTGCAACTCGATCAATAGACCATGCCAATGCCAAAACATTGTTGAAGAATCACTTATAGGAGGGTTGAATTAAAGTGGGATATTGTCATGTTAATATTATTTTCCAATTTTAAACAATTTAGAAATTCATTTATATGTTCATTTGAAAATAAATTTTGGGCTTTGGGTAAAAAAATTCACCCTGTAGAAAATATGTAATTAATAGAATTTGCGAGTCCACAATGTAACTTTGTAAAGTTGATATGATATGACATTTGTCATACTATATCGTAATAAATCTTTTAAATCCTTTGAACTTTCTTTGAATTTCTTTGAGAATAATACGGTAAAGATTGGTTATTTTTCGGACATTTTAACTTTCCCCGCTTATTCTGTCTCTCACAAAAATCTATTCCAACACTTTAATACAGAGTTGTGCAATATCTGGATATCAGGTTGCAGGCTCTACAAGATCAACATCAAGCAAAATGGTGGGTATGCTGTTAATCCGACTGCTAATCGGAATGACATCCACCGTTCAGATATTCAATCAGCGGCATGAATATCTAAATCGTCGGGTGTGATTTTTGCTTTTTCGAGGGCAGAAAAACTTAGTTGCGAGAGTTCCAGGTTGTATTTTCCAGCCGCTCGTTCGAACAAGGCGTGATAGCCTGCTTTTATCATGGCATCCCAGTTGAGACCCAGCAAATTTGCGATATTGTGTATTGCCTCCACATTATCGCCTTCGATCTCGACAAACTCGCCGTATGGTAATTCGTCCAGCATGATGTGAATATCATTTATCTCGTAGGTTGTGCGGAATTTTTCATAAAAAACCACAACTTCATATCCCAGCGCTTCCAAAAATTGTTTGGCGCTTTCAAAATCCCCGACCACAAATTCAATTTCCTGGCGGCTGAGTATGCCGCCTTCCTCCTCTTCGCTTGGCCCTTTGAAGGTGAACCGAGCCTTGTCATCCTGCCTTAATCGCAGCACGCGGAAGGAATTTCTCAAGTCGCTGCTCGCATTATCGAAGCGCAAATTGGTTTCGTGGATGCGTGGTTGAATCAACTGCGCCTTCAACTCTTGAAGGCGCAGTTCGATCTTTCTTAAGTTTTGCACATAAAACTTGGCTTCGGTTTCGTGTCCGTTCATGTCTTTTACCCTGGTTAATACAAACAGGTGACAGTCATTTGTGACTGTCACCTGTTTCAACATCTAATGCACACTCAGCAAAGTCTGCCTTTGCTCAACGCTCTCGCCTGCTTTCACGCGCACACGCCCCATGATGCCGTCGCGCGGGGCTTTTAGTTCGTTCTGCATCTTCATGGATTCGAGGATCAGCATAACCTGTCCTTTTTTCACTTCCTGGCCTTCATCTATCAGAACAGCAACGACAAGCCCGGGCATCGGGGCTTTGAGATGGAATTCGCCGCCTTCCATTGAGCCTCCGCCTGCCGAGGCTTTCAAACGTTTCTCGCGTTCATCCTCAATGTTGACTTGATATTGCCGCCCGCGGATCAGAACCTCCCAATCTTCCTCGCCCTGGTATACAAATGCTTCATAGGATTTTCCATCCAGGATCAGAGAAAAGACAGGCTGTCCGCTCACTGATTCAAAGTCAACTTCAAGCAAACGGTCTCCAATACGGATGTGGCGCTCGTCGACAACTTCGATCTCAAATTCCTTATTATCAATCGTTGTAATATATTTCATTATTTGACCTCAATCGCAACCATTATCGGTGCATTCGTTCCCAGCGGCCGACCCATTTCCAGTTGCTTGTGTCGCGCTCATTTCGTCGGACGATATTTGCGTTGCGTTCGGTTTGTTGATGGGCAACCAGCGTGGCAAGGATTGCTGCAATTTCTGCATTCGCCGCACGTGACTCCACTGCGTCCTCCATGGAGAAGCGTTCCTCCACGAAACGTGTATCGAATTGACCGCCCATGAAGCGATGCGAATCCATCAAAGTTTGATGGAAGGGGATATTGGTGCGTACGCCAACGATGCGATATTCCTCCAGCGCGCGGCGCATCCGCAAAATGGCTTGCGCGCGCGTCTCGCCCCAAACGATCAGTTTGGCGATCATCGGATCGTAGTAAGGTGTGATCTCAAAGCCGGGGTAAACCCCTGTGTCCACGCGCACACCGGGACCTGTGGGGAGCAGGCTGTGCGTGATGCGACCAGTGGAAGGCATGAAGCCGTTGAAGGGATCTTCTGCATTGATGCGGCATTCAATGGCATGGCCGTTAAACTTGATATCTTCTTGCGTGTAACTCAGTTGTCGGCCGCGCGCGATGCGGATCTGCTCCGCAACAATATCCACGCCTGTGACCATCTCAGTGATCGGGTGCTCCACTTGCAGGCGCGTGTTCATTTCGAGGAAATAAAAATTGCGGTCTTTATCCACAAGAAATTCAATCGTGCCGGCGTTGACGTAATCCACTGCCTGCGCGGATTTCACGGCGATGCTTCCCATTTTCTCGCGCAGTTCTTCGTCCAGAAATATGGACGGTGCCTCTTCCAATAATTTTTGGTGACGTCGTTGAATGGAACATTCGCGCTCGCCCAAGTGGATGACGTTGCCAAATGAATCTGCCATGATCTGGAATTCGATATGGCGCGCGCCTTCAATTAATTTTTCGAGATAGACGTTTCCATCGCCGAAAGATGATTCAGCCTCGCGTCTGGCGGATGCAAGCAGGGTCGGCATTTCCTCCAGGCTTCTTACTTCCCTCATGCCTTTTCCGCCGCCGCCTGCAGTGGCTTTGATCAGCAGCGGGAATCCGATGCTGGGCGCAATGCGCAGAAGATCATCGTTAGTCATATTGCCAACATCTTCAGTGCCAGGCACGATGGGCACACCCGCCTTGATGACCGTTGCACGCGCTTTGCCTTTGTCTCCCATCGCCGCAATGGACGAAGGCTTGGGTCCAATAAATTTGATTCCCAGGTCTTCGCATTTTGCGGAAAAATCCTCCCGCTCAGCGAGGAAACCATATCCAGGGTGGATCGCATCCGCGCCAGATCTTTTAGCAGCATCAAAAATTTTATCCGTGCGCAAATAAGATTCGCGCGAGGGAGCGGGACCAAGTAAATAGGCTTCGTCAGCATAGCGGACGTGAAGGGCATGGCGGTCTGCTTCGGAAAACACAGCCACAGTTGCAATGCCAAGTTCGCGGCAGGCGCGGATGATGCGGACCGCGATCTCACCGCGGTTTGCGACCAGGACCTTCTTGAACATGAGTGATTTTTTAGTAGGCATGGTTATAAAGGTATGTTTCCGTGTTTCTTGGCAGGGTTTGCGTCGCGCTTGTTGCTCAACATTTCCAGCGCATTGATCAGGCGTGGACGGGTTTCCTTCGGCTCGATCACATCGTCAATGTATCCGCGTTGTGCGGCGACGTAGGGATTGGCGAATTTTTCCTTATAGTCCGCAACCAATTCAGCCTTCTTTTGAATGGGGTCATCTGCCGCATCCAATTCCTTGCGGAAGATGATACTCACTGCGCCGTCAGGCCCCATGACCGCGATCTCAGCCGTCGGCCAGGCAAGGTTCACGTCGCTGCGGATATGTTTGGATGACATGACGCAATATGCGCCGCCATACGCCTTGCGGGTGATGACGGTCAATTTTGGTACTGTGGCTTCACAATAGGCGTAAAGCAATTTTGCGCCAGAACGGATAACGCCATGATGTTCCTGAAATGTGCCAGGCAGGAAACCAGGTACATCTTCAAATGTGATGATCGGAATGTTGAACGCGTCACAGAAGCGGACAAAGCGCGCGGCTTTTTCACTTGCATCAATATCCAGCACGCCTGCCAGCACAGCGGGTTGATTTGCAACGATGCCGACGGAGTGTCCTCCTAATCGAGCAAAGCCAACCACAACGTTCTGTGCATAGTTCTCGTGGATTTCATAAAAATTTCCGCCATCCATGATCATCTGAATGACTTCTTTGACATCGTACGGTTTATTTGGATCGTCAGGGACAATGCTGTTTAGCGCTTCTTCCATGCGCAAGGGATCATCACCTAAAACAAAAGGAGCATCCTCCATGTTGTTTTGCGGCAGGAAGCCCAGCAGTTTGCGGATGAGATATAGTGTATCTGCTTCACTGTCTGCGGCTACATGACAGACGCCAGATTTCTCAGAGTGCACGCCTGCGCCGCCAAGTTCTTCCTGTGTTACTTCTTCGTGAGTTACGGCTTTTACAACATCAGGCCCTGTAACGAACATATAGGAAGTGCTGCGCGTCATGAAAATAAAATCTGTCAACGCGGGGGAATACACCGCGCCGCCTGCGCAGGGTCCCATGATGGCAGAGATTTGTGGGATGGCCCCTGATGCCAGCGTGTTGCGCAGAAAAATATCCGAATAGCCAGCAAGAGCAACTACACCTTCTTGAATTCGCGCACCGCCTGAATCATTTAATCCGATCATGGGCGCGCCGTTCTTCATTGCCATATCCATGATCTTGCAGATTTTAGCGGCATGCACTTCGCCCAGGCTTCCGCCGAATACCGTGAAATCCTGTGAGTACACATACACAAGCCGACCTTCAATTGTGCCCCAGCCTGTCACCACCGAGTCGCCTGTGATCTTTTGTTTATCCAGGTCAAAGTCATGCGTGCGGTGGACAACAAAAGCATCCACCTCACGGAAGGAGCCTTTATCTAATAATAGATCCAGGCGTTCACGGGCGGTAAGGCGTCCCTTTTTGTGCTGTGCGTCAATGCGGGCTTGCCCGCCGCCGAGTCGTGATTTCGCTTTCAGGTCATTCAATTTTTGGATTTTCGTTATTTCGCTCATGAGCCTCTCTCGTCAAAAGTTTTGCGGTGAATAGGATAAATATAAGTAGAGCCAGATTTACTATAACAGCGAATAGCCAATTTGGATGCGGATTTTGCCAGATAAACCGCTCGCTCCAATACCAGACGGTGTAGCCTGCTGCGGCCCCAAGGAGCAGTTTCGCCGACCAGGCTTTTTTCTGCCAAATGCTCCAGATGAGTATGATGCCAATGATCATCCAGACAGCGCCGCTAATGGCAATGATCGTGGCTGTTGGCTGTGTGGAGAATTCATTCAGTGTATTGCGCCAGGCAAGGGCTGTCCATAGGCGCAAGCCGTTCCACGCTGTTATGGTTAACACCAGCCAGTACAGTAGGGTTACTCGAAAGGGAAGTTTGTTCATTGTTTGATCATTTTTGGAGGTGAAAAATGCCCTTGAAACAGGATCAGGCTGGGGCGTGTTGTTCCGTTGTTTGAGAGGATGATTAAACCCATAGCTTGGTGAATGTCGGTTGAGTGAAAAATGCGCGGGATGAGACATCTCCTAATATTTTGGCTTTTCGAGAAGATACATGAATTTTTTTCCGCCGTATTCGTTATAATTTTCAAGATAGGGCGCGAACTGACCATTGTACGGGGGAAGCGAAAGCAGACCAGGGTTGGCAAAGATGATCGTTGTGCCGTGCTGTGACAGATAGATCGGCGCTTCTCCATTTTGCAGGGCGTGGAAATAATCATAACTGTTGATCAAGCCATCCATGTTGACGATGGTACGGTCGCGGATAAAGTACCCCGCATTTCCGCCGCCTGTCATGCCGATGATACTACCAGGCGGGGTGTTTGCTTCGATGAATGGCAGTACTTCCATGTAGGGGCGGTCTGCGGGATAGTAGTTGTGAGGCATGATGGACTTAACATAAATGCCGAATTGGTACGCCAGAAATACACCCAGGGCCACGGAAGCAAGTTCAAGCGTGAAGCGGGCGGGTTTTATTCGTCTGCAGGGGACGAAGGAGCATGTCGAGCAGTACACTGCCTGCCAGAGTGACGAAGACCATCTGGCTGACCCAGTACCATTCTTTTACGCCGCCATAGGCAGAGGTTGTGTATGATAGGATTTGAATTCCGCAGCCTGCCGCAAGTGGTATGAGTGCCATGTTTGTAAATGCCCTTCGTGTGCGGCGCGCATTTGCAAATAAAATGACCAGCGCAACAAGGGCTAACGCGAACATGGAAATATAGTACCGTTCATCTGTTGTGGTGGCGCCAGGATAAAGCGGATATATTAATTTTGCCATCCATAGAAACACGCTGGATGCTGGCTGCCAGGCATCATATCCCCATTGAAAACTTATGCCGAAAAAACTGCTCCAATTGGGCGCGGGACTATCGTACACGGTATCAATTAGCGTTCCCCACCAGCGTTTGATCTGTCCGCTGACCGGGGAGGATGTGCCGAAGGTGATCTTGTTGTAGAGCAAATACAATGCAAGAGCGCCGCTTAGAATTCCGTAATAGGTGACGCCTTCGGTGAGCCACTTTTTCCAGTTCGTTTGGAGCTCTACGAGGGGTGTTATGGTCTGTGCGTCAACGTTTATTTTTTGGTCTCCGAACCAATAAGCCGCCAGTCTTACCGCAAGCAGGAGCACAAGGCTGATCCCCCAGTCGATGAGGAAGGCGGTGCGCGGAAACCCTTTCCCCAAACCCAGTTGAACGAGAAGTAAATACAAGCCAAGCGCGAGAACCGAACTGGCTGTGATGGCGAGACCAGTTTGGAGGATCGTTTTCAAGACCGACCTTGTGCGCGGATGTTGATACGCGCCAAAAAAATAAAGCGTGATGATCTTGATGATGAGAACCAGTATTACCGCCTCTATTGCGGAGGCCGCATATGTAGTGTTGTATTGATCTATGCCTGTGCGTAGCGCGACAGAACATGTCATTGAGAAGAAAATGATGAGCGTATCCAACGGCAGGAGCGAGCGAATGGGTCTGCCGCGAAAGATGACCCAAATTCCGCCAATGATGGCGAGGAAGATAAGGTCAAGGCGGCTGAGCATGACGATCGTTGCGATGATCGCAAGTGTGACAATCTGTCGTGTAGCCACAGGTTTTACGCGCCAATCTCTTTTCAAACTGTGAAAGTTTGTAAAGAAACAAAACGATTGCAAATGCGGCCAGCGGGGTTTCAAGCCCAAGTTCGTAAACAATGGCATGGATATGGAAGTTGAATGCCCAGAAAGACGCGGTTACTATTGCCACTGGGTGAGAAAGGTTGTTTTTTACCAATCTGTAAATAAGCACGGCAGTTGCGGCATTAAATATTGCCATGACCATGAGCAGGATCCGCAGCGGCAGGATCAAGTCAAAGCGGGCGAGCGCGAAGATGGGAATGCAGATCAACATCCATAAAGGATGATATCCATTCGTCAGGTTGATGCCGTCGAATGTGCTGCCCAGTCCCTGGGTAATATTCTGCGCAACTTTGAAATAATAATAGGCATCGTCGCGTGTGAACCATGCGTTGGGAAAGTTATACGCGTCGGAAAAAGCCGCATACAGATGGATGCTTAAGATGACTGTGACTAAAGCGATCTCGAAAATGGGAAGTTGTTTTTTTATGGAATTCATTGAAATAAGCGGAGATTGCTTCGTCGGGAAGTGCGCCCTTCTCGCAATGACATGATCCTTATGAAATATCGAGAGTTATCTTTCCGAAGTTTTCACCGCGCCACAATCGTTCCTGTGCGGCGGCGGCTTCTTTGAGCGGGAATGTTTTATCAACCACTGGCTTAAGTTTACCAGCCACGACCAGATCCATCACTTCGGCAAAATCAGCAAGCGTGCTCATGGTCGAGCCGATGATCGAGAGATGTTTTGCAAAAATATAACGGTTGTCAATTTCGAAGCGTGGCGCGCCGCTGTTGCCAACTGTCAGCAGGCGCCCGCCTTTACGCAGCGCGCGCAAACTCATCGGGAAGGTTGTGCCGACATTATCCACAACCACATCCACGCCGCGTTTTTCTGTCGCAATAAATACTGCCTTTGCCCAATCTGTTTCTTTTGAGCGGTCGATCAAAATATCCGCGCCAAGCGATTCGGCTTGTTTCAATTTTTCTGGACTCGACCCGATGACCACAACTCGTGCGCCAAGATATTTCGCGACCTGGATGCTGGCAGAATTTACGCCTCCACCCGCGCCGACAATTGCCACTGTTTCCCCAGCCTTTACCTCGCCCCGTTTGACCATCGAATGCCACGCGGTTTGGTACACCAGTGCGGCCGCGGCAGATGCGTGAAAATCAAAATCATCAGGCAGTTTGTAAAGCTGGCGCGCGGGCAGGCAAACATACTCTGCGTACGTTCCGCGAATCGTCTCGCCAAGCAAATGCCAATTGGAACATAGATTATCCCGTCCGCTTAGGCAGGATTCGCATTGTCCACATCCAAGATTTGCATTGATGGCGACTCGGTCTCCGACCCTCACCCCTGGCCCCTCTCCCTGATTGAGAGGGGAACCAAGCCCAGCCACTTCGCCCGCACCATCTGCGCCGTTGATGTGGGGGAGTTCCAGTTTCAAACCAGGCCAGCCATTGCGGACGAGTACATCCATGCGGTTAAGTGCGGCAGCACGCAAACGCACGAGGACTTCACCTGCTTTTGGTTCAGGTGAGGGGAAGTCGGTGTATTCGAGGACTTCAGGTCCGCCGTGTTGGCGGAAGAGGGTGGCTTTCATGGATGGGGTTATTTGATACCCAACTCAGATCTTGAGATCACAAGTCTTTGAATCTCACTTGTACCCTCATAGATCTCCGTGATCTTCGCGTCGCGGAAATACCTTTCCACAGGAAGTTCTTTGCTATAGCCAATTCCGCCGTGAATTTGCAGGGATTGGTGTGTTACGAACATGGCTGTTTCAGATGCAAATAATTTTGCCATGGATGCTTCAAGTGAATAACGTCCGCCTGTCTGCTTGGAATTTTCCTTTGCAATTGCGGCATTGTAGATCAACAAGCGGGATGCCTCAATGCGTGTTTTCATATCTGCGATCTTGAATCCTGTTCCCTGAAATGCGCCGATGGGTTGACCGAACGCTTCGCGCTGACCCGCATACTGGCGCGCGGCTTCGTAGGCAGCTTCTGCAATCCCGAGTGATTGTGTTGCGATGCCGATGCGGCCCGCATCTAAAACGGTCATGGCGATCTTGAACCCTTCGCCTTCTGCGCCGAGTTTATTTTCCACGGGGATACGGCAATCTTCAAAGATCAACTCGCTTGTAGCCGAAGCGCGGATGCCGAGCTTGGGTTCCTTCTTGCCGCGGACCAGGCCTTTTGTGTTGCCCTCCACCAGGAATGCGCTGACGCCTTTTTGCTTTTTGTCGGGGTCGGTCATCATAAAGACCACGAAGTAATCAGCCACAGGTCCGCTTGTGACCCAGGATTTGCGCCCATTCAAAACATAAAAATCACCGTCACGTACGGCGCGGCATTTCATTGCGCCCGCATCCGATCCACTTTGGGGTTCGGTCAGGGAATATGCACCGATCGCTTTACCTGACGCAATGGGTGTAATGAATTTTTTCTTTTGTTCTTCAGTTCCAAAATGTAATATGCCGTGACAGTACAACGAGTTGTTTACCGACATAATAACGCCGTGAGAAGCATCCACTTTGCAGATCTCCTCAAGGGCCAGAACATAAGCAAGCGTGTCCATATCCGCGCCGCCATACTGTTCAGGAACTTCAATGCCCATAAATCCCAACTCGCCCATTTTTTTCATCGTAGCATGTGGAAACTCGCCGCTTTCATCGTATTCCGCCGCAATGGGCGCAATCTCTTTTTGAGCGAAATCACGCGCAGCATCACGTATCATTTTATGTTCATCTGAAAGTGGGTAGATGGGCAGGTCGGTCATTTATAGTCTCCAGAGAAATGGTTTTCAAGATTATACCGCTTCGATGCCAGCAGGTAATGTATTGTCCAAATCGGAAATAAGAGATTGACTTCCTGCGAGCATTCCATATAATAGCCTATTCATGATAGGTAATATCCATTTTCTTTCTGAGGATATTGGTGTTTAACTTGAAAGGAGGTGACTGCTAGGGATGCGATGACTAGGTTTATTTTGGCCCATTTTGTTAATTTTATAATTTAAATAAGAGGAGAGAGTAATGAAAAAGATTGCTTTTAATTTGCTGGTGCTATTTGTATTGGCCAGCTTTGTTCTATCAGCGTGTGGCGCAGCTCCAACCGAGGCTCCTGTTGCTGCCGCCCCCGAAGGCGAGGTGGCCATTGTTGCATGGCCTGGTTATATCGAACGCGGCGCGAATGATCCCGCTTATGACTGGGTGACAGGATTTGAAAAAGAGACCGGTTGCAAAGTTACCGTAAAGGACGCTGCCACCTCTGATGAAATGGTGCAGTTGATCAACAGCGGCGGTTTTGACCTGGTAACTGCTTCCGGGGATGCCAGCCTGCGCTTGGTCTATGGCGATTCTGTACAGCCCATCGATATTTCCAAGATCCCTTCATACAGCACTGTTGATGAACGCCTGCAAAACGCCGCCTGGCACACAGTGGATGGCAAGCATTATGGCGTTCCCTATCAATGGGGACCCAATGTTTTGATGTACAACACTGAAGTTTTCCCCGAGGCGCCAACTTCCTGGAACGTGATTTTTGAGGAGCAGACATTCCCCGACGGCAAGTCGAATAAGGATCGCGTGCAAGCGTATGCTGGAGCCATTTATATTGCAGATGCAGCCCTATACTTAAAATTCCACAACCCTGAATTGGGAATCACCAATCCCTACGAGCTAAACGAGGCACAATTTGCGGCCGCGTTGGATCTGTTAAATCAACAGCGCGGAATTGATCAACCAAATACTGGAGACGACTATCTGGCTCAGGTTGAGGACTTTACCTCCGAGGGCTTTGTGGCTGGCCAGGCATGGCCTTACCAGGTTAATACCTTCAATACAATAAACAACCCATTGCCAGTGTGATTCCCGAGGAAGGTGCTACAGGCTGGGCTGACACTACCATGATGGCTGCTAATGCCCCTCATCCCAGTGTGCATACCTCTGGCTGGAGCATGTCTCTTAACCCAAAGGTTCAAGGTGATGTGGCTGCGTGGTTTGGTTCGGTTCCTGCCGTTCCCGCAGCTTGCGATGGTGCCAGTGAATTGTTGGGCACCGAAGGCTGCAAGATCAATGGCTTCGATAATTTTGACAAGATATGCTTTCTGGAAAACACCGATTGCCGATTGTGGTAATGGCGAGAGTGATTGTGTAACTTACGCAATCGTTGGATCCGAAGAGTTCACAACAGATTGTGGGTCAATAAATATGTGTAGGATATTTATCCCGTCACGTCACAATTGGGCGTGAACGGGAATCGTTTCGTGAAGGCACAAGATGAGTGACACATTGCAATTGAATTTGAAAATGTAAGCCGTGTTTTTTCTGTGAAACAGGAAAAATTAATCGGGGAGGTTAAAGCGGTTGATAATGTTTCTCTTGAAATTCGCGATGGCGAATTTTTTTCCCTGCTCGGCCCATCTGGCTCTGGCAAGACAACCAGTCTGCGGATGATCGCAGGGTTTGACCGACCCACATCAGGTCAAATTCTTTTATATGGGCAGGATGTTTCCAATCTTCCACCCTATGAGCGTGATGTGAATACAGTTTTTCAGGATTATGCTTTGTTCCCGCATATGACCGTGGGGGAAAATGTCGGCATACGGATCTGATGATAAAAAAGATCGCCAAGGAGGAACGCGAAAAACTTGTGGATGAAATGCTTGATCTTGTCCAATTGCCTGGATTTTCTGGACGCAAACCCTCGCAGCTCTCTGGCGGACAGCGTCAGCGCGTCGCACTCGCTCGGGCCTTGATCAATCATCCCAAAGTTTTGCTTCTCGATGAGCCTCTCGGAGCATTGGATTTGAAATTACGCCAGCAGATGCAGATTGAGCTTAAGGTCATTCAAAAACGGGTCGGAATTACTTTCATATTTGTCACGCACGATCAAGAAGAAGCGTTGACCATGAGTGATCGCATTGCCGTATTCCAGCAGGGCAAGATCGAGCAAACCGGCACTCCCTCAGAGATTTATGAGCATCCATCCACTCAATTTGTTGCGGGATTTGTAGGCGATGTCCAACCTTATTTCGGCGAGATTGCCGAACGTATAACAGGCTCAGTAGCAAAATTTTCCATTCGGCCTGAAAAAATACATCTTGGGTCTGCAGGTGATGAAGTCAGACGACAGATACATTCGTCGCCGATGGCAGGGTGCGCGATGTAATTTATCTGGGCTTATACACCCGTTATTTGGTCGAAGTTGGATGGCGGCGGTGACCTGGTGGTTGTCGAACAAAATTGAAAAACCACGTCCATGGATGTGATGAAGGCAAAGGACGCCAGGTGCGTTTATCTGGAAAAAAGAACACATTAGTTATCTGGGAGGCTAAGTTGATTAATCGCATTTCAACTTATTTTATTTGCGCCCGAAGATCATTACTGGCTGCTTTTGATCTTCTGCCATTGGCATATATGTTCTAGTGGTTTATATCGGTTCGCTGCTATGCCATGCTGGTCAACAGCTTTTTTCTATTTGGATGGTTTTACGGGAAAGGTGGTTCACGAATTTACACTTAGAACGTATTTGAAGTTATTGGAACCAACTAATCTGCAAATATTTTTCCCGCACTACACTGATGGCGCCGGCTGTGACTGTTCATGATGTGATCATTGCATTCCCGCTTTCTTATTATATGGCGCAGTTTGCAACGGGGAAGATGAGAACCTTTTTATACCTGGCAGTAACCTTGCCATTTGGTCCAGCTATGTGGTGCGTGTGTATTCCTGGAAATTATCCTCGCCCAGGAAGGGATTATTTCATGGTTCATCGCACTTTGTTCCACATGGATTGGCTGCATTAATTGGGTGTTTTACAATTGCCCGGGAATTGGTGGATCTTCCTTGTCTGTGTCTGCCAATGGTATCTTTATTGTTTTTGCTTATATTTGGCTTCCATATATGATCATTCCGATCCAGACTTCCTTGAGCGCGTACCAAAGTCTTTGATAGAAGCTTCTGGAGATCTCGGTGCCACATCCGTCGCAGACTTTTCGTAAGGTTATTTTACCCATTATCCTTTCCGGGTGTAATTGCGGGTTCCATTTTTACTTTCTCGCTTAACTCTGGGTGATTTCATCATCCCGCAAGTTATTTGGCAATTCAAGCTATTACATTGGCAAGGCGGTATGGTCTACCAGGGCACAGCGGGAAATATTCCCCTGGCTGCTGCTTTCACGATGGGGCCGATCGTTATCATGATCATATATATATTGTTTGCCCGTAGGCTAGGAGCATTTCGATGCCCTCTAAAAACTATCCCAACCGTCAGGCGAACGCGCTTCATGGCCTTTGAAATTGGGTTCACTTGGCGCGATTTTATTCTTGCATATCCCATTGTGGTTGATATTTCTTTACGCATTTACAACAGACGATCGGCTCATATACATTTCCGCCCCCCGGCTTGACCTACGAAGTGGATTCGGCTGGCAATGGGCCAATACAGCCATGCAGGAAGCTCTGTTCCTGAATAAAAGTTGGCTTCCCTTGCCACCCTGGTTGCACTCATTCTTGGCACACTTGCAGCGGCTGCAGTTTATAGTTTTGATTTTTTTGGACGAGATGCTGATTTCATTTATGTTGCTTTTCCCACTCGCTTTGCCCGGTATTGTGACCGGAATTGCCATGCGCTCCGCTATCGGTCTGATGCATATCCCGTTCACATATCTGGACGATTGTAATCGGCCACGCAACTTTTTGTGTGGTCGTTGTCTACAACAATGTGCTTGCACGTTTCCGCCGAATCGACTGGGTCCATGATTGAAGCTTCAATGGACTTGGGTGCAAATTCATTTCAAACATTTCGCAAAATCGTATTTCCAAATATTGGAACTGCTCTTCTGGCTGGGGGAATCCTTGCTTTTCTCTTTCTTTCGATGAGGTCATCGTCACCACGTTTACCGCAGGCAGTCAACCACCTTCCAATTTGGATATTCAGCCAAATGTTACGCCGCGTAATCGTCCGATCACAAACGTGATTGCGAATATTGGTGGTGTTCATCACGCTTTGCCGATCTTGTTCGCACAAAAAATACAGCTGGGTATCTGAAATCCGAAGGTGGAGGCAAAATAGATTATCATCGGTATTTCAATCAAACGGCAGGCAAACGAGTGAACTTCGCCTGCTGCTCGTTTTTATTTCTCTTGTATAATCCCCTCCATGAACAATCAATCTTTTTCCTATCTCAACCCCAACTGCGAAGCGCGCGACCATGTCGAAGGTGGATGTGGAGTATTCGCAACAGCCATGATATCCAAAGATGAACTTGTCTCTCTCTGGGGCGGACGTATTGTCCGCAAGGATGAACTCGACCCCTCCATGCCTCGCTTCACCCAACGTGTCTTGCAAGTAGACGAAGGCTTATATTTGCTGACCGCCGAAGAGAAAGAGCCGAATGATTGCTTCAATCATTCCTGCGATCCCAATTTGGGATTCTTTGGTCAAGTTGGATTGGTGGCTTTGCGTGATATTAAAGCAGGTGAGGAATTGATGTTCGATTACGCCATGTCAGACGGCGGGCCATATGACGAATTTGAGTGCTACTGTGGCTCATCAAATTGTCGTAAAAAAATCACAGGGAATGACTGGAAAATCCCTGAATTATGGGAAAAGTATAAAGGCCATTTCTCACCTTATCTTGCGCGGCGAATTATATCTTTGCGCGCCAATGCACAGAAATAGAATGAGATATTTGCTTGGTGAAAAACTGAATTTTGACTGGAAAGTCACAACCGTTACGATTGTTAGTACATTGCTGCTGATCGTTGATCATTACCACACTTTCACAGCGCACAAATATTGGGATCGTTTAATTCTATATCTCGTCATCCCACTTTTGATCATCGTCATTTTATTTCGCGAAAACCCAAAAGAATATGGTTTCTCCTTTGGTGATTGGAAATTGGGGCTGACCTACACCGTGCTTGGTATTTTCATCATGGCTCCCATTATTTATTATATGGGAAGCGGCAATGCAGTCATGAAAACGTATTACGAGAGACTTTTACCTGGTCTCCCGTGGACAACCTTTATCGACTTGATCGGCTGGGAATTCTTCTTTCGAGGCTGGATCCTGTTTGCGTATGTTCGTAGATTTGGGCATGATGGATTATGGTTGCAGGCTGTCCCTTTTGCACTGGCGCATATCGGCAAGCCTGGTGTTGAAACACTCTCCACCATTTTTGGCGGATTTGCCTTTGGCTGGGTGGCCTACCGCACAAAATCCTTTGTCTGGCCTTTTCTTATCCATTGGTTCATTGCCACTTTTATAATTATTGTCGCGGCTGGCATGATATAAAGAGATTAATAAGCATGATAAATTATAGTTTTCGCCCTGCTTTGGAATCAGAGTCGACTCAAATTAAAGACCTAATTAAGTTGGTTGGGATCAATCCCACAGGTCTGGATTGGAAGCGTTTTATCGTCGCGGTGAATGACAGGGAGCAGGTAATTGCCTGCGGGCAGATCAAGCCCCACGGTGCAGACATCCGTGAACTTGCTTCGATTGCGGTCCATCCTGAATATCGCGGGCAGGGAATCGCGCGCGCTGTGATCGAAAAACTTTTGCGTGAAAATCCCAAACCCATGTATTTGATGTGCATGTCACATAACGGACCAATGTATGAAAAATTTGGTTTTCAAGTAATCGCTGAAAAACAAATGCCGCGTTATTTTGCGCGGATTAAAAAATTATTTAACATTGCCGATGTATTCAGAAAATCAGGTGAAGAATTATTTGTGATGAAGTTGGAGTAAAATAATTCACATGAAGAACGCTTTGTATGTTTTACTTGGAGTCATGGCAGGCTTTGTGCTTGCGGGCGTGCTTGTTTTTGTCTCGCGCGCGCCAGAGGGTGAGCCGATCATCTTGGAGCCAGCGCCAACCAAGGCACCTCTTGCTGTGCATGTTATTGGCGCAGTGCCACGCCCTGGTTTGTATGAGTTTGCAGAAGGCGCGCGAGTGCAGGATGCGATTGACGCCGCAGGCGGCTTGCTTGCAAGTGCGAATGTGGATTCTCTCAACCTTGCCGAATTACTCGAGGACGGCCAGCAGTTGAATATCCCTTATCAGGAAGGTGCTGCGCCAACGGAAGTCTCTGATACGGTTGTGCTTCCATCCTCAACCCAGGAGCCAACTCCCGACCCAGATGTAGTACTTGTGAACATCAATACAGCCACATTAGAGGAATTGGATACGCTTCCTGGTGTTGGCCCAACCACGGCACAAAAAATAATTGACTATCGCACAAACACGCCATTCTCAACGATCGAAGATATTATGAAGGTGTCTGGTATTGGTCCATCTATTTTTGAAAATATGAAATTATTGATCGTTGTCGGAGACTAATGCCGCCCTTCGACCACTTTGCCGCGATTGCTCCTTTATATGCTCGTGTCACATATTCCAAAACACATATATTGCGCGAGGCTGCCGCGCTGCCAGTAAAGGGGCGTTTGCTTGATGTCGGCGGCGGTACAGGAAGAGTTGCGTCTGCCATCCGTGATCTGGTGGATGAAGTGGTCATTGCCGATGTTTCCTTTGGGATGCTGGATAAAGCGGATCGTTCCTCGCTCAAGCCTGTGTGCGGCGGTTCCGAATCATTACCCTTCGCTGATGGTTCTTTCGAGCGCGTCATCATGGTGGATGCCTTGCATCATGTGAGCCACCATGCGGATAGCGCCCGTGAAATGTTCCGCGTGCTGAAGCCAGGCGGATTGCTTGTCATCGAAGAACCAGACATCCGTACCTTTGGTGTGAAACTGATCGCGCTTGCCGAAAAAATGCTTTTAATGCGAAGTCATTTTCTTGCGCCAGATGAAATTATGAAATTGTTTCCGATTGGGGAAAAGGCTATTCGAGCCGAAGATGGAACTGCCTGGGTTATGGTAAGAAAGTAAAAAGTAAGAAGTAAAAAGCGGATCACGCTTAAACGTGACCCGCTTTTTTAATTGATGTTTTTATTTACCTGCCAGCACATGCCTTGAAATCACCAATCTTAGAATTTCACTTGTGCCTTCGCCGATGGTCATTAATCGTGCGTCGCGGTACATTCTTTCCACGTGGTAGGCGCGGCTGTAACCGTTTCCGCCGTGGATTTGAATTGCGTCATAGCAAACCCGTTCCGCCATTTCGCTGGCGTAGAGTTTTGCCATTGCGGCTTCCTTGTTGAATGGGCGTCCCTCATCTTTGAGCCATGCGGCTTTGTAAAGCAAATTGCGCGCCAGCTCGATCTCAGTTGCCATGTTGGCTAATTTGAATTGGGTGGCTTGAAAATCTGCAATGGTTTGACCGAACGCTTTGCGCTCATGGGCATATTTTACTGCCTCTTCAAGTGCCGCTTGTGCCAAACCGACGGAGATCGCGCCAATGCTGATGCGTCCCCCATCAAGAGTGGCGAGCGTTTGCTGTAAACCACGTCCCTCCACGCCGACCAGATTTCCGAGCGGCACGCGCACGTTGTCGTAGGTCATGCCGTATGCTGGGGAGCCGCGCAAGCCCATTTTCTTCTCAGCAGGCCCAATTGTCAGTCCCTTTGCGTCTGTTGGCACGAGGATCATGCTCAGCGACTTTGAGCCGCCTTTCGGGTCAGTGCGGACCAATGTGATGATGTACTCCGCAATGCCAGCATTTGTACACCACATCTTTGAGC
The DNA here is from genome assembly GCA_963833175.1 of uncultured Chloroflexia bacterium. Lineage (GTDB taxonomy): Bacteria > Chloroflexota > Anaerolineae > Anaerolineales > Villigracilaceae > Villigracilis. The sequence goes on from CAWHXC010000018.1 coordinate 190,020, forward strand.
CATTGATGACCCATTCATCGCCTTCTTTCTCGGCTTTGGTGGTTATCCCGCCCTGAATATCAGAGCCTGCATCGGGTTCAGTCAACGCGAGCGAGCCTAGTTTATTCTTGCCCTGTGCCACGAGGGAAAGCCACTTCTTTTTCAGCTCATCAGTGCCATAGAGCGCGATAGGTGCGGTGCCGAGTCCATTGTGGGCGGTGAAGGATAAGGCAGTGGAGCCGCATCCCCAGCCAAGTTCTTCCAGCGCGATGACACATGAGATCATGTCCACGTTGGAGCCGCCATATTCTTCGGGGATGTTCAATCCGAGCAAGCCAACAGGCCCGCCTTTACGGACTGCATCCCAGTTGAATTCTTCGTTTTCATCCACTTCGCGTGCTTTGGGTTTGACAACCTCTTCCACAAACCTGTGGACAGATTTCTTCCATACTTTCTGTTCGTCATTTAGATCGAAGTTCATTTTTACTCCTGATTATTTTTGAATTTCTTCGAGCAGTTCAAGCGCTTCTTTTATCTTATCTTTGCTTACAAATATCTGTACGTTGCCGAGCATATCAACGGTGGTTGGGTAGGCGTTTTGACCAATGGATTCCTGAAACAACTCAACATCTATTTCATGCGCTTCGAGATAGCTCTTGAGCAGTTCAGCTTCCATTCGGCCGTAGACTTCTGCAAGCAGTTCATATTTTAGTTCGTCCATTAAGGTCTCCAACAGATGATGAATAGGATCGTCCAGAGCGTGCTGACGATCAACTGGCGTATTCCGATGCGAGTGGGTTTCCATCCGATGGCGGGATGGGTGATGCCCCAAAGTGTTTCAATCCATTGTAATAGAAAAGGGATGAAGATAAGCTGTGGGATGAGATTTGCCCAACCCAACATAAGCGATGCGAATAGATTGAAGGAAGTATAAATGAGCGCGCGTTTGCCCATCCTCCATAATTCGCTGGTGTCAGGGCGGGCTTTTAATTCGCGCTGCTCAAGTCTGAGATAGGCGTAGACGATGCTTGCGGCGGATTGCAGCCATGTCCATGCCCAGAGCCACCAACCAAGCGGGTCGTAGCTGCCCAGTGCGACCCAGTATGCGGCGGGCGCAGCGAGGGATAGTATGCCTGTGGCGATGATTTCGATGCCAGCTTGTTTTCTTTCATTGCGCTGGCTGACGAGCCATAAATGCCACACAAAAACGGGCGCAGCTGGTATTGCAAGATACAGCACAAATCCAAAGCCTTGCAGGATGAGCGAGATCAATGCCAGGGCTGAGATGCTGCCATAGATCACCAACCAGAAACGGGCGGGGCCAAGGTCGCTTTTTGGGCGTCTGCCAGAGATCGCTTTGACATAAACTGTCATCGGTTGGCGGATCATGAATGCGGACATCGCGCCGATGATGAGGCTTAAGGTGGCGAAGTTGAAATTTCCGCCTGCGAAAATGCCGACGAGCAGGGGGCTAAGGATGAATACCCACGAGCCGTGGTCTTGCGGGATGGCAATATGTTTTTTGAAGTTTTCTCGCATGTGTGACAAGCATACAAGAAAACCTGTATGTGCGCAAGGTGGTTATAATATGGATAAATCATTTCAAGGAGAAATTTGTATGTCAACAAAGAAAAAAGTAAAAAAGGCGGATGCTAAAAAAACTGATAAGACGATTCAGTATATTGCGATCGCAATGATCGTGCTTGTAGTTGCGATCGTGGCCTGGCCGTACATTGCCAAACTGCTGCCTCAAAATCAAAAAGCGGATGCTGCAGCGCCTACAAGTGTTGCGAGTGACGGAAGTGTGACCGATACTGGAAGTGAAACCGCATGCGCGGCGTTTGATTCCATTCCCGCGGCGGATCAATATAACGAAGCCCCGCCCATGAGTATCGATCAAACGAAGCAATATTTTGCGACTTTCAAGATGGCGAATGGCGGTGAGTTTGTAGTGCAGTTGTATCCTGACAAAGCACCGATCACCGTAAATAGCTTTGTGTTTCTTTCGTGTAAAAACTTTTACGATGGTGTGACCTTCCACCGTGTGCTTGAAGGTTTCATGGCACAGGGTGGCGATCCGACAGGCACAGGCATGGGCGGACCTGGCTATGAATTCGTGAATGAGAACAGCGACCTGACTTTCGATAAAGACGGTGTGATGGCAATGGCAAATGCTGGACCTGATACGAATGGCAGCCAATTCTTTATCACTTTTGGCGCGCAGGAATTTCTGAACGGTGGGTATACTATTTTCGGTCAGGTAGTTGAAGGCATGGACGTGGTCAACGCCATTACCCGCCGTGATCCGCAGCAAACCCCTGTTGAACCCGCTGTGGGTGATGCCATCGAGACGATTACGATTACGGAAAAGTAGAATTGCAAGGTGAAGGATTAATGATGAAGGATGAAGCGAGTGGCTTCATCCTTCATTTTTGTTAAGTGAACTGTGTTGTTATTCATCCTCTTCTGCGTCGCGCATGGAGCAAAGGGATTGCAGTTCTTTTTCGTGCGAGTATTGCTTCTTGAGTTGTGGTTCGTTGCTGGCTTTATTGGGGACAATATCCAGCATCTCGATCCAATTTACGAATAGATCTAAATAGGGTTGATTGGCATCGGATGTGTACCCTTTTCCGTCATGCATGATGGAGCGTAGGTTATCGGGCAGCTTTTCAGGTTTGTTGCCAAAGTAATAAAATTGTTTGGAGGCAAGAGCGTACAATCCACTTAGATCTTTTTCCTGGTTTTCTTCCTTGTGGATGCTTGTGCGCATTTTCGGTTTTCCAGGTGAACTGTAGTTATAGATACAATCGCCCACGCGCATGCGGTAGTCAATATTGCGCCAGTCTGGTTTTTTCTTGGGGAGGAAGGTCTTGCAGAACTGGTCGTATTCTTCCAATGTCATTTTACTGGTGACTTGCATGGCATAAACAACATGGTCTGAGATATCACCGATCGGCGACTTGGCCGATCCCAAGCCGACGATCCAGTCTCCAACTTCAGCGGCGAGACGAATGGATGGCTTGCGGATGGCAAGTGTGCAGATGCCCCAAAATGGATTGGGGGCAGCGCCGTCGTCATAGCGTAATGTATATGTGTATAGTTTCATGAGTTGATTGGAGTTTCCTTTTGTATCAGTATAACGGGTCTTTTGTATTTTTTCTTTGTTTGGATCGTGGGGTTATGTCTGTGCCCCAAATTCAATTGTACAGATCTTCATCATCCAGAATGACTGGTGGCTCAGTGACCAACGCGAAAGGCCACGTGCCGCTTTCGTACAACATGGCGGCAAGTTCGTAGGGCGTGAGTAGTAATTCCAGATCCTGAGTTTCAATAAATTCGAGAATTAGTTTGTGGGATGGTTTTTCTGTCTTGAAACTTTTTTGAACACGTCCAAGGAAGAATTTTGCGCTTTCCTGCGAGATTTGAAACCGCAAGGCGATCTTTTCGAAGGGTTTGAGTTTATCCATTTATTTATTTTACCGCTGGTTGCATAATATTGATGTTTGGCTTGAAGCCGTTTTCTTTTTTTGATGAAAAGAGTTTGTTTCCTCGTCAACTTATTCATCCCCTTTATTTGGTTTTATTCTAATCCACTGCTTATTCTTTTCCACTAGAATGCCTGTTCATCTCGAATTACATGTATCGTGCGGAAATTACCAAAAAGTTGAGGCAATTTTGTTAGTTGAGTTTGAAACTTTTATAAAGGCTGCCCATGCCTTCATCCTTGGCACCCTGTTTTGTTTGTTTTGATGAGCGGATTGATTTTTGCCATTTGGTCTGCCATTGGCGATTCTGTAACATATTGGGCAGCCCGCCTGGGCGGACGCTCTCTTGTGGAACGCATGCCGTTAAATCGTATGCCGCGCTGGTTTCGCATGGATGCCCGTCACATGGAACGTACGGAGAGCATGTTTCACCGCTGGGGTTTAGGATTAGTCATGTTCGGCCGTATTCTGCCAGGGGTGCGGACGTTGGTTAGTGTGCCTGCTGGGATAACTCGCATGAACTTCGGTTTGTTCCTCGTTGCCTCATTAGGAGGGGCGTATATCTGGAATACATTACTGGTGGGCGTAAGTTATCTGCTTGGATTCAAGCTAACATTTTTTGGATTGTCCATCCTCTAGTTGTTTGACCAACCTCAAAAGATCCTCGATAAGAGGGTCTTTTTATTTTTATCCATTACTGTCTTCTACTATCAATTGTGTGTTTCCCAATTCTTTCAAATTCGCATTGCCTGTCGCAAACATCGTCACTTCGATCTGTCTTTTCGTCAACTTGATCATCTCAATAACATTATCAGTTGAGATTGCAGCGGCTTTCAGGAACTGTCCTGCCATGCCGCCGAGAGTTGCGCCGAGGGCGATGCATTTTGCAATGTCCAGTCCGTCTTTGATCCCTCCGCTGGCGAATATGGCCGTATTGGGCGCAGCTTTCTTGACGTTCAAAATTGATTCTGCTGTTGGAATTCCCCAGCCGACAAAGGTCGCAGCGAGTTGACGTGTGAATTCATCTGGGGCGCGGTGCATTTCCACTTGTGACCAGCTTGTGCCGCCCGCACCAGCCACGTCAACGGCGGAGATGCCGCAATCGGCTAACAGCTTTGCAGTCCGCTCTGAGATGCCCCAGCCGACTTCTTTTGCGATGACAGGCACTTCCATCTTTTTGCAGATTTCTTCGATCTTCTTTGCCAACCCCGCAAAATTGGTATCGCCCGCGTCCTGCACAGCCTCCTGGACGGGGTTTAGATGCAGGATGAGCGCATCGGCTTCGATCATGTCCACGGCGCGGTGACACTCGTCTATGCCGTAGCCGTAATTCAATTGAACTGCGCCGAGATTGGCGAAGAGTAAAATATCTGGCGCGGCGCGGCGCACTTGGAAAGTGGCGGCTTGTTCAGGATGTTCGATGGCGGCACGCTGTGAGCCAACTCCCATAGTGATGCCGCATTCCTGCGCGGCTTCTGCGAGGCGCAGGTTGATCGTCTCTGCTGCGGAGGTGCCGCCGGTCATCGAGCTGATCAGGATTGGCGAATGCAATTTTTTACCGAACAGGCTGAGGGTCGTGTCGATGCGGTTCAAATCGAGTTCTGGCAGTGCCTCGTGGACAAATCTGTAATTTTCAAGTCCAGTAGTCAATGCTGAGCGGACATCCTGTTCCAAATTTATTTTGATGTGGTCTGATTTTCTCTGGTCTATGGGCGCAACTTTTGTCATAGGGTAGTGTTCCTGACTGTGATATAGATAACACTGGCTTGACACGGTTTATAGACCGATTACAATAAGCCAGTCAAAATTATAAACAGGAGGCTGTCATGTCTGACACATATAGTGAACTCGTAATAATTGTAAAGGATCTACTCGGCGCGGATGAGGCGAAGATTACGCCTGAGGCCCGTTTCCGTGAGGACCTTGAAGCTGATTCGCTCGATCTCGTTGAGTTGATCATGGCTTTTGAGGATAAGTTCGGCGCCGAAATTTCCGACGAAGATGCCCAGAAGATCACGACCGTTGGTGAAGCCGCCGCGTACATCGACGCGCATAAGAAATAATTAAGCAGTAGATTTGATTATAACTGTAGAGCCGCCAGTACTGGCGGCTCTATGTGTTTATTTTTTCACTCGTCCTGAGCAGAGTGACGAGTGCTTTTCGAGAAACGCAGTCGAAGGACAGGGTTGATGCGAGTATTATTGCTAGCCCTTCGACTGCGCTCAGGGCGGATAGGATTTTTACAACAAAGTCGGAATTTCTTCCGGGTGCTTGGCAACTTTCACGCCAGCGGCTTCAAGTGCCTTGATCTTATCTGCGGCAGTGCCTGCGCCGCTTTCAATGATCGCGCCGGCGTGTCCCATGCGTTTTCCTGCTGGGGCGGTCTGGCCTGCAATGAAAGCCGCGACAGGTTTGGTCATTTTGCTTCCGATGTATTGTGCGGCTTTTTCTTCTTCATTTCCGCCGATCTCGCCGATCATAATGACCTTTTCGGTCTTGGGATCATGCTCGAACATTTCAAGCACATCGAGGAAGTTTGTGCCGTTGACAGGGTCGCCGCCGATGCCTACACAAGTTGATGCGCCCATGCCGAGGTTCTTCATGGCATACAGCACTTCGTAGGTGAGGGTTCCAGAGCGGGAGACTACGCCGATGTTGCCGGGAATGGCAATGTCACCGGGGATGATGCCGACCTTGGCTTCGCCGGGAGTTAATAGACCGGGACAGTTTGGCCCAACCAGACGTACTTTCTTCTGGTCGAGATAATTGCGCACGCGCATCATATCCTGTACAGCTACGCCTTCAGTGATGCAGACGATGAGCGGAATGCCCGCATCTGCGGCTTCGAACATGGCGTCTGCGGCAAAACGGGCGGGGACAAAAATAATGGTCGCGTTCGCGTCTGTGGCTTCTCTGGCCATCTTGACAGAGTCAAAGACTGGAAGTTTCCCATCCAGTACCCATTCGCCGCCCTTGCCGGGGGTCACGCCGCCGACAACATTTGTGCCATAAGCAACCATTTGAGTGGTGTGGAATAACCCTTCGTTGCCAGTAACGCCTTGAACGATCAGGCGTGTGTTTTTATCTACTAAGATGCTCATGGTTTATTTCCCTTTTAGTGCGGCTTCTACAGATTTTTTGGCCGCATCCGCCAGTGTTTCCGCGGTGATCATGTTCGCGTTCTCAAGCAGTCTACGTCCCTCTTCCGCATTTGTGCCGACAAGGCGTACGATCATCGGAACCTTCGGCTTTACTTCTTCCATTGCTACCAGAATGCCGCGTGCAACTTCATCGCAGCGAGTAATGCCGCCAAAGATGTTGAATAACACGGCTTTTACGTTTGGATCGGTGAGGATGATGCGCATGGCTGCGGTTACTTTCTCTGCGCTTGCGCCGCCGCCAATATCGAGGAAGTTGGCTGGTTCGCCTCCGAAGAGTTTGATCACATCCATGCTGGTCATGGCCAGACCCGCGCCGTTGACCATGCAGCCGATGTTGCCATCGAGTTTAATGAAAGATAGTCCGTACTTGCGGGCTTCGATCTCGGCAGGATCGTCTTCATCCGTGTCGCGCATTTCGTTCAAATCAGGCTGACGGAAGAGTGCGCTGTCATCGATCATCATTTTGCCGTCAAGCGCAACCATTTTCTTGTCTTTTGTGATGACCAGTGGGTTGATCTCTGCAAGTGTTGCGTCGGTGGCTTTGTACACTTCCCATAGACCCATGGCGATTTTCACAAAGTCTTTCATGTATTCGCGCGGCAAGTCCATGGCTACTGCAACGTCACGCGCCTGGTATTCGCGCAGGCCCAGCAGCGGGTCAATATGGCTCTTGATGATCTTATCAGGCGTGTTTGCGGCTACTTCTTCAATGTCAATACCACCTGCCGCAGAAGCGATCATAACAGGCTTCTTGGCGGCGCGATCGTTTGTGATGGAAAAGTAGATTTCCTGATCTATGGCAGAGGCTTCATCCACAAGCACCTTGCGAACCGGCAGGCCTTTGATTTCCATGCCCAGGATCTGCGCGGCAAGTTGCGCGGCTTCGGCAGGATCTTTGGCGAGTTTTACGCCGCCTGCTTTACCGCGTCCGCCCACCAGCACTTGTGCTTTAATGACAACGCGGCCGCCAAGCTCTTCAGCAATTTGTTTTGCTTCCTGAGCGGTAGCCGCAACTCGTCCCTTAGGAATCGGGATGCCATACTTTGAAAAAATTGTTTTGGATTGGTATTCGTGGAGTTTCATTATTCTCCCTCGGGGGATATTTGATTTTACAGCGGGGCAATTATACCACCAGAAAAATTACGACCTGAACGCACGCAGCCGCGTATTTTTGCAGCCGTGTTCAGGTCGTAAGTCAGCAGTTCCGAGGAGTATTTACGGCAACGTATATCGCATCAGACGATTATTCATGCTGTCTGTCACCCAAACATGACCTTCATCATCTATTGCAATTCCTGATGGCATGCCAAGGCTTGTTTCAGAGGCGAGATCATCCCAGGTGCGAATGAGTATGCCGTTCTGGTCAAACTCCATGACACGGTACCCATCAGGGTCAGTGATGAACACGTGCAGGTCATCATTCACGGCGATGTATGGTTTGTTGTCCAATGACTGACCGAACCAGCCATACACATCCCATTGTTTATCGGGGACGAATGACAAATTGCCTTCGGTTTCAATGGGAATAAATGTCTGAATACGTTGATTCCAGGTATCCACCACGTACACCGTCCCGTTTTTATCAATTGTGATACCGACCGGTTCATCAAACTGACCTGGATCCAATCCCGCTGACCCAAACTGTGTGATGAAGTTGCCGTCCGCGTCAAATACCACGATGCGCTTGTTCCCGGTATCCGTGACATAGACCCGCCCTTCGGAATCCACTGCCAATCCGCGAGGACCGTAGAAGGAATCGGGTGTTTCAGCTTGACCGAAGACTCCCCAGGCGGTGATGAACTTGCCAGCCGCTGTAAATTTCTCTATGCGATGATTCCATGTATCTGTCACATAGACTGAGCCATCAGGTGCGATTGCAATGCCCCACGGTTCGTTGAACGTCCCATCCGCAACCGGGGTATTTACACCGTCAGCGAAAGTACCCCATTCGTTCAGGACGTTTCCTTGCATATCCAGATGCACCACGCGATGGTTGCGGGAATCTGCCACATACACAGTGCCGTCTTTTGCGAAGGCGAGCGAACGCGGCGTATTCAAGGGAACTGTGTCTTGTGAAGTAATACTTATTATTTGATCAGAGGCAAGTGAAATATATTTTCCTTCTGTTGGATCTGCCGCCGTTTCCAGAACGGTTGGCGGAACGCCATAATTCCATATTTGTGAGGCAATATCCTTGCGAAGGTAAAGGCGCATCTTGTCCGCGGGGCTCCAGGTGGTGAGCGTCAAATCTGAGCGGCCTTTTGCTTCTGCATATTTGGTATAGTCGCGGTTCAACCAGATCTGAAAAATACCTGCTCGAATTGCTGGATTGGTAAACGCTTCACAGAAAGGTGTGTAATCTTTTGATTTTGCCAATTTCATGAAGCTGAGGAGTCCTTTGCACGCATAACCTTCCGGGAAAGGCTGGCTTGCGTCACGGTCATAGGACAAACTAAAGTAATCCTGCATGGGCCACCACATGCGGATGTAATCGATTCGGTAAAAGCCAGACCCAAGCGCAGGTTCGATCTTGTCAAAATTTTTCTCATCAACAATGACTATTGCTGAATCGCGTAATGAACGAGTGGGCTGGTCAAATGACGTTTGATGGGTGTAGTCACGCAGGTACCAGACAAAAGGCCAGGAGACACCAGTATCAGGTGCGCTGGCATCATAGGCAATTGCAACATCCATGCCGCCAGTAGTGCGTCTTGAGATTTCCTTTGCCTGTGCCATGACTTCTTTTATGCCTGATGCGCCATGCGCGTAGACAAGATATTCTGTTGCCTGGTCATAAGTGATATAAGAGGCGCGGAAAGCGGCGCGGGCTGTGAGTACGGCTAATAAACCGAAGAATACCAGAATGAAGACGTGCCTGATCTCTTGAAATGTCCATTTCCGAAAGAGATATATGACCCCTATTCCGCTTAGAATGGTTGCGATCATTGGCAGGAGGAAGCTGCTGGTTGCTTGAAGCTGGACCAGTTCTTTCCCTTGAAATGGGGGAGTGGATCCGCCAAGGGCAATGACCATTCCCATAACGCCTACGATAAATATTGCAAGAGCGGATATTGTAAGCAGAATGTGTTGTTCTTTTAATTTTGCCCAATCCGTTGTGTCAATAATGCGGCCTAGCGCCCAGCCCGTGATCAAGATCATTGGCAGGGCCATGTGATAGGTGAGCCAGGGCATTTTTTCGCCAGCATAGGAGAATGCAATAATACTGGTAATACTCCACCATACAAGCAGACTGAATGTATTGGGGAAATTCTTTTCTTCTGTATTTTCCTCTTCCGTCAATAGACCGATGACCTCATCCTCCTCTTCGGTTTCGATCTTAGGCGATGACTTTCTTCGTAACCCAAGAATGATCGCAAGAATGAGCCCCAGTGCGGCCAGAAATTCATAAACTGGGATCTGTATCAGTAAATAGAAATACCAGGGCTGACTGCCGCGTGCCACGTCCTGCTGCGCAAGCCAGTATCCGAGTGAGCCGATTGTGCCAGTGAAGAAGCCCGCGCCGTTTGTGAATATGGTTGTATAAAGGACGGTAAAAGGAACCCAGAATACCAGTGCGGTCTGCCACCATTTCTCTTTGTTCCAGAGCAATCCGACGATGGCGGAGATCACAAACATGAGAACCAGGAACCCTACAATGATAAAAATGGATCGGGCGTCTCCGCTCATTGCCTGCACTTCTGGCGCGGTGGTGGGGATTATGACGTTTAGCCAGTGCTCCAGCGATTTGACAACGAAAGGAGAAAGCATGGGCAGGACAATTGTCCCGCAGACCATGAGCAGGTCAAATGAACGTTCGTTACGAACTTTTTCCCACGTATATCCTCGAATTAAGAACACAGCGGCAACGATGAGCGCCGCGAAAACTGCCAGAGCGAGGATGATCAATATGGGGGAAATAGAACCAGCCTCGGGCGTGACCAGTGGCGAGCCGATCGCGTTGGGGTCGCTCGGTATGGCAGTCTCTGTCGCAGTGAGAGAGGATGTGTCGCGGATGAAAAGCCCATATCCTACTGTTAATCCTCCGAATAAAACTGCGATGCTTAGTGCGATAATAAAGGAACGATAATCCTTTTCCGCATTTTTCCAGGGACGCCGTGTGACCTGTGCAATGAAATAAATGGCGAGGTAGAGCAATGCCTGTGCTGTGTAAATGAAGGCTGTTTCTTTGGATGTGTAATGCAGTACAAGCGAACCTGCAAGGAGGAGGAGATATTTTTTCCCGCCCACTTCAAGATGACGAAGTATGGCGTACAACATGACGATGCCAGAGAAGCCGACAAATGCTTCATTGCGGACATAGCGTCCGTAAAAAAGCATGTATGGTGAAATGACTAAAAGAAAGGCTGCGATCAGCCCACCCCATTTGCCGAGGTATCTGCGCCAGTACCAAACCATCCAAACTGTTCCAATGCTGAAAAGCACCGCTGGTATGCGCGATGTGAAATCGTTTGCGCCGAATAGAAAGTAGGTGAGCGCAACAATGTGGAACTGGAATGGCCCGTGCATCATGGGCGAATGTTCATAGCCTCGTCCTTGATAGAGCAACCACGAAAAATAGGTATGTAAACTTTCATCGTGACTCATTACACGCGCTTCGAGGTTGTAAAAACGCGTGGCAATCGCCAGCAGGATCACTGCCGCGAAGAGTACGATCTCATTTGTTAAATTGGGAAGTGCAGAATGAATAGGTCGGTCGAGCCAATTTTGTTTTTGTTCCATTGATTTCACCATTAGAAAAAGATGACTGACTATACATTAATCAAGCGGTTCTGACAAGAAATACATATGCCACTGCGAGCGTTCCCCGCGAATAGGGGATTTTATAGGAAGAACGGCCTCGCAATGACGTACTTTCTATTAGGAGGAATGATATTTGTTTAAGTTTAGTTTGAAGTGAGAAATTATTATGGGGCAAATTATCCACCTGCTTAAATTGCGCGTAGCCAATATACACCTACCTAAAACATTCTCTTTATTCGTAATATAAAAGATAACAATTCAGGACGAAGAAGAAATCCCAGCCAACTGGCCACAACCTGCGTTGATATCTATGCCCCGACGCATACGGATCGTGCACTCGATGCCAGCCTGTTCCAATATTTCCTTGAAAGCCATCGCCCGCTGACGGTCTGTCGCTTCGCCGTGATAGCCTTCGGTGGGGTTGAGGGGGATCGCATTGACATGACACAGCAATCCCTTGAGTCGCGAGGCAAGTTTGCGCGCCACTTCAGGGGTGTCGTTCACGCCGCTGATCAACGCCCATTCAAAGGTCACGCGGCGATGCGTTTGTTCAACGTAATATCTACAGGCCTGGATCACATCGTCAATTTTGTAGCGCTTATTGACGGGCATGATCGCGAGGCGTTCATTATCGTCTGCTGCGTGCAATGAGATGGCGAGATTCACCTGCCGCTTTTCATCCGCAAATCTTCTGATCTGCGGCACAAGTCCAACCGTGGAAATGGTAAAGCGGCGCGCACCGAAGTTGTATCCATCAGGGTCGTTGAGCGTGTCAATTGCCGCCATGGTGTTATCGTAATTGTGGAAAGGTTCGCCCATGCCCATGAAGACGATATTTGTGGCGGCCAGCCCCTCTTCCTGCAGCGCGCGCGCATAGTGCATGACCTGGGCGATGATCTCGCCGCTGGTCAGGTGACGGCTGAATCCCATTTGACCTGTGGCACAGAAGACGCATCCCATGGCACAGCCTGCCTGCGTGGAGATGCAAAGCGTGCGCCGACCCTTGCCTGAATTGGTGCTTGGGTCATAGCGCATGAGCACAGTTTCAATTAAGTGTTTATCGTTTAGCTCGAAGAGAGTTTTGCGCGTTTGCCCATCGGACGAATCCAGAAAGAGCTTTACCTTGATGGGGGAGAAGCTCAACCGTTCTGCAAGTTTTTCGCGCAGAGCCTTGGGTAGATTTGTGAACTCATCAGGCGAGTTGTACAAATGTTGATACAGCCCCTGCCAGACTTGTTTTGCACGGTAGGCGGGTTCGTTCCATTGCTGGAGAAGGTTCGTTAGAGTGGGGAGGTCAAGATCATAAATAAGCATGCCTTGATTTTACTCCATGCAACCGCTGGGAACCAACTTGTGAGATGATTCTGTTCATTAAATTGCAAGTTTGGCGAAAAACCCAAAAAGTAAAAATGGTATAGAATTGTAGTTCAAGGGTAGGGTGTTCATAGGCGAATTGATCATTTTTTGGCGTTCCCTTCACACTATAATCCCAACCCTGTAAAAGGAGAAAATATAAATGGATACGAAAACGAGAACGATGCTTTTGTGGATAGGTGTTGCAGTCCTTGTTATTGCAGGGATCGCGGTGCTCTTCAATGCTTTTGGCGGATCAGAAGACCCAGTGGATGATGTAAATGTGGTCTATACAAACGCCGCGGCGACAGTTGCGGCTCAGCAATTAACTTTGCAGGTGGGGATGCTTTCTGCAACTCCCACCCAAAATTTAAGTACGCCGACCGTTGCTCCCACGCTGCTCCCCAGCACGACTCAGCAGCAAACGCCTGTCGTGCTGCCAACTGCCATCAACCCCCCAGCTGGGACCTCCGCTGTAACAGTCTGTGACAATTCCCTGTACCTTAGCGATGTGACCATCCCCGATGGGACTGTAATTCCAGCTGGGCAATCCTTTACCAAGACCTGGAAGGTCTCTAATATAGGATCCTGCGCATGGACGGCAACTTATCAGCTCGTTTTCATTGGCGGAGACAGCCTGGGGGGAAAGGCGACAGCCATTGGAAAAGTTGTGAACCCAGGCGAGTCTGCGGATGTTTCAGTTGTGCTGACCTCCACTTCTGCCACAGGAACAATTACAGGGACGTGGAAATTGTCCAATGACAAGGGTCAGCCGTTTGGCACCCAACTCACGGTGGTGATCAGTAATGGAGTAACCACAGGAGCCGCAACCGCGACTACTGCACCAGTGGCAACCACAGCGGTTCCTACAACAAGTATCCCGCCTACGGAAACTCCAATAACGCCAACTGCTCACTCCGTAATAATGCTTGAATTTCAAAGAGAAAAGAGACCTGCAAAATTTGCAGGTCTCTTTTTGGTCAACAGCCAGATCCTAAAAGGATCGATTTCTATTGGACCACTAAAACTGCTGGTTGACTTTCTCCATCCAATATAAGATAATCATACAGGATATGTCCGATATTCCAAACGAGGAGCTAAAAATGGCGGAAGTGGATAAATGCTTTGTAGTGATGCCCTTTGGTAAAAAACCCAGAAATGACGGAACAGATCGCACCTATGACTTTGATAAAGTGTATCGGGTCATTATTCAGCGCGCAATTAGCAACGTGAAAATGCAGCCTTTGCGCGCAGACGAGACCGAAGGCAGCCGTATCGTCCATGCGGATATGTTCAAGGACCTGCGTGACCGTCCCGTGGTGCTGGTGGATTTGTCCCTGCTGAACCCAACGTTTTTTATGAACTGGGCATTCGGCATGTCATGTCTTCCACGGGCACTGTCTTGATGGCAAACGAAGAAACCATAAAAAACTTCCTTTTGACATTGCACTCTCGACGAACCATCTCTTATCGATATGACGGTGAGCACCTGGATTGGGATGAAGTGGAGCGAGTCATTCCGCAATTCAGGCGGCCATCGAGGAAGCGCGGCGTGGGACTCCCGACAGTCCTGTTTACGCTTTTCTTGAGCAGGTGCTTTCCCCGAGTGCTTTCAAGAAAGACGACTCCCCGACAGATGAAGGCAGGAATCCAAACTCCGATCTTGATGATTATCAGAAAAAATTTGCCCAGATATGGATTGCACAACAAGGAGCATCGAATTGGAAAAACTGATCGACGAACACAGCAACTCGGCTTTTGGGGTGCGAGCCATTGGTTATTATGGCATGGTAGGGAAAATTGGAGAAGTCCGCTCAAGTCCAAAATAGCTGAATTTTCTGTTCAACCACGAACAATATGATCTATCTGCAAAACTTTATGAAGAATGCTGATAAAGGCGAGGCGTTGGGTTTCAACGACCTGCTTTATTATGGCGCTGCCATTTCCTATGCCGATCCCTGACATGCGCAGTGCGCGCAGGGGACTTAAGGTCATCGAAAGAGCGCGTGCCATGGCAAAAAAGAGAATGGATGACGACCCGAACGACCTTGAACGGCTCAAAAGGAGTATACATCCGCCACCCAGCATGTTGCTTCCATGTTATCCTGGATATGGAGCATTTCCCATGAAGAAAGTGATCTGCAAAAGGTAATCGTGGAATTGCGTGAAGGGATCCGCATGGTCGAGGAACTTGCGTGAAAAAGGCGTGGAGGATGTTTCATTGGGCCGATATGCCCATAATTTGTTGCGTTACACCATGTTCCTGAGGATTGCGGAGAATGACCCAGAACGCATGGATATTGAGAAAAACTTCCAGAAGATCCTGTCTTTGAAACCAGGCAATGAATTAGGGTCTTCCGCATCCTATCTGCGTTGGTTCCAGGTAATTATCCTGGCTGACATGGGTAAATATGATGATGCTCAAAAACGCGCTCAAGCGGCGATCGCCTGGATATTCGGTACGCGATGAAGGATGAGGAAACAGAAGTTGGCAGGCGCCAGTATTCGGAATTGCGCAGATTGCTGGAAACACTTCTCGCGTTTCTGGCGCGATCCAAAATCCATTGCGCGTGTATCGCAGATGATAAATTCAGCACATATAAGCTGATGCCAAAAAAAACTGGATGAGGTTCTCTCATCCAGTTTTTTTATTTCACCAAATCTGCCAAACTTTCCGCGATAATTGTCGGTGACGGTTTCCACGCCTCCGCTTCTTCACGGGTCGAGACTCCGCTTAGCATTGCCGCAGTGGGACATCCAACTGCCTGCCCCGCAGCGATGTCTGTTTCAAGCCTGTCCCCAACGATGAGGGTTTCTTCCTTTGTTGTGCCAAGTTTTTCCATCGAAAGTTCCATCATAAAGGGCAATGGTTTGCCTGCCACAATTGGATCAACACCTGTTGCAGAGGTGATCACAGACAGCCACGACCCCGCCCCTGGGATTTCTCCGCGCGGAGTGGGGAAGGTGCGGTCAGTATTGGTGGCGTAGAAGGGAATTCCAGCGCGCACCAATAGGGTAGCTTCAACCACTTTGTCGAAATTGATGCTGCGGTCAATGCCCATTACAAAGGCTTTCGCTTCGGGGGCGTTTTCCGTTGAAAGAAGTTCAAAACCTTTTTCTTCCAACGCCTCACGCACTCCCAATCCGCCAATCACAAAAAGTTTAGTGCCCCTGGGATATTTTCTCGAGAGCATGTGGGCAACTGCCAACGCGGAAGTCACTACCTGTGCAGATTCCACTTCCACGCCGAGGCTCGACAATTTTTGCCGATATTCTTCAGGAGTTTTCGTGCCATTATTGGTGGCAAAGACGAATTTCAGTCCGCGCTCACGGATGCGGGCGAAGGTTTCAGGCAGGTTACCGATCGGCGCATCCGCTTTCCAGACGACGCCATCCATATCAAGGACAAGGGCTTTGATGTTTGAGGGGATCATTATTTTAATTTCCGATTTCCAATTTTGGATTTACGATTTTGCTCGTTACTTTTCACTTCTTACTTCTTACTCATTTCCCAAACTTCTTCACTAAATACTTCAACACAGGCTTGTCAATCCAATGCCCATTGGGATCAGCGCGTTCTTCGAAATTCTCGTTTCCGATAAAAGCACTGAATGCGTCTTGAAAAGTCACATTCTTTTTCAAATAGCCTTCGCTCTTCAGGATCGCTGTGATTTGTTCAAGGGACTTGCCTTTTAACAAAACACGCTCGCTTTCAGGGCTTTTGTCAAAATACAAGCGGTGCAGCTCGATCAACTCACCGAGACGCGGTACTGGGTCCTCGTGGTCGTCCACGCGATAATCCATCCAGCGGTCAACAAATCCGCCATACCCGCCGTTTGGTTTCACCACATAGATCGCCGCCGATTGACGTCCGCGTTTATCGCCGCCTGCACGGTCACCAGCCAAAAGCGCGGCATGCAGACGAGATGGCAGATCACCTTTGGCAGCCAGGAACTTCTTTTCCATGGCAGGGACAACTTTTGCGCTCGCCAGAATATTTCCTTGAATTGCATACCCTTTGCCAGTTACACCGCCAGCCCAGGGAAAACATCCGCTCCCTGTAAAGGTCGCCGAATGCCCCTTGGCATCGACCAGGCCAACCTGACGCAACTCACGGTCAGAGTCATCCATGAGCAGTTTTGCTAAGAGTTTCATCTGCCGAAATTCCAGCCGCCATCATTTGAAGTCCAAGCGGTCCAAATGATGTGTTCGCAAAAGATTGAGTCGCCACAGCGCCTGCGTCCGCTTGCGCCCACGGCACAACAGCTCCCACCGCAGGGAACTTTGACGCAACGGCAATGCCCCATGTTTTTTCCTTCAAATCACACGCAACAATTGAAAAGGTCATGCTTGAACTCCGCTTGCAAATTTACGCCATTATAAACGCAAGACCTCGAAGATTTCTCCTCGAGGTCTTGTAATTTATCTATTTGTCAATCAAACTACTTATGTATCTTTTCGGGCGTCTCGATGATCTGATCCACCAGGCCGTAATCCACAGCCTGTTTCGCGTCGAGATAATAATCACGGTCAAGGTCGCGCTCGATCACTTCAAGAGGCTGACCTGTATGTTTTGCCATCACATCATTCAACAGTGACTTCAAGCGCATAATTTGCTTTGCTTGAATTGCGATATCAGTTGCCTGTCCCTGCGCGCCGCCAAGCGGCTGGTGCATGTGGATGGTCGCATTAGGCAGGGCGTAGCGTCTGCCCTTCGTGCCAGCAGTCAGCAGCACGGTCCCGAACGAAGCGGTGACACCGATCGCCACTGTGCTGATCGGGTTTGAAATGATCTGCATCGTGTCGTAGATCGCGAGTCCCGCATAGATCACTCCACCAGGTGAATTGATGTACATGCGAATTTCCTTTTCGGGATCTTCATGATTCAAGAAAAGCAATTGCGCCACGATCACATTTGCTACCTGGTCATCAATCGGCGTGCCAAGAAAAATAATTCGCTCTTTAAGTAGGAGCGAGTAAATGTCATAAGCGCGCTCGCCGCGGCCTGTATTTTCAACGACCATCGGCACTACATTTTTAAAGTCTGGGATCATAATTGTCTCCTTATTTGATGGGACGATGATACACAATCTGTATTGGATTTTTGTTAAAGTTTGATAGAAAATGTCATTGCAAGCCCATTTGAAAAGTGCGCCTGCAATGACAGATATTTTGATGAAAAACCGCTTCCAGAGGCAGATTTTTACTCTGCGGGTTTTTCCTGCTCACTCTCGGCTTGGACAGGCGCAGCGTCTTCCTTCGCCTCTTCAACTACTTCTGCAACAACAGCTTCTTCCTTCACTTCTTCGACTGCTTCTTCAACAGCAACCGCCTCTTCAACGGGTTTATATTCACCCATCGCAATCGACTTGAGCATGTCCAGCGCTTTGCGGGTCATCACGCGGCTTGCAAATTCCATCGCAATGGCTTCGCTTAATTGCTTCTGTCCTTTTTTACCGCCTGGTATTTTGGTCAAATCCATGCCTTGTTGGGCAAGTCCCATGAGAGTGTTGTTGTATTCTTCCTCAAGCATTGAGTTGTCAATCTGTATCTTTTCCTGGCGAACGACCTCATCAAGCAGGAGACCGCGCTCGAGGCGTTTCTTCGCAACGGGGTTTACTTCCTCTTCAACAAATTTTTCGCGTGTCGTTTCGCGCATCTTGAAGTAGGTTTCAAGATCCATGTTCTGTTGTGCGAGGCGGTTGGAAAGCTCTGATAAAACGTGCTCGCCCTCATGCTCGACCGAATGTGAGTTGTACTTAATGGTCGCGCCTTCCTTGACCTTTTCAATGAGTTCAACGAAATATTTATCATCGTACTCATCCTGGGAGCGCTTTTCAACATCTTTCTTTACAGCTTCCTTGAGCGCGTCAAGGGTGTCACCAGCGCCTGTCTTTTTCGCCAGTTCGTCATCAAGGTCTGGCAGGATCACGCCGCGCACGGTCTTGACCGTGATTTCGATCTCAACGTCTTTGCCTTTTAGTTCTTCCACTTCCCAATCTTCAGGGAAGCTATGTTCGACGGTCTTGGTTTCACCAACACTAAGACCGATCAATTCTTTTGCAAAGCCGTTATAGGGCCATTCAGTATCACGATCTTCACTGCGGACAAAGGTCGCAAATCCTGTGCGTTTGAGTTCAGGTGTTTCAGAGTTCACATCCACCAGCACGTAATCGCCTACTTCAACGGGACGATCCACGTTTTCGGTGGCTGCATACATCTGACGTAACTCTTCGAGAGCCGCTTCCACTGCTTGTTCATCGGGTGCAACCCATTCGTAAGGCAAGCGGACGGAGTGGTAATCTCCGAGGTCAACTTCAGGGGCAAGAGGAATGCGGAAGGTGAATTTGGGGGGTTCAACGCTATCCACAGATTTAAGCGTGCCTGCTGCGCCAGGGTTTACATCCGCTTCCTTTAGGATGTTGGAATATTCCGAGTCAATGAACAGATCAACAGCCTGTTCGGTGACAGCAGCTTCGCCAACTGTGCGCACGACAATTTCATACGGAGCCTTCCCAGGGCGAAACCCAGGTACTTTACTGCGCGCTGAAATCTTGGTCGCGGCGCGGCGTTTGTACACATTCATTTTTTCCTGATCCACTTCAACGATCAGTTTTACAGAATGGTCTTCCTGATATTGTTTTTCTATGTTCAAAGTTAATTCCTTTTTACGTCAGTGTGAGGTTGATAATTTTCCGATAAAACAATCCCCTTGCAGGGGAGAAATTGTTTTGCGAAATATGCTCGCAACGACGGACTATACCGCTTGTAATGACTATTTGTGCGGCACTTACTAGTGGGGACGGTGGGAGTCGAACCCACACGCCTATTAAGGCACATGATCCTAAGTCATGCTCGTCTGCCAATTCCGACACGTCCTCAGTGTTATGTTAGGCGGGCAAAATTATACCGCAAGGTATGCGAATTTGCGATTTTCGATTGATTTTTGGTTGACGATTTTCGATTGCTGGGTATAATCCCGCTCTTGCAATTTTTATTTTGACCCTGGAGAATTTCTTTTGAGCCGTGTAATCAATCCCGATTCTGTCGGAAAAGAACGAACCCGCTTAACAAAATCAATTGTGTTGTGCATCCGCGAGTTGGCAAAACAAGCCAAGGTCACGCCAGAGACGAAGGATATGGCCTCTTTCATCGCGCTGGCATTGCAGTCCATTTCTGACGGAGTTGATGTTTCTGTGGCCGCTTGGGAAAAACGTGACTATTGGGTTAAGGCGGACAAATTCCGCATGGAGTGGATGTGGACAGGCCAGTTTGCCGAGAAAATGAAAACCGCAGTGTTATCAGATGATTGGGCAACCATTGCCTCGCTTATGCCTCAAATCGCATCCAAACTGAACAAAGTGGAAGTTTCAGATAATCATCGGCTTGGCAAGCCCTGGGAAAACGCCTACACATTATTGGCGTTGCATCGAAAGTTGTAATTACGAAACTCCGAGGCATTGAAGACCTCGGAGTATTTTTTACCTTTTATGCTTGCTGTAGTTCCTTCAAATGCAGTTCTGTGTTATTTAGCAATTCGATCATCATCTCACGAATGTGCTTGCTGAGATAATGTGTTTCCAGCGTGGAGAGCGGCAGGAAGCGCGCGCCTGCAACAACGTGGATGCAGTTCGTTGCTCCGCACAGACAGATGAACGGCGCCTGCATTTCCCATTCTGTGGACGGGTAGAAGAATGAAAGTTCCTCGCCTTTTTCGATATCGCGGCGGGCGATCATCACCATGTGTTCCGTGTCCAATATTACATTTGGATCACACGAATGATTTAATGCGGCAAGCTTGCCGACATGGGTGTGTTTGTCTTTTGCGATCTGCACTGTGAAACGATTGGGTTTGTCCATGATGTTTTCGCTGGGCATGGAGCAGATCACTTCGCCTTTTTTATAAGCCTGCTTTGTAATCAGGGTTCTAAATTTATTCTCTGTTCTAATAGTAAGTGTTTCCATTGTTGAAACCATTTTTATTTTCTCCTTTATCATTTATATATTTAAAAATAAATGTATTTGATTAGTATAGCGATAATAAAATATATTACAAGGGTTTATCTTAAAATATCATAATATATTAAGGTTGAGTTAATAAAAACAAAAATAACATCAACATAATATGTTGATGTTATTTTTGTTTACCTTGGTTTTAATTTATAACAATTTTATTTGTGTTGCCGTACGATGACCATCGAACAATAAATAAGGCGCAGCGCGCTCAGTGATTATGCCAAGTTTTTTTAACGAGGAAAGATCACGCAGTTGGCTAATTCTACGCGCGCTCAAAATTGCGTCTGCGCCTCTTAATCCAATGCCTGGAATGCGGATCAATTCCCGTTTCTCCGCTTTATTGATCTCAATTGGCTTATCGATCAAATTCATTTGCGCCCATGCCTGTTTTGGGTCGGACGTGGAGCGGCAGGTTACTTTCGCTCGTAAATGGCAGGTCTTCGAGATCAAAACCATAATCACGCAATAAAAACGAAGCTTGATATAAACGATGTTCGCGCATTGGGTCTGTGGCAGATTTGTTCTCGAACGGCGTATCTCTAATTGGGTGGAACGCGGAAAAATAAGCGCGTTTCAAACGAACATTTTTATTCAACCAATTTGTCGTGGTCAGCAGTTCAAGGTCGCTTTCATCGGAGCCGCCTGCAACAAATTGCGTGGCCGTGGAAGGCCAGCGTCCATTCCAAAATTTATACGCGGGGACCGTTTTACGAATCTCTTCAACCCATTTTAGCGGCTGTAATAATTCTTCAAGAAATGTTTTATGCGGCGCAAGTTTTGCAAGCCGTTCTGTGTTCGGCGCTTCCAAATTTACCGAGACACGGTCTGCCAATTGCATGGCGCGATAGACCTGATCCTTCTCTGCGCCTGGCATGATCTTTAAGTGGATGTATCCACGATATTGATATTTCTGGCGCAGGAGTTCTGCCGTGGCGAGAATTTTATCCTGCGTACTTACACCGCCTCCCGCCACCCCTGAGCTGAGGAAAACACCCTCAGCCATTTTCGCCGCTGACAGTTTTGCGAACAGACTCGCGAACTCATCAGGCTTGAAAGTAGCGCGGCGAAAATCACGCCCAGCGCGGAATGGACAATAGAAGCAATCACGCTCACATGCCGAGGAGAGCAGAGTTTTGAGAAGCATGATCTTCTGCCCGTTAGGGAGTTGAGCGGGATGTACAAAGGCTTGGTCCTTCTCCTTCGGACTGAAACAGGCCGGGGCGGAGGAGGAGATGCGCGGTTCTCCATCCGCTTCAAAAGACATTTGTGAAGCTAACAACTTGAGAGTGTCTATTGAGTCCATATTTCTATTTTAGAACATATTTTCTATTTGCACAAGAGTAATTTTGTGTCATAATGCTTCAAATTCTGGCAAAAAGTTCCATATTGCCCGTACCTTTTTCCTATCGCCAGTGTTTTCAACATATAGTATTTGGAGGAGCCTTCCATTGTGGAAGGGGAGGAGGTGTATACAAAAAAATATTGAAATGCTCTTCGTAAGTTCGGTTTCTTGATGTCAATAAAAAAATAACACAAGGAGAATTACGAAAATGGCTGATGATCATAGTCTTGAGCACGACAAGAAAGTACTGCATAGTATGGGGTATGCGCAGCAACTAGCCCGACGCATGAGCGGGTTCTCTAATTTCGCAATTTCATTCTCAATCATTTGTATTCTTGCAGGCGGCATTTCCTCGTTCCCGGCCGCATTCAATTCTGCTGGCGCTGGCGGGGTGATCTGGATCTGGCTCCTAGGCGGCGGGATCGCCATGACGGTTGCCTTCGGCATGGGGCAGATCGCATCCTCATATCCGACGGCTGGCGGTTTATATCACTGGAGTTCGCACCTTGGTGGTAAGGCCTGGGGCTGGGCGACCGCCTGGTTTAACCTGGTCGGCTTGATCTGCGTGGTGTCCTCAGTGGATGTGCTGTTGTATTCGGTTTTCTTCAAGGATATCTTCCTTAGCACCGCTCTCCATGTTGATGTGTCAAGTTTCGGGTATTGGCACCAGTTTTTCTTTTTGGCGGTTGTCCTCACAGCACAATCCCTGCTTAATCATTATGGCATCGAACTCACCACAAAATTAACCGACTTCAGCGGCTACTTCATCTTTGTCCTTTCCACCATCTTGATCATCTGTCTATTTGCTTTTTCACCTGTTAAGCTTGATTTTTCGCGCTTGGTCACATTCACGAACTACACAGGCGATGCGGGTGGCGGTGTATTTCCGGCACATCCCAGTATGGCTTTCGCCTTCCTGCTTGGCTTGTCGTTCGCATGCTATACACTGACAGGTTATGACGCTTCCGCGCATACCTCCGAAGAGACCACAGATGCCCAGGTAAACGTACCCAAGGGAATGTGGCAGGCTGTTTTCTGGTCGGTGGTCTTTGGGCTCTTCCTGGCCGCCGCCGCTGTATTGACCATGCCAAGTCTTGACGAGGCCGCGAAGGCTGGCTGGGGTTCGTGGTATTACATGTACGCCTCTTCGCTTATGCCTCACTGGCTTAGCGTTACGCTTGCTGGCGGTCTTGTGATTTCAAACTTCTTGTGTGCCTTGGCTGGTCTTACATCAACCTCACGTATGATGTTCGCCTTTGCGCGTGATGGCGGTTTGCCTGCATCCAAGACTCTTGCCCATGTAAGCACCACATACCGCACACCAACTTATGCCATTTGGACATCGGCAGCATTGGCTTTGCTGAGCACAGTGTATGCCCCCTATTACCTCGTATTGGCTGTCGCTTGCGCAGTATTCATGTACCTTTCAATGACGATGCCAATTGCGGCTGGGTTCTTTGCCGAAGGAAAGGTCTGGAAAGAAAAGGGACCCTTCAACCTCGGCATGTGGTCCAAGCCCAACGCTGTCGTTGCAGTTCTCGGCGGACTTGTTTTAGCCATCACAGGCTTCTTCCCGCCCAACGAAAAGGTTTTCTACCTAACCGTGGCGATGATCATTATTATGCCGATCATTTGGTTTGCCTTTGTGCGCAACACCTTTGAGGGTGTTCCTGAAGGTGATAGGATCAAAAAGAATCAGGCTAAGATCGCTGAGATCGAAGCGCAATATAAAGATTAATGTCATATTGATTTTTTGACGACTGTGCACTATAAAAAGCGGTATCTCAAATGAACGAGATACCGCTTTTTATTCTTCAACAAACCTGACAGGTCTTTGAGACCTATCAGGTTTACAAGGAGACTTTATGAAATATCTGCTCGGCATTGATCAAGGCACAACGCAAACGACAGCGGTGATCGTGAATGAACTAGGCGAAATGGTGGAAAAAAATTCCGCACAATTACCGGCGCGCTTTCCACAGGCGGGATGGGTGGAGCAGGAACCCGCCGACATTGTCCGCACGGTCAAGGAAGCCTGTGCGCCCCTGCTAGACAAATACGAAATTTCAGCAGTAGGATTTGATAACCAGGGCGAGACATTTATCGTTTGGGATAAAGACACGGGCGAGCCTGTAACTCCAGCCATCGTCTGGCAGGATACACGTGGACAATCTGTCTGCGAAGAACTTGCCCCAAAAGTGGACGCGGAATCACTCCGTGGAAAAACAGGATTGCTGCTCGACAGTTATTTCTCCGCGCCAAAACTCAAGTGGGTATTTGAAAATTATCCTGACATTCGCAGGAAAGCTCATGAAGGCAAACTAAAATTTGGAACAACCGAAACCTGGGTCATCTGGTCTTTGACCAAAGGCAAACTGCATATCACTGACCCATCCACTGCTTCGCGCACGCTTTTGTTTGACATGAACAAGTTTGAATGGGACGATGAACTGCTCAAATTATTTCGATGTTCCGCGCAGTATGCTGCCCGAAGTGAAACCGTCCGCTGGCCATATCGGTGACGTGGATTTTGGGAACGGCAAGCCATTGCCGTTACATGCTTTGCTTGTAGACCAACAGGCCGCATTATTTGGTCAGGCTTGTTTCAAGGCGGGGGAAATGAAGTGTTCGTTTGGGACAGGCAGTTTCCTATTAATGAATATTGGCGATAAATCAAAATTATCCAATAATGGCCTGCTTACCACAGTCGGCTGGAATTTCGATGGACATACTGCTTATGCTTTCGACGGCGGAATCTTCGTTACAGGCTCAGCGGTGCAATGGCTGAGAGATAACTTGAAGTTGATCCCTGATTCAGCTTCAAGCCATGATGCCGCTGGGCGATCAACGGATGGGGGAGTAGTGGTGATTCCTGCCTTGCAAGGCCTCGCCGCTCCACACTGGCGGACAGATGTACGCGGCGCGATGTTTGGATTGAACCGCAGTACAACCTCGGATGATATTGTCCGCGCCACCCTGGACGGAATTGCCTGCCGTGTGTACGAAGTGGTGACAGCGATGTCTCAGGATTTGGGACAGGCGCCGCCGCACCTGAAAGTGGACGGTGGACCATCGGGCAATCCCTACCTGATGCAAATGATCGCCGATTTGCTCAATCTTGAAGTGCGGGTTTCAGCCGCATTGGAAGCTACCGCCATCGGAATCGCAAATCTCGCGGGCGTTTCAGCTCTCGGCACAACCTTTGATGAATTGTCAAAGAATTGGAAATCAGAGACGGTCTATACGCCGAAGATGTCCACCGCCAACCGTGAGAAGAAACTGCAACAATGGAACAAAGCTCTGGATGCTGTGAAAACGTTCCACAGCACTTGAAGTTGAGGAAAAAATGACCAAATCCAAAAGCCGTCCAGGAATTAGGATCACCGCTCCAACCCTGACAATAATTCACATCACAATGGCCGTCCTTTTGGGATGGCTGGCCCCTTTACCCATACCTGCGCCAATGTTCGTTCAATGGCTTGGGTTTGGATTTGCCGCGCTCGGCTTTATTTTAGGTGTTTTGGCTCTAATTGAATTTAGACGTGTCCATGCTGCACTTGGTACTAAAAAAAGAACTAAAAGTCTTGTCACATCTGGGATTTATCGCTACACACGTAATCCTATCTATCTCGGTTTTGTGCTCATGTTGATCGGCCTTCCTCTAACCATGGGATCATACTGGGGTCTGCTTCTTGTCTGGTCACTGGTTACTTTCATAAACAATCTGATCATTAAACACGAGGAAGCATACCTTAAAGAGGAATTCAAAGACCAGTACATGGATTACAGTTCCCACGTGAGACGCTGGTTGTAACTTCACAAGTCAGGCGATGAAATTTGCAGACATCTTGTCCAACTGAAACAATGACATCAAGTGAGTAACAATGAAAACAACCTATGATATTGCAGTAATTGGCGCAGGCGTGGTGGGGTCGGCTATTGCGCGTGAACTTATCCCGTTATCAACTTAAGGTTGCCCTGGTTGAGTCAGCGCCTGATGTGGGCATGGGCACATCGAAAGCCAGCACAGCCATCTGGCACACGGGTTTTGACGCAAAGCCTGGCACACTCGAAGCCACTCTCATGCGGCGCAGTTACGCGCTCATGGATAAATATATGCCCGAGGCGAATATTCCGCATGAAAGGCTTGGCGCGATCTTGATCGCATGGAATCAGGATCAACTGGACGCATTGCCTGCATTGGAAAAGAAGGCTCATGAAAATGGTGTGATGGATGTGAAGATCATTTCGGTCGATGAAGTCTATCGCCGCGAGCCAAACATCAACAAGGGCGCGCTGGGCGGATTGCTGGTGCCGGGGGAGGGGATCCTTTGCACGTTCACAGTTCCGCTGGCGTATGCAACTCAGGCAGTGTTGAATGGCGCGGAATTATTTTTGAATTTTCCTGTAAAGGCTATTCGCGCTGAGCGAAGTCGAAGCGCAGAGGGCGAAAGTCCTTCGACTTCGCTCAGGACGAAAGAAGATGAAGTTTGGGTTTTAGATAACGAGATTCGCGCAAGATATATCGTCAACGCGGCGGGATTATTTTCAGATGAGATCAATGCCCAATTTGGACATAACAACTTCACAGTCACGCCGCGGCGCGGACAGTTGATCGTCTACGACAAACTGGCGCGGACTCTCGTCAATCACGTTCTACTGCCCGTGCCGACATCCAAAACAAAAGGAGTACTGATCAGCCCCACCGTTTATGGAAATATTTTACTGGGACCAACTGCCGAAGATTTGCCCGACAAAACCGCCACACAAACTACGGCAGACGGATTTGAATTATTGCTTGGCAAGGGACGTGAAATTCTGCCTCAATTGCTGGATGAAGAAGTGACTGCGACCTATTCAGGTTTGCGCGCCGCGACGGAACACAGTGACTATCAAATTGAGATGCATGCTGAACAAAGATATTTATGCGTGGGCGGGATCCGCTCGACAGGAGTTTCGTCGGCGATGGGGATCGCTGAGTATGCGGTGGAGTTGTTGGGCGGCGCGGGTTTGGAATTGAAATTAAAAGATGATTTCAAACCTGTTCGAATGCCGACCATCGGTCAGGCAGATATCCGACCGCACCAAAACGCCGAGATGATCGCGCAAAACCCACGCTACGCGGAAATGGTTTGTCATTGTGAACGTGTCTCGCGCGGCGAGTTGACAGACGCCATGAACAGCCCAATCCCTGCCACTGTTTTGGATGCCTTGCGCCGACGAACCCGCGCCTCACAGGGACGTTGTCAGGGATTCAATTGCCACGCTGCGCTGGAAAAGAGTTTAACCGCCAGGAACGCGAAGGAAAACCAGGAAATAAAACTTGGCGATCCTGGCGGGCTTCGCGGTTCTCAAAATGTTGATGCGTTGATCGTTGGCGCAGGCCCTGCAGGACTTTCGGCAGCAATTGAGTTGAAGAAGCAGGGAATCAAAAACATCCTCGTCGTTGACCGAGAACCTGAGGCAGGCGGAATGCCGCGCTTTTGTCAATCATATTGGCTTTGGTATTGTTGATTTGTGGGGTCTGTACACAGGTCCGCGCTATGCAAGACATTACCGCGAACTTGCAGAAAAGCATGACGTGGAGGTTCGTACATCCACCACCATCACAGGCTGGGTGGATTCCAAATTAACTTTTACCTCGCCAGGTGGGTTGGGCGAAATAGAAGCGAAGGCAATTCTGCTGGCAACAGGCATCCGTGAGCGTCCGCGAGCTGCGCGCATGGTTCCAGGCACGCGCCCGCAGGGAATATTTACAACAGGTTCACTTCAACGCTTTGTACACCAGGAACATTTGCCAGTTGGCAAACGCGCTGTCATTGTCGGCGCTGAGTTGGTGAGTCTTTCGGCGTTGATGACCCTTATGCACGCGGGTGTCAAATGCGCGGGCATGATCACCGAAGAATCAAAACATCAAATCGAATTTCCATATGTGGTAATGAAGTGGGGGCTGGCGGATATTCTCACCCGCACGCCGATCGTGACAAATGCCCGCGTGACCAATATCTTCGGTCACAAGCAGGTGGAGGGAATTGAGGTCACTCACGCAAATAACAAAACCGAGGTCATCGAATGTGATTCGGTCATCTTCACGGGCAGTTGGATTTCAGAAAACGAAATAGCCAGGCTTGGCGGTCTGGAGATCGATCCCATCACAAAAGCGCCGAAGATCAACGCAGACTTCCGCTCTTCGATGGAAGGCGTTTTTGTTGCAGGCAATCTTCTGCGCGGTGGAAAGACTGTCCACATCGCTGACAAGTGCGCGCTGGAAGGGGCACAGGCAGGTAAGGCCATTGCCCAATTCTTGCGGTGATTTGCCCACTTTTGCTTCTTCGTCAGGTTAGCCCCCGAAGAAACAAATCTAAAAAAGGGAATAATGTCACTTGGACACAAAGGGGGGAGTGGCTATACTGGTTGAAAGCATTGTCGCAAGACCCGAAAGGTTTTGGAAGCCTTTCGGGTCTTGCATAAACTTTAGAGGAGGCACATCATGTGTGAATTTTGCACGCAGCATGGAGAAGGGGAGAAGTGGTATCTCACGATGGAGAATTATTCAAAGGATCTGCTGGATCAAAATAAACGGCGCAAATATGCGGTGGAATTTATTAACGGGTTTGACAAACGCGTACCGAAGAGCATCAAACAATTGGACAAGATACGCAAGACACCGATGATGAAACTTGCCAAACCTGTATTAACTCACATGCAAAAAGAGGATCATTACGGGCAGGTCGTGCCGATGGAAGATGTGGAAAAGATCTTCGACATGGTGCAGGGTGCGGTGAGACTTCCCTGTGTCTGCCGACGTGTGACAACAGGCAATATGAACGCGCGTTATTGTTACGGCTTGACCATGGACAAAGAGTTGATGGAATCGCTCGATGATTCGTTCAGCCTCGAAACCCTCTCAAAAGAGGAAGCATTGGATTCCATCCGCAAACTGGACAAAGAGGGGCTTGTCCATTCGGTGTGGACGTTCAAGACGCCTTTCATTGGCGGATTATGCAATTGCGACCAGGACTGCATGGCGTACCGCATCACACACGCGCGCAAGGATTACCCCGTCATGTTCCGCGCGGAATGGGTGGCGGCTGTCTCGATGGATTCGTGCAACGGCTGCCGACTGTGCATGAGGCAGTGTCAGTACGGCGCGATCCGCTATTCATCAAATGACAAGAAAGTGATCATCGACCCGACAGCTTGTTATGGCTGCGGAGTTTGCCGCGCAAGCTGCAACAAGGATGCGATCACATTGCATCCGCGTGAGATGGTGACGGGGGCGGCAGGGGTGTGGTAAATGTCAGTGTGGGTCTGGGCGCGGTATACATTGGGGTAGGGGAGGTAAATCCATCAGCGTGGATAATGCTCATTTAGGCGACCAAGCTCAAAATCCAGATATGAGGCGCACCTTCTTTTATTGTCCAGTTGTCCACAGTTTTGATCCTGCATTTCAAACGGTGGGGGATTGCTTTGAGTGACAGGTAAAAATCAACTATTGACTTTCTTTCTATCATTGGATATAATTAGTATTATACGCCATGGTAAATAGAGAGAAAAAATCATCATGAAAGAGCAAATTGACGGCTTCCTGTCCGCTCTGGACCTTTCCAAGAACACAATTGACGCCTATCGGTATGCACTCGAACGCTTCGCATATATTGTCGGTGATGACGCGCCGCTTACTGTGGACACCTTCGCGGAGTTTCTTTCTGCCATCAAAGATTACTCCCCTTCCACAAAACAAATTTGGCGCACAGCAGTGGTTGGGCTATACATCTTCCACCGCTCGAGCGATTTGGCGGAGGTCCAGAGGTTACTCCGATTCTCCCGCAAGCAAGGCAAACGCATGGTCAATTTTGACCGTGACTCCGTGGAAAAAGTCATCGAATATTGCAGTCACCTGAGCGGCGACCTGCTTGCCCTGCGTGACCGTGCCTTTGTGTTGACCCTCGCTGATACAGGTCTGCGAATCTCCGAAGCGTGCGCCCTGAAACGCGGAGATATTGACTGGATGGAATCTCACGCCATCATCATTGGCAAAGGCGACAAACAGGCTGTTGTCCGCTTTTCGGAACGTTCCATGCAGGCATTGCGTGAATATCATCGTGCATGTGCGTCCATCGAACCCAACACGCGCATGCCTTTGAAGTCCCAGCCTGTGTTTTTGCGTCACGATATTCGAGCCAGCAAAAAGATCAGACCCATCAGCGCCAGCGGCATGTGGACTGCGATCAAAGGCGACCCCAAACAAGGAATCAGAGGCAGGATCGAGGAGGCTGGCGTTGAGCGCAACCTCGTCCGTGTGCATGATTTTCGCCATTACTTTGTCACCATGACCTACCTCGCCAAGCGGGATATCAAGCTATCCCAGGAACTCGCACGGCATAGCAGTATAACCACAACGAACCGCTACACGCATATCGGCGAGGAAGCCGACAAAGCCTACGATGAAATCTTCAACAGGAGGAAATGATGAGAAAAGAGTGGACGATGGAACAGAAAATACGCGGACAAAATCAACGAGCCAAACAAGCAGGCGCAAGGCACGATCTGACTCTGGAACAATGGTTTGAAACACTGGAATATTTCAACCACAAGTGCGCGTATTGCGGCAAGCGCGATTATGAATTCATAGAACACTATCTGTCTGTTCGTGTTGCAGGAACCACGGTCAGCAATTGTGTCCCCGCCTGCGCAAGTTGTAACGCATTGAAAGACGCCCAAAACCACAAACTAACTCTATATCAAAACAAGCGTGTGCTTGCGTTCCTTGAAAGCAAGGGGGTGAAAATTGTCTTTCATATCCATGACTATCAGGTGGTAAAGGGAGAGTTCGTGACAATGCATTGTGAAGGCTGCGGGCATAAATTGGACTTCCCTGGTTTATCACCTGATGAGGCAGAAGTATATATCGGGCAATATTTTTCAAATACAGGTTATGCTTATCAAGAAAAATGACTGTTCTCTGAAAGGGGCATTCGGGCACGCGCATGCCACAGTCAATGTGTCAATATAATATATTGGATACTCGGCAGTATTGCCAGGTTGAATGTATTCCATATTTACTCGACGATCTTCTCGCTTCTTTCCTCAACGTAAGCCTGATACGCCTTCGAAAGCATTTGCGTCCATTTGCCGACACTCCCCTGCCCCACTGGTAAATTATCAATTGAAATGATCGGCACCACACCGCGCGAACTGGATGTGAGAAATGCTTCATCAAATTTTTCGCCGACGTTGGGCGGACGGTATTCAATGGACATCCCCTCCCCTCTTGCAAGCCCAAGGATCGCATGTCTTGTCACGCCAAGCAATATCCCGTCTTGCGCCGTGATGAGTGTTTTCCCTTTTATTGCATAAAAATTGGAAGTCATGCCTTCCAATATATGTCCATGCTTTGTAAGCAGGACTTCAAAAACATCCCTGCCCAATTGCTTGCGTTCTTCAACACTTGATGAAATAAATCCCGTATCTTTTATCCGTGGAGCCTGGCGCGCCAGTTCCGCAGTGACGACCTTCACACCATTCTCGTAAATTTGTTTTGGAATCCTCTCGAACAATTGAATGCCGACATAAACTGCGCCATCATTCTTCGTCAGGATCAAGCGGATGCGTGATTCTTTAGGCAGATTTTCTTTTGCGAGTTCAGCAATTCTTGTCCGCAAAGTTGCCTCATCTATGGAAGGGATAAGTCCCTGTCCCAGTGCTGGAACATACAGTCTTTGTAAATGCGCGTGTAAGCCCAGAACCTTTGTCCCGTGAGAGAGAGTGCTGAACGTAGTGTAAAACCCCTGCGGCAGATGGCGTGTCATTTCATCGAGCGTCTTCGCCCGTGTTTGGATCGGCAGATTCCCCGCCATCTCAATTTTGAATTCAAGTATGCTCATGGCCTGATTTTACACGTTTATAGGCGTTTCAATAAACCGTGTTCGGTCATCGAATAAAATTCCTTGACACTTCTAGTT
>CAWHXC010000019.1:0-164546 GCA_963833175.1 uncultured Chloroflexia bacterium
GCGCTGGTATAAGGTCATCAACGATCTATTCGGGAACAAGACGCGCACACTCCTGATCGTGCTGTCCATGTCCGTCGGGCTTTTTGCGCTGGGGATCATTCTCAGCGCGCGTACGATCCTGTCCGATGGTCTGGCGGAAAGTTTCGCGGCGATCAATCCTTCCAGCGGAACGATGCGGACAGCAGAACTGTTCGATGAAAATTTTCTTGAGTCCGTCCGCGAAATGAAAGATGTGCAAGATGCAGACGCGCGCAGGACCACCACCGCCCGATTGCAGACAAAATCAGGGAAGTGGAAAAATCTCACAGTCTTTGTTGTCGCGGATTATGACGATATCCGCGTGAATAAAGTAACATCTGAGAGCGGAGCCTGGCCCCCGCCCGAACGCGAGATATTGATCGAACGTGCTGCGCTTTCCGTGATTGACGCACAAATCGGCGATGTTGTATTGGTCAGGTTCCCCAATGATGTCGAGCGAAGAATCCGCATTGCAGGGACTGCGTACGATCCCGCACAGCTGCCCGCGCAAATTGACGGTACGCCTTATGGATATATCACTTTCGACACGCTGGAATGGTTTGGCGAGCCTTACGGCTTCAATGAATTACACGTCCTTGCAACCCACGCGGAGGATAAAGATTGGGCGCAGCAAGTGGTCAACCGTGTAAAAGATAAAACTGAAAAGTCGGGTTATACGATCCCATTGAGCATGATCGCGGAGCCAGGGCAGCTGCCCATGAACGATGTACTGCAAGGCATTCTGCTGTTGATGGGATTGCTCGGCGTGCTTTCGCTTTTTCTGAGCATCTTCCTCGTTGTGAATACTGTGTCAGCGTTGCTCACCCAACAAAGGCGGCAGATCGGTGTGATGAAAGCGGTCGGCGGAAGTACGCTTCAAATTCTTGGAATGTATCTGGTAATGGTCCTCGCCTATGGCGTGATGGCATTGCTTATTGCGATCCCTCTCGGAATGTACGGCGCGCGCGAGCTCAGCAGCGCATTGGCTGTATTCTTCAACTTTGATATTTATTCGATGGAAGTTCCGCCGCAGACCTTTTTGATTCAAATTGCCATCGGATTGATCCTGCCCGTGCTGGCATCACTCGTCCCGTTCATCTCCAACCTGCGGATCAGCGCGGCGGAGGCGATGAGTGTTTACACGATGAGCAAAGGACGTTTCGGCAAAAACGTGATTGACCAGGTTCTATCTGGCGCGAATTTGTGGTTCACGCGCAAGTTATCCATCCGCTCGATATTATTATCAGTGAGAAACACCTTTCGCAACAAAGGCAGATTAACGCTGACCTTGATCACACTCACGTTGGGGTCGGCTACCTTTATCAGCGTTTTTAATATGCGCGCTTCGCTGGACAGCACGGTGGAAGATATGATCAAGTGGTTCAACTGCGACATGATGCTCACCCTTGATCGCACCTATCGCTCGGACAGAGTCCAGCTCGAAGCGTTGAATGTGCCGGGCGTGACCAAAACCGATGTGTGGATTTACCTGCCCACACGCCTTGTCCGCAGCGATGACAGCGAGAGCGGCATGATCTACATGTTCGCGCCTACAGTGCATCCTGATAGCCTGATCGTCTCTCCAACCATCGCGGAGGGAAGATGGCTCGCGCAAGGCGATGATAACGCGGTGGTCGTTCCTTCCGCGTTTCTACAGGATGAACCGGACTTGAAACTCGGCGGCGACATTGTTTTGAAAATCTACGGCAAGGAATACACATTTAAGATCGTCGGGACATATGTGGGCATGGCTTTTCTGCCTGTCGTATACACCAATTATGACTACATCACGAAAATCACGAACCGGGTTGGCGAAGCGGATGCGCTAATGGTCACCATGCAGTCGCATGATCCCGTTTATGTTGATGCCGCGACCCGCGCACTGGAAGATCACTTCGAGAGGATAGGTGTGAGGGTTAGCATGGTTGCCACCATCAACAATGAACGCACCGAAGCACAAGCGTCATTCGATGCGATCGTAGCCCTTTTGTTGGTGATGGCGATCCTATTGGCTTTGGTCGGTGGGCTGGGATTGATGGGAACGATGAGCATTAACGTTCTGGAACGCACGCGCGAGATCGGTGTGCTGCGCGCAATCGGCGCGTCGAATCGGGGCGTCGCGCTGGTATTTATCCGCGAAGGGATTGTTATCGGATTGATGAGCTGGCTAATGGGCGCGATCTTAGCCGTCCCCATGAGTTAGGGACTTAATCAGGCGCTGGGGCAGGCGGTGATGGGCGTGCCGTTGACCTATGCCTACTCGATACCGGGCTTATGGCTTTGGTTAGTCATTGTCGTCATTTTGAGTATCCTGGCCAGCTTCATCCCTGCCCGTAATGCATCCCGATTAACTGTCCGCGAAGTGCTTGCCTACGAATGAGAGAAGAATGTTTGAGAATCTAAATAAAACCTATAACCAATTCCCGCGCACGTTTTGGGTTGTGGTGGGCACACATTTTATTGATGTGATCGGGAATACCCTGCTTAATCCATTTTTTGCCCTGTACGTCACACAAAAATTTGGCGTAGGTATGACCGAGGCAGGAATTATCCTTGCCACGAATTCAATCGCGGGGATCGTGGGCAGCACCATCGGCGGTGCCATGGCTGACCGTTATGGTCGCCGTGGCATTATCCTGTTTGGGCTTGTGGTCAGCGCATTAAGCGGGCTGACACTTGGGTTTGTAAATGAATTCTACGTGTTCTATGGTTTGTCCGTTTTTGTAGGATTAATGGGAAGCGCCGCACATCCTGCACATCAAGCCATGGTCGCAGATCTTCTGCCAGCGGATAAACGCTCCGAGGGATTTGGCATCATGCGTGTGGTCAATAATTTTGCGTGGATCATCGGTCCCACCATTGGCGGGTTTCTCGCTTCATACAATTATCTGTATCTGTTTTTGAGTGATGCGTTGATCAGCACTGTTACAGCCGTCCTCGTGTTTCGTCTGCTCCCCGAGACGAAGCCTCAGCCCAAAGACAAAACAGAGAACGAGAGCCTCGCACAAACTTTGGGCGGATATAGCAAGGTCTTTTCTGACCGTCCCTTTCTTGGGTTTATCTTTGCTTCCATCCTGATGATCCTCGTTTATCAGCAGATGTATAGTTCGCTGTCTGTTTTCCTGCGCGACGTGCATCAGGTTGACCCGCAATATTATGGGCTTATCATGTCTTCCAGCGCCATCACGGTGGTGCTCTTTCAATTTTCAGTATCCCGCTATATCAAGCGTTATCCCCCGTTCTTGATGATGGCAGCCGCGACATTTTTCTACATGATCGGTTTCACGATGTATGGATTTGTGGCGACCGTTCCGCTTTTTATCGTGGCGATGATCATTATCACGGTTGGGGAAATGATCGGCATGCCGACGAGCAATTCCCTGGCTGCGGCTTTTGCCCCCGAAGATAAACGCGCGCGATATATGGCGGTCTTCGGTTTGACGTGGGCTATCCCGTCCATGATCGGTCCGTGGGCGGCGGGTTTGATCATGGATAATTACAATCCCAATTATGTCTGGTACATTGGCGGCGTGTTATGTGTGTTTGCCATCCTGGCGTTTTTCCTCCTGCACCTTCGTCTTGGCTCGAAGCAAAAATTTCAACCTGCGAAAGCAGAGGAGTCTAGAAAGCCTTTCGTCGCTGAGAGCACAGATTAACCGTGGCGAAATGGATTTGCCTTTTATTTCTCTCCCCAGTGGATGGCAATCGTCCCAAACATCAGGCGTTGAAAATTGACATTTTTGAAGCCAGCCTTCGTCATACGCGAGGACAGGTCTTCGGCAGTGACGAAATTTTCTGTAGTGTCAGGCAGGTAGTTGTAGGCTTCGCGTTCGCCCGTAAGCAAGCCGCCGAGAGTTGGGATGATGAAGTGCATGTGGATCCAAATGAACGGCGAGAGGATGTTTTTCTTCGGGCGGGTTGTGTCGAGGATGACAATGCGTCCGCCATTTTTCAGCACGCGGAATTGTTCCTCGATTCCCTTTTGCAGATCGATCACGTTGCGCATCAAGAAGCCAGAGGTGACCGCGTCGAAGGTGGCGTCATTAAACGGCAAATGGAGTGCGTCTGCGGTGGAGAAGTTGAGCGGACTGGTCTTTTGTCCGACACGCATCATTTCGAGAGTGAAATCTGCGGCGATGACTTTGGCTTGCGGGAACTGTGTCAGCGCCTCCCGTGCCAGATCGCCTGTGCCAGTTCCCAGGTCAAGCAGCGAAGCGTTGTTCGTCAATCTGGCGAGACGAATGACTTGCTTTCGCCAGCGCACATCCTGAAATCCCGTCATTAATCTATTCATTAAATCGTAGCGTTTTGCGATCTGCGTGAACATATTTTGGACATACGTCGCGCGTTCCTGTCCTGTAAGTTGTGTCATGGGCTTCCTAATATCCTCCTCCCCCAATTTCGTGCTTTTCGAAATTGGGGGAGGTCGGGAGGGGGTCGATTTACGCAATTATAAGTTATACTGCGCCGAATTGCGCTTACATGGAGATATTATTTTGACCAAAGAAAATTTACAAGCCTGGGGATTGGCGATCCGCCCGCGGACTTTGCCTGCGGCTGCGGCTGGTGTGGTGATGGGCTGTGCGCTCGCATGGTATGACGGATTTTTTCGCATCGACGCGGCGCTGGCATGCTTGTTTGCCGCACTGCTTTTGCAAATTGGCAGTAATCTTGCAAACGATGTTTTTGACTATGAGCGCGGAACCGACACGCCCGAAAGACTGGGTCCAACGCGTGTGACGCAGGCGGGCATGCTCACTCCGTCGCAGGTCAAAGCTGGGATGGGAGTTGTCTTTGCTCTTGCCGCATTATTGGGATTGTATCTTGCCTGGTTGGGCGGACTGCCGATCATCCTGGTGGGGATTGCCGCGATCATCTCCGCAATCGCCTACACGGGCGGACCGTTTCCACTTGGCTATTATGGACTTGGCGATATTTTTGTCTTTATCTTTTTCGGGCTCGCTTCCGTGGCAGGGACATATTATGTGCAGGCGGGCTTTGTTTCCACCGCCGCATGGTGGATGGCGATTCCGCCTGGCTTGATCATCACTGCGATATTGGTCGTCAATAATTTGCGCGATCTCGAAAATGACCGCAAAGCAAAAAAACATACGCTGGCTGTGATGTTCGGTGAACGCTTCGCGAAGACCGAGTACTTGCTGTGTATGTTGGTTGCTTATCTTGTGCTTCCGCTTGCCGCCTGGCTGGGAATTGTCCCGTGGTTTTCGTTGCTCGCATGGGGATCATTGCCGATTGCCTTCCGCGCCACACGCACAGTTTTCACGCAGAAAGGGACGTCCGCTTAACGCCGCGCTGGCAGGGACAGGTCAGGCGGCGTTTGTGTTCAGCGTGTTGTTTTGGGTGGGGTTGATGGTTTCTTGAATATCCGTTGGTTGAGTAGACGCGAGCGATAGCGAGTGTCGTATCGAAACCAACATGTTAGATAATACTTGTGGTTTCGATACGCCCTCAAAGAGCATTCGGGCTACTCAACCACCGTAATAATCAACTTACAAACTTCCACTTGCACAGCCATCTTTCCATCCAATCCACGGTGTAATACATGCCAAGTCCCAGCAGGCTCATGGCGATCACGCCTGCATACATGGCGGGATAATTGAACAGCGTGCTGCCGTTGTAGTAGATGTAATATCCAAGCCCGTATTTTGTGGCAAACAACTCGGTGATGTAAAGTATCGCCACCGCTGTCCCAATGGACTGACGAAGCGCAGTCAAAATTGCGGGCAAACTGGCGGGCAAATAGATAAAGCGGAACAATGCCCTGCGTCCCGCGCCGAGACTCTGTAAACTTTGGATCAACTGCGGGGGAAGTCCAGCCGCCTGGTCACGTACCAGCACGACGATCTGGAAAAACAGGATCAGGAAGATGAGCGTGACCTTGGCTAGATCTCCGATCCCCAGAAATAAAAAGACCACAGGCACGAACACAACTTTTGGAATTGGATACAGCAAATAGATGATGGGGGAGAAGATCCTGTCGAGCCGCTTCGAACTGCCAATTGCCAGCCCCACTGGAGCCGCTATCAACGCTGACAAAATCATCGCAGCCATGACGCGCCATAAACTATAAAAGAAATGGATGATGAGTCCATTGCCTAATTCCTGGGCGAATACGGCAAACACACTTAATGGCGTAGGCAAAATGGGACGGTCCACCAGCATGGCTACGACCTGCCACACGATGACCAATCCGATAACGGAAAATAAAAGGTCGCGCCTGCTCATTTCTCGTTTCTCATTTCTTTCCGCAGCAATTCACACAGCTCAAGATATTCCCGATTGTTGCGTTGCTCCGCCTGTCCCACCTGCGGATTTTCAAAAATGCGCGGCGAAGAATCGAGCAGCAGGATTTTGCTCCCCAACGAAACGGCTTCTTCGATGGCGTGAGTAACGATCACCAGAGTCAAGTTTTGTTCTTTGCACAGGGACAAAGTCAGGTTTTGCAAGTCTTCGCGGGTGATCGCATCGAGAGATGAAAACGGCTCATCCATCAATAAGTAGATCTGGAGATAATGCCAGCGTACGCGCAATGGCTGTGCGTTGACGTTGTCCGCCCGAAATTTGCGACGGATATTTATCCGCAACTTCACTTAGCCCCAGCTTGTCCAGCCAGTAATCGGCATTTTTCTCAGGCTGAAAGTTTTTCGGTGTGTGCTTGCCATCTTCCCCGTAAAACTCGCGGACTTGCAGTCCCAGCCCCGCATTCTCGCGGACAGTTGCCCAAGGCAGCAAGCCGTAATCCTGCAAGATCAATCCACTGCGCGGGCGCGGACGTGTCAGCAATTCGCCGTCTATTTCGATGGTGCCGCTTGTCGGGAAGCGCAGCCCAGCCAACAGGTAGAGCAGGGTCGTTTTTCCACATCCCGACGAGCCGAGGATCGCCCAAGTCTCTCCGCGTTGAACTGTCCAGTTGAAATCCTGGAAGATGGGCGCAGTTTGGGGGTAGCCAAATGTTAGGGAGTTGACATTAATCATGGTGAACCAAAAAGTAGGGGCGGGGTCACCCCGCCCCTACTTCGTGTTTATTCTGTGTTTACGGCAGTAGCGCAGCGTTGACCGAATCCGCATAGGAAACATCAGCAGTTAACATTCCTTTTTCCTTCGCCCATGCCAAAGCATCATTCCATTCCGCTTCGGTGGGTACGCCCGCAGTTGGGAAGGGCGGAACTTTATACGTTGCCAGCAATGGCGGCGGCACAAGTTTTTGGTCGCTCAAGACGGTTGTGTATTTTGCAGCGTCGCTGTTCAACAATGCAGTTGCTTCTTCGATTGCCGCCAGAAAACCTTTGACCGCTGCGGGGTTCGCGTCGATCACATCCTTGCGGAATGAAATAACGCTGAAACCGTATTCAGGATGTTTCGAATCATCCAGCACATTCACCGCGCCTTGCGCGACAGCGAGCGAAGCCAGCGGATCAGGCAGGACGCCTGCGTTCAATTCACCAGATGCAAGCAACGCCATGCGGTCAGGGATCTTCGGCACAGCGATGGTTTTAATTTCATCGTTCGTTAAACCTTCTGCCTGCAAGAGTCTGTCTGTGACGTATTCGATGACCGTTCCTTGCGAAACGCCGATCTCAATGCCTTTCAAACTTTGGGCGTCGGTAATTCCACTTTTCGCAGATGCGAGGATAAAAAAGTGACCCGCGTTTTCAGTGGGGCGCAAGGCATAGCGCACGGCTTGCATTTGGATGCTGTCTTTGTTGAACATCATATCTGACAGCGTCTCGTTGACCGTGCCGTCAGCTTGAGCGGCGGCGAGCAGTTGGTCACGTTCGGGCGCGGAGGCAACAGGCACAAACTCCACGTTGACCCCGTGCTTGGCAAACAGTCCTTCCTGCTGTGCAACATACATTGGAAGTGTGTCAATGATGGGCAGAACGGCGATTTTCAATGTGACAGGTTCAGCCGCAGGGACGGTTGTTGCGGGTGAACCGCAGGCGCTAAGAATTAATCCCAGAACAAGAACGAGCATAGACAAACGATATAAACGCATGAAACAAATCTCCTTTTTCCTTTTTACTTATTACTCATCACTCATTACTCTCTGCCCCAATTGACCTCAACAGAAATTCTTTCAGCGCAGGCAGGGAATCTTCCAACGGCGGCGTGCCCGTGTAGATCCAGTTGATCACAACTTCATTCAACGCGCCGACCCATGCCCGCGCTGCAATCTCGGCTTGCAAGGATGGGATACTTCCATCTTCCACTGCGCGTTCAAGCCGTGACTGGATGATCAGCGTCAGTCGGTTGTTGATGGTGCGGCGGCGTTCCTCGAAAACTGCTCCCAATCCTACAGCTTGTACCAGCGCGATCTTAGCCAGTCCGCGGTATTGGGTGAACAAGCCGAGACTGGCACTTAACGCAGCATCCATTTGCTGAATGCCGTGAGTCTCTTGTTCCATCGCCTGGGTGATTTTGGATTCGAGCAAGTCGGCAAAGGTATCGCTCAGCGCGAGGAAAATATCCTGTTTGCTGGGGAAATAAAAATAGAACGAGCCTTTGGATGTGCTGGATTCGCTCACGATATCATCCACTTTGGTGTCGTGGTAGCCTTTCGTGGCAAACACTTTCACAGCGGCTTCCAGGATTCGGGTGCGGGTTTCCTGCGTCGGGTCGGGGTTTGGCGTAGTCATAGAGTTCGTAGACCGACTGGTCAGTCTAGTCGGCGGTGAAGAATATCACAACAAAAAATCCGCGTCAAGGAGACGCGGATTTTTTGCATTTTACGGAGTTCGGAAGTTCTACTTCCAATAGAATTACTTCTGTGCAAACGTATCGATCAGCAACTTGAAATTCCCGCCGACAGGATACAAGATGGGGCAGGTGCATCCGCGCTTGGTGTATTCGGCAACTTTGGCGCGCGCTTCTGCGGGTGTGCCAGAGGCTGTGATCTTGTGTACCAATTCGTCTGGGACGAAGTGCTTGGCTTTGTTGATCTGTTCCTTTGTGGCGGGCCAGCCCAAAGTGGCTTGGATGTTGTTGATGACTTCCTGCGAAACATTCGAAGCCTTGGCAATATGCGGCTGTTGGGCAAGATATTGGCAAAGCAGTTCTTTGGTGTACTCAATTGCCTTGTCGTGGTCTTCATCCACCGAACAGACGATCAACTGCGGACGGTCAATATCTTCTATCTTGCGTCCAGCTTTTTCGGCACCTTTGGTAAGCAGTTCAAGCGCTTTGTCGTTGTATTCAGGTGCAACGCAGTAATTCATTACACAGCCGTCTGCGATCTCGCCTGTCATTTCCATCATCAAGTCGCCAGTTGCGCCGATCATGATCGGCACATTACGCGGTTCGCGGCGGCCATGCACCACGTCCAGCTCGATGCCATCCACATGGTGGAATTCACCGTGGAAGGTGACGCGTTCCATATTCAACAGGCGGCGCATCACTTCGACAGTTTCGCGCATGGCAAGCAAAGGCTTCCTGCGGTCAATGCCAACGTTCTTGGCTAGTGGATCCCACCAGGCGCCGATCCCGCAGATGATGCGGTTTGGAGCAAGGTCATCCAGGGTTAGGAATGTCGCGGCGAGCAAACCGATGTTGCGTGTCCAGTTATTGATCACGCCAGAGCCGACTTTGAGCTTGGTGGTTACTGCCGCATAAGCCGCCATGGGAACGATCGCATCGCGCACCAAACGACTCTCGGCTTGCCATACAGCTTCAAAACCTTTTTCTTCTGCGTATCTTGCATAATCCATTCCGTCACGCAGGTCGTGCGAATCTTGCAGGTAAAGGGCAACACGTTCGGTCATAGCATTCTCCTTGAAAATTAATTTTTATTGAATGACGTTTGAATTTTCTTCAAGTTTCAATTTCCGTATCATTTCCAAATCTTCGGGCAGATCCAAGTCCAACCCGAGAGAAGGCAACTCTACAATTTCCAATCTTGCGCCAGATTTTTTTGCGCGGGCGCAATGCCTATGGAACGAACCTTCGCCGAAATCAAATTCGATTTGTCCTGCGGGAACCATCAGCAAGGCATTGGTTCCCTTGCCGTGTCTGTCGGGTGCGATCACAACCACAGGCGGTTTCGCCGCGCGATCGATCAATGCACGCACGTCATCAGGGGTCAACAAAGGCAGGTCTGCAGGCAGTACAAGGATGCCGCGTATTGAGTGTACTTGTGCCATAACAGTAGCACGGGCGAGTGCGGTATTCAAGTGCGGTTGACCATCTTCCTGCACAGTTTTTGCGCCGTGGTTGCGCGCAATGGTCAGGGCTTGCGGGTCGCGGCTTACCACCAATACTTGATCCAGTTCTTTCAAGCTGGAGAGTATTTTGAGCGTGTGTTCCAGCAACTCTTGATTTAGTGCAGTTCTTTCATCTTCAGTTAAAGTTCCAGCGAGACGCGACTTTCCTCGTCGCAAAGGTTTTACAGGGACAATTGCCCAAAGTGTCATATCTATAAACTCCCAATGAAATGGAGCACATCCATTGCCAGTCGGGCACGGTCAGCATATGAATTCATAAGTGTGTCTGTCACCAATATTTTACCTCTGAATTTGTCTGACAACTGCCCATCTTTGCTATCCAACACAAATCCAGCCAACAAGTTACGATAATGTTCCGCAACGGCCAGCGCCGAAGGCTCGATGCCCAATTCGGCATACATCTTAGCGGCGGGTCCTTTCACGGTCTTCCCGCCGATGATGGGCGAGACCGCGACAATCTTTTTTCCCTCTCCCTCAGGGAGAGGGGCAGGGGTGAGGGGAATCACACGCAATATCGGATCTATGCTAACCCAGGGATTGGATGGGCAAATGACAATTGCCTCGGCTGAATCAATCGCTTCGCGCGCCCCGTTAGCTGGTTCAGCGACTTCGACTCCGTCGAACCGAAAGCCTTTGACTCTTGGCTCGCAATGTCTGTGAACAAAATATTCCTGAAAAGCCAGCTCACCTTCGTCGGTATTGACAATGGTTCGCACAGGCGAATCAGACATAGGCAAAACAGTTTGTTTGATGCCCCATGCTTTGCAAAAATCTTTTGTGATCTGTGATAGCGGTTCACCTCCTTTCAATCTTCTCGTTCTTTCGATATGTGTGCCGAAATCCTGGTCGCCGAGCCGAAACCAATTCGGTCCGCCAAGTCTTTCTATGTTCGAGATAGTGTTCCAGGTTTCGTTTTCACGTCCCCAGCCTGTTTCGGGATTTGCCAGTCCAGCCAGGGTATAGCAGACTGTATCCAGGTCGGGGCAGATGGTTAACCCCAAATGTTCAAAGTCATCGCCTGTGTTGACAATGACGGTCAGGTTTTCAGGTGGCAGGATTTGGGCAAGTCCGTGTGCAAGTTTTGCGCCGCCGACTCCGCCCGCGAGAGCTACTATTTTCATGGTTGGTTTTCAACGTTTAACATTAAATGTTGAACGTTTTCACGATTTCCTTCATTGGTTTTCTGTCTCGTAGTTCGGGGACTTTCTGCGGGATATCCAAGAAAATACATCGCCTGCGGCTCCCAAGTTTCGGGCAACTCCAGAGCGGCGCAAGTTGCTTTCTGCGCGTAAAGCGGCCAGCAGATCCAGTTGCCGCCTAATCCTTCGGCGTGCGCGGCTAACAAAAGTTGTAATCCCGCCAGTGCAGTGGATTGGACGCCCATGATCGTTTCTTCGGGTGTATCGGCGCGGACATCGGTTATATCGCGGCAGAGAATGATGACGAGAGGTGCTTCGTCCAGGCGACGCAAAGACAGTGCCGCACGTTTTTCGATATCAGATTCGCCTGCACCTTCGGTTTGCATATCGGCGCGCATTTTGGATGTGATTGCTTCTCCGAGGCGCATTTTTACAGATGGATTCGTCACAACGACGAATCTCCAGGGCTGGCGGTTATGCGCGGAAGGGGCGAATGTGGCAGTGTGGAGAATGCTCTCGATAACCGAATCAGGCACAGGGTCGGGTCTGAAGCGGCGGATCGAGCGTCGAGTCCGCAGGAAGGTGTGAAGATCAGTGGCTGTCAATGTGGATTGGCTTAATTTTGTAAATGATCCGCTTTTGTCCCTCACGGTATTTCCAGGGTTCATTATCATATTTGAGCGAGAGTTGGTTAATGTGTTCATCTGCGCCTTGTATGGTGTGCTCGGCGATCTCACCGCGTATTTGAATATAACGATAGGGGGTTTTGGGGTCCTGAATAACGAGTGCCACCTTTGGGCGTGCTTTCATGTTGCGGTCTTTTGTGCGCCCCTCATTGGTGTTGATGAGGATGTACTCATCGTCTGTATTAAACCATATCGGCGTGACCTGCGGCGACCCATCGGACATTGTAGTGGCAAGAAAAAGAAATGCTTTCGTTTCATCTTTGAGTAGATCAAGGTATTCTTGCGGATAGTTTTTCACTGCGCCTCTTTTGCTTAATTTTAAAGATACCAGACAAACATTGGAATTATATTAGCGGAACATATCCTGATTTTTCGGGCGGATCAATTCTTTGAGCGAACCTTCGCCCAGTGGATAGGGAAAGCCACGCACATGCACAGCAGGACGTCCTTCAGCGGCTTGTCCCATCATCAGGGATGCGGCGGCGGCGAGTTCATCAGCCACGCCCACAACTGTGATTTGAAGTGTGTAGCCGAATAGGTCTTTCCAGCCTCGTTCATCTATCAATGCAGGGAGTCCGCTCAGGCCAATGCAAATTCCGACCGTGCCATTTCTCCAAGCGCGGCCATGCGAGTCAATGATCA
This sequence comes from uncultured Chloroflexia bacterium, assembly GCA_963833175.1. GTDB lineage: Bacteria > Chloroflexota > Anaerolineae > Anaerolineales > Villigracilaceae > Villigracilis. The sequence goes on from CAWHXC010000019.1 coordinate 12,724, forward strand.
TCACGCCGATATTGATCCCCGTTTCTTGTTTTATCTGTTCACGAATGTTTCGCGCGGATCGATCTGGGTCTTCGGGAAGCAATAATACAAATTCTTCTTTTTCGTTTCCACCGCCTGTGACATTTGAATGGTCAATGCCCGCGTTGGCGCAGACGAAGCCGAGTTTATGTTCAACGATGATCGTTCCCACGCGTATGCGTAAAACTTCGTTGCTTTCCCGAAGCATGAGCTCCACAACGCGCGCGTCTTTTTGAGATTTATCAGCGAGTTCCAGCGCGCGGACAGATGGGACAACATCAACAATGTTTCTCATGCGTCCCTCGGATTTACTGACGATCTTTTGCGCGACAACAAGAATATCGTCGTTTTGCAATTCGATCTTTGTATCCTGCAAGGACTTAAGCAGAATATCCGCCAAGTTGTCATCTTGGCGGATAAGAGGGATGTTTTGAAGAGGGGTTATGGAAAGTGAAGGCAAAATTTTATCCACAAAAAATCTGTGAAATCTGTGGATTATTTTGAAACACCAGTGATCTTGATGCCAGCATGTGTTGAGCCGTACTTTTTATTGATGCCGATCAATATACTTGTCATACCTTCAACAACGACAGAGTTTTCGATCGGGCCAGCGTCCCAGCCGCGCAGACCTGAGGCTTCAACCAGTTTGATCGTCTCGGCACGGGCTTCCTTGCTTGTACCTGTGACGAGCACATCACATTCCACCCCTAAATCATCGAGCAGATGGTCATACCCAATATTTTGAAACGCGGCGCATACCTGCACATCATCGCCAACGATCTGTTTTGCTTCCTGTGCGGCAGAGCCAGCGGCAGGCATTTGCACAGTGGCAACTTTTGGCGGCACGAGCGGCACGGTTACATCCACAAGGATTTTGCCTTTGAGTTCCGCTTTGATGGATTCCAGCGTATCACGATGTGCGGCATACGGAACGGTCAATACGGCGATATCCGCTTCTTGCGCCGCCTCAAGATTGCTCATTCCCCTGATGAAGATTCCTGTCCCGAGCATTTCCTCGATCTCATTCGCCGCAGCGACGGCTTTTTCTGCGGTGCGTGAGCCGATCAATACACGGTAGCCTGCGCGCGCCCAACGATATGCAAGTCCTTTGCCTTCCTTGCCAGTGCCGCCAAGTACAGCGACGGTTAATAAAAGATTCGAGTCGGTCATTAGGTCTCCATTTATGAGTTTAACGTTTAAAGTTGATTATGATACTTTCGCCACTTCTTCTTCGTAGCGCTTCCAAATGCGCGGAGCGATCTCTCTGGCGCGGGCGGCGATTTCTGCTTCGTTGAGTGTCAACAGTTCGCGGTCTTTCATCAGGACTTTACCCGCCGCAATAGTGGTTGTTACCATGCTTTGCTGGAAGCCGAAGATGATATGCCAGGGGAGATTGCCAGCGGTCAAAGGTGTGTAGGGGTGGTAATCCACAAACATCAGATCAGCGAAAGCGCCGGGTGTGATCTGCCCAATCGGAGCGGCAGGGAAGAATTGATTGGCAAGCGCGGCGTTATTGTAGATTGCCATTTGCGTGACGTCATATCCGCCCATGCGGCGCGGGTCGCGGTTGTGGAGTTTGTGGACAAGGTAGGCGGTCTTCCACTCCTCCCACATGGCGTTCGAGAAGCCGTCATTTCCAAGGCAGACTTTGACTCCCAAGCGCATCATGGATTCAACGGCAGACATGCCCACGGCATTGTTCATGTTGGAGCGTGGCTGGTGGGTGAGCCATGTGCCAGTCTCTTTGAGAATTTCCATTTCACGCACATCAAAGTTGACACCATGCACGGCGATGCTGGTAGGTCCGAGGATGCCGTGTTTTTGAAGGCGGTCAATCACCCGCATATTGCTTTTACTCAGACTATCATATTCATCCGAGTCATGCTCAGCCGTGTGGACGTGGAAACCTGTCCCTTCGGGCACAGCGGCGCGACAAGCCTGCAAGGTAATACCCGAAAGCGTCAGACTGGCGTGCAGGCCAAAGGTCCCAGCGAGGCGTGGATGCGGGTCAGCGGCTAATCGTTTTAAGAAGCGCACGTTTTCGTTGATTCCTGCGTTGGCTTTCTCGCTTCCGTCGCGGTCTGTCACTTCATAGCATAGCACGCCGCGCAGGCCGCTTTTATCCACAGCGTCTGCGATCAGGTCAAGCGAGCCGTCAATGGAATTTGGGGAGGCGTGGTGATCGATGAGGGTGGTGGTGCCATGCTTGATCGCATCCACAAGGCAGACCAGAGCCGAGAAGCGCACTGCTTCTGCATCCAGCGAACGGTCAAGCGGCCACCACAACTTCTGCAATATCTCAGGAAAATCCTTTGGCGCAGAACCCGGGATCGCCATGCCGCGCGCGAAAGCTCCGTAAAAATGAGTGTGCGCGCAAATATTTCCTGGCATCACATATTGACCATGCGCATCAAGCGCTTTCGTCTTTGGATGTTTTGCAAGAAGAGATTTTGTTGTACCGATCTCTTTGATGCGATCACCTTCGATATAGATCGCATGGTTTTCGAGAATCCGATTTTGGGATTCCCAGGTAATGAGGTTTGCATTAGTTATAAGCATAGTTAACCGTATCCATATTGGCTGGGATTGGGGAGCTTGACGCCAGAGGTGCCAAGTTCCCAAAGAACGTTATACGCCGCCTCGCGCAGTTCAGGATCATCTTTGTACATGGCTGAATATAATTGTGCAATAACGCCTTCGTTTGGCGTGAATTTAAGATAGGGCAGGGCGGCAAGGCGGGTATCTGAGTCTTCGCTTTTGAGCGCAGCCAAAAGAATATCGGTTGCGGGCACTCCGGGGGATATGCCAACGCCTTGCTTGCCAGCGAACTCGATCAACCACGGAGATTCTGATGGTGCCTTTAATTTGTGAGGTGCGCGTGAGCCTGCACTGGTCTTGGATTCCAGGACTTCAGTTGCGGCATTGCGGACAACCCACTGGTCGTCTTCGATCTGTATCTTTTGCAGTGTTTCAACTGCCCAGTGTTCATTGACGCGGCCAAGACCATAAGCCACGGCGCGGCGTAGAAGAATGTCGTTGATGGTGATGCCATCACGCAGCATGGCGTGACCTTCAACTGGGTCGTTCGCCAACGCTTCTGCCGCCGCACGACGGATGTTTTCATCTCCGTTGAGCAAAGTGTGAGCTACGGTTTCAAGCGCTTCATTTGTGCCGATCGCAACCAACGCCATGCACGCCGCGTGCCGAACTGACTGGCTGGGGGCATCCAGGGCGCGTTCCAATGTTTGAACGGATTTTGGATCGCGCATTGCGCCAGCGCCCAGCGCGGATAGATGGACAAGTTCAAAATTCAATGTCGTTGAAAATTGACGGAAGAGGGTCATTGCGCTTGGGTCATTGCTGACAACAAATGCGGCCATGGCTTGTCCGCGCAGGTTGAGCGGGATGCCTTCCGTTTGCAGTATGGCGGCTAGTGTTCCAAATAGTTTTCCACGCCAGGGTGCGTTTCTTGGCGCATCACGCAACCAGCGCGCCGCGACAAACAGCGGGCGGTGCATGGGCAGGCGTGAAAATTCCAGCAAGGATTGGACAAGTTTGCTGGCATCTCCGTGTGCGGCAAAATAGCGCATTGCAAGATATTTGCCTGACCAATCAGGCTGGTTCAGAATGGCTTCTTCTGCGTTGTAATTCATCAATGCGCGCCCTGCCAAATATCCCGCAAAAACGGGATGCGCAAAACGCATTTTGTTATTTGGATGTGTGACCAATAATCCGCTGGATGCCATCTTTCCAAGCAAGCCAGAAGTTGGTGTAGCGACAACGTTTTCAGTCTTCTTTCCTTTTTTGGGTTTTGTATTGGAGACTGTTTCATCTGTTGTCGTCTGTTCGGTTGTTTCGCCTTCTGATTGTTCTTCCACGATTTCAAAAGACTTTACCCAGGCACGCGCTACACGCGGATCAAAAATAGGCTGCGCATTTACGATTACTTGCATTGCAAGTGTTTCCAAAGCGGCAAGCGGTGTATTCGTTGGGGCAATGCGACGGATGTGTGTTGCAATGGATTCCAATACATGCGGGCCCAAGCTGTCGCCTGCGTATGCGCCCCAGGCTTTGAGAGTCAACTCAAAGGGAGACAAATTTGCATTGTCAGCACTCAGCCAGACGTTAAGCAGGATCGGGTCCACTTGTCCGGGTCCAGTTTGTGACCAGGCTTCCTTCGCAACGGTGTGCGACCATAATTCGCCCCATTGCTCGATGAATTTTTCATTATCGCGCGCCGACCATGTCATTAAGGTCAGCGGTGCAAAACCAAGAGCGATCAAGCCATCCAAATATTCTGGCGCGCCAGTTGTAACAATACGCGTCTTTGGGTAATTTTGCAAAATGATCTTGAAATAGTCTGTGATAACTTGTTGGTTTTCTGCAGTGATCTCGTCAAAGCCATCAATAAGCAGGATGACGTTTCCGCTCTTGAAGACATTTTGAACAAAATTTGGCAGTCGTGGCAGGTCTAGCAGGGGAGCGTATTCAGATGCTGCCTCAATCAGCGGGGCAAGCGCGTCTTTTGGATCTGCAATCGGAAGCTTTAGATTTGCGACATGGAAGAAAAATGGGACTGCATCTTTGAGCGCTTCCATTTTTTCGCTTCGATTCGCGACGAGGGATGCGAGGTGCGCGAGCGAGACGGTCTTGCCGACACCGGGTTGACCGATGATGACGATGTTGGCATTACCGGATAATGCCTGTGGGAGTGTTATTGTTTGCGCGTGATACGCGGCTGCGATTTCAGGCCAGGCGGGCAGGTACGGAAGTGTTTGTGAAATAACATCTTCAAATTTTAGCGGGATGCCAGGCTCAACAACCTGCGGAGGAGCGACCAGCAAAGGTTCCTGTATGATCTCATCCAGTGCGAAGAGCGGCGCGGCAAGGTGCATCCCTTGTGCGCGGCGTAAAGTGATGCGGCGATGATTTTCTTCGACGGTATTTGTTTTACGCGCCTGTGCAGACTTCGCGTTGTTCTTTGAAGCCGACACGCATTTCATTCCACAATGGGCGTGCCCGCGTAACCAGCCACCAGAAGATGGAGGCGGCGATAAAACCAATGAAAAAGGATAGCGGATCAACGGCAACTTTGAACATGGGCGTGTTTAGTTCGCGTACAAGATTCTTCCACAGGATGGGCAATTCGCCAGTTGTTTTTGTGAACGGGCATTTTGTTGCAGGGATGCGGTGATGGTCGCGCCGCATGAACCGCATGAATTGTCACTGACTTCAGCGACTGCCACGCCTTTCTTTTGTTGACGAAGTCCCTCGTAAATTTGAAGCATATTGCTTTCGATCGGTGTCAGTGTCGCCTCGCGTTCTTCAGCAAGCTGTTCGAGTTTTACCATCAATATGGATTGGTCCTCGATCAATTTTTTATGTTCACTTCCGAGACGCGCCTGGAATAATTCCAGTTTTGTTTTTGCGTTCTGCAGATCATTTTCTGCGCTTTCAGCTTTGATCATTGTTTCGAGTTCGCGTTCTTCCAGTGTGGACAAATGCTTTTTGAGCGAAACAATATCTTTTTGCAAATCCTGTAATTCTTTCGGATTTTGCACCTTGCCACCATACAAACTGGATTCGGCCTGTTCTATTTTTATTCTCTGGGCTTCCACTTCCGCCTCTGCATTTTTAAGAGCGTGATTGGCGCGATGGTGATCGGCTTGGGCCGTTTCGAGAAGTTTGAGTGATTCGCGCAGCTCGGCGTCATTTTCAAGCGTTTGACGGATGGTATCCAATTGCGAACGTGCATGGTCAATTTGACGGTCTACTTGTTGTAGTCGGTGAAGTCCCAGCGATGCGCTCATGGGCTGATTATATACGAAGTATGAAAAAAAGACCCATTTTCTTCCCATCATTGCGAGGCAATACTCTTTTGCCGAAGCAACTCCTCATCAATATAGGGATTGCTTAGGCGGAAAAAACATGAGCCTTTCTCGCAATGACGGATCTTTTTATTCCACAGTCACATTGAAGTAGTTGTACACGGCTTTGGTCAGATCGCCGATCAACGGATTGGTGATGTCCCAAATATTGGTGACAGGGTGGTAAGTGTAGATGGCTATCACAAAATTTCCGCCAGGAGTGTATACGATGCCGGCATCGCTTATGTCATGCACAATACCGTCAGAGGCGGGCACGTAACCATGTTTATGTGGAACAAGAGTGCCGTCAGGCACACCGCCCTGGATCAAGGAACCAAGCTTGTCCTGCGCCATGAAGTCGATCAGCAGTTGACAAGTGGGCGGGCTGACTTTATCTGGAAATGCTGCGATAAGTGCGCCGCCGCTATCCTGCGCGCATTGATATAGATCGGCGAGCAAAGCCCCCATTTCAGATGGAGTCGTTTGAGAATACGGGTCCGGGTCAGCGAAGACATCAGTACGCGAGTTGCCGGGGGTGACTGGGCGGACTGAAAGAGGGGGCGCGCCGAGATAGAACATCCCGTTAAGGAACGTGCTGTTTAAGCCAATTTCCTTCATGTTTTTTGTGACGATCAATGGGCCGGTATTGGGGTCAATTTTTGTAAGTACCTGATCTGTCGCAGAGTTATCTGATTTACCCAGTACGCGCGAAATAATATCAGTTGTTTCGGCATCCAGATTGCTTCCGCGGTTGATCAAGTACGATGTAACAATTGGCACTTTGATGGTACTGGATGCGCTAAATGCAATATCCGGGTCTGGGACGATCTCCTGCTTGTTATTAATTGCAAAATGGATTTCCTGTCCTGTCTGCAGATCCATCATATAGAAGCCGATCAATCCGTCGAAATCGGAAACTGTCACAATTTGTTTGAGCAGGATCTCAAGTGTCTCAATTGTGGGTCTTGCAGCAGCACTGCGTGTAAATGTGAGTGCAACGGAACGGTTTGTAGGAGAACGGAGCGCGTCGCTGATGAGCAGGACTGCGCGTTCAATGTCCAGAGTCTGCCCGGGTTGGCCGGCTATGAACGAGGTCCCGCCTGGAATCGGCTCAGCAGGCGCGGGCGGAAGGTCGTAGCGTGTGGCAACTTCATTTTGCAGGTATCCGCGCAGACGTTCATCTGAAATGGTGGCGCTTAAAGGAATTGCAATTTCAGAGGGGGTGCGATTCCACAGGTAATCCCAAAATCCGCCCCAGAACGAATTGCCCGTGCGGCTGAGGTCTGCGGCGGCAAGCATGGTTTCAACATCAGGTTGAAATCCAACCACGGCTGGGTCAATGTGAATGACCGCGTCGTTGTAGAGCATTTCAATGGGAGAGGTGTAAACTTCCAGCAATCTTTGAGATGCCTCAGTAGGGGTTAAACCACCAACAGGCACACCTGCAATGTTCATACTGGCTGGGTAGCTGTTGCGTTGACGGCTATATCTGATCAGAGAAGTGATGCTGATTACGAGCGCGGCAGTCAATAAAAGAATGGATACACCCCGAAGGATGATATTGGTATTGCGATTTCTCATGCGGCCTCCAAAGTAGTGACGAAAGTCAGGCAAAAAGTATAACACGCTCAAATAGAGTATGTGCTAGAATGTACAAGAATTCTCATTTTGTCGTTGCGAGGAGGCGCTTGCTCCTCCCGACAGCATCTCTTTGAACAAGGATGGAAAATGCTTCGTTCTTTCCTAATCTATTTATCCAAAGCCGCCTGGGCGCAAAACCTGGTTACAAATTGGGGTTTTGCCTGGCGCACCGCATCCCGTTTTATAGCAGGCACGAAGCTTACCGACGCCATGCGGGTCGTCAAAGAACTAAATGCAAAGGGGATCAACACCACGCTCGACCATCTTGGCGAGCACACAAGCACACCCGAAGAATCGCAACAAGCAACTGACGATATTTTTTCAACTCTCGACGCCCTCGGAGCAGATTCCACTGCGCGTGGCAACGTTTCCATCAAGTTGACGCAGATCGGTCTCAGCCTCGACGAGAACCTGTGTGCCCAAAACCTGGAAAGAATCCTCGCCCGAGCAAAGCAAAATAATACCTTCGTTCGTGTGGATATCGAAGACACTCCCTTCACAGATAAAACGATCAACCTGTATTATCTCATGCGCGAAAAAGGCTATACCAATGTTGGTATGGCCATACAGTCCTACCTCTTTCGCGCCGAAGCAGATACACGCCGACTGGTTCAGGATAAAACGACCATCCGTTTGGTAAAGGGTGCGTACAAAGAGCCGCCTGATAAAGCCTTCCCAAGCAAAGCAGATGTGGATGCGAATTTTGACCTGCTGACAAAGATTTTGATTGACGCCTCGCTTGCCCACCAAACCAGATTATCGGAAGACGGGCGTTTCCCCGCAATTCCTGCCATTGGCTCCCATGATGAAAAGCGTATTGCTTTTGCCAAGCAATATGCTGAAAAAGTGGGTCTTCCCAAAGATGGGTTGGAATTCCAAATGCTATACGGGATTCGGCGTGACCTGCAGGAGAAACTTGTAAAAGAAGGCTATCCTGTGCGCGTGTACGTTCCCTTCGGTACACATTGGTATCCCTACTTCATGCGCCGCCTGGCAGAACGTCCCGCGAATATCTGGTTCTTTATCTCCAATTTCTTCAAGGGATAACGGTTATAAAACAACAAATGACAGTCACTTTTGGAAGTGACTGTCATTTTATTTACGACAAGTTGTAAAAATTCCCCCATCCTCACTTTTTCGTTTACAATCCCATCCATGAACAAACCCCTCGCCCTTGTCACTGGTGGCGCACACAGACTCGGCAAAGCCTTCGCATTGACCCTTGCGCACATGGGTTATTCCATTGTGTTGCATTACAACACATCCGACGAACGGGCGCAGCAGACAAAAGCAGAAATCGAGTCGTTTGGTGCGCAAGTTTATTTGCTAAAAGCCGACTTGACCCAGCCTGATCAAATCCACTTACTGTGTTCAGAACTTGATTTCATAATTCACGGAAGGTTCATCCTTCATCCTTAAATTGCTCGTCAACTCCGCCGCCATCATGCCCGTTGGCACTCCGCGTGAACTTGAATTGCAAGATTGGGATTCTGCTCTCGACCTCAACTTGCGCGCACCATTCCTCCTCGCACAGCAAGCCGCCAAACGGATGACCAATGGCGGGTTGATCGTCAATATCACCGATATTGGCGCGCAAAAAGCATGGAGCCGTTATCCATCTTACACGGTCAGCAAGGCAGGTTTGGAATCGCTCACCAAATTACTAGCCCGTGCGCTTGCACCGGGTATCCGAGTCAATGCCATTGCGCCTGGGCTTGTGCTTCCCTCAGATGTGGTCACGCAGGAACAATGGGATAAACTTATTGAAAAGCTCCCGCTCAAACGCGCCGCCACCCTCGACGAAATTACATACACTCTCCAATTCCTCATCAACAACGAGTATATTACTGGTCAGACCATTGTTGTAGATGGCGGATATTCGTTAATTTGACCCGTTGGTTGAGTAAGCGAATGTACTTCACGCCCATATAAAAATCCAACAGATGATAGAAACAATTAGATTGATTTGAAATAGGTGGTTTCGATACGCCTCTCAAGGAACATTCGGCGCTACTCAACCACCGAATACATTGATAACTAATGACTCCAAAAAAAACTCTTACCCTCGACCTGCTTATCTCCCTTGTCCTCGTCGCCTCCACGATTTACTATGCGGCGCGCTATGTGGATTTTTCCATCCCGCCGTTTGAAGATGCCGCCATGCTCATGCGTTACGCTCAGCATCTTGCGGATGGTCACGGCATTGTCTGGAACATCGGCGAACATCCTGTAGACGGCGCGACAGATTTTCTCTTCATGGTAGTCTCTGCCGCCTTCATCAAACTTGGTCTCACAGTGGGGCAATCGGTGCGCGGCATTGGTTTTGTGTCGCACCTGCTCACGGTCCTGCTTGTCTACTGGACAAATCGCCGCGTCAACAACGGAACCGTTCTTTTATCTTTTTTAAGCGGACTTTATCTAGCCGTTGGGACTGGACTCTCCTATGTGTCAGCGTACTTCGGGACGCCTTTCTTCGCTCTCGCCGCCGCATCCACCTGGACTTTGGGCTTGATCTTGATTCAAGAGGAGAATCCACGCTTTGGGTTGATACTCGCCTTCGCCTTGAGCGGACTCGTCACTGGGCTGATCCGCCCCGAGGGAGTCATCCTTGCTTCGTTAATGCTGCTTGTTGTCGTCATCATTCGGATGTCAAACAGTCCCCTCTCTTTTTGGGAGAGGGCTAGGGTGAAGGGAATTTTTCCGATCATTATTACCTTTGGCGCAGTTTTTCTTTTACTTGGCGGTGCATACTTTTTGTGGCGTTGGAATTACTTCGGCTATCCATTGCCCAATCCGTTTTATAAAAAAGGGGATAGCGGATTACATTGGGACTCGTTCAATAATTCCCTGCTGAACACATTGAGATTATGCCTGCCGCTGGCGATCATCTTTATTCTCGGTTTTCGCACACCCAAAACTGCACGACAGACTTTTGCATATCTCATCCTAATTGTTGGCTTTGCTGCTGCTTTCGTGCTGATCTCAGACGAAATGAACTTTGGCGCGCGCTTTCAATACGCACTCCTGCCCATTGCGCTCATGTCGTGGATTCCGCTTTTGCCTGAATTAAATCTTTCGAAGCAAGATCAACTATCGGGTCGGGAAAGAAGCGTGTACTTCATCACATTAGTTGCTTTGTCTACGGGACTCATTTATTATTCGTGGTTTCAAAATTGCTTCCTCACATCCTATCAACAGGAATGTGCGCGTCCTTATGAAAGGGACGGACGTTATGAGATGGGTAAACTGCTGGCAGAGTTTCGTGGAAAAGGTTATGTGATCGCGACGACTGAGGCGGGCTTGCTTCCATATTACTCAGGCTGGGATGCGATTGACACCTGGGGATTGAATGACCAATTTATCGCGCACAACGGCGGTTTGACCGCGGAATATCTCGACCAATATAAGCCAGAGATCATCATGTTCCATGATTATTATTCGCCGCTTGTTCCGCCAAAGTTAACCGATGCAAACCTCGCGCAAAGATGGTTCAGTATGACGATTACAATGAAGGAGTATGCCGAGGCAAATGGATATGTGCTCGCGGCGGTCTTTGGTGACAGCCCGTATGATACACATTATTATTACGTGCGGTCAGATTTTGAAGACAGCAAGCGTTTGATCGAACAGATATCAAAGATGAAAAAATATTACTGGCCGACAACTGGAAAGAGATCCATTAATTATGCGGGCTATCCTGAACCATAATTTTCATATCCTCTGTTGGTTGAGTGGCCCGATTGTTCTTCGTGGGCGTACCGAAACCAACACTTTATAGGAGTTGATCATGTCTGAAGTCATTGAACTTGCCGAAAAACTAAAATCCGAAGGTGACAAATTTACCCGTATTTTTTCTGAATTGACAGACGACCAATGGCAAACCGAGGTCTATACCGAAGGCACAACCTGGACGATCCGCAACGTGCTTTCGCATTTCGTCACCTCGGAGCGTGGACTGGTGAAACTGTTTGAGCAGATCCGCCAGGGTGGAAGCGGCTCCGCGGATGATTTTTCGATTGACCGTTACAATGCATCACAGCAGGAAAAGACCAAAGACCTGCCTGTCGCAGAATTGCTCGAAAAATATAAGTCTACTCGCGCAGAGACGATCACCTGGGTTTCAGGGTTGAAAGAATCTGATCTTGAGATCACGGGACGCCATCCATTTTTAGGCGAAACCGTCCTCCGCGAAATGATAAAGATGCTATATTTACACAACCAGATCCATTACCGTGATATGAAGAAAGTATTAAAGTAAAAGAAGTTAGAAGTAAAAAGTAAGAGGTAAATACGGAACACGCACCGCGTTTTCATCCTTCATCCTTCATCCTTCATATTTCATCCTTTCCCCTATGACCCTTCCTCCCTTCAAACTCGAACGCTATTTTGCCAAATACGAATTCAATACAGAATTCCTGCTGTGTTCCTCGGACTGTGAAGCCATGTCCATTGCGGATTTGCTTGCCTTTCGAAGATGGCGCTGCGGAGAAATTCCAAAATACCTGGCTCGGCTACACTGAATCACAGGGCAGCCCTGCATTGCGAAAAGAGATCTGCAATCTTTACACCACCATGCAGCCTGAAAATATTCTTGTCCACACTGGTGCGGGCGAGGCGATCTATCTTTTCATGCATGCCATGTTGACAGCAAATGACCATGTCATTGTGCATACGCCGAATTATCAATCTTTGAGTGAAGTGGCAAAAGGGATCGGCTGTCAGGTCAGCCCGTGGATTGCGCGCGAGGAAAACGGCTGGGCGCTCGATCTCAATGAATTAAGTGATCTTGTTCGTTCAAATACAAAAGCCATCGTGATCAACACGCCGCACAACCCGACTGGCTACCTCATGTCCCGTGCGGACTTTGACGAATTAAACAAATTTGTGCAAGAGAAAAACCTGCTTCTCTTCTCAGATGAAGTCTATCGCGAATCAGAATTTGACCCAACTACTCGTCTGCCCGCCGCATGTGACTATGGCGAACATGCCGTTTCACTGGGCGTCACCTCCAAAACTTATGGCCTTGCTGGTCTGCGTATAGGCTGGATCGCTACAAAGAATAAAAAAGTCTACGAAAACATGGCGGCGCTCAAAGACTACACCACCATCTGCAATTCCGCGCCGAGTGAATTCCTTGCGGAAGTTGCCATGCGTCACCGCGTAAAACTTGCGGAGCGAAATCTTGAAATTATCAAACACAACCTAACCGTTGTTGACGACCTTTTTGCTTCTCACTCCTCACTTTTCACCTGGGTCCGTCCACAAGGCGGCTCGATGGGATTCCCGAAACTGCTCAAAGGTGACATCGAAGATTTCTGCGATGACCTTGTCAAGAAAGCAGGCGTCTTGCTTTTGCCTGGAACGATGTATGATGATTCGAGAAACCATTTCCGCTTGGGACTTGGAAGAAAGAATCTCCCACAGGCTGTTGAAAGATTGGAAGAATATTTGAAATAAAACCGTATCATTTAATCGTAAATCCAAAATCGGAAATCCAAAATTGTTAAAACTTACCCGCCCCCTCCACCTCCTCCTCACCGCGCTGACTTATACCCTCGGCGCGAGCATCCCTGCTTATCTTGGCAAGCCGTTTCAACCGCTGGCATTTTCGCTTGGGCTTGCCTGCGTGCTGCTTGCGCAGTTGAGCATGTCCCTGCTTGCTGAGGTTTTTCGCCCACACAATGAGCCGCTGGTTGAGGATGAAACACCCCAACAAAAAGAGACCCTTCGCAACAACGCACTTTACATTTCGATTGCCGCGCTGGCCTCAAATGCGTTTATCATTTTTATTCTTTATGTCAATCATTACCTCAACCTTCCCACTTTTTATTTTCTACTTCTTTCCTTTGCGCTGATCCTTGCCTATGCCATTCCGCCCATCCGCCTGCTCGATCGAGGCTTCGGCGAACTGACTCTTGCTGCACATCTTGCATATGTCATTCCGTCCATTGGCTTTCTATTACAAGCCGAAGAAACTCATCGCTTGCTTGCAATGATCATCATTCCGCTGACCGCACTTGCCCTTGCATATTTTTTGATCCTCAACTTTGTCTCTTTTCCATTCGACGAAAAATATCAGCGCGCCACACTTCTGCGCCGCCTAACCTGGGAACGCGCCGTACCATTGCATCACAGCCTGCTTGTTTTTGCTTATGTTATCTTTGTCATCGCGCTCATCCTTGGTTTTTCCATTCTCTGGCCTGCGTTTCTCACGCTTCCTTTCGCAGTCTTGCAAATTCTTCTCCTCCGCAGCATCTCCATTGGAGGCAAACCGAACTGGCCTTTGCTTACCGCCACCGCCCTCGCGGTCTTTGGATTAACCACCTATTTTCTAACTCTCACCTTCTGGCTTCGTTAGACTTTTGACTCCCTCCCCCATGCCTGAATTTTTGACTCTCCTCCCGCCCGACCAAGCCCGCGACGAATTGCTCTCGCATCTTTCTCCGCCGACAATTAATTCTGAAATCCATGGACATTGTCAACGCCTTGAGTTGATTCACCGCCGCCGACACATTTGCCCCGCACCCGTTACCTGATTTCCCCCGCACCACCGTGGATGGGTATGCTGTCCGTGCGAGGGATACTTTCGGCGCAAGTGACTCGCTCCCTGCATATTTGACATTGATCGGTGAAGTGCCAATGGGCGATACGCCATCCTTTGAATTGGGAGCAGGACAATGTGCATTGATCCACACAGGCGGAATGTTGCCCAACGGCGCAGACGCGGCTGTGATGGTAGAGTACACGCAGAGCATTAACCACGGAGAACACAACTGCCCTGGCGGACGGTGCAGGGAAGATCACAGAGAATTCCCTCTGAAAAACTCAGTGGACTCTGTGCCCTCTGTGGTGAAAGGTTTTGAAATCGAAATCTTCAAATCCGTTGCCGATGGAGAGAATGTCATCCGTATTGGCGAGGATGTGGCACAGGATCAACTGGTCATTCCCAAAGGCACGCAACTCCGCCCCGCAGAAATTGGCGGATTGATGGCATTGGGGCTCACATCCATCCATGTCGCAAAAAAGCCGCGCGTGGGGTTGATCTCCACAGGCGACGAAGTGATTGACCCAAGCCAAACGCCGCGCCCTGGGCAAGTCCGCGATATTAATTCGTACACGCTGGGTGCGCTCGTCGAAAAAAGCGGGGGCGAAGCAATCCGCTATGGGATTTTTAGCGACCAGTTTCAGGTGTTGAAAGAAGCGGCGACGCAGGCGCTATCCGAATGTGACATGCTCATCATCACCGCAGGCTCATCCGCATCTACAAGAGATATGACCGCCGATGTCATCCGCACCTTGGGTGAGCCAGGCGTGCTGGTGCATGGAATCAACACAAGACCCGGCAAGCCAACTATACTGGGTGTGTGCAATGGCAAAGCTGTGATCGGCTTGCCCGGCAACCCTGTCAGCGCACTGGTCAACGGATATTTGTTTGTTGTGCCAGTGATCGAAAAATTATTAGGTGCTTTGCCAAAACCAAAAGCAACGGTAATGGCAAAGTTGATGGTCAACCTCCCATCCCAGGCAGGCCGCGAGGATTGGTGGCCTGTCAAATTAATCGCCAATCAAAAATCGAAAATCGTAAATTATGATGCCGACCCCATTTTTGGTAAAAGTAATTTAATATTTACCCTCGCCGCTGCCGACGGACTTTTGCGAATTCATCCTGATGCAACGGGGGTAAGCGCGGGTGAAATGGTTGAAGTTATCTTGATATAAAAAGGATGATGCCATGAATGACTATAGAAAAGAATCACGCAAGAAGTTGGTGGCTTTTACGCCTGTGTATGATCTGCTTCATAAGACATTGTTCGGCTATGTTGGAGATTTAACCCTGCAAGGTGTGATGGTGATCGGCGAAAAAACGGTAGAACCCAATAAGCGCTTCACGCTTGGAATTGAATTTCCTGCAAGCCTGCCTGAAATACCCGCCATGCGCGTTGTCATTTCTGCGCGCGCGGCATGGTGCAGACAGGATGACAGTCCACAGTATTTTAATATTGGTTTTGAATTCATTGATGTTTCACCCGAGAACACCAGGGAAATTGAAGCGGTTTTGGAACGGTATCAATTCCGCGACGTGATGGATATCTCGGATTTGAAATTCTGATATGACTTTTCTCACTTTCCTAAACTCCCTCCCCCAACCCCGCCAACTTATTCTTGACGGCGCCACAGGCACCGAACTCAACCGTCGCGGCGTGGATACTGGCTTGCCACTTTGGTCTGCCAATGCCTTGATGAATGACCGCGACGCAAAAATCCTTCAAGAGATTCATGAAGACTATCTTCGCGCGGGCGCAGATATTATCACCACGAATACTTTCCGCACACATCGCCGCGCATTGGCTCCCAGCGGAAACGCAAATCGTGCTTTCGAACTCACACGCCGTGCCGTGGATATTGCCCGCGCCGCGATTGCCAGCGTCAAATCGGACTCGCCGAAATTCATCGCTGGCTCCATCTCCACACTTGAAGATTGCTATCGCCCCGACCTTGTACCGACTGATGATGAACTCCGCGCCGAGCACTCCGAACGCGATTCGCCATCTTGTCGAATGCGGCGTAGATTTAATCCTGATCGAAACCATCAATACGATCCGTGAGGCTGTCATCATGGCGAAACTTGCCACGACTCACGGGCACGCCTGTTGTCGTCAGCTTTGTCTGCGACCGCGAGGGAAAAATCCTTTCGGGCGAAACACTCACCGAAGCGGCGAAGCAACTGCTCCCACTTGGCATTTCCGCCATCGGTGTCAACTGCGGACCAACTCCCAATTTGGCAAAACCACTTGCCGAACTTCAAGCCGCGTGTGGAAAAGATTTTCCGTTAATCGCCTACGGCAATATCGGCTATGCAGATGATGAGGTGGGCTGGGTCAACACTGATTCGGAAAATCCAAATGCCTATTGCGAACACGCATCCCACTGGCCCGTAAAAATAGTGGGCGGATGCTGCGGCACCACTCCTGGGCATATTGCTCAGTTAAGATCAGTTTTGATGAAACGCTAACCGTCAAACGTTTAAGCGCTTAAGATCGCGGCCAGTTGAGGTATTTCATCGGAATGTGCAACTGCCAATACCTCATCCGCTGTTTGGAGAACCAAATCTCTGCGCGCCACAAATAGCTCGCCTCCCCGAATAATTGCTGCGAAGACACAGCGCGGGGGGATATGTAAATCTCCTATGGCTTTGCCGTTTGCAATGGAATTCGGATGGACCTTTTCTTCAATGAGAGAATACATGCCTTTGCGCAACTTGAGCAATGTCATCATATCTCCCAATGACATTTCCTCAACAACCAGATGGGCGAGAAGATCGGCTTGGTTCAGAGCAACGTCCACTCCCATCTCAGGAGTATATAACCAGGCATTTTTGGGATTGTTGACGCGGGCAATAACGCGCGGAACTTTGAATTCCTGGCGCGCCAGACTACAAACAACCAGGTTTGTCTCGTCCGAGCCAGTTACAGCAGCGACGACATTTGCCTTGGATATCCCTGCCTCTTCGAGAACGTTCGGGTCTGAGCCGCTTCCTTCGATCACAATTTCGGCAGGTATGCTTTGTCTCAGAATAGTCATTTTATCCAAACTATTCTCGATGATCTTTATTTGATGTTTCTCTGCCAGCAAAAGTGACGCCAGGTAAATTCCGACCTGACCTCCACCGACAATAATTGTGTACATATTCGTATCCTCTTTTTATTCAAGTAGTTCCTTGAGGTGATTCACAGAGGTCGTCACTACTGCCAGATGAAGCAAGTCTCCATCCTGGAAAATGGTTCCCTGTGTGGGGAGAAATGCCTTGTTGGCGCGGGTAATGGATATGATATGGATTTCACCAGCCACCGTAAGGTCCCGGACGGTCTTGCCCACTAAAAGGTGTGGGACTGGAGATTCCACGATCTCCACGTTTCCGCTTCCGATACTAAAGACAGTTTCCATGGGAGAGTAGAGGAGCAGGTCAGCAATGCGGTTAATGCCCCAGTCTGTTGGGGCAATTGTCTGTAGACCCAGGCGCTTGTAGATCTCAGCCTGACGCACATCATACAGGCGGGCTACCACCCTTGGGACATGGAAAATGTCCCTGGCGATACGTGCTGCAATCACATTTGCTTCGTCGCTGGCGGTGACTGCGGCAAACCCATCGGCGCGTTCGATCCCTGCTTTTAGCAATACATCACGATCAAAACCGACTCCAGGAATCATTTGCCCTTTGTATTTTCCACCCAACTTTTCGAAGGCAAGGGGATCCTTGTCAACAACAGTTACCGAATGGCCGCGAGTAGCTAATGTATTCGCAAGTCCGGCTCCCACGCGGCCACAACCAATGATCAATATTTTCATCCTTTACCTCCTTGTTGTTCAACATTCAAACTCGTTTTGCGTTCCCGCTGGCGCAGGATCGCTTTGCGTAGTTCATCCAGTAGAAAGATCACAGGCGTCCAGGTAAAAAGGTATATCCACTCACGTAGTCCAAGTGGCGCGGTGTTGAATATAGGTTGGATAAATGGAACATATATAAGGATCCCCAGAAGAGTTAATTCAGCCGCAATTCCCCATAACACCAGGCGATTGGTAAGGAACCCAATTTGAAAGATGGAGACGCGGTCGGTCCGACAGCCCATTACCGCACCGACCTGAGTAACGACTATGCCAGCCAGTGTCATCGTTGTCGCCATACGATAGATTGTTGTGCCATCCGCTGCCAATGGTGTCTGGGGCCAGCCATTGAGCCAGTTCAGGAAAAAGTAAGCGGACATCGAAGCGACTGCTTCGATCATGCCATACCATAACAAGGCTTTTGCAAGGAGTGTGGGGTTTAGCAAAGGCTCTTTTTGCGAGCGGGGCGGATGTATCATTACCCCTGCTTCAGGTGATTCTGATCCTAGACCAATTGCTGGCACCATGTCGGTTCCCAGGTCAATGGAAAGCACCTGCATGACTGTCAGGGGCAGTGGAATGAGACCACGCGAGAACAACATAACGATAAAAGGCACGGCTTCAGCCATGTTGCTGTTGAATACATACGCGGCGAATTTACGGATGTTTGCGTACACCGCCCGCCCTTCTTCCACCGCATGGACAATTGAGGCGAAATTGTCATCGGTCAGAATCATATCAGCCGCTTCTTTAGCCACATCGGTGCCAGCTAAACCCATCGCCACACCGATATCTGCCTTCTTCAAGGCTGGCGCATCATTAACCCCATCGCCAGTTACAGCGACTATTTCTCCCATTTCCTTGAGCGCCGTGACAACGCGCAATTTGTGCTCTGGCGCAACCCGGGCAAAGACAACCTCTTCGCGCAGGATACTCTTTAAAGTTTCGTTATCGATGGTGTCCAGGTCAACACCGGTAATAACCTTCGGATTCATACTCTTCAATATTCCAATGCGCCGCGCAATGGTTTCCGCTGTTAATCCGTAGTCCCCTGTGATCATGATAATTCGAATACCAGCGCTGTGACACAGCCTGACCGCTTCGGTTACTTCCGAGCGGGGTGGATCCATCATTGCCACCAACCCTAGGAACGTCAGGTCATGCTCGATCACTTCAGATGTGTATTCCATTTTAGAGTTTCCAGGCTTGGAAACCTTAGGCAATTCTCGAATGGCAATTGCCAGCACCCGCAGCCCATTACGGGCATAGTTGTCATTTGCGGCCACAATCTGGGCTCGGAACTGGGCGTCTAAAGACGCTTTTTGTCCTTCCATACTAATATATGTACACAGGGATAAAACTTCTTTAGGTGCGCCTTTCACATAAGCCAGTTGGATATCTTTCTCCTCGTGAATGGTACTCATGCGCTTGCGCCGCGAATCGAAAGGCAGTTCCCGTATTCGTGGCGCGCGTTGGGTTTCTGCCTCCAGGTCTACTCCTCCCTTCTGGGCAACCACCTTTAATGCCGCCTCGGTTGGGTCACCCAGGATTGTCCAATATGGGTTTTCATCATTTGGAGATATCAAACGGGCATTGTTGCATAATCCGCCTGCCACCAACAAGCGATGAAGATCACGCATCCAGATTTGGGCTTCGGCAGGAATTGACTCATCTGGTTCAATCTTCCCCTGAGGCACATACCCAACACCTGTAACTGTATATTTATACCCTGGAAGCCAGATGCCGCTAACCGTCATTTCGTTTTGCGTCAAAGTGCCGGTTTTATCTGTGCAGATCACGGTGGTGCATCCAAGCGTTTCGACTGCTGACAATCTTTTGATCAAGGCATTTCTATGTGCCATGCGTTGGACGCCCATTGCCAATGCCAATGTGACTGTTGGCAACAAACCTTCAGGTACAAAAGCCACGATCATGCCCATGGCAAAAATAAAGCTTTCTGCCAAATTGACACCTGCCAAAAGGAAAGCCAGGATGAAAAAGAGTACGCCGATGCCGGCTGCCATGAAGGTTACGATCTTAGTTACCCTCCTCATTTCTTTTTGTAATGGACTAAGTTCTTCGCCGACGGTTTGAGTCAAGTGAGCGATCTTGCCGAATTCAGTATTCATCCCGGTCGCAAATACTACTGCCTGACCTGTCCCCGCAGAGACAGTTGTCCCTGCGAATATCAGGTTTGGCAGTTCAGCGCGGGTTAGGTTTTCCAGAATGGTATCGCTGGTTTTACGCACTGGGCGCGACTCCCCACTCAGAGTTGATTGATCTATGCGTAGATCATTTGTGTTGAATAGACGTGCGTCTGCTGAAATACGGTCGCCTTCCTCCACAAGAATGACGTCTCCCATAACCAGCTCGTCAGCCAGAATCCGTTGCATCTCGCCATTCCGCAGGACGCGGGCATAGGATGGTAGAAGCTGGCGCAGCGCCTCCGTTGCCTTTTCAGCTTTATACTCCTGCCAGAAACTGAACGTGCCGTTGATTATATTGACCAGCCAGATTGCAATACCCAATTGAGGCATCTGGGCAAGAAAGCCGATAATGCCGCCTACCCATAGTAGGATCGCCATCAGATGAGTGAAATTAGCCAGGAACCTGACCCATAATGGTTTCCCTTTAACCTTGTTGATGGTGTTTGGTGAGTAACGTTGCAGGCGTTTCTTTGCTTCTTCCTGGGATAATCCCCTGGTTCCTGAGTCGAGGATGGAAAAAACTTCGGGGACAGACAGCGTATGGATGCTGGCAATCTTTGTTGTATCAGGGTTGGAGAATGATGAATCAGTCATTATTGAACGCTCAGAATAGAAATAAACAATCAAGTGCGGTGAGATTGTTTTACTCACAAAAGAGGCTCATCTATAATGATACTGATTATGGATAACAAAATCAAATGCGAAAAGCAAGTAATCCTATAAAATAACGGCAGATTTTGCAGCGCGATTAAGATTGACTGTTGTTGAACGCGCACAACTTTATCATCGCAGTAAGTGGGAAAGCTGGGATGCGACTATTGATGTCTCACATTCTTTGTTATTTTAAATATAGATCAAAGAAGGTGATCGTTCGATTCATAGCTGTGGAGAAGTTCCCTGAGATATTGTGATTGTCGCCTTCATAAGTATACAGATCAGCGATTTGACCTGCGTTGCGCGCCTGCTCAGCCAGGCGGATTGAAAACTCCAAAGGGACATCCTCATCTTCGGTTCCGTGGTGCAGTTCCAACGGTCCAGAAAGATCGGCGAGATAAGATGTGGCTGAAACAGAATCCCAAAACACAGGGTTGTCTTCGGGTGAGCCATAGGCCTCCAGCCATCCTGTGCGCCAGCCAACTCCGCGCGAACTGGGTGATGGCGTAAACGAGCCAGTTCGCCGCCAGTTATAAAGCAGGTCAGGATACGAAGCCACCACACCTGCCCAGATCACTCCAACTTTTACATCTTTTGAAATGACCATTGTGCGAAGTGTGAGATAGCCTCCCATGGAATGTCCCCACATCCCGATCTTTTCTGGATTCACTTCAGGCAATTGTTTGATGGATGAAACGGCATTGAGAACATCGATTTGATAACCAGGGTTGCCATACGCGCCTGTTGCTTCGCCTTCGGAGGCATCGTGACCGCGATAATCAATTCGGAAAACGACGTAACCCGCCTTTGCGATTTCATCCACATAAGCGATATATCTTTCAGTTGTGCGATAGACATTCGGCGGAATATATCCATGATTGAACACGATCGCAGGCCAGCCGCCTTCGGGCATATCGCCTTCTGGGATGGTTAGCAGGGCGTAAATTTTCAACCCCTCTGAAAGATAATAAGAATAATAACGGCGGTAATTTGATCCCTTATCCAATTCCTTCACGATGGTGATCTCACTTCCAGGATAATCACCCGCTCGCATGGAAATAATACTCATCGGGTGAAGAGTGGGCGTTGCGGTTGGGATCGGAGTAACTGTATATGTTGCCGCAGGAATGGATGTGTTTGTGGCTCTCGCAATTTGAGCGGCGGGATTAGGTGTATTTGCAGGTTCGTGCAGTTTCTACAGGCAAAACTGATATATTCGCGGGTAAGGCAGTTTGTGGTGTTGAGCAGGCGGTCAGTAAGAGGGATATGGTTACCAGAATCAATAAAGTTTTTTTCATCACGGCAGAACTCCTTACCCATTAAGAAAACAACAGGAGGCAGTTTATTACCGCCTCCCGTTGACTTCTTACCTATTACTTATTACTTGATTTACGCTTTCGCCGCCGCTTCCTGTTCTCGCAATTTCTCCGTCGCGCGGAAATACTTAAGATAACGAATGGAATTCGCGTCCTTGCTCAAAAGCAAATCCGTCGCGCGGATCGTGCTGCCCAGCTTGATCGGATCGGTGATCGAGCAGGTTGCGCCCATTTGAATGGCAAGCGAAAGGAATGCGCTGTTCACAGAATGGCGGTCTGGCAAGCCAAATGAAACATTACTTGCACCGAGATTGATGTTTACGCCATATTCCTTTTTGATCAATTCAATGGTCTTGAGCGTGATCAGCGCGGCGTTGCTGTCATGTCCCACCGTCATCACGAGCGGATCAATGATAATGTCTTCGACGGGGATTCCCATCTTTGCGGCAGTCTCAATGATCTTGCCTGCCACAGCCAGACGCTCTTCCGCAGTCTTTGGGATTCCGCTGTCGCCGATGGTCAGCCCGATGACGGCTGCGCCTCGCGCTTTAACGATGGGCAGGACAGCGCTCAACTGCTTATCCTCCCCGTTGACAGAGTTCACCAGCGGCTTGCCAGGTGCGGCATTCAGCCCCGCTTCGAGGATCTTCGGGTCGTTTGAATCAATGCATAGCGGCACATCCGTAACGGATTTAATAGCTTCGACCACGATAGAGATCATCGCCACTTCGTCAATTTGCGGATGACCCACATTCACATCCAACACATCCGCGCCCCAGCCGACCTGCCTTTGTGCAAGCTGCTTGACATAATCCATGTTGCCATCAACCAACGCCTGCCCCAGTTTCTTGATGCCAGTCGGATTGATCTTCTCCCCAATGATGACAAATGGTTTGTCAATACCAATGACAACTTCCTTCTTTTCTGACTTTAGAATTGTATACATTGTGCCCTCCGAAATTTTATTTACGTCATTGCGACGAAGCAATCCCATTGTAACTGAACTGTTTCGCTCCTCGCAGTGACATTATGACTTCAAAAGTTTCATTGCCGTTTCCACCAGCATCGCCGTGCCAATCGGCAGGGCGCGTTCATCCAGATCAAATTTGGGATGGTGCAAAAGATAACCTTCGTGACCTTTCTTTTGCACGCCCAGCATGAACATTGCCCCTGGGGCAAGATCTAAAAATGAACCGAAATCTTCTGCGCCCAGGGATTTTTCCAGTTCCTGTACGTTATCCCTGCCAAGCATTGCCACGCCAATTTGCTCGATCTCCGCAGAGACTTTCTCTTCATTGATCATCGGCGGCGCGCCAATCTCAAACTTAAGTTCATAGTCGCCTCCTAATGCCTTTGTTACTTCAAACGCACGTTTGATCTCTGCATGGATTTGTTTTTGAACCGCCATATCAGTAAAGCGCAGGGTTCCCGTAAGCTTCACGCTTTGCGGAATCACGTTTTCAGTAAAGCCGCCATTGATCGAGCCAATGCTCACCGCCGCAGGTTCAAATGGATTCAACCTGCGTGAGACAATCCCATTCAAGGCAAAGATGACATGTGCCAGCAAAAAGAAAGGATCAACAGTTGTGTGCGGATACGCGCCGTGCCCGCCCTTGCCTTCGATGACGCCAAACCACGAATCAACTCCGCCCGAACATGGACCAGAACTGATGGTGATCGTCCCGACAGGCTGGGTCGGGTCCACGTGCTGCGCGATGACATAATCCACGCCATTCATCGCGCCTTCTTCCACCATGCGTTGCGCGCCGCTTTTGCCTTCCTCATCTGCGGATTCTTCGCTGGGCTGAAACAAAAAGCGGATTCGCCCATCGAATTTTTCTTTAGTAAACAATTGCGCCGCACCCAACGCCATCGCTGTATGCGAGTCATGTCCACAGGCGTGCATTTTACCTTCTTCTGTGGATGCGTAATCCATCTCGTTTAATTCCTGCATCGGCAGCGCATCCATATCCGCGCGGATGGCGACCATCTTGCCGCCTTCGCCAATGTCGGCTACAACGCCAGTTTTTCCAACTCCGCGCTTGACTCTGTACCCCATCTTCTCCAACTCTGTGGCAACGATCCCCGCCGTACGGTGGACATCGAAGCCGAGTTCGGGGTGCATATGAAAATCGCGCCGCCACTCAATGATCTCTTCTGAAATTGCATGTGCTTGCTTCAACATATTTTATCCTTTCACTTCTAAGTTTTTACTTCTCACATCTCACTTTTTACTTTAACTATCTCTTCCTCACCACTTCCTTCGTTGCAGCCGCCATGATCTCATCCAATGCTTTTTCCTGCTGACTTTCCAGCGGCGGGACTTGATGCTCGCGCAAAATCCGCTCCGCCTCGTCTGCGGCGTGTTCCGCGATGCCCTTGCGTTCGTTTTTCTCCCAGGTTTCCCAGGTGTTGCGCTCGGCAAGTTTGGTAAGGTTCAATTCAGTCCTGAGGTGTTTCATCGTGTGTTTCTGTCCAAGGAAGTTGCGCGTACCGTCCATGGCTTTGATGATCCCTTCAAATGCCAGGGTGTCTTCGTTTACAACGATCCCTTTTCTCAAGCGGATAATATTGCCTGCGAGTTCGTTATCCAAAACCATTTGCGCGTACGAGCCCATCACGCCTGCTTCCATTTCGCCAATGCCAGAGAGTTCGTCCGCGCCAGCCAGGGCAGGGATTGCCGCGTTCATTCCGCGCTCGAATCCGTTTTGCGCTTCCAGCGTGTGCGCGTTCGTTGAAAACCCATACACGTTGACCGAGTATCCGTAATAATGTCCAAGCTGAACGGTTCCAGCCGAAGCCAGACCGAGTTCGAGTCCGCCCCAGAGCAATCCTGTGCGCGGTTCGAGCATTGCCAGTCGTCCGCAATAAATGATCGGCAAACCAGGGTTGATGATCTGCGACAAAACAACGATTGCAAGTGTCTCGGCGTTTTGCTGTGCCAGGCTTCCCGCCATGGTCATCGGGGATGTTGCGCCTCCGATGGGGCAGGGAAGTGTTGCGAATGCGATACCCGCCTCTGCCATTTTTATGACTGCTGCCGCTTCGTGGTCTGGGATCGTGAGCGGGCTGACAGGTGACAGCGAAAGAGTCAGCGCCGACGGTTCCACACCAATGACTGATGCCATTTCCAGCGCATACTTCACTTCGTAAGCATATTGAATGCCAGGACCCTGCAAAGGCTTGGTCGTGTGCGGAATGGAATGCCGATACATGTACAAGGACATCAGTTCGCCAGATACATTCTGCGGAGTAAAAAACGGCGTGACCGTGTGACAATTTTCCAATGCGTCGAGCAGCCGCGTTGCATCAATCACATCCTGCTCTTCTGCTGAACGGCGTAAATCGGTTTTTGCATCGTACACATCGCGCGCGCCGCCGAGATTATGAAAGTATAAATTTCCATCGCCAAGGGTTAGAGATGTCCCGCCGCGTCCTGTGACGGTTGCTCGCTTCCCTGATTTTTTTATGCAATCCTCAACCAACTCAGGGGGAAAATAAACACGGTTGCCTTTAACTGTGCATCCTGCGCCCATCAAAATATCAAGGCTTTCTTTATGAGTCCACACATAGCCCACTTCACTGAGAATTCGCAAAGTGGTTTCGTGAATTGTTTATTACTTCATCCTGCGATAAAAAATTTAAGCGATCCATAATTTATCCTTTTCTCGTCTTCGCGCTCATCATTAACTATTAACCACAGATTACCCATTACTTACTTCTCACTTTTTACTTCTCACTCACTTGTCAATGCCTTCGCTAAAAATTCCACGCACTTCTCTTCCGCATCAATTACATTTTCAATATCCAGGAATGAATGACCTTCATCTTTGTACAATAAAAACTCAACTTCTTTTCCAAGTTCGACAAGTTTATCACGCGCATCGATTAAATCAGACGCAGGGCAGCGCGGGTCATTTCCTCCGCAGATCAATTGCACTGGCGCGTTGACTTTATCCAAAAAGAAATATGGTGAGCGCGCGACCCACAACTCATGGTTGTCTTCGGGGTCGCCCATGTTTTCGATATTCCAATGCTGCAAATCTTCGCGCGAATTTTTATGTGACTTGATCCAATTCAAGAACGGCACAACCGCCGAACCCGCCGCCCATAATTCAGGGTACATGGTCATGCAGGTCATTGTCAAATAACCGCCATGACTTCTTCCCGTCACGGCGATTTTATTTTTATCGGCTAAATTATTTTCAAGTAAATATTTCACGCCCGCCGCGCAATCATCAGTGTCCACGCCGCCCATGTCGTAACGGCTGGCATTTTGCCATTTTTTGCCGTATCCCGTTGAGCCGCGATAATTGGGCGCAAGCACCGTCCAGCCGCGCGAAACCATGTGACTGATCATCGGCTGCCACAAAAATTGATACTGCCAGTTCGGTCCGCCGTGAATATCGATCACCGCGCGCGTGCTGTCTTTTGCGCGATACAATAACGCTGGCACTTGCGTCCCATCTTTGCTTGCGTACCAAACTTCCTCGGGCTGAACAAACTCTGTATCACGCAACTCATCTGGCAATGAATTTGTCAGTTGCTGAATTAAATCATCTTCGAGATTTATTTTCCACAAGTCACATGGATGGCTTGTATCTTCATAAAGAATTACAACACTATCGGATGTGAACTGCGGCAGATAGTGGACTCCCGCCCCAATCTTTTTCTCATTAATGACACCGCTTCCATCTCTAAACTGAAAGCTGGTGACTGCACCCTCAGCATGTACCCAGCCGATTAATTTTCCACTCCGCGACCATGCAGGCTGTGTATCATCGCCAGCAAATTCATTGACCCATGTAATTTCCTGAGTTTCGACATTGAACAATCCAATATCATGCCATTCACTATTTTCGCCAGAAAATGCAAGGAATTTTGAATCAGGTGACCATGCAGGATGTTCTGCGTTCAATAGTTGACCATTGATCTTCAATTGTGTAGTGGGAATTTTCGTCGGTTTGCCTTTACCCGTCTTGCGCGGACGATTGACAGGCATCACATAAATGCTTCGGTCACTCGCCGATGACTCAGCCTCGATGGCGATCCACTGACCATCAGGTGACCACTTCGCATCCCAGCAGGGATGGAATACATTTTTTATCATTCGCCCTGGGTCAGCGTCAACGTCAGTAGGGAGCAGGTGCAGCGCAAATTGTCCGTGCTTGTCAGAAAGCACAGCCAGCATTTTGCCATCTGGCGACCATGTGATATTCGGTTGATGCGCGTAGGCAATTCGGGGCGTGAGGTTGGTGCAGATATTTGTTTGCAAATCGTGGATGACGATTTGATAAGACTCACTGCCATCAAGGTCAAGGGCGTATGCGAGTTTTGTGCCGTCGGGAGAATACGTCGGGGAGAATTTTGCTCCCAGTTTTTGCGAAACAGGCAGAGGCGAGGCGGGAGCGTCTGTGTCGAGTCGCTTTTCGTAAAGTTCCCATTTCCCAGTTTTATTCCACGAAAAAACCAACCTCTGCCCATCGGGTGAGATGTCAAACTTTAATCCGCTATCTACATGAGGGACGCGCAGGAGTTGGGAGAGATTGAGCATATTTGAATAAGACTTCGGAAGTCTCAAAGACTTCCGAAGTCTGTTTATTTCCTATATTGATTTAATTACGCGGGTTCGTAATCTTCGATGATGGGCAGTGTCTCAACGCCAGCCTGTTTGGAAAGGTCAAGCACAAAGGCGTGGAGTTGACTCACCTGGTCAGGATCAAGCTCAGGGCGGCGATAGGATGCGAGCAATTCCTTCACGCGGATTTTTGCGCGGTCAAACGTATCCAGCGATCCGCTCGCTTTCCATCCGCGGATCGAGTCACGGTCAATGATCGCGCTCGGCATGTTCTGTTCTTTTTGGAAGAGCTGCATCGTGATCTTTTGTTTGAGGAAATCGCCGCCTTTGAAGTTGACGCCTTCGTAAAAACCTGTGGCAAGCGTTTCGGTGTGGATCTTCATGCCTTGCAGCATACGCTGTGCCATCGCTACGCCTTCCGCGTCGATGACGAGTTTTTCCGCGCTATGGCAAAGGAGGAAGTCCAACATGCCAGAGCCTGAGATCATGTTGATGCCGCTCAATGCGCCGATCATGGCGGTGACACCGCTTTCAATACCTGCCTGCATATCCAGCCGTTTGGAATCGGTGGCGCCCATGTAAGCGTGTGTGGGTATGCCGAGATATTTTCCGACTTGTGCGTAGGATGAATCGATCATCGCGGTTTCAACTGCGCCCATGGGGGTGCCGCCTTTGCGCATGTCGAAGATGGCGGGCGCGCCGCCCCAAACGATGGGCGAGCCAGCATGAGCGAGTTGATGAATGGTGATGCCCGATATACATTCCGCGGCGTGTTGTGTGACCGCACCGAGCAATGTGACAGGAGCCGCCGCGCCCGCGAGAGGCATGGATACGATCTCGGCGGGTACGCCTGCACGCGCCAAAACCATCAGGTTGCCTGACCCGAAACTGGACCAGATCAGCGGAGGCGATGGGCAAACATCAAAGACTGCGCGTGGTTTCGTACGCAGGTTATCCGCGCCGCCAGACATGATGGCGAGCATGTCGATCATGAATTGCACGGTCTTGTTGCTGAACGCGCCTGTGACGATGGGTTTCTTTGAATGAAGCAGAACAAGATATAGGCGGTACAGATCGTGAATTTCTTTTGGAACATCGTGGCAAACTACGGCCGTGGATTGCGCGTCGTATTGCGGGAGTTGTTCCGCCACTTTGAGCAGACGGATCAGGTCAGGTGTTTCTGCAGTCTTTTGTTCGAGGGTGTCTGGGTCGAGTACGCTGATGCCAGAGGAGCCAGGGTCAAATTGAACGACATCACCACCATATTCAACCTTCGGGTTGCCGTCATAATCAAAAAGTTGGAATGTGCGCGGGACAGTTTTTAGAGCCGCTTTGGCGATTTGCGCGGGAATCCTGACAACCATTGTTTCTTCGTCCACTTGCGCGCCCGCATCCAGCAGAAGTTTGCGCGCTTCCTCGTTTTGCACTTTGATGCCAGGCTTGAGTAATAATTGATAGGCTTCGTCAACAATACGCTCGATCAAATCTTGAGTAAGCAGGGATAATCTTGGTTGCATGGGTCACCTTTAGTTATAAGTAATAAGTGAAAGGTAAAAAGTAAAAAGAGGCAAATTGCGAATTCATCACTTTTCACTTATTACTTCTCACTTTTCAACTTTTTACTTTTTCTCAACCGACTTAATAATCCGTTCCATTTCCTTGCTGATGTTGGCATCCAATGGATCGGGCTGGTGTTCCTTCAAGGTCTTGCGCGCTTTGGCGAGTGCCCAATCGCGCGCATCGTCTTTCTTTGTTTCCCATTCGGAATACGGACGGCGATCCATGAATTGCGGCATGAACAATTCGCGCATGTGTTTGCGGGTATGTTTCTGACCGAGGTAGTGTCCGCCAGGGCCGACTGCCGCGATGGTGTCGAGCGCGAGAGTCTCGTCATTGACCACAATACCTTCCATCATCTTGTGGACAATGGAGAATATTTCGCAGTCCATCATCATTTCTGCAAAAGACCAAATGCGGCTGCCGTGCAGGAATCCGCACCCGAGCAGCATATCTGACATGACAACGCTTGCCATGAAACTGGAAAGACCGCCTTCAAGACCAGCCTGCCAGTTGGGTTCTTTCGCGCCTGTGGCGAACGCGCCCATCGAAAGGGGAATGTTGTAAAAGTCCGCAAGCGCATTGGTCGCCGCGCCAAAGAGGAAATCTTCGGGTCCGCCGCCTGTGTATGAGCCGTTGCGCAGGTCAGAGGCGGTTTGTGCGGCGGCATAAAAGACTGGCGCGCCTGGATAGGCGATCTGCAACAGGGCTGTCGCGGCAATTACTTCCGCGTTGCCGACTGCAAGGTCACCAGCCAGGGTGATCGGACCAGTTGTGGCGCAGGCTGCCATCGTCATAAAGCCTGTTGGGATTCCAACTTCTGCGGCGAGCAGCGCGGCATCCAAACTTCCGCCATCGTGACCGAGCGGCGGGGCGGTGCATTGCATCAGCGAAAGCACAGGTCGCTCGCGGAGTTTGTCCTTGCCGCCAGCCAGCAACGCCGCCATTTCGATTGCGGCTTTGGCTTCTTCCACGTTGTAAACGGACTCGGTCTGCACGTGTTTGGTGGAGTTCTCCCAAACGGCTTTCAGTTCATGCAGTCCGCGGGCTTCGACGGGTGTATCCTGTGCCGAGAGTGAGACCCAATGGAATGCAACCTCTTCGGTGGCATCTGCCACGCGCGCAATATCACGCACATCCTGCAAGCATGATGTACGCTTCTCGCCTGTATTGATGTCCAGGATTTCCACGCCGCAGCCGTCAGTGGCAAGGTTGACGTGATTTCCATCTAGCTGCAGATCCTGTTGCGGATCGCGTGCCGCGAGTTTATAGGCGGGCGGAGCTTTCTTAATCGCATCTTCGATGATCTGCGGTTTGACGCGTACGATCTTTTTTTCGTGATCCACGTCTGCGCCGTTGGCTTCCCAAATCTCAAGCGCACGCTTGGATGGGAATCTAACACCAACTTTTTCAATGATCTGCAAAGTTGCTTCGTGAATTTTCTTTATATCATCTTGTGTCAGCACTTCCAATTTTAGTTTTGGATTGCTGATGGTTTTAATATTCTTTGAAGACATGGACCCTCCCGAGGCTAATGTCTCTCTGCTCTCTCTGATTTGTTCCTAATGTCGTTGCGAGGAGCGCTCTTGTTCTTAGCGACGACACTCTGCGCCGTACGCCAGTGCGGTGAGCAATCTCCCATACTGTAGGGGATTGCTTCGGGCAAAAAAAGAACAGCCCTCGCAACATTTGCACCATACGCAAGTGCAGGTGTGGCGAATTACTGATCTGCTTTGCCGACCAATTCCTTGGCGATCTTCACTGCGCCGATGGCATCTTCAGAATAGCCGTCGGCTTTGATCTTATCCACCCAGTCTTTTGTGATCGGCGCGCCGCCGACCATCACTTTAATGCGCGGGCGCAAGCCTTCCTTATCCAGTTCTTCGATCACTTCGCGCTGACGAACCATGGTGGTCGTCAACAATGCGCTCATACCGATCAGATTTGCGTTGACTTCAAGTGCCTTGCCGATGATCTTGTCTGCGGGCTGATCAACGCCGAGGTCAAAGACCTCAAATCCTGAAGCGCTTAGCATGGTGCCGACGAGTGTTTTGCCGATCTCGTGGATGTCACCTTCCACAGTGGCAAGGACAACACGTCCCAGCATTTCGCGGGTTTCGCCGAGTTTCAGCAACTCAGGTTCCAGTACAGCGATGGCGGCTTTCATCGCCTCGCCCGCCATGACCAGTTCGGGAAGGAATGCTTCGCCTTTTCCAAACTGATCGCCGATGTAGGTCACGCCGACCACAAATCCGTTTGTGATCGCATCCAAGGGATGCATATTTACTTCGATGGACTTCTTTGCAAGTTCAGTGGAGATATCTGAGTCTCCATCAATAATGCTTTGTGCCATCTCTTTATACAGTTCTTCTGACATACTGCCTCCTATTTTGATTTTTGAATCATGAATGTTGCTAGTTCTTCTTTTTCTCTTAACAACTCCGCAGGGATGTTCAGATACTCTTCAAGCCATTTCCCTGAATCTAAAACGTGCTCAATGGATTTTTGCACGGCTTTCTCAGCATCACCTTTTGTAAGCGCATCTATGATAGCCATATGTTCTTCATAAGTTTGGGCTACGCTGCCAGCAAGCAATTCTGGTTTACGGAACACCGCCTCATACAACAACCAATCAGGGAATGCGTTCGTAACAACAGCATATAATTTGACCAGCAGGTCATTGTCCGATGCTTCAGCGATCAATGAATGGAATTCGCGGCTTAACTGTCGCTCCTGAGGCATCTCGTTTAGCTTGACGCGCTTCTTCATCTCCGCCATTATTTTTTCAAGCCCCGAGATCTGCTCCGGGGTAATATGGTGTGCGGCTTCGCGGGCGGTAAGCGCTTCGAGGATCAATCTCAAGCCATAAGCGTCTGCTATATCTTTGGCTGACATTTCGCGCACTCGCACCCCGCGATATGGCACACGTTCTGCCAGACCCGTGGAAACGAGAAGGTCAAGCGCTTCGCGTACAGGCGTCATGCTCACGCCCATCAGCGTGGCGATGTCTTCCTGGCGCAACCAGTCGCCGGGTCCGTATTTGCCCGCGATAATTTGCCGATGGAGCGCATCGTACACTTCTTCTTTAAGAGGTTTGTGGGTAAGTTCTTTTTCCAGGTTCAAGGCCATGATTATATATTATATATAATCCTTGTGGAATTTGGAAGTTATTTTCGTCACGAGAATTGTAATGAAAAGGCCGCTGGGTAATATTCATTGCGAGGGCGCTTTTGCTCTTAGCCTGAAGCAATCTGCAACATAGCACGGAGATTGCTCACCGCACTGGCGTACGGCGCACACTTGCCCTGGCGGGCAGTGCCAGGGAGTGTCGTCGGAAAGAACAAGTGCCCTCCTCGCAATGACGAAAATTGCTGGCTTCTTCATCAAAAAATTCCTTTGAGTTATACTTGGCATATTGGAGTAGCCATGTCTGAAATTGACCTTGCCCAGCTAAAACCCGCAATTGAAATCTTATATTCCGTTGGGACGCTCGGGGTTACTGCCTGCCCTGCATGCCGCGCAAAAGATCTATGGCTGGCTTCCGCAGGAAGTCGCCAGTGAAGTTGCGAAGACTTTGCATGTGCCGCTCGCGGATGTGCATGGGGTGATCGAATTTTATTCCCTCTTTTATAACGAACCTGTTGGCAGGCGCATCATTCGTGTTTGTACGGATCAAGCCTGTGCACTTAAGGGTGGCGATGATTTGTTAAATCATCTTTGTCATCATTATGATGTGGAGCCGAATCAGACGACCGATGACCTGTCACTAACCATCGAGCGGAGTCCATGCCTTGGGCTTTGTGAACAAGCCCCAGCCGCGCTCGTGGACGATGATGCGGAAATGAATATCAGCCCCGATTTTCATTCCTACGATCTGGGCATTCCAAGATCATTGGTCTATGGCTCCATCCGCGAGTTGACTGGCAATTGCGGTGAAGGCACAACCACGCTGGCAAAATATGGCGAGTACTCTGCCTATAAAAAAGCGCTGACGATGACTCCTGAAGAAGTTGTCGCAGAAACCGATAAAGCCTCAGGATTCGTCGGGCGCGGCGGCGCGGCATTCCCAACTGGGATCAAATGGGGTGGCGCGGCAAAGGCTCAAGCCGATCAAAAATATATTGTGTGTAATGCCGATAAATCTGAGCCAGGCACATTTAAAGACAGGGTTTTGTTGCTGGATGATCCGCATCGAGTTATCGAAGGGATGTGCATTGCGGCGTATGCCATCGGCGCGAACAAAGGTTATTTATATATTCGCGGTGAATATCCATACATTGTGCCTGTCTTGGAAAATGCTTTGAACGAAGCGCGTATGGACGGCTATTTGGGAAAACATTTCGACATTGAAATCCGCGTCGGCGCTGGTGCTTACATTTGTGGCGAGGAGACCGCGCTGTTTGAATCGATCGAAGGGAAGCGCGGTTTTCCGCGAGTGAAGCCGCCCTTCCCGACGACGAGCGGATTGTTCGGCAAGCCGACTGTTATTAATAATGTCGAGACACTTTGTAACGTGCCGTTGATCATTTCAAAAGGCTCGGCAGAATATCGCAAGATCGGCACGGAAATATCGCCAGGACCAAAACTATTTTGTGTTTCTGGCGATGTTGCAAAGCCAGGCTTGTATGAAGTTCCATTTGGTGTCACTTTGCGCGAACTGCTAAAAATGGCGGGAGGCGTTGCAGGTGGCAAGTCGCTCAAAACAGTCTTATTCGGCGGTGCGGCGGGAGCGTTTGCCACATCAGAACATTTGGATATAAAACTCACGTTCGAAGATTTACGCGCGGCAGGTTTGCCGTTAGGCTCAGGCGTTGTGATGGTCTTCGACGAGACACGCGACATTCGTGATGTTTTGAAAAGACTTGGAAAATTCTTTGCGCATGAATCTTGTGGCAAATGCTATCCCTGTCAATTGGGCACACAGCGTCAAATGGAAATCCTTGACCGAGTTGCGGCTGGCAATACCCTCGAAGGTGACTTTGTCCGCTTGCAGGATGTCGGCTGGACAATGACCGAGGCGAGTTTATGCGGCTTGGGTCAGACAGCGGCGAGTGCGGTGTTGTCTGCGATGAAGTTGTGGCCAGAGTTATTTAACGCTTAACTTTTCAACAGGTGAATCCATGACAATCACATTTCTAATGGACGGAAAAGAAGTAACCGCAGAAGAGAATAAAACTCTGCTCGAAGCTGCGCGTGAGAATGGGATTGACATTCCCACCATCTGCTTCCACGAAGCGACTACGGCGAATGCTCTTTGCCGAATCTGCGTGGTGGAGGTGGAGGGGCAGAGACTGCTCCAGCCAGCTTGCATCGTCAAAGCGGCGAACAACATGAAGGTCCAGACGCGAAGCGAGAAAGTCATCCGCGCGCGAAGAACGATTTTGGAGATGCTCGCATCCACGATGGATTTGTCTGAGTCGCCCGAAATCCAAAACATGATGAAAGACTATGGCGCACAGTCAGATCGCTTTCCAGGTGCAGAGCGCCGCGAGTCGGAAATCAAAGATGACAACCCAATGTATATCCGCGATTACTCGAAGTGCCTGTTGTGCTGGCGCTGCGTGCAAGTCTGTGCGGAAGATGCGCAATATACCTTCGCGATCAATTTTGATGGTCGTGGATTTGAAACACAGATCGGTACATTCTTCGACATGACAATCCCTGAAACTTCGTGCGTGTTATGCGGTCAATGTGTCGCCGTTTGCCCGACTGGAGCACTCAAGCCGAAGCGTGAATATTTGCTCGAGCAGGGCATGAGTCCGCAGGAAATTTCAGTGTTGAACACTGGACGGAAGAAGAGAAAATAATATGGCATTTACAGCGGTCTTGTTTGGACTTGTGTCAGCTGTGACTTGGGGCGCAGGCGATTTCAGCGGCGGTATGGCGGTGAAGCGCACCAATCCGTACGGCGTGGTGATCAGCGCGCATGTGATGAGTTTATTTATGATGGCGGCGCTTGCATTGATCTTCGGCGAGAGTATTCCTCCTGTCATTGACTGGCTGTGGGGCGCCGCGGCGGGACTCTGCGGCGGTATTGGATTGGCTTTGTTATATCGTGCGCTGGCGACAGGTCAGATGAGCGTGGCGGCCCCCGTTTCCGCATTGATCGCAGCGTCGTTGCCAGTTTTGGTCAGCGCTTTTTCTGATGGATTGCCCCGCTGGATAACCCTGGTTGGATTTGCTTTAGCGCTGACGTCGGTCTGGCTGATCTCAGGCGGGGTCGGAATTGAGATACGGTTAAATCATTTATATTTGCCAGTGATGGCAGGTTTGACTTTCGGCGCTTTTTTTGTCTTTCTTCATTATGGAAGCAGTACATCGGTGTTTTGGACGTTGGCTGCCACACGCGTTGCTTCGATCACAGGTCTGTTGGGATATTCCATTATTGCCCGCGAGCGTTGGTTCCCGACATCCGATAGCTGGGGATTGATCGCGATGAGCAGCGTGTTGGATGCGGCAGGCAACACATTTTATGCGCTCTCTGCCCGCATGGGTCGCATGGATGTGGCGGCGGTGCTTGGGTCGCTTTACCCTGGCTCGACCGTTTTGCTGGCATGGTTTATTTTAAATGAGCGCATCTCGCGCATTCAGTTGATCGGTATTTTGATTGCGTTAGCCGCGATTGTGTTGATTACTTTATAAATATGTCGAAAGTTGAAGGTCAAAGGTCGCAGGTTGTAATTTTAATGTTCTATGTTCCGACTTTTGACTTTAAACCTTTGATCTTATTTTGGAGGTACGAATGATCAAGCCTGATCGAATTGTCACCACCACTTGTCCGTATTGCGGAGTAGGCTGTAATTTACAGTTACATGTCAAAGATGAGCATATCTTCAAAGTCACATCGCCGTTTGACTCGCCTGTCAATCACGGCAATTTATGTGTGAAGGGACGTTTCGGCTATGATTATGTTTATCATCCAAGGCGGGTAACGACGCCGATGGTAAGACGATACTTGCTTGAGGGTAAAACGATATTCGATATTCGGGATTCGGGAGCGCAAGGTCATGATGCACTGAGAGTTCAAAACTTCGAATTATCGAATAATGAATTATCGCCTTCTCCCTGGGACTGGCTTCCAACCGATTGGGACACCGCTTTAAATATTGTCGCTGATAATCTTGCGAAAATCTACAAACGCGATGGATCGGATGCGATGGCGGTCTATGCCTGCGCCAAAGCCACCAACGAAGACAATTATCTTTTGCAAAAAATGTACCGCGCAATTTTCCGCACGAACAATGTGGATCATTGCACACGCCTGTGTCACGCGGGTTCGGTGGTTGCGCTCCAACAGGCGACGGGCTCTTCCGCAATGAGCAATACTGCCTCGCAGGTGATTCAAAATGACGTGTTCATTGTCACAGGTTCGAATACAAGTGAAAATCATCCCATCATCTCATTGCAAATGAAAGAAGCGGTGCGACAGTATGGCGCGAAGATGATCGTCATTGATCCGCGCAGAATTGAACTGGTTGATTTTGCCGAGATGTGGCTTCCGCTTAAGCCTGGGACGAATGTGCCTGTGTTCTCCGCGATGGCGCATGTCATCGTCAAAGAGGATCTGGTCAATCACGAATTTATTCAAAATCGAACCGAAGGCTTTGCCGATTTTATAGAATCGCTTGATAAATTCACACCCGAATATGCCGAGGAAATTTCTGGCGTGCCCGCCGAGGATATTCGCAAGGCGGCGCGCATGTATGCCAATGCAAAGAAAGCCGCTATCTATTGGGGCATGGGCATCTCGCAGCTTTCGCATGGCACAGCCAGCGCGCTTGCTCTGATCAATCTTGCATTCCTCACAGGTCATATCGGGCGCGAGGGCACGGGACTGAATCCACTGCGTGGACAAAACAATGTGCAGGGCGCAAGCGACATGGGCTGCATGCCATTTCATTATCCTGGTTACATGCGTGTGGATAATGATGAGAACGCCGCCAAATGGGAAAAAACATGGCACATCGAAGCGGGTGGTCTCTCGCGCAAACTTGGTCTGACCACCACTGAAATTCTCAGTCATGCGCACGAAGGCGGGGTACGCGCGCTGTATATCATGGGCGAGAACCCGATGATGTCTGAGCCGAATTTGAATGAAACACGCAAGCACATGGAACAGCTTGAATTCCTCGTCTCGCAGGATATTTTTATCAATGAAAGCGGCGCGTTTGCCGATGTGTTTTTGCCCGCAACTCCTTTTGCCGAAAAGGATGGGACGTTCTCCAATACGGATCGCCGCGTACAGCGTGTGCGTGCGGCTCATGCCCCGCGCGGACAATCGCGAGTCGATTGGCAAATTATCTGCGACTTAGCCTTACGCCTCGAATCGCGGCTTGGAGTTGATTCAGCTTACTGGGAGTATTCCCATCCCGAAGAAATCCTGCGTGAAATGGGTAATGTGAATTTAGATTATGCAGGCATCACGTATGAACGAATTGATAAAGTTGGCTTGATCTATCCTGTGCCTGATCATGACCCACCCTGGCACGCCGACCCTCTTCACCGAATCCTTCCCGCGTGGACGCGGCAAATTTCACCCGTTGGATTACGTCCCTGTGAGAGAAGCCGTTGACGATGAATACCCGTTCATTCTGACCACAGGGCGCGTGCTTGAACATTGGCACGGCGGCACGATGACTCGCAACTCGTCACTCAACGAAGCCTACCCAGAAGCGCGCGTGGAAATGCATCCCGCCGACGCCGAGATCCACGGCATTCGAAACGGCGACCCTGTCAAGGTCCAGAGCAGGCGCGGGGAAGTTATTTTGCGTGTAACGGTCACAGAGAAAACATCCGTTGGCGTGGTCTTCATCCCCTTCCACTTTGCCGAAGCCGCCGCAAATTTGCTGACAAATGACGCGCTCGACCCGCAGGCAAAGATCCCCGAGTTCAAGGCGTGTGCGGTGCAGGTCTTTCCTGCAAGAGAAAATGACCTGCCGAACCCTGAGGCGGTGGTAAATAGAGGCAGATATTAAAATCAAAACTCCGAGATTTTGCGAAGCATCTCGGAGTTCTTTATTTGGAGGGGGATTAATTACATCCAACCAATGTCAGAGTTTCGGTCACACACCCATTGTTTACCGTAGATAACGGAGCACAGCATCCCAGTTCTGAATTCAAACCAAATCCAGCCTCGCATTGAATTGAGGGCTCAAGTGTATTTGAGCAGGTTGAATTACAAAATGTAACCTGAAACTCCCTGTCTGTTGGTCCAGTGCATGATATGCGTGGCTCACCAAGGCTGTTGCTTTTTTCACTGATGCACGTGAACCCAGGCGTGAGTACCTCGAAGGTTGTATTAAGCGGCAGTTGATACAGGCCGTAGGAGTTATTGTCCACGCAGAACTCATCCAGTTTGTCGGATGCGGGAACAGTACAGGCTGGGACTTGATCGCTTGTGCAAACTGGAAGCGGTAGAGATGATTGCACGGCGGTCGGCGTTGTGATGGGCGGCCCACCTCCAGTTGTTGGTAGTAGGCTTTCATCCACGTGGAAAGGCTCGCATGTTTGCCGATATTTTTCGGATGGGAAGTACTGGTTCCATTCGATAATTGTAAAATCTCCACCAGCAATGGAACAGGCTTTTTGTGCCCATGATTCTGGATTGATATCCCAGAAAATGATTTTATTGTCACCGCCTAAAGAAGCGACAAAGTCACCAAACGGGCTAAATGCGACTGTAATGACACTTTCAGAATGCCCGGTCATTTTGCTGATGAAGTCGGGCGATCCAGGGTTTGTGATATTCCATAGATTTATCTGCTTGTCATAGCTTCCAGAAGCAAGCAATGTACCGTCCGGGCTAAAGGAAACGGTATTAACCCAATCTAAATGATTGCCGAGCGTGTTGACCTTTTTGGGGCTGCCTGGATCGGTGATATCCCACAAGATGACTGTTTTATCTGAACTGGCAGATGCAAGCAGGCTTGGATTGGTTGGGCTAAAGGCGATACTGTTGATCGTTTTGGAATGACCCTCAAGAGTGCTTAGCCTGGTCGGGCTGGCAGGGTCCGCAACATCCCACAATACAATGTTTTTATCTGCAATGGATGCCATGGATTTTCCATCTGAATTGAAAGCCGCCGCAGTAATAGGGTCATTGGATTGGGATAAACTTGTAAGTTGGTACTGGCTTTTTGGGATCTGTAATGTCCCAAAAAGTGATTTTATCGCCGATAATTACCAGTGTTTTGCCATCAGTGCTGAGCGCAATTGAACTCACATAATCACCGTCAGTTTTGATCGTGCTGAGGTTGGTAAAATCTGTTGCATCCCAAAGGGTCACGACATTATCTTCAGCACTTGATGCCATCAGTTTTCCGTCACGGCTAAAAACCGCGCTACTTATAGGACCGTCCAGGGTCTTGGTTTTCGTTGGGTCTGCCAGAACAGAAACATCCCATATTGCCAATTTTCCATCAGAGTTCCAGGATGTGAGGAGGTTAGTGTTGGGCTGGAAAGCCATACCGGTAGTAAACTCATCCTCGGGGAATTCAATAGACCCCAGCTCCAGGTTGGTCTTTGGGTCGGACACATCCCATAGCATGACAGTGCCGTCGCGGCTTGCGTCTATCAGGATGTCATTATTTTGATCGAACAACAGGCTGGTAACGGTTAAAGTATGTCCGTTGATCGTTCTTGTTTTTTTAGGGACGTTTCGATTTGAGATGTCCCACAAAATGATCGGGGCCTTGGCGTCATTGCTGCTTGAAGCCAGGGTGTTTCCGTCTGCGCTAAATGCGAGGCTGGTGATTGGAAGCGAATGTCCGCTCCAGATGCTGTACTTGACAGGTGCGGCAGGGTCGGAAACATCCCAGAGCGCAATCGTTGTATCCGAATTGCCTAATGCCAGTGTCTTGCCATCCGCGCTTATTGCCATGCTATGCACACTTTCATCATCCCCTTCCAGGGTGGATAAAAATACCGGGTTGTTTGGATCGGCAATATCCCACTCAAGAACATCTCCATTGCGAAGCAGGGTATAAGCCAGATTTCTGTCCGGGCTAAGTGCGATGTTATCCATATCCACGGATTCATCTCTGCTATCAAGCTGACTTAATTCCACAGGCGATTTTCTGTCGGAAACATTAAACAGCACGCCAACGTTGTTGGCATCTTGATTAATTTTTAACGATGAGAGGGTTTTATTATCCTGCGCAAATTGAGGATATAAATAAAACCCTTCGATTTTGCTTAACATTTTCGGAGCCGATGGTTCGGATATATCCCAGAGAATGAGGTTGTCATTTCCTGATGTTGCCAGGGTCTTTCCATCGGAGCTGAACGCTAATCCCTCCACTGGAGCGGTATGCGCTATCAAGGTTGGTAGCTCCACTGGATAGGCGGGGTTGGAAATATCCCAGAGATTAACAGTGGTATCCCAACTACCGGACGCCAGTAAATTACCGTCCGGGCTGACCGCCACAATGTTCACCCAGTCTGTATGACCTGGGATGACCTGGATCAATCCCGGGTTGCTCTGAAGTATTTTAGTCATTGCGCTTTGCGCAGTGAAATTACTTGTCTGATTATCTTTTGCGTGGAGATAAGCTTCCACCCCTAAAAGCAGGGCTTCACTAAAGTTCTGATCAATTTTCGCTACAGCCGACGCTGATAATTGATTGATCTTCGATTCAATTTCTTTTGCAAGGGCATGATTCTTCGCAATTTCTTCCCGCTGCAGACTTTCATTGGCCCTTGTCGCTTCTCTGTTTGCAATGCTGGCCTGGTTTAAACCATATACTCCAAGAACAAACATGACTATGGCGGTAACAACTGCTATAACAGTGAACCATCTCCTCTGCCTGTCTGCGGCCTGACGGCTATTTAAAATATATTCCCGATGCAGGTCGGTTGGGTGGGGGTCTTTGGACGTATTAATTGCAAGCTGGGTTTCCGCATCATGCAGGTCCTTCCCGCGCAGGAGAAAGCTCTTATCTTTATTTTCCTGCTCCCATTCCAGCGCGCGTACAAGCAGGCGGCTGTGCACATCGACCCACTCGAAATCTGTATTAATTCCCAAAAGTAATTTTTGGAAAGATTCCTCAAAATTATCCTGTTCGCGAAATGAGATCCAGTTGATATGAGACAGCGCCTCTGGCAATTCTTCAGATTTAACATCGCGAACCACCAATGGAATTAACCGTTTGCCATTTTTTACCGCGTGGGCAATTTCCTCTCCACAAACTTTCGATTTCACAGAGTCTGGGCTGATAAGGAATAAGAAGGCATCCGATTCCTCGATCCCTTTTTCTATTTTCTTCATGAAATCCACTGTAGGTGGAATGCCTTCCCAGTCCACCCAGAACTCCATGTTGTTTTTTTTCAATTCCTCTGTCAGGCGCTTTGCAAACTCGATATCCTTGCGTGAGTACGAGACAAAAACCTTTGCCATGTGGCACTCCTTGACTCAAAAACTATAATATTTCGGCGTGAATATATTGTACATTGAAACCCTTAATTGTTCTATTATTTCCAGTATCCATTTGCCAAAACTAATATCAATAAATTTACCGAGTGTCCACCGCCTGCAAGATATTCCAGGTGAAAGTGTGGACATCTCGCAGTGTTTGCATGTCGATAAACTCAATCTGATCTGACATCTGATGCCAGTGCGATGAAACTCTCTCAGGGTTGGGGAATGCCGATGTGTGCTTGAGGATCAAACCATTTGAATTCTTGTTACAATTCATTTATGACCAGACTGTACACCGTCCCTTTGACTGAGATCCGCCGCGAGCATGTGGTGCTGAATTCCCGCTTCATTGCCACGCTCGGGCCTGCTTTTTCCATCGACGAAGCACGGGCATTTATGGCACGCATCAAAAAGGAATTTGCAGATGCAAGTCACAATGTCCCTGTTTATATTATCGGCGGGGGGAATACGGTTACGGAATATTTTTCGGATGACGGCGAACCAGCTGGCACATCGGGCAAGCCTGCGTTGGCTGTCCTGCGCGGAAGTGGACTCGGCGACGCGGCGCTGGTCATCACCCGATATTTTGGCGGCACTTTGCTTGGCACTGGCGGATTGGTGAAGGCGTACACCGAGTCAGCGCAATTGGTGGTCAACGCTGTCGGGCGTGGATTGCGCGTTCCTGTGCATGTGGTTATGCTTGCGATTCCCTACAACTTGCTGGAGCGTGTGCGTTTGCTGGCGGCTCGTCATCGCGCCGAAATTCTCGGCGAGGATTTCGCAGGCGACATTACCCTGACCGTGCAAATTCCAGTTAGCGATCTCGAAGCATTTCAACTTGGCTTGCGTGAACTTTCAGCGGGAAAATTGCATGCCGAAGTGATCGAATCAAAAGAAACGATAGTTAAGACCTGACAGGTTTCTGAAAACCTGTCAGGTCTTTTTGTAAAGGGGATTTTACAACTTCTTCATAATTCTTCCGCAATTCATCCACCTATCAAGTTCTCCTTGATTATAGAATGTTCATCGTTAGATACATGAACAAAGGAGAACAAAATGTCAAAACAAAATTTAACCAAATTATTTCTAGACCTGGGTGCGTTCGTTGCGCTTTTAATTTCAACCGCACCTCATTTCACAGGGGAAGCCATCCACGAATGGCTGGGAGTTGCCTTGAGCGGCGCGATCGTTGTCCACTTGCTTTTGAACTGGAATTGGATCGTTGGGATAACTTCCCGCCTTTTCTCGAAAGTTGCGAAAGGTCAGCGCTTTAATTACTTTTTGAATTGGAGCTTGTTTGCCAGCGGCGTCATGATCGTGCTTTCTGGTTTGATGATCTCGAAAACGGTTGTGCCGTTCTTTGGATTATCCCTGCCGCAAAATATGTCCTGGAAAGAGTTGCACTCGCTATCCACCAACATTATGATGGTTCTGATGGGCTTGCATGTCGCTGTTCATTGGTCATGGATCACCAGCATGTTCAAGCGATTATTTTCCCCGCGCGTGGCTCCCCGTGTTGTTACTCCTGCGTTATCCATGCAGAGAAAGGATGCAAAGTCATGAAAACTATTTTCAAAATCCTTGTGATTTTTGTCCTCGCAGTTTTGGTTGGAAGTTTATTCTACGGCGCAGTGACGGCCATCTCCTCTGGCACAGATCAGTCCTCCATGCCCGCAAGACCAACTGATGGACAGTTCCCCGCCGACGGTGAGTTTAGTCCGCATGATCGGGAAGGTGACGTTGGCGGACTGCAATTCCCCGCAGATGCAGTCAAAAATCTGGCGATCATTTCCATAGTCAGCGTGGTTTACTTGAATGCTCCGAAGTTATTGAGAAGGAAAAAGCCAGCTTTGCAGGTTACTCCATAAGAAAGAAACAGGCTGGAATGAAGTCAGCAAATAACCAATCATAATTGATAAGCAAAGAAGGCATCCTGTTTCGGATGCCTTCTTTGCTTTAAGTAGGGCGGGTTTGTAACCCGCCAAAACTTGCTTTGTCAGGCTGAAAGCCTGACCTACTTGAGAATTGGCAATTGGATGATGACTTTCAAGCCCTTGCCTATTTCACTTTCAGCCCAGATCTTGCCTTTGTGCATTTCTACAATGGATTTGGCAATGGCAAGTCCAAGCCCTGAGCCGCCCGCGTTGTGTTCGCTATCGCGGGTGCGGGATTCATCGGTGCGGTAGAAGCGGTCGAAGAGATGCGCGGCGTCTTCGGGAGTGACTCCGTCGCCGCTGTCCTGGATGGTGATTTCGACCTGTTCGCCATTTTGTTT
This sequence comes from uncultured Chloroflexia bacterium, assembly GCA_963833175.1. Lineage (GTDB taxonomy): Bacteria > Chloroflexota > Anaerolineae > Anaerolineales > Villigracilaceae > Villigracilis. Next base: position 56,635 of record CAWHXC010000019.1, read on the forward strand.
TATGGAAATCGCAACGCGCCCTTCTTCGGGAGTATAGCGCAGCGCGTTATCCAAAATATTCATCAGGACTTGCGAGAAGCGGATCGGGTCAAGATTCGCTTTCAGGATAACAGGAGCAGGTTCGAAGTTGAGGGTGATGCGCTTTTGATTGAACGGGACCAGGTAATGGGATTGGATATCGCCCAGTAGTTTGTTGATCTCAACGGGTTGGAATTCCACAGAAAGCTCGCCCGCATCAGCCAGTGACAATGTCCGCAGGTCATTGACGAGTTGTTCGAGCCTCTCTGCTTCTTCGCGGATGATCTCGAAATTTTCCTTTGACGGAGGCAGAACGCCATCGTGCACGGCTTCGGCGTGACCGATGATAAGGCTGAGCGGCGTGCGCAATTCGTGGGCAATGTCGGCAGTCATTTGTTTGCGGAGGTTGAATGAGCGCGCAAGGTCATCGTTCATTTTGTTGAAGGATGATGCGAGTTCACCGATCTCATCGCGCGAGCGCACAGGCACTTGCTGACCGAATTTTCCGCCTGCCATTTCGTGCGTGGCTTTTGTCAACTCACGAATGGGGCGTGTGATGGTGCCTGAAAGGATGGCGCCAAGAATGAATGCGATAAGAATTGTGCCGATGGCGCTGAGATAAATGGATTGGCTGAGGCGGCGGAGGAATTCATCTTCGAGTGGATTTCTATCGGGCGGGGTATTGAGCAGAAGGATGCCTACCGTTTCACCGTTTACCTGAATGGGCGCGCCAGCATTGAATTCCTTAGGGCGGACGATTTCTCCAGGGTGGTGATCCATGCCGCCAACAATGATTATTCCATTTGGGTCCGCGATCGAAAAGAACAGTGGACGTCCACCATCATGACCACGATCGTATAATTTTTCGATGCCGACCCATGATTGATGTTCCTGATGATAGGTCGCAAGTTCATCCACGAGATCGGCTTGATACTGGTTGTTGACAAATTTATTGAATTCGCGGTTGGTGGCGAAACGGGTGAACCCGACGATGATGACTGTGCTGAACAGGCTGACCAATAGGAAGGCAAGGATCAATTTTGTGGTGAGTTTCATTTTCAACCTTTGCTCAAGCGGTATCCCACACCATACACGGTTTCTATGTGGCGCGGCTTGCGCGGGTCATCTTCCACTTTTGCGCGCAGGTTTTTGATATGGGTATCGATGGTGCGTTCGTAGCCTTCGTAGCGCACGCCCTGGATCACATCCAGCAGATCGAGGCGCGAGTAGACGCGCCCGGGCGTGGTCATCAATGCGGCGAGCAGGTCAAACTCTGACGGGGTCAGGTCAATGCTGCGTTCGCCGACCAGCACTTCGCGGCTGTCGCGGTCTAGAACAATATCTGCCACTTTGAGGGTTTTTCCTGTGGGTTCAGATTTGCCCGCGCGGCGCAGAACATTCCGCACACGCGCCATGAGTTCACGCGGCTTGAACGGCTTGACAACATAATCATCCGCGCCGAGTTCGAGACCGATGATCTTGTCGTCGTCTTCCACTTTGGCGGTCAACATGATGATGGGGGTGTCGTGCTCGGTGCGATGCACGCGCATGAAGTCATAGCCGTTCATCTCTGGCATCATAATGTCGAGGATGATCAGGTCGGGGTTTTCTTTTTTAGCGACGGCGAGCGCTTCCTTGCCGTTGTAGGCAGTGGCAACGCGATAGCCTTCCTGTGTGAGATAGCTCTCCACAAGTGAGACAAGGCGTTTTTCGTCATCTACGATCAGGATGGTTTGAGGCATGTTTTTTTCGAGTTGAAGGTAACAGGTTGAAAGTTGAAGGTTATTGTCAGATTATCTCATAAGGTGCGGGGATGTGGATGTGAAGAAATTGTGTGGATTATTCTGCTAATTTCTTTTGCAGCAGGTCGATCACAGCATCGAATAACGCGGATGGGGTACCAGTCATCATGGCGGTTCTGGCGCTGGTGTCACTGTTTGCAGAGGTTGTTCCTGTGGATGAAAATCCGACACCAGGCATTCCACCTGGACCGCCGCCTGGCATGCCGCCCATATCAGGCGGACCGCCTGCTCCGCCTCCGCTCGCTCGCTCGCGGTTGATGAAGCATCCGAAGAGCTTGATCCTCCGCTGTTGCCGCTGGTGATCGCGAACATATCCCGCATGGAGAGAGTCATATCATCAATTGCTTGGATTTGTTCGTCGGTCAGTGTTTCCTGAATTTGATTGACGAGTCCGTCAATTTCTTCCTGCGCGGCGGTGTCGCTGTCGTTCAGGTCTTTCAGGACATAAAACATAGGCAGGAGTTCTTTGGCTTGTACGGCGGTGACAGCGTTATCTGTCCCTTCGAGGTTGATCGTGCCGAGAATAAGTTTGGTCTGCGTGGGCAATTCAACAGCGGCGGGTCCGCCGCTCGAAGCAGTACCAGTTGTCCGCGCGATGGATGCGCAGGCGGTTAATGTCAGAGTGAAGAGGACGAGAGTCGTCCAAAAGATTTTTTTGTTCATGGTGAGTCTTTTTATATTCGCGCTGAGCGAAGTCGAAGCGCTTTTTGCATATGTCCTTCTACTTCCCGATATTCGGGAGAGTGTTATTCATATCTCAACGCATCGATGGGATCGAGTTGCGCGGCTTGGTTGGCGGGGTAATATCCGAATACACACCTTTCTTCTTTGAGATTCTTTTTTGATACTTACAGTATAAGAAAAGGATGTAAAGGGATAGTCATGGAATTGTGGAGATATTGTGTTGATTAACTGCATCAAAAAAAACCTCCGAGTTCTCAAAGAACTCGGAGGTTTAACTGACCACTGATTACTTTTTACTGACTATCTTCTGTTTCCGTTGCGATCCCCGCCGCCGCTGCGACCACCGCCGCCGCTTCGTCCGCCATTGCGGTCGCCGCCGCGACCACCGCCGCCTGGGCGGGGTCCGCTCTTGCGGGAGTCTTTTTCGCGGGCTTCTTCAGCCGACCAGCCTTCGAGCACAGCCTGACGTGAAAGGCGGATCTTGCCTTGCGGGTCAATATCCGTGACCATTACGGTCAATTCATCGCCCATGGTGCAAACATCTTCAACAGAGTTCACGCGCTCGCTTGCCAGTTGTGAGATGTGTACAAGTCCATCCACGCCGGGCAGAAGGTTCACGAATGCGCCAAAGGCTTCAATGCGGACAACTTTACCAGTGTAGATATTTCCGACCACAACCAACTCGCTCAGTCCTGCCACGCGTTCCTGTGCGAGCTTCGCACCCACGGCATCAGTCGAGGCAATATAAACTGTGCCATCTTCCTGAATGTCGATCTTGGTGTTGGTCTCTTCCTGCAAGGAGCGGATATTCTTGCCGCCAGGTCCGATCAGCGCGCCGATCTTGTCGATCGGGATCTTGACGGTGATGATGCGTGGGGCGTGCGGTTTCAATTCCGCGCGTGATTCGGGTAAAGCCTCTAGCATTTTTTCCATAATCGACATACGCGCAACATTCGCCTGTGCCAATGCTTCTTTCATCATTTGTGTGCTCAAGCCGCTGATCTTGATGTCCATCTGCAAAGCGGTGATGCCTTCAGCGGTGCCAGCCACTTTGAAATCCATGTCGCCGAGATGATCTTCGGTGCCCTGAATATCGGTCAAAATTTGGTAGCGCCCCGTTTCGTCGGTGATGAGTCCCATGGCTACGCCAGATACGGGAGCCTTGATCGGCACGCCCGCATCCATCAATGCCAAAGTCGAGCCGCAGACTGAACCCATCGAGGTCGAGCCATTGGATGACAAGGCTTCGGACACAACGCGGATGGCGTACGGGAAGGATTCTTCCGCGGGGAGCACTGGTTCGAGCGCACGCTCTGCCAACGCACCGTGACCGACCTCGCGCCTGCTCTGTCCGCGAAGCATTTTGACTTCGCCCGTGGAGAAAGGCGGGAAGCTGTAGTGGTGCATGTAGCGTTTGTTTTTGTCAGGGGATAAATTGTCGAGTTCCTGGGCTTCACCTAAAGTGCCGAGTGTCGCAAAGGATAGGACTTGTGTCTCGCCGCGTGTGAAAAGTCCAGTACCGTGCGCGCGCGGGGAAAGTCCCACTTCGCACCAGATCGGGCGGATCTCGGTGGGGGTGCGGCCATCGGGACGCTTGCCCATGCTCAAAATCCGTTCGCGGACGATCTTGTGTTCGGCTTCGCTAAATGCGGATTTGACATCGGCTGTCTTCGGGGCATTTGCATCGCCTTCGACGCATAATTCGGCAATGACTGCGGCTTGTAATTCGTCCATGCCGCCGTAGAATTCATTTTTGCTCAACGGCTTGTCAAGCAGTTCGTTCATCTTTGCGTTGACAGACTCGAATACTTTCTTTTGTAATTCTTCGTTGGCAGTGGTCAGGGTCACTTCGCGCTTGGGCTTGCCAATTTCAGCCTGCATCTTGAGTTGCAGGTCGATGATCGGCTGAATGGACTGATGTCCCAATTCGAGCGCGGCCACCATGACATCTTCGGGGATTTCGTTCGCGCCGCATTCCACCATGAGGATCGCTTCTTTGGTGCCGGCAATTCTCAGGTCCAGATCGGAGGCGTTCATTTCCTCAAAGGTCGGGTTGAGCACGAACTCACCGTTCACACGTCCAACACGGACTGCGCCGACAGGTCCAGCCCAGGGGATGTCCGAGATCATCACTGCCGCAGATGCGGCGTTGATCGCAAGAATATCCAGCGGATTGACGCCATCGGCTGAGAATGTGTACATGATGACTTGCACTTCATTACGCATCCCGTGTGCAAAAAGCGGGCGCAGGGGGCGGTCTGTCAGACGCGACACAAGAATGGAATCAGTGGAGGCGCGTCCTTCTCGTCGGAAGAATGAGCCGGGGATCTTTCCGCCGGCGTACATGCGCTCTTCAAAGTCAACGGAAAGCGGGAAGAAATCGATCCCTTCGCGTATGCCGCCCATGGTGGCTGCGGCAAAGACGATGGAATCTTCGACGCCGAAGGTGACTGCGCCGCCAGCTTGAGCGGCGAGTGTGCCTGTCTCAAAGGTGAAGGTGCGCGTGCCAACAACGGCTGAATAGCGTTTTAATTCGGGTTTCATTATTTTTTTGTCTCCTGTTGGGGCGGAATGGTATTCCGCCATTTGACGGGATAGCATCCCGTCCTACGATATTTCCCGCCAGTGGGTCAGGGACTGAAGAGTGGGAACAACCGAGTTGTTCGCGCTATTCAATTCCTGACTGCGGGTGCCATTTATACAATGTAGGGACACAGCGTCGCTATGTCCCTACGGTAAACCTAAAACATTTATTTACGGCGGAGCTGTAATCGTTCGGTTACGCTTAGATAGTGCTGGTAATTGCTTGAACGCAAGTACGTGAGCAATCGGCGGCGTTGACCGACCATTTTGAGCAAACCGCGGCGGCAGGATTGATCCTGCTTGTTGCTTCGCAAATGCTCGGTGAGTTGAGAAATGCGGTTGGTCAGGATGGCGATTTGCACTTCGGGCGAACCGGTATCCTTGTCGTGGCGATGAAAATCCTCGATCGCCTTGGTCTTAACTTCTTTTGCTAATGGCATGACGTGTGCTTCCTTTCTTTTAGATTTTGGCGGCAAAAGTGCCGCACTTTGCAGGTCTCCGTGTCCACAGCGTTAAACCGTAGGGCAGGACCAGTCACGGGCGAGGATTATACCAGAAAAATTACGCCTCGATTGCCGTCATGTTGTTGTAAAATAGAGAGGGAATATTATTCGCAGTATTATAGTTTCAAAGAGGTCACGCATGCGCAGATTTTATCTTGTAATGGTGTTGGCAATTTTTATACAGGCTTGTGCGGGCATGCCATTTGGTGGATCTACGAATACGCCTGCCCCAACAGCCACCGCAACCGTGACCTTCACGCCCTGTGGACACCCCAACTGCTACGATCACTCCCACCATTACACCCTCGCCGACCATCGTGCATATCCCAACCTGGGATCCAGATCAGCCAACGGCTACTTTTATCCCCGTTCCAGTTTATATCGGAAAAGACACGGCTACTCCCTTTGTTATTATGTCTCCCACTCCCATATTACCCGGACCAGGGTTTGTTTCTGTTCGGGTTTCTGAGAACAGGCTTTATTGGGGAAGCTGCAAGCCGAACAAGACAAAGATCACCGCGCAGGTGGAAAATCCTGAAGATGTATTCAGTGTCATCATTTTTGTTCGGGTTAAATCAGCGACAAAAGAGGATTACACCCCCTGGACCACAGGCAATACCATGCAGAAGCGCAGCGATGGGACTTTTTCCTACACATTGGCTGCAAACACAACAGAAGGCCATAATCATTATAAAAATTCGTTTATCTGGTTCCAATTGGTGGCAACGAATGATAAAGGCGAGGAGATAGGCCGCACCAGGATCTATCCAAATGCCATTGCACTATCTCCATGTATGTGACATTACTTTTTGAACTTGATATAAGGATTTATTCTTCCCATGAAAAAAATTTTAATTTTCCTGATCTGCACATGCATTGCTCTCCGCCTGTTCCATGACGGTGGGACAATTTTTGGGGGCGCCGCCCACTCCCACTGCCGTGCCTACATTTACAAGCACCCCAACGGATAAGCCAACTTTTACGCCGACAGTCCCCACTCCAACCTATACTCTCACGCCTACTTTGGTGGGACTGAAAACGAAAACTTCAACGCCTAATTTCACCCCTACAGAACTGCTGCTCACGCCGTTGGATGTTTTAGCGCTGCCTTCGGCGACTCCGATCTTGCTTGTCACACAAGTGCCGATGCCAGGATTTGTCTCAATTTCCATATCTGATGCAGCGTTTTATAAGGGAAAAGCGTGCCTGCCAGTTTCGGTGAAGTTCACCGCTCAGGCAGCAGACCCTGCCAGGACTGCTTTTGTTGTGCTTTTTGTTCGCTTTAAGAGCAAGCAGTCAGGCGCTACCAGTGAATGGACAAGTATTACCATGGAAAACAACCAGGTAGGCACGTTTACTCATGATCTGGTTCCGCAGGAAATGAAGGCATTGGACTTGTTTGAGAATGCCTGGGTTCAATATCAACTTGTGGCGACTGACGCCGACTCCGAACTGATCGGACGGACGGATATCTTTAGCGAGCGGCTCACTCTGTTGGAATGTGTGCCAACGCCCACTCCTCCGCCTGTATCCATGACGCCGACTGTGCTGGTGCCATGATGACCTATCCGCCTGAACTGATCCAACTGCTGAAAAAAGCCATTCGCGTAGCTGTCTTAACGGGAGCTGGAGTCTCACAGGAGAGCGGACTCCGCACTTTTAGAGACGCCCAGGCTGGACTTTGGGCACAGTACAAGCCAGAAGATCTAGCCACGCCGACTGCTTTCGCGCGTGACCCCAAGCTTGTCTGGGATTGGTACGCCTCTCGCCGTGAAGCTGTCAGGGGGGTGCGTCCAAACGCGGGGCATTACGCGCTGGTAGAGATGGAAAAAAATATCCCTGAGTTCACGCTCATCACGCAGAATGTGGATGGCTTACACCACAAGGCTGGAAGTAAAAACATCCTTGAACTGCATGGAAATATTTTGAATGTGCGTTGTTCAGAGTGCGGGGCTTTTGCTTTAACATGGGAAGACGAGCTTAATTTTGTGCCGCGCTGCGAAAAGTGCGGTGGTTTACTGCGTCCCGATGTGGTCTGGTTCGAAGAATCTTTGCCACGCAAGCAGCTTGAGGCGGCAGTGGATGCAGCCCGTACCTGTCAGGTTTTCTTTTCGATCGGCACCTCGGGAGTTGTGCAGCCCGCCGCGGCGCTGGCACATGCCGCGCGGAGCGAAGGTGCGGTTGTGATCGAGATCAACGCCGAACCAACCCCGCTCACATCCAAAGTGGATTTTGCATTTCACGGAAGATCAGGCGAGATATTGCCAGAACTGGTGAAGGCTGTTTGGGGAAACAGTCTGAGTTGACACTGGCAGGGTGGGCTTTCTCACCCTGCTTTCCTACAAATCATCAACAGGGGTTGTTCCTGTTTGCCAATTCAACTCACTGTCCAGCATGAATTGGGCTGGCCAGCTATTATCTAATATTCCCCAGTCTCGAAAGTCCCTTATCAGTTCGTAGAATAATTTGACATTCTCTGCTGAAGGCGTTTGGTACAGGGACTCGATACATGTAAGCAACGCTGGTGGTTTTTCTCTTGCTTCAGCCAATACCCGCAAAAACCACTTGTGATATGGATACAACAATTCATTGTGCGCCAGTATCAGACGCCCGCCAAACAAGACCAGTTTGCTGATGGAAACTCCCAATAAGTAGTGGTTCTGCGATTTCAAGGCTTCGCCCACGTACCAATTCCAGGCTTCGAATTGGGCGTAGAAACGACATATCCGCTCCGTTTTCAGTTCAAGCGGATAGCGGGCAATCGAGCGGATTTGCTTGTCGATGGAGTCTCGCCGTGAAAATAACACCTGCGCATCCTGAAAAGCATATCGGGCAGGCTCGCTTCCCATTTCGGCAACCTCTGTTAGATGGGACATCCCCAGGTATTTTCCATCTACATAGCCCTCGGGATATGTGCATAGCTCGCGGTTGAAAAACTGTAAATTTCCCTCGCTTAGTCGTTTGGCGTAATGCTGATCTGTGATGATGATCATCAGGTCAATATCTGATATTGGGCTGGCAAAACCGTGCGCCAAAGACCCGCCTAGAATGAGAGCTTCCACCTCAGGCTCATTCTGAAAATACTTGACCACATTTTGTAGTGATTTTTCGTGATGACCGTGCATTGAAATTCTCCAGCGGACAATGTGCCTGGGCGTGGATAATGCCTGACTCCCACCAGTTCTGTATTAGGCGGCTCTTTCCTGTCCTACTCGATAACGGAGGAAAACCATGCCGTTGCCAAAGCGGCGTTCTTCCATAAGCTCGAGCTCCAATCGAACGTTGTCAGGGAGGGATGGTTTTCCACCTCCCACAATGATAGGTGTGAGGAACAAATGGCACTCGTCGATCAGCCCTGATCTAAAGGCGTGGGCGGCGAGATTGGGACCGCCTATGAGGATATCATGTTCGGTAGTCTCTTTCAGTTGTCTAATTGCTTTCGGATCGAAGTTTCGCTCGATCTGCGTCTTGCGAGTGGATACAGCCTCCAATGTTCTGGAATACACGATTTTGTTGGCTGCCTGCCATATCTCCGCGAAGTCGCGCGTGAGTGGAGAGTCGGCGGCTAAGTTTGGGTCAGTCTCCCAAACCATCATGGTCTCATACATTCGACGTCCGAAGAGATAAGTGCCGGCCGCCCGTTCGAGGTTGTTGATAAACCTGTGCACTTCTTCATCGGGCATTGCCCAATCAAAGTTACCGTCCGCGTCCTCGATGTAGCCGTCGAGTGACGAGATCGCCGAGTAGATCAGTTTAGCCATATTGGACCTCCTTTAATGAGTGATACCTGTAAATTCAAATCGCTTCAACAAAAAGCCAAGAATGGTTCAAGAACCACTTATTTAGCTCCATCCACAATTATTTACTTTGTTCCTTATTTTCAGATGTCTGAAATAGTGTAATTTGCATACCGTCGGGGTCCTGGAGACGCACATTATAATCACCCCATGGGGTCATGACGGGCGGGTAAATCAATATCGCTCCATGTGCAAGTAACCGCTCCATCGCTGCTTGCAAGTCAGGCACTTGAAGTGCAAACCGAATCTGTCCGCTAATCCGCCGTCCTGCTTCGAGTTGGTCAATTGTCTCTGCCTGTACTTCATCGAAAATCTCCAAAGTGGCGTTCCCCATGTTGAGGACGAGTGCCTGACCTTGCCCGTTGTTCCAAATTGCGGCTGGTTCAATTCCAAGTCCATCGCAATAAAATTTCACCAATCGTTCGTAATCACTTGTTGTGACTGCGACACGCAATTCATGGATTGGATAGTTTGAATTTGGCGTAGTCATGTTGTTGAGTGATCCTTTCAGAATTAATATTCCGTCCAATGAATTAAGGATTGATGCGGCGGGAGGCGGTTGTGTGCAACGAAAACCATGTTCTATACAGGCTAAATCCGCATAATGGGCTATATTTCGCGGTCATTATACGCCTGTTCATTTTTAAGCGGCAACAAAATGCGGCGAACCCGCCTTCAACTTTTTACTTTTTACTTCTCACTTCACCCCTCACGCCTTCCACTCGCTCAACCTCTCCCCGATCTTCGTAATTCTTTCACGCATCAGCACTGCCGCAATGCCAAGCCCAAGCAGCAGAATGCCCGTGCATCCCACCATTAGAATGGAGGTGATCGCATCCAGCAGGTCATAGGCCAAAATGTAGATCACGCTCATTACGCTGATTACCAGGAAGAAGATCGGTGTAAATGTCAAACTGCGCGAGCGGATGAAGATCCCATACGCCAGCACCGCCATGGCTTGCAGGAACAGCACCACAAAGTAGATCAATCCCTGCGAGCCGTTGCTCACCATTTGAATGTAGGTTGTGCCCAGCAGCACCAGTTGCGAAACCATGCCCATGATGAACGTGCCCGTTTTGTTCTCGGTGCGCGTCAGCAGGTAATGCTGGATCATGCCCAGCAAAGCCGCGCCCATCGAGTACAACTGCGGCTGGTCTGCATTCAGTTCGATCAGGATGACGAAGTACGCCAGCAGATACAGCCCATTTGCGGGAAACGCCAGCCAGACATTTTTTCGCCAGAAGGCTTCGACTGCCCAAAGCGTAGCGGCAAATGCGATGGGAAGCGCCGCATCGACTCCGCCGATAATGGGTGCGGCAATCGAGACAATGACTCCAATCCCAAGCCCGCTGAATAATAAAGTCTCGTCCCAGCCAGACGCGCGTTTTTTCAAGCGCAGGAAAAAGCCCAATGCGTAATATGCCATCGCAATGAAGATGACGGGATGGTCCCATTTGGTGATGTCGAAGGCGCGGAATAGGAACACGGCGAAGAGTGGCAGAGTCAAGGTGAAGGCGTAGAACAGAGTCGCTTGGCGATAGACCAGGCTGAGGGTTAGGAAGAAAAGCGTGTAAATTCCGAAGCCGAATGCCGCAGTGTTGGAATTCCCATCGAAGAATAAAAATCCATAGTTGACAACAGCTACAAATGCACCCACGCCGCGCACGATCCATTTGAGCGGCCGCGGCTCTTTGAATGCGACATGGCTGACGAGGTCTGCGCCAAGCCAGACGAGGCTGTACGCGAGCAGGTGATGGGGGATCTCGTCAATGCCCAGATCGCGCAGGAGCAGAAATGCGCCGATGCTGAACATGACAGGCACGCCGATCTCGAACCAGCCGTTGCGGCTTAAATACATTTCAGCGGCGAAGAGCAAGCCGATCACGAGTGCGTACACTCCGCCAGTTTCATCGAATGTGAAGAATGCGGCAAATGAAATGATCGTGCCGAGTGCCAACGCGCTGTAGCGAAGCATAACTGCCCACTTCTCTTTCGAGCGGATGGCAACGCCGATGATGAAATAAATGACGGCCAGCCCTGTCAATGCGGGAAGCCATGCGTCCAGTTTGAAATGGTCGAGCGCGAAGAAAACAGTCAGTGCGAGGAACGCGGCAGGCAGGTAGCCGTAGACCGCCTTGCGTTGGACGGCGGTGTATATGACGAAGAAAACGGTGAGTACCGCAAAGCCGATGACGGCGCGCTCGGATCCTTCCATGAGCGAAACGCTGGCAATCAATGTAAAGAGTGCGCCAAAAATGCGCGGCGGTAGATTCCATTCGAGGCTTGCCTTTTTCAGCAGGAGTTCAAGCGTGAGGAAGATCAGACACAGCCCAAGTTGTTGATAACCTGCGAAGACCTGTTCTTTTTCAAGGAAAGGCAGGTTGAAGAAGGCAATGTAAGCGACCGTGAAGCTGAACAATGCCAGCGCCCACAGCCATCCACGCGGGTGGATGAAATGCAGGACGCCGTAGACCAGCGCGACAAAAAGCGCGGCGGCAAATCCGAGTGTGGTGTTGTGGTTGAATCCGCTGATGACTGCGAAGCCCAAAACGGGAATGGATGCCAGTAAAATGGGCAGGCTGTATTTGCGCGTAGTCACAAAGCCGTTTATGATCTCGCTGGCGCCAGACAAGACCAGTCCCCAAAGCGCAAAGAGGATTGTATTTGCAAGGTCGCCCATTTCAAAAGCAGAGCCGATGAGCCAGGAGACAGGGATAAGTGTCCCTGCGGCGAGCCAGGGGAAGAGGAAAAAGGGGTAGAGCAGGTCTGAGAAAATATAGAAAAGGAAGGCAAATCCCCAAGTGAGAGCTAATAAAAGATTCCACAGCGGCGAGGTGAACATATCGCCAAATTCAAACATGAACATGGATTGGTATGTGACAAGTATGCCGATCTGTAATAATTGAGCGGCAAGAAATAGCGGCAGGGCGAATTTCGCATCCTGCCATTTTTTGAGCGCCCACACGCCAGCCAGACCTGCAAGGGCGGCGACTCCGAGCATGGCGGCAAAGAATTCTGACTCCGCGCTAAACATATCCCCGATGCGGTAGAACGCTATTACAAATGAGACAAAGGCTGTGACGCTGAACAGGCGCGAGGCGTACAGCCAAGTCCCGCCGCTCCAGACGAGTGCCATAAAGAGGGAGATAAATATCCAGTATGCCGCACTAAAAGGTGCGGATAGTTCAAGTGTGTTTTCGATCACATTCGCGGTGATAGCCAGGAAAAAAGAGAAAACAATGAACAACGCAAAACTTGGCTGGGGCAGCCGCTTGCGGATCGCAACGGACAACACGCCGAAGATGGTTGTGCCGAGAACAAGGAGCGGGATGCGGAAGATGTCAACAAACCCGCCGAGAATGGCGGCAGATGCAACCACGAAGAACGCGCCAAGATATAACGAAATCTTGATGTTCGTTTCGCTGAGCAGGGTTTGTAAAAGTGATGCGCGTTCGCCGCAGGCTTCTGGCCTGAGCTGGTGGAACAGGGGGCTGTTCAGGAGTGGAAATTGCTGGTTGAGCAAGCACTCCTGGCCTGGTCGCAGGAGGAGGCGTGAGATCAAAATCGTAGCGGTGACGGAGCAAATCCGCTTTTTGTGTTTCCAGAATGCCAAGCGTTTCCCATTCCGTGATCTCCTGCAAAAGAACGCGGCGGTTATTTTGGTCAACTTTGTTAAAATGTTTTCGTACGCTGCGCTGTGCGGGCAGGTCAAGCACGGCAAGCGCATCCCTGCGGACATCTTCGTTGTTATCGTTTGCCGCAAGTTTTTCCAGTTCGTTGCGAATGGCTTCACTGCTGTAAGTGAACGACCTTAATTGCGTGATGGCGCTCAGACGATTTGCGGCATCGTCACTTTGCAAGCCGCTGAGAATTTCCTTGAGGATGTCTTCTGGTTTTTGTGATTTGTTTTCAGCCATGTGCTTGTGCTCCTGCCTGATTTAACCCTGAGATCACCGAATTGGTTCCCACCTGCTGTCGAAATAAAAAGTTGGAAAACTTTTGCCATCCAATGAAAAAAGGCAGGTCATGCCGCCCTCTGTCGAGGATCCTAAAGCATGACCTGCCTTTTACTTTTCACTTTTTACTTTTACCCATTTCATCTTTTTACTTCAATACAACCCCACTGCGCGGCGGGATCGTGACTTGATCGCCAGAGATCACAGGCTTCCCAAACAGTACGCTCGGCTTTCTAATGAAAGCCAGTTCAATTGTTTTTTCCTCATTTGAGACATTGAACGCCACTATTACCTTTTCGTTTTGATGAAAACGCATATATGCCATCACTTCGCCCTCGGCGTATATGCGTTTGTATTCACCATGGCTTAATGAAGCATGTTCTTTGCGCAGCACAATGCAAGCCTTTGCGTATTCGAGCAGGTCTTTATCCCATTTGCTTTCATCCCATGGAAAGGATTTGCGGCATTCGGGGTCGTGTCCGCCGTCCACGCCGATCTCGTCACCGTAGAACAGGCAGGGCGCGCCAGCGATGGTGAACATGAACAACCAAGCCAGTTTGAGCGAAGCCTTGTCGCCGCTGACGCAGGAAAGGAAGCGCGGCATGTCGTGGCTGTCCAACAGGTTTAGTTGTGATGCGGTAATGTCGGGCGGATAGATACTCAAAATGCGGTCCACTTCATTGGCGAAATCATACGCGTGCATGGGGCGCACACGGTCTTTAAGTCCGCCCGCCTGTGTGACGATATGCATGTCCAAATGTGAGTTTGCAAAGAAACTGAGTGAAGCCGCCGTGAAAAGATAATTCATCACCGCGTCAAACTGGTCGCCTTGCAGCCAGCGCTGCGCCTCATGCCAGACCTCGCCGACGATATAAGCCTCGGGATTTATGGCGCGCACACGCGTGCGGAATTCACGCCAGAAATCATCATCGTCAATTTCGCCTGGCACATCCAGGCGCCAGCCGTCAATACCAAACTTGATCCAGTATTCAGCCACGCCAAATAAAAATTCACGCACGGCGGGCGTTTGGGTATTGAACTTCGGCAGGGCAGGCAAATTCCACCAGGCTTGATAGCCAATTGCGTTGATACTTCCTTCGCCGTTTTGTAAGGCATGTAGTTCGCCTGTTGCTGGGTAAGCCCCCCAATGGCGGCGTCTCTCTAACCGCTCTGGGTCAAAGTGAAACCAATCCACATACGGCGACCCTGCGCCATTTTCCAGCACGTGATGGAACTGCCAGAAACCGCGGCTGGCATGATTGAACACACCGTCCAACACCACACGAATGCCGCGCTTGTGCGCTTCATCCACTAATTCTCGCAGCGCATCATTGCCGCCAAGCAATGGGTCTACATTGTAATAATCGTACGTGTGATAACGGTGATTGGAAGCCGAAGCAAAAACGGGAGTGAAATATATTGCATTGATCCCCAACTCTTGTAAATAATCCAATTTCTCAGCCACACCATAGAGATCGCCGCCTTTGAAGCCGTAGATGGTCGGCGCAGAGTCCCATGGTTCAAACGGTAATGTGCTTGCAGGGTTGCGTCCGCTCTTTGCAAAACGGTCTGGGAAAATCTGATAAAAAATTGCATCTTTTACCCAATCAGGAGTGGTCATTGTGTTCCTCGTTATTTTGGATTCAACTTTAAAATATACATGGCGTACGGAGTTAGACTTTCAAACGGCTTATATTCTGGGAATGCTTCGCCGCTTCTTTCTATAACGCTGGCTTGGTCCGCCCCAAAGACAGTTTCCACGCTGTAAGCGGATTCTGCCAGCTCTGCATCTGGGAGCACGATATTATATTCAGAAATCGCTTTATCGGAGAGATTTGCCAATATTAAGAACGTTCCATTTTCATCCGTTCGCAGGGCTGAATATACCGCAGGTTTATTCGATTTTAACGGAATTAAATCGCCAGTTTGCAGGGTGGAATAATTGTTGCGCAACTGAATCAAAGCGCGGTAATGTTCCAGCAGTGAGTCAGGCGCGCCAGTCTGCGTGTCAACATTGACCGAACTAAAGTCGCTGGCTGGTGCGCGCCACGGACGGCCTGTGGTGAAACCAGCGTTCTCACCTGAAGTCCATTGCATGGGCAGGCGGATATTTTCGTCTGGCTTTTTTCCCTGCATCCCGATCTCTTCGCCATAATAAATGAATGGTGTTCCAGGTGAGGTGAGCAAAAAGAAAGCGGCGAGTTTGGCTTTGTTCACATCTCCGCCCAATTGCGACATGACACGGTTCTGGTCGTGGTTGGTCAGGAAGGTGGCGTATTGATGCTCAGGGATGGATTTATCACTGACTTTGAGTGTGTTGGCTAAATTGCCCACTTTGCCGGAGTTGGCAGAATCCAGAAAACTGTTCGCAAGTTGAAAATTGAATGCAAGATCGAATTGGTCATTCTTGATGTATTGGGCGATCGTATTTAATCCATCGCCAAATAACTCGCCAACGGTCATGGCTTCGGGGTTAACGGCTTTGGTTGCGGGATAAAATTCATTTTGATACCAAAGATGGGTGGCTTCGGTATTCTCCTGTTTGGCGCCGTCTTCGATCAAATGTTTGGCGGCATCCAGGCGAAAACCATCCACGTCCACATCTGTCAGCCAGAAGGATGCGACCTTTTTCATTTCCTCGGTTACGGCGGGATTTTTGTAATTCAAGTCTGGCATGAAGGCTTCAAAAATGCCATAATAAAATCCGCTGGTGGAGGAATGCCAGACTCGTTCTCCCCACGGTCCTTCGTATTTGGGGTCTGTCTCGCTCCAGATATACCAATCACGATAGGGAGAGTTGGGGTCTTTTTTGGCTTCCTTGAACCAGGGATGCTTGTCTGACGTATGGTTGATAACGAGGTCGATGATGATGCGGATGTCCCGTTTGTGGGCTTCTTCCACAAGAGTTTTGAAATCCTCCATCGTCCCATATTGCGGGTTGACATCGTAATAGTCTGTCACATCATAGCCGTGATAGGAAGGGGAAGGGAAGATAGGCATGAGCCAGATTGCGGTTACGCCCAGTTCTTGTAGGTAGTCCAGTTTTTGGGTGACGCCGTTGAAGTCGCCGATTCCATCCCCGTCGCTGTCGTTAAAGGAGCGCACAAATATTTCGTAGAAGACGGCGTTGCTCCACCAATTTGCAGGCGTGGATTCTGTTATGGGTGTTGGAACAATTGTCGGCGCGGCAGGAACGCAGGAAGGGATGAGCAGGAGAAGCAGCAGGGAGAGAAGTATTCGTTTGGACATGGATGCTGTAGACAAAAAATATTCCCTTCCTCCTAAAAGAAAGGGAATATTCGATGACGAAAATATTATCCTTTTACGCTTCCAAGGGTGAGACCCGAAATGAGCCACTTGGATGAGTAGAGGAAAAGAGCCATAACTGGAATGGCGATCAATACAGATGCTGCTGCAAATTGCCCCCATGAAACTGTGAATTGCTGAGCAAATGTAAAGATACCAAGCGGCCAGGTGTAGATATCATTCTTTTGTAATACGACGCGCGCGACCAAATATTCGCTCCAACCGCCCATGAAAGAGAATAGAAATGCGATCGCCAGTGCGGGCGTGGAGAGGGGCAGAATAATTTTGGTGAATACTGTCAGGCGGTTTGCGCCATCGATCAGCGCGGCTTCTTCCAGGTCAACAGGGATCGTGTCGTAGTAACCTTTGAGGATCCAGATCGTAAGCGGTACAGAAGTTACTGAGTAGGCGATGACCAAACCAAGAGCAGTATTGATCATTTTCAGCTTGGCGATCATGATGAATAGTGGAAGCAGCAACATGCCCGCGGGGATCATTTGTGTTGTCAACAGGAATACAAGCCCTGCCTCGCGCCCTGGGAAGCGGAAGCGGGAAAAAGCGTAGGCGCTGGTCGACGCGAGGATGACGCTGATCACAGATGTGACTGCCACAACGGAGATCGAGTTCCAGATCCACAGGAAAAAGTCAGACTGACGGTGATTTTCAGGCTCTCCAAACAATACCTGCTTGTAGTTGTCCAAGGTGGCGTTTTCTGGAATGATCCTGAGGCTTGTCGTAAGAAGTGTATCGTTGGGGCGCAGCGAGATGGTTATCACGCGCAGGGCAGGGTACGCGGCGATCACACAACAAATAATGAGGGTGATGTGGATCATAAGGGTCTTGAAGGGGCTATCACCGCGTGAGCGATAGAAAAACCAGCGAAAGAAGCGGGAAATTGGATTTGTGGACATGTGATGCTCCTATTCAGTTGCAGACTTAAGCCCATCGCTGATCTTAAGGTAAAAGAGGGTGAACGCAAACAGGATCAAAAAGATCACGAGTGCGAACATGGCTGTGAACCCATAACGATAGAATTGGAATGCGGCTTTATACATGGAGGAAACGAGAATGTCGGTTTTCTCCTGCGGACCGCCCTGTGTGATCAGGTAGATAATATCGAATTTATTAAATGTCCAAACCACGCCTAAAACAATGGCGGGAGTTAGAACTGGTCGAAGCAGGGGCAGGGTGATATTTCGAAATTGCTGCCATTTGCTGGCGCCATCAAGTTCTGCGGCTTCATAATACTCCTGCGAGATGCTTTGCAGTCCGCCGAGAATAATGACCGACATGAACGGAATGCCCAGCCAGATGTTCGCCAGCAAGACTGAAACAAATGCCCAAAATGGATCCTGTTTCCAACTGACAGGGCCAATTGTGTTCGCCAACCATGTAAAGGCGGCGCCAATGCCAACAATGTGCACGGTCCCTTCGCTGATCCTAATAAGCAAGTCATTAAGGTTCCCCAGCAGGATGTTAAATAAACCATAGCGGCTGTCAAATTCATTGCGGAGTGCCATGGCGGCGATCGTGGTTGGAATTGCCCATGGAATGATAATCATTGTTCGATAGAATCCCTTAAATCTTAGCGGTCTATTTAAAAGGATGGCTATTCCCATACCGAAAACAACATGACATGTAACATTGATGCCTGTCCATAGAATGGTGCGCCAGAATACTTCCAAAAATTTTGCGTCTTTTGCGACACTGCCTGTGAAGAGCGCTACGAGGTTTGCCCATCCATAGATGAAACCGTATGAAGCATTCTTGGTCGCCTGTGTTCCAAGGGATGCGTTTGAGAATGCAAGTTTGATCTCAAAAAGGAATGGGTAAATGATGAGGAAGAGTACGCCGAGGAAGGCTGGCATGATCAATAGATAGGCTAATCCCGAACGGCTGGTTTTCGGCTTGCTAATGAGTTGAATTACCCCTAACAGTGCTAAAGTTCCGAGAGCAAAAGTGATACCGCTGATCATTTTCCCGGAATCTTTGGTCGCGATCTTTGCGCTGATGAGGACTTTTTGAAAACTCGTGAATGAGTCCATGGGCAGGGTTACGAATTTGCTGATGGCATTATCTCCGAGTTTGATCAGGTCGGTTAGGTTGAAAAAGTTAATAACGACTGTCAAGGTCAAGAGACCAAGCGCTATCTGAATTATCCTGGTTATGATTGTGGATATACTGTTTTTGGGCTGGCGAAAGAAAATTTGGTAAAAATAAATCTCAATGATTGCAAGTCCACCCAGTATTGCAAATAGAAAAGTTCCGATCTCTTTAAGGCGTTCTGTTACGATTTTACTGCTTAATGTGATGCCGGCTGAAAATGGGGCAATTAAAGACTGTAAGACAAAATAAGTTGAGGCAATTGCGGCAATCCATAGGATTGTTGACAGGTTTCTTTTTAGGAAGTTATCGTTTTCCATATTCAACCTCTATTATTTATTTATATAAGATGGGAAGCTTTACGCTCCCCATCTTATATTTATTGAGCTAAAAAATACTATGGAGTGGTGCCGAGGGTGGCAACGCAGGCGTCAGCAGCTTCCTGGGCGGCAACAGCGGCATCAGCGGGGGTCGTTGAGCCAGCCATAACGCCTTCGAGGCTTGGGCGCCAGGCATCCCATGCGCAGCGCATTTCGGGAGCGGCGGGTTGACCACGGCCAACAGCGAGGGCAGCCATGGAGCCTGCGAGGATCGGGTCACTGGCGATGGTTGGATCAGCAGCGATTTCAGTGTTGGAGGGCAGGCGCTTGAATTCATCAAGCCATTTCTTCTGAATTTCGGCAGAGGTCATGTATGTGATGAACGTGGTGACGGCTTCCTGTCGGGCGGCGTCATCGAGAACGGCATTGGAGACCATGAAGTACTTGCCAGCAGTCATTTCGGTGTAGGGGTTGCCATTGATGGTAGGAACAGGAGCAACACCGAGGTTGTCACCGATGGCGGTTGTGTAATCGCCGAGGGACCAGTCGCCATTGATGATCATGGCAGCTTTGCCATCTTTCATCAAGGTGTCGGCGCAGGCGTAATCACATTCTGCAGGAACAACACCGTCGGTCTTGAGAGAGGCAACAAAGGTCAGGTAATCAACGAAAGCCTGGTTATCAAAGGTGGGTTGATCGTTATCATCGAGAGGCCAGCCGCCGAAAGCGCCATAGTAGCCAGCGCCCCAGAAGGGCTCATTGAGGTTGTAGGCAAAGCCCTGAACATCACCCGTGGTGAGTTCCTTGGCAGTGGTGATCAAATCTTCGAATGTGGCAGGGGGCTCGGCGATCAAGGATTTGTTGTAGATCAACATGAGGTGATTGCCGTAGTTATCCGGGACGCCCCAGAGTGTGCCGCCGACTTTGGCGGGGTCAAGGGAGCCAGGGAAGAACTGCCCGAGGAATGCGTCATCGTACAAAGCATCAACAGGAGCAATGATCTGGAGTGTGCTGAAAGGACCAGCGAAGTCGTTTGGTACGCGGACTACGTCAGGAGCGGCATTGGCGAGGGAGGCAGTCTGGAACTGGTCACGAAGAGCTTCATTCTCGTAGTGAGTGCGCTCAACGGTGATGTTCGGGTTGGCAGCCTGGAAATCGGCGATCAAACCATCAATGAACACATCTACATCTTCGCCTTCCTGTTCCCAGAAAGTGATGGTGATGGGTTCAGCCGCAGGCGCTTCGGTAGCAACAACAGGGGCTTCGGTAGCAACAGCAGGAGCCTCGGTGGCAACTGCGGCAGGGGCTTCGGTAGCAGCGGCGCCACCACAGGCCGCAAGGGCCATGCTGGCAACTACCAGTAGACTAATTAACAAACCTAACTTGGATTTCATTATTCTTCTCCTTACATATACATGGTTTTGATTGAAATTGACGATATGTTTCTGGGTATTTTATCATGACGTATTGGGTAATTAACCATCACCTCCTTTTATTAAGTTGGGGCTGCCTGATTTAGCTTAGCAGAGAACTCAGTTTTTGAATCAGGTTTTTTTCTTTCAACTGCATCGTGAATGGCAATATTAATTGCCTGCACGGTAGCACCCATTAATGAAGACCTTTGTCCAAGCATCGCAGTCGTAATACGAACGCTTTGTTCCGAAGCGCGCAGAGAACGCTCACGGACAGCCTTACGGATCGACGTTGTCAGCAGGTCGCCAACTTGCGCGACACCGCCTCCAATAATTACTGCACCCGGGTTGAATAGATTTACCAGCCCCGCAATGGCAATACCGATAAATGTGCCTGCGCGCATAATAATTTCTTGTGAGGGTAAATCTCCGCGGCGGGCCGCTTTTGCCACATCCTCTGCGGTCAAGTTTTCGATTGGAATATTGGAGAGCAAAGTTCGTTTTCCAGATTCAACCAATTTTCTTGCTTGAAGAGCAATGGCATGACCACCAGCGAAGGCTTCCATACAACCACGATTTCCGCAACTGCATAATGGGCCGTTCTCATCAATTGTGAGGTGACCGATCTCTCCCGCTGAGCCTGTTGTGCCGCCGTAAATTTGTTGATTAATAATTAATCCTGCTCCGATACCACTTCCTACTTTGATGAAAGCAAGATTTTTTTCTCCTCGTCCAGCGCCATACGCCCATTCACCCAGCGCGCCCAGGTCAGCATCGTTATTTAGGGACACAGGCAGTCCCCATTCTTTTTCCAAAGACTTGCGTATGGGAAACCCGTCCCAGCCAGGCATAATTGGCGGAGAAACTACCGTGCCGGCATCGGTGACCACTGGGCCTGGTACGCCCACTCCAACAGCCATTAATTGGGCGATGTTAATTCCATAGTGATTTAAAAGCTCATGTAAAATGCGGCTTACTTCTGCTAAACATACCTGTGGACCTTGTTTAATATCAAAAGGATGGGAGGTTTCCTCAACGATCTTGCCTGAAAAATCTGCAAGTGCAATATTTATGTGACTGGCGCCCATATCTACGGCTGCCACTAAACCACGCTTGGGGTTGATCTCCAACACTACTGGCGGGCGTCCGTTTGGGATGGCTCGACTTTCCGCTTCGAGAATTATCCCATTTTCCAGCAGGTCGGTAACGATTAAGGTGACAGCGGCACGCGTTAAACCCATTTGATCCGCCAGGTCTGTTCTCGAAATGCCGTTGGATGCAAAACGAATCAAGTCCACTGCGGAGTGTTTGTTAAAGTCTTAATATTTTGATTGGCGGGTATCCAATAAAACATATTTATTGCACTTGGATTAACAATTCTTCTCTTGACATCTTAGTTAATAATAGCATAAAACTGTATTTAATCAAGTGTTTTAACAAACCCGAGTATTAAAGTTTTTACCATTAAATAACTAAAGGTCGGACACAACTTTTATTGCGTCCGACCTTTGGAAAATATTAGATATGCCGATTATCGAACAGCTTGTTCGGTCTCTGCATCAAAGATATGAAATTTATCCATATCAAAGATGAATTGTGCCTGGTTGCCGACCCGTAACTGGGAGCGTGGGTCAACACGGCCTACATAGGTGTTTTTGCCGCTAACAAGATACAGAAGGGTTTCATTGCCCATCAATTCTGTCACATCCACCTTGGAGGAAACCTTTTCGCCGTGAATGTTGCTTGGGGAGAATTCAGGATCGTGGATATTTTCAGGGCGAATGCCAAAGACCACTTTCCTTCCGTCCATAGCCTTTGTAGGGGCCAGTAAGATTATCAGGGATTTGTACTTTGAAATCCTCTGTATCTACAAAGAACTTATCGCCTTCCTTGACGATTTTGGCGGGGAAGAAGTTCATGGCAGGCGAACCGATAAAGCCAGCCACAAATAAATTGTTGGGGAGATCGTACAAATTTTGCGGCGTATCAAGTTGTTGCAGATCGCCTTTGTTGATCACGGCGATGCGGGAAGCCATGGTCATCGCTTCAGTTTGATCATGGGTCACATAGATAAATGTGGTTTGCAGACGTTGGTGAAGTTTACTGATCTCGGAGCGCATTTGAACGCGTAATTTTGCATCGAGGTTTGAAAGCGGCTCATCAAACAAGAAAACCTTTGGTTCGCGGACAATGGCACGACCCACAGCCACACGCTGGCGTTGACCGCCAGAAAGCTGGCGCGGCTTGCGCTGAAGCAGGTCTTGAATGCCCAAAATGTCAGCGGCTACACCTACGCGGCGTTTGATATCTTCCTTCGGCGTTTTGCGAAGCTTGAGACCAAAAGCCATGTTGTCATATACTGACAGATGCGGGTACAAAGCATAAGATTGGAATACCATGGCAATGTCGCGATCTTTTGGCGCCACATCGTTCACGACACGATCTGCGATTTTAATTTCGCCGCCAGTGATTTCTTCCAAGCCTGCGAGCAGGCGCAGGGCAGTGGTTTTTCCGCAGCCCGACGGACCGACCAAAACGAGAAATTCCTTGTCTTGAACCTCGATGTTGAGGCTTTTGATGATCGTCAGATCACCAAATTTTTTGTGCACGTTCTGAAATGTTACGCTTGCCATGGTATCCTCCAGTTTTTAGAATATAGTGGCGTAATTATAATCCCAGAAAATGCGCTACACAATGACAGGTTTTCCGCTCTTGGCTGATTCGAGGAATGCCAGGATCACAGCAATATTTTTACGGCTGTCTTCAAGACTGATGCGCGGAGCTTTGCCAAGCAGGATCGCATCACACATATCTTCCACTTCGCCGAGATATAACTCATCGCCTTTGACCTTTATTTTTTTCTGTTTGTCGCCGCGTGAAAGAACTATTTCACTTGTCTTGCGAGGTTTAAATGGATCGGGAATGGTCAACGTTGCCTCTGTGCCTACGATCTCGATCATGGAACGATATGGGGATTTGAATCCGCTGTCGAATTGGGCATGGACTCCATCTTCGAATCTCATTTGTCCGATGAAGGAATCATCAGTTCCGCCCGGACCTGTGACCTGCCAGCCAAATACTTCAACAGGTTCCGCACCGACGATCATCCGCGCGTAGGAGATGGGGTAGCATCCAACATCCCAGATACTGCCGCCACCCGTCTCTTGCTTTGATCGAATATCGCCTTCGCGATTCAGGGTAAAAGTAAACGAGCCTCTGATAAGCTGTAATTTTCCCAATGTACCGCTGTCCACAATTTCTTTTACTTTCAGGGTTTGCGCGTGATGGCGATACATGAAGGCTTCTTGTAATACTTTGCCCGTTTCACGCGCGGCTTGACTCATCGCATCCACTTCGGCGAGAGTCAGTGCGAATGGTTTTTCGCACAGCACATGTTTGCCTGCATGCAGGGCTTTGATCGTCCATTCGGCGTGCAGGTGATTGGGCAGTGAGTTGTAGATCACGTCAATTTCGGGATCGGCGAGCAGGGCTTCGTAACTGCCGTGTGCGCGCGGAATCTTCCACTCACGTGCGTATGCCTCAGCGGAGGAAATACTCCTCGAAGCAACGGCCAGCAAGCGGGTCCGTTTTGATGCGTTGATGGGTTTGATCAAGGCGCGGTTAATTCGCGCTGTCGAGAGAAGTCCCCAGTTGAGTTTTTTGTCCATTTGAAATCCTTTTTATAAGTATTATGACCGAAACGATTAATATCATCATATACACGATGATGATCGAGAATCCTTTTTGCAGACCGAACAGATCGCTGCCCCATCCGATGAACAAGGGTCCGATGATGCCGCCAAGCCCGGCAAAGGTAAAGAGCAAACCGAGAATTGTATTTGCGTTTACTGAATGCGTATCGGATACCGCGGCCGTGATGGTGGGAAAGATGATCGAAAAGAAGAAGCCTGTCAGCGGTAAAAGCAAAGATAACTCTTTGGGACCGTATAAGCCTCCAATAATGCAAATTATGCCGCCAATGGACATGAAAAGGATCGAACGTAAATAGCCAATGCGATGAACAAAGAACGCGCCGATCAAACGCCCGACCATGAGCATGAAAAAGAATAACGCGAGTGCTTGGGTACTGCTGGCAACTGAGGCGCCTCGAACGTCCTGAAGGAAGGTCACCAGCCAGGATGCCATGCCGATCTCTGCCGCGACATAAAAAGCAATGGCGGAGTAGAACCAGGGCAGCTGCCCTTTGAATGCAATTTGCGGAATGTGGCGGAAATCGATCTGCGTTGTTTCTTCCGCTTTTGGAAAGCGCAGGAAGATAAAAATAATTACGAACAAGGCAACCAGCAGAAGGTCAAAGCGGTAGGTCATGCGCCAGGACATTCCCATACTTAATAGCAAGCCAGCAAAGAGCGGTGCAACCAATGAGCCTAGCCCGTGCATGACAGACATCAGGTTCAGGTACAGTCCTTTGCGTTCATGGTACAGGCTGATGATAATTGCATTCGGTCCAAGTTCGAGTGCACCGAGTCCCATTCCAATTATAAAAAGTGAGGCTGAAAGAGTTATTGCCGATTGGAAGGTGCTGTATCCGCTGATGCCGATTCCCAGAAATACGCCTGCCAGTATTATTACACTCTTGAGTCCGAAGCGATCCGCCAGAATTCCTGTGATCAAAGTGGCGATCAGGAAACCCAGGTATTCGCCAAAAAAAATGTTTCCGCCTGTGCCGTAGGTGATGCCTAGTTCTGCCAGCATGGACGGGAGTGTTGGTCCTTTGAGATTGTCTGTGAAGCCAAAGACAAAGAAAGCCAGGAAGCACCCGGCTGTGAGCAGGAAAACAGTGGTTTTTGATGGTTTTGTTTGCATGATGATGGAAATTATAACGGGTCTGGTCTCTTATAAGTGAAGCCAGACCCGTGACTATGATTGCGGGATTCTATAGGTTATCGAACGCCTAACAACAGATCAATTGTGAGTTGGTCAAGACGCTCGTATTGCAATCCGCGCTGACTGATGGATTTACGGTCAAAGGCCTGGGCTTTAAGTGACTTGGCTTTTTCAGGGCTGTACTTGCCGAAGTATTGATCCATTGAACCGTCATCAGCATTAACTTCTGCCAGGATTGCCTGGATTTCCTTATCAGCGTTGAATTGGGCGGCTTTCTCTTTTAAGATGAGATAAGTACGCATGCAGCCACGGGCGAAATCCTTGACACCTTCGTAATCCTCGGTGCGGTAGGAATGGGCGTCGAAATGACGTGAGCCAGCATAGCCTACGTCTTCAAGGAATTTCACGAGATAGAAAGCGGCTTTGATGTCACGTGAGCCGAAGCGCAGATCCTGGTCATAGCGGCCGGGATACTGGTCGTTCAGATCGATGTGGAAGAGCTTGCCTGCTTCCCAGGCCTGAGCTACGCCGTGCATAAAATTGATGCCCGCCATGTGTTCGTGCGCCACTTCAGGGTTGACACCGACCATTTCAGGATGGTCAAGGGTTGCGATGAATGCCAGCATGTGGCCGGTGGTGGGGTTGTAGATATCGCCGCGCGGTTCATTAGGCTTGGCTTCGAGGGCAAATTTCAGGTCATACTTTTTATCGAGTGCATATTCACAGAAGAAGTTCATCGCTTCGCGATTGCGTTTGATGGCTTCAACTGCGCTCTTGGATGAGTTGGTCTCGGTGCCTTCGCGTCCGCCCCAGAAGACATAAGTTTTTGCGCCAAACTCCACGCCCAGGTCAATTGCGCTCATTGTTTTCTGGATGGCGTATGCGCGTACTTTCGGATCATTGGATGTAAATGCGCCATCCTTGAAGATGGGATCGCTGAACAGGTTGGTGGTTGCCATCGGCACGACGAGACCAGTATCAGCCAGCGCCTTGCGGAAATCCTTCTTGATGGATTCAGCTTCAACAGGGGTGGCGTCGATCGGGATCAGGTCATTGTCGTGGAAGTTGACTCCGTACGCGCCGACTTCGCCGAGCAGGTAAACGAGTTCAGCGGGCGTCTTCGTCTCTCGAACTGGTCCGCCAAATGGGTCGCGTCCGGGGTTTCCGACGGTCCATAATCCAAATGTAAATTTGTGTTCAGGCTTGGGCTCGTAAGTTTTGTTCATGTTTTATTTAACCTTTTCCTTTGAAATAGATATCGACTAAATATCAGCACGATTGCCTTTATCTATATCATTATAATGAAGTTCTGAAAAATCAAGACTAAATTTTTTGTGAAGGCTTTCAGTACATGTTAGTAAAAAATTGAGCTTTGGTTTACTTATTTTGAATTGCAGGGAAATAAAACGAGTCTGGCTAGGTTGAAGCCAAACTCGTTAATGAAAGTAGTGTCGTGATTTACTGAAAATTATTTTGCCTGGTTGCGTGTGGCTACATCGAAGATCACTGCGGCGGCGAGAACAAGGCCTCTTACAATGTATTGGTAGGCGATGCCGATGCCCATAAGATTCATGCCGCTGGTCAGTGAGGTCATTACCAGCGCGCCAATGATCGAACCGGTAACTTTCCCTACGCCGCCTGCGGCTGATACACCGCCGACATAAGCCGCAGCGATTGCATCTAATTCAAAGAGTGTGCCAGCAGTTGTAGTGGCAGATTGCAAACGGGAGGCGAAGAGAATGCCGGATAACGCAGAGAGCATACCCATTGACCCGAAGACTACATAGATCAATCTTTTGACGCTAATACCACTTAATTCAGCGGCCTCTGGATTTCCGCCGATGGCGTAGATATGTCTGCCCAGTACTGTTCTTGTTGTGATGAAATGATATATGCCTGTGACAACCAACATGATGACGACTGTCCAGGAGAGTCCGTTGTACCCGGCCAGCACCCAGGTGATGCCAGCTATTACAATGGAAACAAATACCATCTTCAAAACGAAGATGTTCATTGGCAGTACTTCAAAATCATAGGCAAGTTTTTTTCTGCGATCGTTGATCTCGCTAAAGATATATAGGATCAAAGCAACAAGGCCCAGAATGAGGGTCAGTTTGTGAACTTCAGGTAAAAAGCCGAGAAGTCCCGGGATATCAGGAATATATCCATTGCCGATTGCATTAAAGGCGTCATTCGAAATGATGATGGTGCCGGTGCTTTCGGTAACAAGGAGGATGAGACCTCTATAGACCAACCATCCTGCAAGTGTTGCCACAAATGAAGGTATTTTCATTTGTGCGACCAGGAAGCCGGTCAGCAAGCCAGCAAGGACGCCAAAGGCCAATACCATGGGAATCACTGCAATTACTGACATTCCCCAAAATGCGAGTGCGATCGCCGCAACTGCGCCCAGGAAACCCGCGAGAAAACCAACTGAAAGATCAATGTGACGAATGACAATCACAAGTGTCATGCCAACGGCCAATATTGCAATATATCCCGTCTGGTTCAGCAGGTTGCTTATGTTTCTTGATGAAATGAAGATGCCATCGGTGGTGATCGTAAAGATCACCATAATGACGAATAAGGCAATATACATGCCGTATTCACGGATATTCTGTTGTAATAATTTCTGGACATTTTTCAAAAATGACATTGGAAGACTCCTTGTTAATTGGTCGCCAGGTGCATGATTTTTTCCTGAGTAGCATCCTCTATTGCCAATTCGCCTGTTATTCTCCCGGATGAAACAACGTAGACTCTGTCGCTCATTCCCAGAATCTCCGGCAATTCAGATGAGATCATGATAATGCTCATACCTTGTTCCACCAATCTTGCCATGATGGTGTAAATTTCAAATTTTGCGCCAACGTCAATGCCCCGGGTTGGCTCATCCAAAATGAGTAAGTTTGGTTTGACGAACAACCATTTGCCGAGGGATACTTTTTGCTGGTTGCCGCCGCTTAAATTTGAAACCTTTTGTTCAATACTCGGTGTTTTTATATTTAAAGAGACTTTGTATTCGTTTGCGACTTTCACTTCTGAATTCTCGTTGACAATGTTTCGGCTTGCTATTTCCTTTAAATTTGCAAGTGTGATATTTTGTTTCACATCCTGGATCAGGATCAAGCCGTCGCCTTTTCTATCTTCAGTTACATAGGCAACACCCGCATTAATTGCATCACGTGGATGCCCAAAGCGCTTCTTGCTTCCAAGAACGGATATTTCGCCAGTAATGTTATAGCCGGCAGGGTTTCCAAATATGCTCAAGGCAAGTTCAGTGCGCCCGGAGCCCATTAAACCTGCGAATCCAACGATTTCACCTTTATTCACGTGAAAATTAATGTCCTTGAGAATGCTCCTGCCAAGTTCAGGATCGTAGGCGTTCCAATTTTCAACACTGAGCACAACTTCCCCAATTTCCCTCTTTTCTTTTTTGGGATAGATATTGTCGATCTCGCGTCCCACCATGAGCTTTATCAATGCGTTTTCAGACACTTCACCCTTTTGTTTTTCCAGGGTGCGTATTGTTTGTCCATCGCGCAACACTGTCACTGTATCTGCTATTGATATAACTTCTTTTAATTTGTGTGAAATTAATACACACGTAACACCATGACTTTTCAGCTCACGTAAAAGATTAAGCAGATTCTCGCTGTCATCTTCATTTAATGCTGCGGTGGGTTCGTCCAGGATCAATAATTTAACATCTTTGCTGAGTGCTTTTGCAATTTCGATCAATTGCTGTTTCCCCACCCCAAGATCCTTTACTTTTTCGGCCAGGTTTACATTGAGTTTTACTTTCTTCAACATTTCGCCTGAACGTTTGATGGTTTCGTTCCAATCAATTAATCTGCCATTTTTGATCTCGTGACCGAGAAAGATATTCTCGTATACGGTCATTTCCGGGATAAGCGCCAGTTCCTGGTAGATAATGGCGATCCCGGCTTTTTCGCTATCTTTGATGCCTTTAAACTCTTGTACTTTTCCGCTAAAAACGATATCGCCCGTATATTCACCGTGCGGATATACCCCACTTAACACTTTCATCAAAGTAGATTTTCCCGCACCGTTTTCACCGACCAGACCGTGTATCTCACCCTCTTTTACTTGAAAACTAACGTTATTTAAAGCTTTTACACCAGGGAATTCCTTGGTGATATTTTTCATTTCTAGTATGGGAGTATTCATAAGCGGCTCGCTTCCAGGAAACATAAAACGGGAGAAAAATGTCCCGCAAGTTTTTCGCAATCATCAAATTTGACTGAATTCGCCTGCGGGACAGAACTTCCTAATAATTCTATTATACAGGAATAGTGGCGGGCTAGTCCATCACTATTCCTGTATTTTCTATCTGAACTTGTTTACTCCAAACCGGTGAAATCGCTGGCAGGATAGTAACCAGAGTCGATCAGAGCGGACTGAACATTATCCTTGGTGACAGTGATGACCACGGTCGGGTTGGCAGGAACATCGATCTTGCCATTGTTGTAGGAGTTTGTTGCTTCGGGAGTGTTGCCTTCGAGGAAGGAAACAGCGGCGGCGATTGCATCGTCGACCAGGGTGCGAACATCCTTGAAGACGGTCATGGACTGCTTGCCATCGATGATGTATTGGACGGAGGCTTTCTCAGCATCCTGACCGGTGACAGCATAGCTGGTGACATCGCCATCAGCGGCGAAGGCATCGGCGATCGCGCGGGCGGTGCCGTCATTCGGGGCGAGGATGAAGACGTTGCCTTTGTCAGCGGCGGGAGCGGCTGTGAGGTTGGCTTCAGCCAGAGTCTTGGCGGTGTTGAAGTCCCAGTTGGTGGTGACTTGGCCAATGATCGCGGCTTGTTCGTCGCGGGTGAGGGTGGCTTTGTCCTGGAGGGCAACAGCTTCGGTGGAGTTCTTGATCACGAAAGTGCCGTCAGCGATCTTGGGCTGGAGGACATTCCAGGCGCCTTCGAAGAAGAGGAAGGCATTGTTGTCGGAGGCAGCGCCAGCATAGAGATAGAGGGGATTGCCTGTGCCGCTGGCATTATCCACCAAATACTGAGCCTGGGCGGCGCCGACGGAAAGGCTGTCAAATGTGACATAGAAATCAACAGCATCGGTTTCGCGGATCAAGCGGTCATAGGAGATCACTTTCACGCCTGCGGCGCGGGCGGCTTCAGCGGCGGCGGCGGCGGCAGTGCCATCTTGCGGGCAAAGGATGATCACCTTGACGCCCTGTGAGATCAGGGATTCAACGTTGGCTTTTTCCTTGGCGGAATCGCCCTGGCTGAAGAGGATCTGAACATCATAACCAGCGGCGGTCAAAGCTTCCTTGAAGCGGGCTTCGTCCTGCACCCAGCGGGGTTCATCCTTGGTCGGCAATACGATACCAACGGAAAGAGCTTTTGCTTCAGGGAAGGTGAAATCGCTGGCGGGATAGTAACCAGAGTCGATCAGAGCGGACTGAACATTATCCTTGGTGACAGTGATGACCACGGTCGGGTTGGCAGGAACATCGATCTTGCCATTGTTGTAGGAGTTTGTTGAGGTCGGGGGTGCCGCCCTTCGAGGAAGGTGATAGCGGCGGTGATTGCATCGTCGACCAGGGTGCGAACATCCTTGAAGACGGTCATGGACTGCTTGCCATCAATGAATGTATTGGACGGAGGCTTTCTCAGCATCCTGACCGGTGACAGCATAGCTGGTGACATCTTTGTCAGCGGCGAAGGCATCGGCGATCGCGCGGGCGGTACCGTCATTCGGGGCGAGGATGAAGACGTCGCCTTTGTCAGCGGCGGGAGCGGCTGTGAGGTTGGCTTCAGCCAGGGTCTTGGCGGTGTTGAAGTCCCAGTTGGTGGTGACTTGGCTAATGATCGCGGATTGTTCGTCGCGGGTGAGGGTGGCTTTGTCCTGGAGGGCAACAGCTTCGGTGGAGTTCTTGATCACGAAAGTGCCGTCAGCGATCTTGGGCTGGAGGACATTCCAGGCGCCTTCGAAGAAGAGGAAGGCATTGTTGTCGGAGGCAGCGCCAGCATAGAGATAGAGGGGATTGCCTGTGCCGCTGGCGTTATCCACCAAATACTGAGCCTGGGCGGCGCCGACGGAAAGGCTGTCAAATGTGACATAGAAATCAACAGCATCGGTTTCGCGGATCAAGCGGTCATAGGAGATCACTTTCACGCCTGCGGCGCGGGCAGCATCAGCGGCGGCGGCGGCGGCGGTGCCATCTTGCGGGCAAAGGATGATCACCTTGACGCCCTGTGAGATCAGGGATTCAACGTTGGCTTTTTCCTTGGCGGAATCACCCTGGCTGAAGAGGATCTGAACATCATAGCCAGCGGCGGTCAAAGCTTCCTTGAAGCGGGCTTCGTCCTGCACCCAGCGGGGTTCATCCTTGGTCGGCAATACGATACCAACGGAAAGCTTGGCCGCTGAAGGGGCTTCAGTGGCTGGGCTACCGCAAGCGGCAAGCGCCATGGAAGCGAGTACCAAAATGCTCAAAAGAGCAAACAACTTTTTATTCATTCTTCTCTCCTTACATATTTATGATTGATTCTAAATGGTAATTCGAACGACACGTGGACTGGATTTTAAACTTATCGGGTAATGCAACCACCTCCTTTTAATATTCATAATTTAAAGGCTTGGATAATACATTATGGACAACAATAGCGATGGCTCCGATCAAACTTGCATCAGACCCGAATGAGGATAATTGTACTTCAGCTGCCTGGTCAATTTTTGGTAAAAACGAATGATGAGCAATAGTCTCTTTGATCGCTGGCAGGAGATATTCGCCTATAACGCTAAGAGGTCCACCCAGTATGATTTTTTCAGGATTAAAAATGTTGATCAAGCCGGCAATTCCCTTTCCCATGGCGTGACCAACTTCAATAATAGACTCGGTCGCCTCCACATCGCCCAAATCTGCGGCTTGTTTAATGATCGATATGGAAAGTGGAAGGCTTTGTTCTGCCATAAGCTTTGGAATTATGCTGGTGTGTTTTGCTTCGAGCCGTGTTTGCACCCGCTGAATAATCGAATGTTGATTTGCATAAGTTTCCCAGCAACCCCGATTGCCGCAATGACATACTGTCGGGGAGGGCTCGCCTATTATGGGGGAGTGGCCAATTTCACCTGCATACCCATTCATGCCGCGATATAAATGACCATTTAAGAATAAACCGCTTCCAATACCAACCCCGGCAAAGATAAAAATAAAATCCTGGTTTTCTTTTGCAGTTCCAAATAAATGCTCGGCAAAGGCGGCGGCGTTTGCGTCATTTTCAATAAAGGTATTTAATTTTGTAGCCTCTGAAAATATCTTT
Source organism: uncultured Chloroflexia bacterium (assembly GCA_963833175.1). Taxonomy (GTDB): domain Bacteria; phylum Chloroflexota; class Anaerolineae; order Anaerolineales; family Villigracilaceae; genus Villigracilis. Next base: position 89,273 of record CAWHXC010000019.1, read on the forward strand.
TTGAAAGGCACATTCCGCCAGTCCAGGTTTGGAGCAAAAACCAAAACCCCTTCTTTTAGATCCACAATTCCTGGTGTCGAAAGACCGAGACCAAAAAAACGAGCACCCTTTTTTTTGTTGGCACTCATCGCTTCTTTCACGATCCGCAATGTTTGCTGGATCATTGTATTCTGGTCTTCAGTGGGGTCTGTATCTTCTTTGCGTCGCCAGAGAATGTTTCCCATCAGGTCTGTTACCGCCGCAGAAACAAAATCCACCCCAAGTTCAACGCCAATGACCAAACCCGCTTGTGGATTTATTTCAAGCCAAGTCGCAGGGCGGCCTGCAGTTCCTGAATTACTTCCTGTCTCATGAATGAGGTTTTGTTTGAGCAATTCATCGACAAGGCTCGAGACCGTGGATTTGTTCAGTCCGGTAATCACGGCAAGTTGTGCCCGCGAAATTGGCGACTGAGTATGAATCAACCGAAGAACGGATGATAAATTTGACTCCCGAACAAAAGCCTGATCTGCGATATTTTTAGCCATGGGTTTTAGTATGTTGGGTCAACAAACTAATTATAGCCCGCTTATGGGTTTTGTCAACTTAAAAAATCAGACTCAAGATCCGCTTCGCGCAGACCTCGAGTTTGATTCCAATTAATGAGCAGAGTCCTGGCTTTGAGTTTTTTTATCTACGCAAGCGAAACCCCGATCAGCCTGCCAATGCCAAAGGTCAGCGCCGCAGCGGCTAATCCAACCAACACCTGCCTGGTACCAGAGAACCAGATACTGCGACCAGTCATCAAAGTAATAGCCGCTCCGATGATAAATAATCCAATACCGCTTACGGCAAGGCTGATGTAAATTGCAGTTGCCCCAGACCAGAAAAGAAATGGAAAGATGGGGAATATCGCACCAACTGCGAACAAAAAGAATGAAGTAAACGCGGCTTCGTAAGCCGACCCGCCTAACTCTTCAGGATCAATGCCAAGTTCTTCGCGCGCGAGTGTATCTAAAATACTTCCCTTGTCTGCCATCATATGTGAAGCAAGCTCGCGTGCGCGATCTTCAGGCAATCCTTTTGCTTGATAGATGAGCGCTAATTCTTCCTGTTCTGCTTCAGGGTTGTCTTCAATCTCTTCCGCCTCTATCTTGATCTGGTTTTCATATAACTCGCGCGAACTTTGTACAGACAACCATTCGCCTAATGCCATGGAACCCGCGCCAGCCAGCAGCCCAGCCAGCGCAGCAATCAATACTGCTGAATTTGATTGCGTTGCTCCTGCAACACCCATGACAAGACTCAATATCGATACCAGTCCATCGTTTGCGCCAAGTACAGCCGCGCGAAGTGCGTTGCCTCCGCCTGCTCGGTGGCGTCCTTCCAGTTGCGCCACGCTTCCGCCAGAGATGCCCCCTGTGGAATTCGAAGCAACCGATAACATACGTGCATGTGATTTTTCGTCCCGTGAAAATTTTTGTGCCTCCTCATCAGGTTGACCATCGTATGCATTGCTGTCGGCTTTTTCATTCCCTGCAATGGTTGGCAAAATAAACTGTGGACCAAACCGCTTTGCCAGCCAGATGAGAATCCGCGCCCGTTGACTGGGTGTGCGCGCTGGGATTGTCACTTTCAAAGCTTCCAGTTTCTTTTCCCATGCCGCAGCGTGTTTATCTTCACTCGCTGAAAGCCGCTTGTATAGCTCAGCCATTTGCGGTTGTTTTTCTGATTCAGCCAGTGCAAGATACAAGGCCGCCCCATCAATCTCTTTTTGTCTGTTGGCAAAATATCTTGCTATATCTTTATTGTTTGACATGTTCCCTCCCAGGATAAAAAACTGGCGGGGACATCGTCCCCGCCAGTTTAGTGTTTGTTATTTTCTCAGTGCGTCCCAGCCAGCATATTTTGCAGTATCGCCCAACTCCGCTTCGATACGCAGGAGTTGATTGTATTTCGCCACACGGTCTGAGCGGGCAGGTGCGCCAGTTTTGATCTGACCTGTATTGAGCGCAACGGCCAAGTCTGCGATGGTGGAGTCTTCCGTCTCGCCTGAGCGGTGGGATGTGACTGCGCGCCAGCCTGCGCGATGACAGAGTTCCACGGCTTCGATGGTTTCTGTAAGCGAGCCGATCTGGTTGACTTTCACGAGCAGGGCATTTGCGGCTTTCTCGGCAATTCCTCTGCGGACGCGTTCTGGATTTGTCACGAGCAAATCATCGCCAACGATCTGGAGTTTGTCGCCCAGTTCCTTGGTCATCAAACTCCATGAGCTCCAGTCATCCTGCGCGAGACCATCTTCGATGGAAACGATCGGATAGTCCTTGACCCATTTCGTCCAGAACTCGACCATTTGCTCGCCAGTCAATTCCCTGCCTTCCTTGCGCAGGTTATATTTCTTTGTCTTTTCGTCATAAAGTTCAGAAGCGGCAGGGTCGAGCGCAATGGCAACTTCCTGGCCGCGCCCGGCTTTAAATCCAGCCTTCTCAATGGCGGCGAGGATCAGTTCAATGGCTTCGTTGTTTGCTTTGAGCGCAGGCGCAAATCCGCCTTCATCGCCGACCAGTGTGCCGTAGCCTTTTTCTTTCAAAACAGATTTGAGCGCGTGATAAATTTCTGCGCCCCAGCGTACGCCTTCAGTGAATGATGGAGCGCCGAAAGGCATCACCATGAATTCCTGCATGTCGGTGCTTTGCCAGTTGGTGTGTGCGCCGCCGTTCATAATGTTCATCATCGGGACGGGGAGGACGTGCGCGTAGACACCGCCGAGATAACGATACAGCGGCATTCCAAATGAATTCGCTGAGGCTTTGGCAACTGCAAGGCTGACGCCCAGAATTGCATTCGCGCCCAGTTTGGCTTTGTTAGGTGTTCCGTCCAAGGATAGCAATTCAGCGTCAATTCCTCGCTGGTCAGATGCATCCCAGCCGAAGAGCGCGTCTGAGATCAAGCCGTTGACATTGGCTACAGCTTTCGCCACGCCTTTGCCGAGGTAGCGCTTCTTGTCGCCGTCGCGCATTTCCAATGCTTCATGTTCGCCCGTGGATGCCCCAGAGGGAACTGCCGCACGGCCCCATGCGCCGTCCATTAAAACCACTTCTACTTCAACAGTAGGGTTGCCGCGTGAATCGAGTATTTCAAGTGCAGAGATGCTTTCAATTGTGGTGTCCATTATGTAACTCCTATTTAGTGTTTGTGAATAATGTATCAAGTATAATCGCATTTTATTATTGGGAGGCTATTTTATCGAATCCAAGGGATAAACTGCTTTCTTTTGCTGACCACTGGATGTTTACACTTGCGATCAATGCGTGGTGTTTATGCCGAGCTCCCAAAGGATATTGGCGGGTGACCACGAGATTATTTACAAAACTTTTGAGTGAAAATAATTTCATAAAACCAGTTATCATCCCTGAAAGGCTGACAAAAATGTTAGGAAAATTAGCCTTTATTCTATTGCATTATCTTATAGTAGAGTGTACAATAAAATCAATCTTGGGAGACCTTCCTGAGAAATCCAAAAGAAAGGAGATAAAACACAATGTTATTTTCACCCAAAGAAAAAGGTCAGGGTCTTGTTGAATATGCTCTAATTCTCGTTTTGGTAGCGATCGTCGTTATTGCGGCCCTCATGATCCTCGGACCGATTATCGGCAACGTATTCAGCAAAATCAACTCCAGCCTTTCCGGCGTGTAACCCACGTCAGTCATCAAAAAGGTCCTGTCGAAAGACAGGACCTTTTTGATTCCTTGAATGCGGTGGAATTCGTGCCAAAAACAGAGTTTTCCTGGAGAAATTTATCACAATAAAAAATTGCCCCTTGCATTATTGTGTAGACGGAGTAGAATTAAAGCAACTTGGGAGGCCTTCCTGAGAAATCCAAAAGAAAGGAGATAAAACACAATGTTATTTTCACCCAAAGAAAAAGGCCAGGGTCTTGTTGAATATGCTCTAATTCTCGTTTTGGTAGCGATCGTCGTTATTGCGGCCCTCATGATCCTCGGACCGATTATCGGCAACGTATTCAGCAAAATCAACTCCAGCCTTTCCGGCGTGTAACCCACGTCAGTCATCAAAAAGGTTCTGTCGAAAGGCAGGACCTTTTTGATTCCTTAAATGCGGTGGAATGGGTGCCGAAAACAGCAATTATCCAGGCGGGCCAGGGTAGTCTGGCAGGATTGCTTTCTTCAAAGCGGCGAATAGCGAAGTGAGCAGAATCGTCAAAACATCGCATCGGAATTAGCAAGCGCCCTCCTCACTTGTGATTGGAAATAAACCCATAAAATTGGAATCAGTATATTTTTATCGTGAGTTTTCATTCTTGAAAGGCTGACATAATTGTTGGGAAATTGATTTTATTTCTCTTGTTTAATTTTCTAGACCGTGTACAATATAGCTAATCTTGGGAGACCTTCCTGAGAAATCCAAAAGAAAGGAGATAAAACACAATGTTATTTTCACCCAAAGAAAAAGGTCAGGGTCTTGTTGAATATGCTCTAATTCTTGTTTTGGTAGCGATCGTCGTTATTGCGGCCCTCATGATCCTCGGACCGATTATCGGCAACGTATTCAGCAAAATCAACTCCAGCCTTTCCAGCTTCTAATCCATGTAAGTTATCAAAAAAAGTCCTGTCGAAAGGCAGGACTTTTTATTTGGCGCTGCTGTATAATATACGAATATTTCAAGTTGGGAGTGGTTAATCAAAATGCCTCACAGAAACACGGATTCGAATAAAAATACGGCAGGTAATAACAGTATCATCATTAATGGCGATGTGAACAACTCAAATATTATCATTGGGGACAATTCAAGTTTGAGTACGCCTGCGTCTTCGGAACAGCGGCTAGAAAAAATAATCACCAGCGCACCTCCATCTGTTGTAGAGAGCGAATCCACGAGAACCAAACTGATTCCGTTTCTTTGTTATGCCAAGGAAAATTCAACAGGTGTTCGTGAATTTCGTGAACGCTTAAAGGCTGAAGCCTGGATCGATCCGTGGTTTGATGAAGAGGACATACTCCCCGGTCAAATGTGGGAGGAACGTGTGACTGAAGCTGTTCACAATTCTCATGCGGTGATCATATTTCTATCTTCCATTGCCGTGCGGACGGAGGGATTTTTTCACAAAGAGTTGAAACTTGCCCTTGATGCCGCCACTGAAAAACCAGATGGCACGATTTTCATCATCCCCATTCGGCTGGATGACTGTGACGTGCCTGAGCGTTTGATGCCTTATCAGTACGTGGATTATTTCGGGGATGAAGCTCATAAAGACAGCGTGTATTCCAGCTTGATCGCGGCTCTCAAAGTCCGCGCGGAAAATTTAGGGATAAAAATGTAGCATGGCTGATATTCGCAGACTTCGAGTTTTTCTTTGCCATGCCTCGCAGGATAAACCTGCTGTGCGCGAGTTATACAAGCGACTCGCCGCCGAAAAGTGGATCGACCCGTGGCTGGACGAAGAAAACCTCCTGCCCGGGCAGGATTTTGACCTGGAAATTTACAAAGCCGCGCGGGATTCTGACTCGATCATCATTTGTCTTTCGAAATTATCTGTTGCAAAAGAGGGATATGTCAACAAAGAGATTCGGCGCGCTTTGGATGCGGCGGATGAAAAGCCCGAAGGCGCGATCTATATTATTCCCCTGCGGCTGGACGATTGCACTCCATCTTTTGAACGCTTGAAAAAATTGCATTACGCAGATTACTTCACCCCGAATGCTCACGAAAGATTGCTAAAGTCTTTACGTCTTCGTGCAGGCGAGTTGAAAATTGAAACTGCTGATTAACGAAACTTCGGAAGTCTTCAAGACTTCCGAAGTTTTTTCTTATCACTTTTTACTTCTCACTTACTTCCCCGCCCTTTCCTTCGCTGCCTTCAAGCAACCCTACAAACAGCGGATGCGGCTTCATGGGGCGGGACAAAAACTCAGGGTGGAATTGACTTGCGACCATGTACGGATGATCTGCCAGTTCAACGATCTCGATCAATTTGCCGTCGGGGGAGATGCCTGAGAACACCATGCCGTGTTTTTCGAATTCGGCGCGGTAGGAGTTGTTAAACTCAAAGCGGTGACGATGCCTCTCGTCCACGCTGGAAACTTTATAGGCGGCAGCAGTCTTCGTCCCAGGTTGGATCAGGCACGGGTAAAGTCCGAGGCGCATGGTCCCGCCCATATCGGTGATCGAACGCTGGTCGATCATCAGGTCGATCACAGGGTGTTTGGTGCCACGGTCAAATTCAGAAGAGTTGGCTTCTTCGAGACCAAGAACATTGCGTGCAAAGTCAACGCACATTACTTGCATTCCCAAACACAAACCGAGATAGGGGACTTTATTTTCGCGAGCATAACGTGCCGCCAAAATTTTGCCTTCGATGCCGCGTGACCCGAAGCCGCCTGGCACGAGCACGGCATCCGCTTGTTTGACAATATCCCAGCCTTTATCTTTTTCGAGGTCAGCGGAATGTACCCAGCTGATCTCAACTTCAACATCGTTTGCGAGCGCGGCATGTTTGAGCGCTTCGCGTACCGACATATACGCATCCTGCAACTCAACATACTTGCCCACCAGCGCGACCTTCACAAATGGTTTCGGCTTGCGGACATCGGCCACAAGTTTTTCCCAAGGTTTCATGTTTGGTTGGCGTTCTGCTTTTAATCCAAGTTTTTTGAGCACCAGTTCGCCGACGCCCATTTTTTCCAGAAGCAATGGGACTTCGTAAAGCACATCCGCAGTCTTCATCGGGATGACGGAATCTTTTTCCACATCGCAGAAGAGCGCGATCTTTTCGCATAGGCTTTTATCCACATCCTGGTCGGCGCGCGCGATGATGATATTGGGCGAAATACCGATGGAACGCAACGCGGCTACGGAATGTTGAGTTGGTTTGGTTTTAATTTCGCCAGTTGCGCCGATGGTGGGGAGCCAGGTGACATGCACGAACAGGCAGTTCTCGCGTCCCACTTCATTGCGGAGTTGGCGCAAGGCTTCCAAAAACGGCTGTGACTCAATATCGCCGACCGTCCCGCCGACTTCGAGAATGACGATCTCCGCGCCTGTTTCTTTTGACACCAGACCGATCCTGCGTTTGATCTCGTTGGTGATATGTGGAATGACCTGGATCGTCCCGCCCAGATAGTCGCCACGGCGCTCCTTGGAAATGGTCTCGGCGTACACCTGTCCCGTTGTGAAATTGCTGACCCGCGTCAGGCGGTTATCAATGAACCTTTCGTAGTGACCCAGGTCGAGGTCGGTTTCTGCGCCGTCATCCAGCACATACACTTCGCCGTGTTGATATGGCGACATTGTGCCAGGGTCAACATTGATGTACGGGTCAAGTTTCTGAACCGCAACCTTGAATCCGCGTTCCTTGAGCAGTAGTCCCAGCGCAGCGGCGGTCACGCCTTTGCCTACCGATGAAACTACGCCGCCTGTAAAAAATAAATATTTAGTGGTCATAGATTATCTCCATGTCATTGCGAGGGCGATGTTCTTCCGCCCGAAGCAATCTCCTGCACAATTGGAGATTGCTTCGGACAAGAACAAGAGCATCCTCGCAATGACAATACTAAAAATACAAAGAGAATGGGGAGGGCGTTTAAGCCCTCCCCATTTGGGGTTGAAAATTATTTGGGTCTAAAAAATTTCTTTCTGTTCATCCGACCAGTTTCACAAGGTCTTCAGCGGCACGACGCATTTCCAGCAGATACATGCCAAGCTTGGCATCCTGACGCGCCATGGCGGTCAGCACGGCTTCTTCACCGATAGCTGTCAGCACGATCGCACCTTTATCGCCTTTGATGAAAACCTGTTCCAAATCGCCGCGTCCCAATTCGCCAGAAATGCGCTCGCCGAGGCTGAGCATGGCCGCAGACATGGCTGAAACACGGTCTTCTTCCACGCCCTGTTGCAAGGCAGAAGCCATGATAAGACCGTCAACAGAAACAACAGCGGAGGCTTCGATATCGGGTGCGGCAGCCTGTAGATTGCGGAGGCGATCCACCATTAGTTCTGCGCGGGATTTTGCCATAACTTGATCTCCTAATTAAGCGGGTTACCCCACCATCTGATAAGTATCATTGAACGCCTTGAGTTTACCAGAAAAATAATTATTCGAGAATTGTCGGTGCATTTCAATTCCGAAATTATTTCAAATTTGACCCTTCTCCCCCTTCATGTTAAACTTACCGATTGCCATGTTCAATCATCTATTATTTTCACTTGTCTTTTTTCTTGCTCAAACAGCGGATATTTCCATTACATCTCCCAAACCTGGAGATATTTTGCGCGGACAGGTGGATATCGTCGGCAACATGAACGTTCCCAACTTTGCCTCCGCGGAACTGGCTTTTTCGTACGCCTCCAACCCCGCTGACAGTTGGTTCACCATCCAGACATTTCCCCAGCCTGTAACGGACCCTACACTCGCGGTCTGGGACACGACCACAGTCACCGATGGAGATTATGTTCTGCACTTGCGTGTCTTGCTACAAGACGGTTCCACTCAAGATGTAGCTGTATCAGATTTGAAAATCCGCAACGATGTGCCTCTTCCGACAGTCACTCCCGCTGCAACAGCGACCCCTAACTCGATAACATTAAACCCAATTCCCATCTCATCCCCTGTGGCACCTGCGGATGTTCAGCCTGCCACGGCCTTGCCCACATTTCCCTCGCCCACGCCTTTGCCTGCCAACCCCGCATCGGTGACATCGACTTCCATTTATTCAAACTTCGCACGCGGCGGATTGATCACGCTGGTTTTATTCGCCTTCTTTTCCTTGATCCTTCGTCTCCGAAAAAACTAAACCTTCAACATGACACCTGAAAATACCTTCCTCATCATCGGCTTCGGCAACCCTGGACGTGAATACAAAGACACACGCCACAATATCGGCTTCATGCTCATTGACCGTGTTGCAGTGCAGATCAATGCGCGCGGCATGAAATTACAATCCAAAGCCATCGTCATGTCTGCTTTATATGAAGAGCGCAAGATCATCCTTGCCAAACCGCAGACCTACATGAATCTCTCAGGTCAATCTGTACAGGGACTGTTGCACTTCTATAAACTTCCGACAGAAAACCTGCTCATTGCACACGATGACCTTGACCTGCCCTTCGGCACAATTCGCATCCGCCCTGGAGGCGGACCTGGCGGTCAGCGCGGCATGGCTTCCACCATTGAGCAGCTTGGTACAAAAGATTTCCCGCGCCTGCGCCTCGGCATTGGACGCCCGCCTGGGCGCATGGACCCGAAGGATTATGTTCTGCAGGATTTCTCAAAGGAAGACTTCAAATTTCTCCCCGAAGTATTAGGTCGCGCCACAGACGCCGCGCTTGAGTTTGTGATGAAAGGCTTGAATGCGGCGATGAATAAATTCAATGGAACGGGTAAATTGTAAATTGGTATGCAACCTCTTTTAGAAAACCTACGTGCGCTATCCCAATATCAGCAACTGCTGACTCAACTTCAAGCAGGAAAATCACTCCCTGGCTTGGGGTTGCCGCGCGCCGCACGCCTGCCCATCCTTGCCTCCCTTCACGCGGACTTGAACCTTCCGATCCTGCTTATCACTGACCGCGCCGACCATGCCATGTCTTTGTTCGATGAGCTTGGCTTTTGGGTCAAGTCGCCGCGTTATTTGTTTGCGGAGCCAAATCCGCTTTTTTATGAAGATGCCGCCTGGGGAGTTGCAACACGCCGCGACCGCCTGCAAGTGCTGACCGCGCTCTCAGCTTACCATCTGCCGTTTGCGAATAAGCCTGAGTCGCCGCCGATCATTGTCGCCTCTGTGCGTTCGTTGATGACGCGCACCCTGCCGCGGCGTGACTTTCTCAAAGCGTGCAAAAAACTGTCAGCAAGCCAGACCATTCAACCCGATGTATTGATCCGAGAGTGGGCGCGGATCGGTTATCAGCGGGTGAATACCGTCCTCGAACCTGGTCAATTCTCCCATCGCGGAGGTCTGCTGGATGTGTGGCCTTCCATCGAATCAAATCCTGTCCGCTTGGATTTCTTCGGCGACGAGATCGAAACCATCCGTCGGTTTGACCCTGCCACGCAGCGCACAGTTGAAAAGTTGGAGTCGATTCTCATCACGCCTGCGCGCGAATTTTTGGCTGAGACTTTGGATGAGCAGATCCAACTCTCTGAATTTCATATTCCGCTGCTTCATTCCATGCCCGCATCCTTGCTCGATTATCTGCCGCAAAAATCATTGATCCTGGTGAACGACCTAAGCCTTGTTGAAGCCATGGCAAACGAGGTGGAGGAGCAGGCGGTGAAGTTCAGGCAGGAAAGCATCACGGAAGGCACGCTCTCGAAGGATTTTCCCATCCCGTATCTTCCCTGGTCAGAGCTGCACGACAGCGTGGACGGTTTTTCGTCGCTTGAGTTGGGGCATTCCAGCGAAGTGGTCAGTGGTGACCAATTGTCTGAGCACTTCAGCCATGATGAAAGATTTGGCGGCAGGCTCAAGTCATTTATTGATTATCTTTCTCCCATCATCGAAAGAGGCGAGCAGGTTTTCATCGTCTCGCGCCAGTCATCGCGCCTGCGTGAAATGTGGGATGAGCATTATCCCAATTCCGAATTTACCAATCTCCAATTTATCGAAGCCTCATTATCCGAAGGCTTTACCCTTACATCTGCTCAAGCTGCCGTCGAAAGCAAAGTTCACCTCATCACTGACTCCGAAGTCTTTGGCTGGGAGCGTCCGCAATCGCGCATTCGACAAAAGCAAACCGCCGAGACTCCCGAATCACTGTATGCGGATTTGCTGGTCGGCGATTATGTGGTGCATGTGGATCACGGCATCGGACGTTTCGCGGGTCTGACTCAGCGACAGTTGGAAGGTCACGAACGGGAGTATCTTGCCGTTGAGTATGACAACGCCGACACACTCTTTGTCCCCGTCCATCAAGCCGACAGGCTCACACGCTACGTCGGCGCGGATGGCGGCAAGCCTTCGCTCGATCATCTCGGCGGACAGGCTTGGGGCGAGACCAAGGCGCGGGTCAAAGAAGCGGTGCAACAGGTCGCAGAAGATTTGCTCGATCTGTATGCGCGGCGTCAGGTGGTGGAAGGTTTTTCCTTCGCGCCTGATTCGCAATGGCAAAAAGAACTGGAAGATAGTTTCCCCTACGTTGAAACCGAAGACCAGAAGACCGCCATCGCGGACATCAAGCGTGACATGGAACGCGCCCGTCCAATGGATCGTTTGTTGTGCGGTGACGTAGGCTACGGAAAAACCGAAGTTGCCTTGCGTGCCGCGTTCAAGGCGGTCATGAGCGGCAGGCAGGCGGCTATCCTCGTGCCGACCACCGTTCTGGCTCAGCAGCATTTTGAGACATTCTCGCAAAGACTTGCGGCATATCCTGTCAAAGTGGAAATGCTTTCGCGCTTCCGCACTCCGCGCGAACAGACCGAGATTTTGTTGCAGACTTGCGCTGGGCGAAATTGACATCATCATCGGCACGCATCGCTTGATCTCAGCGGATGTGGAATTCAAGGATTTGGGTCTGGTCGTGATCGACGAAGAACAGCGTTTCGGCGTGACACACAAGGAGCATCTCAAAAAACTCCGCACCGAAGTGGATGTGTTGACGTTGACTGCTACGCCAATTCCGCGCACGTTGTACATGGCGTTGACGGGTGTGCGCGACATCTCCAATTTGAATACGCCGCCTGAAGAGCGCCTGCCGATCGTGACGCATGTCGGACCGTATTCACCGCGGCTTGTACGTCAATCCATTCTGCGCGAACTGGAGCGCGGCGGACAAATTTTCTTCGTCCACAACCGTGTGAATACGATTGACGCGATGAAGGCGCATCTGAATAAACTTGTCCCCGAGGCGCGCGTGGATATTGGTCACGGGCAAATGGCGGAAGGTCAGCTTGCCAGCGTGATGCACCGCTTCAACATGGGCGAGATCGATATTTTGCTTTGCACGACCATCATTGAATCTGGCTTGGATATTCCCAACGCCAACACGCTGATCGTTGACCGCGCGGATACGTTTGGCTTGGCGCAGCTCTATCAACTGCGCGGGCGTGTGGGGCGCGGCGCGATGCGGGCGTATGCGTATTTCTTCCGCCACAATAAAATGACGCCCACGCAGGAAGGTCAACAGCGGCTTGAGGTGATTGCGGAGAATACACAGCTTGGCGCAGGCTATTCGATTGCGATGCGTGATCTTGAAATTCGCGGCGCGGGCGATCTGCTTGGCACACGTCAGCACGGATATATTCAGTCGGTTGGTTTCCATCTTTACACGAGAATGCTGGCGGATTCCGTGCGGCGGCTGAGGCGCGTTGAAAGTCAAAGGTTGAAAGGTGAAGGTTCGGCTTTGGATGAGACAACCTTCGACTTGCAACTTTCAACCTTCAGTTTGCCTCTGAGTTTGCCTGTCAATGTGGATTTGCCTCTGGCTGTCGGCATTCCCAGCGAATATATTTCTGATCAGGATCTGCGTCTGCGGCTGTATCGTCGCATTGCGGATCTGCGGGATGAAACCGAACTCGACGCGCTCGGCTCTGAATTCCGCGACAGGTTTGGTCAACTGCCTGAGATGGTGCAGAATCTTTTGTATCAGATGCGTGTGAAACTGCGCGCTGAAAAAGCAGGATTGACTTCTGTGAACATGGAATCGTCGGGGCAGATCCTGCTCAAGTACGCCGCACCAGTTGACGGGTCGGAGGGTGCGCGTCTGCCTGATCTGGGAAATGGCGTCCGAGGCGGCAAATCCGCTTATTGGGTAACCGTCTCGAAGGAAGAATCCTGGACCGTGAAGTTATTGGATGTGTTGGGGGAGTTGGGGAACAGGTGATTGGTAAATAGGTAATTGGGTAATTAGGGAAAGGTTTGCAGTCTCCTAATTACCTAATCCCTAATCACCTGTTATTGATAATTCACGCACTTCAGATCATCTTTCAAATTTTTGATCGTATCATCACGTTGTTGAGATGCGGGGGCGCTTTCAGTGAGTCTATCCAGCGCGGTGCATAGGCTGGGTTCGAGTCCCGCTGTGATCTTTTTTGCAGACTTGGTCAGCAGTTTGACCTGCTCCCAATCTTCAAGATGCCCATAGCCTTCGATAAAGGGGATGTACTCGAAGCCGTTATCTGCCTGCTCACCTGCGGATCGGGCCTCCTGCCAAAGCCGCACAACTTCGTCCCATTGTCCGTATTGACGCGCGAGGTCTGCTTTCTCAAAATAGTAGCACCAGGTCTGGTTGTTTTGTTTGCCGTAAATACTTTCGGGCAGGGTTGGCTCTGAATCCGTTTGCTGGATCAGGCTGATATCCGAGCCAGCGCTGAGCTTACTCATATCATCGCTGACGAGGCGCAGATTTGTATCATTTGGATTTAAGACCCACAGGCAGCGTTTCATTTCGGGGTTGAATGAAAGCAAGAGCATTTGGCTGCTGTTGCCTGAGAAGTTCATGCTCATTTTGCTGTAGTCAAGCGGAGCGCCCTGGAGCAATTCATCCACATTGGGGTTGGTGTAATAGAATGGGAAATACCAATAGGGAGGAGTATTCTTAATATCTTTAGCCTGATAAGTTGTGTTCATTGAAAATGAGACAGCGTACTCTCCCATCATTCCCAGCACTTCCTCGTCTGTCAAAATGGCTGTGCCAGATTTGATTTGCGGTGCCCGCCAGAGCAACTGCTGTGCAAGCCTGACCTGTTTTTCCCATGAATATTGAAATTCCTTCGTATTACTAAGGTGGAAATTAACTGCCAGAGCCAGGATAATAGAGAGGATGATAATTTTTTTCTTTCTCTCCGTTACGAGCCAGTCAAGGAAAATAAATGTGGCTAAAGCTCCCCCAAAAATTGTCGGGATGCCAAATCTCGAAGCGGAAAGGAAATTTTTACTTTCCGCGATGGAGCGTCCGATCAGCCAAAATGGCAGGCCTGCCATCAAAAGGCCGACAATCGCGAGGGCGAGACTTCCACGTTTCCAATCATCTTTTTCTTCTGTAACGTTCGGCTGGAGTTTGGTCAGGTAAAAAAATGCGAGGCCGAAACTGATCAACGCGATCGCAAGACGAAATTGCGCGAAAGGAGTTGCAAAATTCAAAAGCCCCGCGTCGGTTGCTTTTTGCCAGCCCATCGTGAGTACCAAAAGCGCATCCTTCAAGGATGTATTAATTAAATAAATGATCGTTGTCAGCGGCGCTGTGAATAGTTGTTGAAGGATTACGGGCGAATTGCGCGTGATTTCGGGTGGATTCTCATAGATCGCAACGCGCCAGTAGGCGAAAAAGCCAATAACAAGAAGGTAAGGCAGCCAATTTAGAAAAACTTTCTTTATCCTTTGGGAGAAAATTAGTTCATCGCGTGAGATCAATATCCATAAGATCAACACACGGATAAATTCCAGCCCTGCAAAATATTCCCCTGTGAAAAGATGGGCGGCTTCCAGGATCATTGCCAGAATGGTGAAGGTTATCGCTTTGTATCTGTCTGCCCTGACCGCCCAAACCATCAGCAAAAGCGAAAGGTTGAATGCTAAAAATCCAAACCAAACATGGGTATAGGCTATCGGAAATGGCTGGATCATGAAAAAAGGATAGACTGCAAACAGCAATGAAACCTGGATCGCTTCTACCTTGCGGTTGGGCCAAATAGCCCGAATCAGCAGCCATAGAAGGAGAACAATTCCCCAATGCATGAGCAGGGACATCGTGTGCCAGGCAATAGGCTTGAATCCCAAAATATTGAAACCAAGCATGTAGAGCCAGGCTGCATAAGGGCGGCTGTCGTATGTCAACATTTCCTGCAAACTGTTGACTCCCTTGAGGTTTGCATAAAAAACGTAAGCCCAGTCATCCATGTAATATCCCAGGCTGGGGATCAACAGACCAAAACTAAGAATACATGCAACTAGAAAAGCAAATGGTGCGCTTTTTTCTGTGAATGAAAGCGTCTGATAAAAACTTCGTATCTTTTGCATAATGGTCGTGATTATACTTTCAGTTGATGAATATAGTTGGGGGTGGATTTATACCCCATGACTTATTATTCTGATTTACATGACAATCTGCCCTTGAACTTCCTGTCCATAAGCCAATATCATATATCCTATAGGATATGCCATGATAAAGCCTGTTACTC
Organism: uncultured Chloroflexia bacterium; assembly: GCA_963833175.1. GTDB lineage: Bacteria > Chloroflexota > Anaerolineae > Anaerolineales > Villigracilaceae > Villigracilis. Next base: position 104,384 of record CAWHXC010000019.1, read on the forward strand.
CGTTCCAGACCAAAGAACAATACGCCTATACTGCCTTGCGCGGTGCCATTTTGCGCTGCGAACTAGCACCAGGCGAAAAACTTATCATTGACCGCTTAAGCGCCGAAATGGGATTGAGTCAAATCCCCATCCGCGCTGCCATTCAGCGATTGCAAGCCGAAGGGTTGATTATCATCAATCCGCACGCCAGCGCCATCGTCGCCCCTCTTCTGCCCGAAAAGATTGACGAAGTCTTCGCCCTGCTCGAAAGCCTTGAGCGCGCTGCCTTCCGCATTGCCGCCCAAAAACGCACGGATGCCGACCTTGACGTTCTGACCAATCTTGTCCAGCGGATGGACATCGCCATTGCCGAACCCAACTCCGCTGACTGGCTGACACTCAACAGCGCTTTTCATCGCAAGATCGCTGTTATCAGCGCCATGCCCCTCCTTATCAACTTTACAAACCGTGCCCTCGATGAGTGGGAGCGCATCAGCCACTACTACTTTGCCAACGTCACCAGCACCCGCCTGCCTCAGGCACAAAGTGAGCATCACCAAATTATCGCCCTCCTGCGCGCTCGTGATACAGATGCCCTTGAAGTCCCTCGCCGCCGTCCACAACCGCGAAGCCAACCGTTCCTACCAATCCATGCTGAAATGAAAATCATCCCCAACCGCAAGATCACTGGCTACTCTGCTATCCTGCTGCCATTCACAGTGGACGGCTCGGTTGATTGGGATGCCTTCTGCGCTCATGTTGCCCGTACCGCTGGGGCCGGGCTGATTCCCGCTGTCAACATGGATACTGGCTACGGAAATCTGATTGATGAACAGACTCGTGTGGATGTTCTGCGCCGCACGCGAGATACCCTCTCTGGAGCAGGATTTACCGCTGGGGCATTTGTCCACTCCCAGGCAGGGGACGCTTTCGCCCCGGACGAATACCATCGCCAAATTGAGCAGATTCAATCCTTCGGCGGAATCCCAACGATCTTCCAATCCTTCGGGTTGACCGGACTGCCATCCGATCAACTCATTGCCGCCTACAATGACTTCGGACGCCATGCCCCGCAGTTTATCGCTTTCGAACTCGGGACAATGTTCGCGCCCTTCGGCAAGATCTATGACCTCGCCACCTATGAAGGCTTGCTCAATATTCCGCAGTGCATCGGTGCGAAACATTCATCTCTCAGCCGCCAGTTGGAATGGGAACGACTTGCTCTGCGCGACAAAATCCGCCCGGACTTCAAGGTGTTCACTGGCAACGACCTCGCCATAGATATGGTTATGTACGGCTCCGACTATCTGCTCGGCATCTCCACCTTTGCCCCTGACTATTTTGCCCTGCGTGACCGCTACTGGCTTGAAGGCGATTTGCGTTTCTATGAACTCAACGATATTTTGCAGTATCTGGGTCACTTTGCTTTTCGCGCTCCCGTCCCAGCCTACAAACATACTGCTGCACAATTTCTTGAAACTTCGCGGATGGATCAATTGCGACGACACCCATCCCCAAAGCCCCACACGCCCATCCACCGATATGCCCATACTTGCAAGCCATCCTCGCCCAACTCGAATCCCTCACCTGATACTTGATACCTGAAACCTGACACCAATGTACACCCGCATCGCCCAACTCCGAACGCCCGAACAATTTTCCGAGCATATCCGCTCGCTGGGTATCGTACTTGATTTTGACCCAGAACTTCTCTCTGCTCCCGAATCACCGCTTGCGCAACCCTATCACCTTCAACTTTCGACTTTAAACCTGCAACTGTCGAACCGTTGGTGCGTTCTGCCCATGGAAGGCTGGGATGCCACAACAGATGGCAAGCCCACTGAACTCGTTACCCGCCGTTGGCAGCGATTCGGCCAGAGCGGCGCAAAACTCATTTGGGGCGGCGAAGCGGCTGCAGTCCGTGCGGATGGGCGCGCCAATCCCAATCAACTGATTATCAACGAATCCAATCTGTCCGATCTGGCGGGTTTACGTGAAAGTCTTATCCGCGCGCATGCTGCCCGTTGGCAAACGGATGATCTGCTGATCGGCTTGCAATTGACTCACTCGGGGCGTTTCTGCCGCCCAACAGACAAAAAGCGGATGGAACCGCAAATCCTTTATTCCCACCCATTGCTGAATCAAAAATTTGGCTTGCCCAATGACTACCCGCTGATGAGCGATGATGAGATCGATCGTCTCATTGAAGATTACATCGTCGCTGCGAAACTTGCCCAAAAAGCGGGCTTTGCATTCGTGGATGTCAAGCACTGTCACGGCTATTTGGGACATGAATTTCTCAGTGCGGTGGATCGCAAAGGAAAGTACGGCGGCAGTTTCGAGAATCGGACTCGTTTCCTGCGTGAGATCGTGGCTGGCATTCGCGCAGAGGCGCCAGGATTGGAAATTGGTGTGCGCTTTTCTGCGTTCGATTTTGTTCCGTTCAAGCCTGATGAAAACGGCATTGGTATTCCTGACCAATTTGATACTGACTACCCTTACGCTTTTGGCGGTGACGGCTCAGGGGTGGGAATCAACCTGTCGGAGCCGCACCAGTTTCTAGTCCAGATGGAAGCGCTTGGAATCCGATTGGTTAACATCACCGCAGGCAGTCCGTATTATGTTCCGCACATCCAACGCCCGGCGCTGTTCCCGCCATCTGACGGATATCAGCCGCCCGAAGATCCGCTGGTTGGCGTGGCGCGGCTCATCAACGCGACGGCTGAGTTGAAGGCAAAACATCCAAACCTATGCATTGTTGGCACTGGATATTCCTATTTGCAGGAATGGCTGCCCAACGTGGCGCAGAATGTGATCCGCACTGGCAAAGCGGATTTTGTCGGGCTGGGTCGTATGGTGCTGACTTACCCTGAAATGTGCGCCGATGTGCTCGAAGGGAAGCCTTTGGCGCGCAAGAAAATTTGCCGCACGTTCAGTGATTGCACCACTGCGCCGCGAAACGGACTTGTGAGTGGATGTTATCCGCTGGATGAGTTTTATAAGGAACGACCTGAAGCAGATGTATTGAAGGAAATAAAAGGAAAATGAAAAAAGTTCTCCTCATTACCGATGGCATCTTTCACCCGCCATATTTTGGACGGGTGGCGCTGAAAAAAGCCCTGGCTGAGTTGGATGGTTTTGAGTTTCAGCATGTTCGTTCAATGGAAAAATTACCTGCGGATCTCAAGGATTTTTCTGCGCTGGTAATCTACCTCCATCACAAGAAAATTTCCCAGTCAGCGCTGACAGGTTCTGGATGCGTTTGTGTCTGAGGGCGGCGGCATTCTGGCGATCCATTCGGCAACAGCTTCCTTCAAGGAGGCAAATCGTTTCTTTGAAATTCTTGGCGGGCGTTTTGTTGGTCATGGCGCAGTGGAAAAAATCGAAGTCAAAAGGGTGAAGGATGAAATTTTTGATGTGGGAGATTTTGTCATCAAAGACGAGCTTTACATTCACGAACTCCAGCCGGGAATAGATGTCCATTTCACCGCAAAGCATGAAGGCAAGGATATTCCGGTGGTTTGGACGTATCGCTATGGCAAAGGCAAGGTCTGCTATGCTGTGCCGGGTCACACAACGACGAGCATGAAACATCCGTCTGTGCAGGGAATTTTACGGCGCGGATTGAAGTGGGTGACTGAATGAATAAATTGAAAATTGCCATCGTTGGCTGCGGCGACATCGCCGGGTTTACGGCGATTTTTATGCGTCTGAATCGCAATATCACGCTGACTGCCTGTTGTGACGTTTCCCGTGAGCGCGCGAGCGCTTTTGCCAAACGTCATGGCATTCCGCAGATATTCACAGATTATGTAGATATGCTGGCAAACGCATCGTTGGATGCTGTGTATCTGGCAGTGCCGCATAATCTGCATTTTGAGATGATAAAACAGGCGATTGCCGCAGGCAAACATATTTTCGTCGAGAAACCAGTCACGCGGACATACGCCGAAGGTCTTGAAATTATCCAAATGGCGGAAAAAGCAGGAGTGAAACTGGCAGTCAATTACCAGTACCGTTATGATGCGGCTTGTTTCCGCCTGGCGCGCGCCGTGCAAAGCGGACAAATTGGCGAAGTCCGTTATGGACGAATCAACATTCCCTGGCATCGTGAGCAAAATTATTTTGAAGGTTCGGCGTGGCATAAGACCATTGCCCAGGCAGGCGGCGGAACGCTGATCACGCAGGGCAGTCACTTTTTAGATGTGGCGTTATGGGCATGCAAGAGTCCTGCGATGTTTGCAAGCGGCGTGACAGCAAAGCAGGCATTCAAGAATGTGGAAGTGGAAGATCTGGCAATGGGAATTGTCGAATTGGAAAACGGCGCGTTGATCGAGATATGCAGTTCGATGTCGGCGGCAAGTGAGCAGACGGCATCCATTGAAATTTACGGGTCAAAGGCGACCGCAATTTATACAGACCGTCCGTTGCCGCGAGTGCGATTTATCGGTGGCAGGGTGAAAACAGAAAGTGTGCCGATCTTTGGCGTTCATGCTCTCCAACGCAGCATCGAAGGATTCAGGCGCTGGGTGAATGGCGGGGAACCGCACTTGGTGGCGGGGCGTGAGTCACTGTCTGTGCTGGCGGCTGTGGAAGCGATCTATCGATCAGCAGTTTCAGGTTCAAGGTTGAAAGTTGCTCACCTTAAACCTTGAACTTTGAACTTTCAACATTTTCAGGAGCAAATATGGCAGCAAAAAGCGAAAAATTGAGCTGGTGGACAAAGATCGGCTATGGGATGGGCGATATTTACGGCGGCGGTTCAGGAGTGGTGGTCAGTTTCTACTACCTGATCTTCCTGACCGATGTGGTCGGCATTGCCCCGGCGCTGGCAGGCACGGTCATCCTCATTAGCAAAATCTACGACAGCATTACAGACCCGTTTGAAGGACTTATTGCAGACCGCACACGCACCCGGTTTGGACGCCGCCGCCCATACCTGATCGCGGGTGTTCCGTTGATATTTTTATCGTTTGTGGCGCTGTTCTTTCCGTTCAGCATGGAATCGGAGACCACCCGCTTTGTGGCTGTGATAGCCAGTTACCTGTTTTTCTCCACAGTGGTCAGCATTGTAATGCTCAACTACAACGCATTACATTCGGAGATCACTCTTGATTATCACGAACGTTCATCGCTCAGTTCCATCCGCATCTTTTTCTCCACCCTCGCGTCCATTGTGGCAGCGCTGGTGCCGCTCGAAATCGTTAAAGCCTTCCCAGATGTTCACACGGGTTATATCGTCATGGGATTGGTGTTTGGCGCTTTCTTTGCCCTGCCGCTGATAGCGACCATTGTTGTTGTGAAGGAACGAATTGAGTTCCAGCGTCCGCTCGAAGCCTTCAACTGGCGTAATGCATTCATTGTCCCTTTCCAAAACCGCACCTTTGTTTACACCCTTGCCATGTATCTATTTGCTTTCGTCGCTATTGATACGGTTAGCACCATTGTGGTGTATTTTGTCAGATATTATCTGTTGCGTAGTGATGAAGTCAGCTTTGTCAACGGCACACTGTTGATCGCGCAGGTGATCTCGCTGCCATTCTTTGTGGCGCTCAGTAAACGCACCAGCAAAATTCGCGGCTATGTGATCGGGCTGATGATCTGGGTTGTTGCCATGCTGTTCAGTTTCCTGCTCAGTCCCACCGCCGCGGATTATTGGGTTTATGTTTTCGCAGCGGTAGTTGGGATCGGAACAGGCGGCATCGTGGTTATGATCTACGCCATTTTCCCCGACATACCCGACGTGGACGAACTCAAAAGCGGCGAACGACGCGAAGCCATGTATTCAGCGCTGGTGACGTTCATCCGCAAGTTCAGTTCGGCGCTGGCGATTTTTGCTGTCGCGAATACGATTGGCTGGGCGGGTTATGTTCCGCCGATACAGCAAATCATTAACGGCGCAACCAAATTGATCGAACAACCTCAAAGCGACTCATTTCTACTTGTCTTGCGTCTGATCTTCATGTTCCTGCCCATTGTCCTGCTGACATTCGCGCTGATCTTTGCCGCACGCTTCCCGCTCACTCCCGAACTCCATCGCCGCTTGAATGTCGTGCTGGCAAAACAGCGTATGGATGAGCCGGTGGATGAAACTGAAAAACGCGAATTGACCAAAATATTGATTGGATAAACCATGACAGTCCACACCCAACCTGACTATCAGATTCGGACATCTGATCAAGTACCGGCGGACTATCCTTCCGCCCCGACTCCTGATTCGTTTTCCGATCAGCCATTCCTACCCGATTATGAGTCTCGCCGCCGTGCATTTTTCGAACACATCCTGCGGAATCCTGCCCCGGCGAACACCAAACCCGCCTGGCATGAACTGGCTCGTTTGGCGGCAGGCGGAACTCCTCACGAAGGCGTTTTTCATGCCGCGCTGGATTTCATTGATGCGCGCAAGGATTGTTCAGATTTTGTGCTGCATGGGATTTTGAGATTATTGGCGAGTGGGGAATTAGATACAAGACATCTACTCTCTGACTGACCTGCTCTCTCGTGCGAAGCGCACCGTGCTCAACTTCAAATATTTCCCCAACGAGCCTGGCATTGATTCGCTTTGCACCTGGACAGAGAATCACTACATCCTGTTTACATCCGCCGCGTATCTTGCCGGGCAAATGTATCCCGATGAAACCTTCTCAAATTCTGGTGAAACTGGCAGGCAGAAGATCGAGCTCAATCGAAAAAGAATATTGCGCTGGCTGGACCTGCGTTTCCATACTGGGTTCAGTGAATGGCTCTCGCACGTTTATTATGATGAAGATCTGACCGCCCTGCTGGCGCTCTACGACTTCGCCGCCGATGACGAGATCCGCCGCAAAGCGGAAATGGTGCTCGATCTGCTGGTATTCGATATGGCGCTCAACTCGTTCAAGGGTGTGTTCGGCTCCACCCACGGACGGGCATACGAGAACACCAAAAAGTGGGCATCCAACGAAGGGACGACGGATACATCCAAGTTATTGTTTGGTATGGGGATATTCTCCGGGTTCGACAATATGTCTGCCATTGCGTTTGCGTTGAGCGGGTATCGTGTGCCAAAAGCGATTGAATCGATTGCAAGTGACCGTCACTTCGAGAACCGCCAGCGCATGGGTATCAAACTCGCTGAAATGGAAAAGTGGGGTATCCATCCTGATAATTTTGAAGATGGAATGTTATATCTGACACTGGAAGCCTATCTCCATCCGCGGACAATTGACAACACCATCCGCATGTTCGACACCTGTAACTGGTGGGAGAACTCGTTTCTGAACGATTTCAAGCCTTATCGCGGGTTGCTCAAGGCGCTCGGTGCGTTGGGTGGACTTCCGCATTTGGCGCGTTTTTTGGAGCGCGATGTTTGCCGCAATACCCGCGAAGAAGTGAATATATACACCTATAAAACGCCCGATTACATGCTCTCCACCGCGCAGGATTATCGCAAAGGCTATGGCGGTGACCAGCAGCACATCTGGCAGGCGACTCTTGGCGCGGATGCGGTTTGTTTTACAACGCACCCGGCGAAGATCGAAGGCGTGACTCCAAATTATTGGGCGGGGAACGGAATGCTCCCGCGTGCGGCGCAGTATAAAAATGTGGCGATTGTCGTCTACAACATCGAGAAGATCCCTGCGTTGTATGTACCCATCAAACACTTCTTTACTCACGCCTGGCTGCCGAAGGATAAGTTCGATGAAGTGGTGGAGAAAAACGGATGGATCTTTGCACGCAAAGGCGATGGGTATCTGGCACTGCGTTCACAGAATCCGTATGTTTGGGGCACATTCAAAACGGAAACAGGAGACCCTAAAGGTTTCCAAAAGCCTTCAGCGTCTGACACAGAAGTTGTTGCCCTTGGCGCTCAAAATATCTGGCTCTGCCAGATGGGGCGCAAGGCTGAGGATGGCGCGTTTGCCGATTTCGTGGAAAAAGTCTCAGCGGCGGAAGTCACTTTCAGCGGGATGAATGTTCAGTACCAGTCACCAGCTTTCGGGGCGATAAGATTCGGGTGGGATCAAGCCTTGAGCGTGGACAATGTCGAAGTCCCGCTAAATGAATATCGCCGGTACGATAATCCCTATTCCCAAACTGATTTTAATGCGGATGAGATCAAGATCACTGACGGGGAACATTTGCTGACCTTGAACTGGATCACCGGGGAACGGGAGAATCGATAAAAGTGCTTGCGTTGCTCGTAGCGGACTTTTTCATTGTCTTGCAAACGGACGGTCAAAGGGCTTCGCGTAGGCGTTGTTCCACTTCCTCATATTGAAGCGGCATCACATGCGGCAAACCAATTTTGCGGCCAATGGTCGTCAACAACATCACGACACGAGTGGGGTCAAATTTCAGGCAGGTCGTTCGGTTTGGCTACATAGTCAAAGATTTTATTAACCGGGGCGTGGATGGTGATGGTTTTCTGAATTTTTGGCCTGCAACTCACCTCCTTTCATAGTGAATTGAACAGGCTGGTTAGCACATGGTTTATGACGTTAGCTTCCTGTTCGGTGAAGACGTGAAAACCATAATACTCAGGTGGGGAGGATTGCTCCTCCCCACAGTAAATCGCTATCTCGGTAATCCTATTTTGTCCACGCTTAAGGGCAGATTGCAAGCGGCTCGGTCAGCCAGAAAGAGAAATCGATATTCGCGCCGACCGAATCGCCGGGACCAAGATCCAACGGCAGAAAAGATTCTGATTTCCTCCAGCAGATCATGGCATGCGTAATGGTTCCTCCATCAATTGGATTACTCGATATGCAATTTTCCGAAATAAGTATCTTCCAGATCGTTCTCGTTCAGCCAAACCGAGGTTAATCTCCCCACCCCAAATAGCCGCGTGTAGCTACCTTCGCCGGTTGTAATGTTCCAGTGTGCTGTAGTTCTTGTGGAGGCGATAAGAACTTGCATATTCATTTCAAATGAACCGCTCTCATCGCTGCACACAAAATGCTTATGCACATATAGGGTTATGACTTGACCACTTTGCCAACCACGAGCAGGGTTAACGATATCCTGGACATCCCCTTCCTCACAGAGGAGGCCAGCATCGACCGCAGGCCCAGAGGCTACGAATGTGCCGTAGAAGGGAGCAATTGGATCATTCGGTTGCGGATGCATAATTGAAACGATGGTGACAGCTGCGGGTGTGTAGGCAGAGACCGGGCTTGCTGTGCTGAGAAGAGCTACAATCAAGAGCACGGTTACTAACAGTTGATGCTTTTTCATGGTGTTACTCCTTCTTTTATTAATCTGAACTATACATCTTTGTATCCGTACGTAATTTCGACAACTATTGAAAACACAGTATGCGGGCAGGGAGGATTGCTCTCCCCCCTTTCAGACATTGTGCGAACCAGCCTTATCTGCAAGTCTGATCATCAACCTTCCAAATCAGAGCGATAGACACTTCCCGTAGCTGGAAATGCAATCGCCAGGATTGCATCGACACTCAGGATATTCGCAAACATCCTTTTGAATTTATGATTTGTTGAATATGTCGTATTTATTTTGATCCTCCCGCGATCAATGTAACAACACAAATTTACTCCGACAGACACACATCCAATGTGTCCATCCCAATAGAGAGCGCCACTCTCGAAAGGAATGCATTAGCTTAATTCCTCCTTGCAGATGGGAATTGTCCCATTGCAAAAATTCTACGAACTGTGCGCCGCTTTACAAAATGATGGAGGTGAATTTTATGAGTACCGCCCTGTCACCCATGTGATGAAGAAGACACCGCTAATACCAAAGCGACGTTACTTGTCTATATTTTTGTAGCACAAATGAGAATCAATTTCAAGTAGTTTTTGTCACAAAATGGTTGCAGCCGCCCATTGTCAGACAAGTTTAAGGAAGTTTAGAAAGTATGTTTTCAGCACCCTCGGTCGAAGTACATTCCAATACCAGCACCGCTGTTTGTTGGTCGGTACGAAAATACAGCTCACGGACGAGACCCATCTGGTGCAATTCCCAGGCTTTGGGTGCTTCATCCTTTACATAGCGCTGGAAATCTTCGGATGTCGCGTTGGGAAGCTCACGTTCAAGGGCAAGAATTTTCATTTTTTATAGACCATATTCTATTCCACTTGCGCCAGAGCCGTAAGAAGTAGAACCAAAACGCCAGAGATCGCCATGGCGTTGACATACCAGCGGAAACGGGAGATCGCCTGTGCCACTCCTGTATTCGAACTCATCAATGGGCCAACCCGTAAAATGGCATTGAACCAGAATCCCATTGCGATCATTCCAACAATAAGAATATGCTTCACCAGCATCACGATTCCCCAGAAGTTCCCAAAGTCTGCAAACCCGAGGTAGTTCGAGTCTGCGATCATCAAATAAATGCCCGTGATGATGAAAATAAGCAATGATACATACATCCATGATCGGCTTCGCTTGGATATCTCGCTGAGTGCAGTACCATTTTCAGTCTTTGAAAGGACAGGTAGAAAGATCAACGCGAGCAGGACGTAATATCCAATGAATATCACGGTTGCCATGGCATGGAGCCAGGTTGATAATGCGATAAGGATTTGAGTCATTGTTTTTCCTCAGAGATATGTTGTTTCTTTGCGGGGTCAGTTTTTGAAGTTAACAAGCCCGTCAGAAAGGTGGAGGTAAAGATCAACGCAAATGGGATCCATGTTCCCAACATGCTGGCGAACATCTCGAAGCTGCGGTTGATCAAGATGGCAACTACGAAGAAATCCATTGTGATGACGAATGCGGTGAAGATGACCGCCGTTTGAAGCGGCGTTGTAAAGTTGAATTTGCGGAAGTAAACCAGCGAAACTATCGTAAAGAAGATCGGAGCTGCAATTGCGTGAACAACAAGCGCGTTTTCAAGCGATGTGACCGACATGCCGATACCCATTGTTGCGGCGCACAATACCCAACCGATAAAGGCATGGGCAAGTAGGATGGCGATTTTCCGAATGTTCATTTGGTTCTCTTCTATACTTTCAGGTCATCCATGATCCGTTGTGCAGACTTGGCGGCCTGAGACCATGGCAGTCGGCATGCCTGTGCCTGGGCGCGTACTGGCGCCTGTGAAATACAGGTTGCGATAACGCGAATGCTGGAAGTCGGGTCGGAAATAGCCTAACTGCATCAGGTTGTGACACAGTCCGTGTGTGGAGCCTTTCATGAGGTTATAGCGTTTACGCCACGAAATTGGCGTGAATATGGTCTCGAATTTGATGTGCGATTCCAGATCAGTAATGCCTATGCTTGCTAAACGTCGAAAGACCTGTCGCCGCGCTTCATCGCGCAGTTCGGCCCAATCCTGTTCTCCGTTTTCGGACATGTGACCAACAGGCACAATGGCGGTCAATGTGTCTTGTCCCAGCGGAGCCATGGCTGGGTCGAGTCGGGCTGGGGCGTGGATATAAAGACAGGGATTGGCGGGCAGGCTCAGGTCACGACTGATGCTTTCAAAATTCTCGCGATAGTCATGCGCAAGGAAAAGCATATGCGGCGGGAGCGTCTCGTAGGTCTTATCCATCCCCCAGAAAAAACTGATGACCGAACATGAATAACGTTTGTGCGCGAGTTTTTTTGCCTGCCCATCTTGAGGAATTAGATTTTGATAGACGTATGGGAGGTCGGCATTTGCGAGGACTGCGTCCGCTTCCATTCGTTGACCATCTGCGGTCAGCACGCCGCGCGCGCTTCTTCCATTGACCTCGATCTGCTCCACCGCCGAATTGAAGATGAACTCCACTCCAGCCTCGCGCGCCAAAGACATGAGCGCCTCAACGATTTGATACATGCCGCCGCGCGGATACCACACACCGTGTGCCATTTCAGTGTAAGGCATCATCGAGAAGGTGGCGGGCGCTTCAAAAGGACTCAGCCCCATGTACACATCCTGAAATGTGAATGCGGCTTTGAGGCGCGGATCGTCGAAGTAGTTCGACATGTTGGCATAATGTTTCGCCAACGGTTTGACCTGGTGAATTAGTGGAAGATTGCCAAGCTTGAAGAAATCGGATGCCTTGCGAAAATCAGGATGAACCAGTTTCTCGATGCCGAGATGATAGTGACGACTTCCCTCATCCATATAACGCAGGAGACCTTGAAAACTTCCATGCTCGAAAGTTTCAAGCTGCTCCTGCATGGATTCCATGTCCGAAGTGAGTGCGAGTTGGCTGCCATTATCGAAAACCAGATGATAAGTTGGGTCGACGCGCTGAAGATCAAGCTTTTCATGCATGGACGTTCCCAGCGCATTGAACTCTGCTTCATATAAAAGCGGCATGACTAGCAATGTGGGGCCTGTGTCGAAGTGATGTCCCTCGCGGCTGAAGCGGTCACAGCGTCCGCCTGGGCGGGCGTTCTTTTCGATAACAGTTACTTTGATCCCATGCTGGGCAAGATGAGTTGCGGCAACAATCCCGCCGATGCCAGCACCGATCACAATTACTTTTTTTGTTTTCATCTTTTTTCGATCCGAATTGGTTGCTGTGCCAGTTTGTGCGCTTCGGTTTTTATTTTCAATGAAGCGAACATGGATGTCAGTGTTGACCAGCCCATCCACAAGCCCGTCCACAAACTCTTTCGTTCTCGGTATTCAGATCGCAAACAATAATTATCGCGTTCAATGGCATCCAGCATCCATTCGAAGCGCGCGGTATACGCGTAGCCTGCCAAACGACAGCGCAGGTTCCTGACCTGTGCTGTACATTCCCTTCCCAATTTGAAATATCCGCGCGCCAATTGGACTCGTCCGCAGACCCATTGACGGTACGGCTGGCTCTTCACATCCTGCGGCGAGATCCCGCATGCTTGAAGATATTCTTTTGGAATGTTGTAGTATCCATTTTCCACGTCTTCCAATGCATCCCTCAGCATGTGGGTGATATGCGCGGCGGTCACTGCCATGTAACGCGCCTCGTGGCAGGGCGGAGGATCATTGTGACCAATGAAATAGTACATCGCTTCTGTGACAGCCTTTGACAGCTTGTGGGAATAATCAAATAATTCCACCTGCGAGACAACCTGTCCACGCCGTTTGGCATCAATGATCATCACGTCCATCATGTTGCGCAGGTAGGTTTGCAAGCCGCTATTCTTTTCCGTGTCATTGCGGATAAGGTCAACCAGCATCCATTCTTCGGCACATAGATCATCAGGAGTCTCGCCGCGATAGCAGGATTCCAATAGTGATTTCTGACGATAGGCAAAAGCGATCCTTTCCACGCCCGAACCTGATTCTTCGTCGATGACATCATCCACCCAGCGAAAATATCCGTATGCCCGATATGCGTCAACAACTCGGTCACGATCTGCAAAAAACCGAATCGTGTAGTATGTCTGTTTACTGGCTGACTTTGTGATGTCTGCCGCCAAATTTCCGCTTGATGGAGCTTTCCTGTTCATTTATCCTCGAGGTTATTCCGTATCGCTTATTGTACTATTTTGCACACACCATTATGTACGGAAATTAATCTTCAAGGTTTCATGCGCTGGGTTAAAGATTTCCATACGGGAAATCTTTTTACCCCCTCCCGAAAGAACGTTTGGGTGCTTAAGTTACGAATACTCTGAGAAAAACAAGGGCAGAACTTGGTTATCGACCAAAGGGTCGGGGGCTTGAGCTTCCCAAGCGACAAGACCGATCAACAAACCAGTGACTGCGTCCAAACCTGAGGTGTGCCCAACTTGCATGGCAGATTTCGCCGCAGCGAAGAAGGCGATCCGAATTTTCCCCGCGACAGATCTCCTCGGCCAGATCTGCCAGCCAACTCGAAACCTGTCCGCGCGAAGCATGGTAAAGGTACGTTTGGCTGATATCGGTTGTCTGTTGAGAGAGCCGAACGATCTCTTTTCCCAAGTCCGATACAAACTGCAATCGTTCGGTTCTATCCTGAACTGTGCACCAAAGCCCTGCCAGATAACCGACGAGAAGATCATCACCGCTGGGAGTCAACCCAGCACCGAGGCCGATCAACGCGTTAACTGAGGAAGTGGCGGCTGGATTAAATTGACGGGTGGCGGCAAAAAGCCCTCGCATAGCTTCCCCCGCCTTGCGAGGCACGCCTGTTCGGATTGTTTCATCTGAATTAAACAGATCCTGCGCGATGATTTCAGCATTCAATTGGATCTGACGCTCGTTCAGTGCCTGCCAAACGAGCCGCCACGCTGTTGCTGATGGGTGTGAAAAAGCTGACAGGTCGCAACCAAAGCTTTCAGCTCCACGCAGATCAATTGTCAGCGCGGATGAAGCGAAGCGCAAAATCCCATCCCGACAGGTCACTGATTCGCCTGCGCGGAAAATTTCAAAGGAGAAGTCATCGGGGGTATCCACGCGAATGCCTTGCGGAAGATCCGCCTCTTTCGATGTGACCAGCGTAAGCAAACTCTTCGCGTCATTCAAATGCAGATTGATGGCTGAATGGAAAACGCTATGGATGGTGGCATCGAAGTCCGTGCGCGGTATTGCATACCCAATGGAGATCGCATGAAGGTGCATGTGTAGATTCCAAAAAGGTGACAGTCACACGCTTCGCGCAAGTGACTGTCACCTTTATAGATACCTTTGCTATTATTTGATCGGCTCGAACTTCAGCCCGTAGACATCCTCACCATACTGCACGCGGACTGGTTCCCAACTGGGACGCACGGTCATGCCCACTTTGAGTTGGTCCACCAAATCGGCTTTGATCTGTCCCATGGCTTTGACTTTGTTTTCAAACTCAGCCACGCCGATGACGAGGAAGCGCTGGTCAAAGCCCCACGGCAGGTTGAAGATCGTTGTGTAAGTCAGGAGTTTGGCGTTGCCCTGCGGTTTGATCTGTTCAAACTCACGGCCTTTGCACTCAAGACAGCGATCATGGAACGGGTAATGCAGCTTCCCGCATTTCTTGCATTTATAGGCTGTAATGGCAATCTCTTTTTTCATGACTGCACTCTCCTGAGGATAAAGCACAAGACGTTATTTCCGAAGCCGCCGAAGTTGACCGTCAGGCCAATTTCAGCATTTTTCACCTGTCGATTCTCAGGCAACTCATGGCGCAACTGCCAGACAATATCCACGATCTGAGCCACGCCAGTGCCGCCCACTGGGTGACCTCGCGCTTTCAATCCGCCCGAAAGATTGATCGGGATTTGACCGCCAAGGCGGGTCTTGCCTGCAACAGCAGCCTTGCCACCCTCGCCTTTCTTGAAGAAGCCGACATGCTCGCTCTCGGCAATTTCAAGGATGGTAAAAGCGTCATGTAATTCAGCCACGTTGACATCTGACGGTTTGAGTTTTGCCATGGCGAAGGCTTTTTGCGCAGCCAGAGTGACAGCTTTGAGATCGGTGGGATCCTCGCGCTCTGCCAGTGTGTGCGTGTCCGTCGCCTGGCCGAAACCAGCGATGACAACATAGGGTTTGCCGATCTTCTTTGCCATTTCCACCGTACACAAAACCAGCGCCGCGGCTCCGTCGCTGACCGGGCAAAGGTCATACAGATGCAACGGGTCAGCGGATACGGGATTGTTAACGACGGCGTGCGGGCTGTCGTAGATGCCGTTACGGTCAAGCGCCATCTCGACGTGCGCGTAGGGATTCCGTGTGCCCATCTCCTGATTTTTCAGGGAGATGGCAAGCAGATGTTCGCGCGTCACGCCGTACTTTTCCATATATAGACGGGTAAACATGCCAGCCATGCCGGGCAGGGTGATCCCGTAGGGATACTCCGCTTGTGGGTGGGTCATGGTGGCGACAAAATCGGTGGCGCGCCAGCCAGTGACCTCGCGCATTTTCTCGCCGCCGACAACCAGGACTAAATCGTAATATCCGGAGGCAATCGCCAGTAAACCGTTCTTGACCGCCGAAGCCCCGGAGGCAGGTCCGTTCTCAATGGTTTCAGCGGCAGCAGGCAGCAAGCTGAGGCGGTCCACCAGCGAACTGGCAATCGCCGTTTGGCGCTGGAGCATTCCGCCGCCCATGTTGGCAACGTACACCGCGTCAACTGATTTATCTCCCAAGCCGGCATCATCCAATGCTTTCAAAGATGCGTAAGCCAGCATATCCATCAGGGTATCTTCGTCGCGCCGACCAAAGGGGATCATGCCAGCGCCGATAATCGCAACATCTCTCATGGTGTCATCTCCCTTTTAGCCCGGCGATCCGCTCACGGATGGTGTCATCGTCGGCAAATTTGATTTCTGCCATAGCCTCATCCATCAATTCCTGTGGAACGGGACGGTCACCCACCACCAATCGCGGCTTGGCTTTGAGATAAATTTCCCGTGTCAGGCGGTATAAATCGCCGCCGCCCAGTTCGTGCGGAATTTTGGTAGCTTCCAATGGATATTCGACCATCCAACGCCGGAAGCCGATCGGGCTTTCAGCCACGATCAGGATCTCATCCTGACCCATGTAATCCAGGTGATATTCCATCTTGGCAGCGAAAAGGTGTGAGCCGATGCGCAGGCCGCGGTCAATTGCCAGGGTGTGATAGCTCATGCCGACCTTTTCGTTCTCCAACCGCCCGTTGACGACGCCCACCAGGTAGCCATCCACTTGTCCCATCAGGCAATACTCGCTTTTCACGCGGTAGCGATACCAAGCCAGCAGTTCGCCGTATAAGCGGGCGCTGACGATATCGTAATAATCCCGTTCGATGAACAGGCAGGGGTGGACAGATTTCAAGATCGCCGGCACATCCTCGCGGACAGCCTGACGAATGACCATTATCTTGCCATTGGCTAGGGTGATGGTCTTGGGCGGGTAGGGCGGCATTGGAATTTGTGGCGGCCGCAAAACCATTTCGAGTTCCATATCAACTGGCATAAAAAACCTCCGTTTGTGGGTTTATTGTATGTCATTGCGAGGGGATTGCTTCGCTCGAAGTGCGCATCGCTCGCAATGACATACAGCTACTTAACTTAGATTTGCCTGGCTCAACTTGTTGATGCTTTCCACATGAGTCGATTCGAAGGCATCGCCAAATTTTGTTTTCTGCATGGCGGCTTTCTTTGCCATCAGCAACTCGTATTCAGCGTCATCCACTATCGCAACACAGCGCGAGATGCTGGATTCGCCGTCTACAAAGCGCCAGGGGAACATACCAATCGTCACGCGGCGGTTGAGCAGCAAATCAATCTCGCCGCCGAGACACTCGGCATGGATGATGCCATAAGGGAACATCTCAAGGTGCATGAGCTGGTACTTGCTGTCGTCGAAGAAATCCGCCAATGGCATGCCATACTTCTTCTTGAAGACCTTGTCAGCCTGGCGGGCTTGGCGCGGCATCCAGTCACGGATGATGGTGTTCATCGGGTGGTCAGCGCTTCCGCAGTCCACGCCGATCCAGCGTAATTTCTTCGCTTTCGCCCACTCGGCAAATTCACGGTCAGGACCAGGGTGCATGACCATGTAACGGATTTCGTTGGCGGTGGGCATGTCCCAGCCGAAATGATGGTAGCCGGTATGGATGATGAGAATGTCGCCCTCGCGGACTTCAACACGTTCTTCGATCATCTTGCTGGTGTAGATGTCGTAATCGCCGCAGACATCGCTCAGGTCAACAACGGCGGCTTCGTGCACCAGGAAATCCATTTCAAGCGAGGCAATATCCTTGCCCGGCGTGTGGAAGTGGATTTCGCCATCCAGATGGGTGCCGAGATGGTTGGAGTGGGTGACCACTTGACCGTTGGCACCGTTGGGTGCAAGGCGTTTGAAATACTTCACCTGTAACGGTTCATATGTTGGCCATGGGGGCGTAGCTATACCGAGAGGGATTGTCAGATCAATGAATTTCATGGGTTTGCTCCTGTTTGAATTTTGAAAAAAAACAATTAACCACAAAGGGTCACGAAGGTACACGAAGGAAAACCGTTTTATTAATTAACCTTTGTGACACTTTGTCTCCTTTGTGGTTAAAAAGGTTTTGTAGTGAACATGATTATGAACTCTATATATTTCGTAGGGCCTCAAAAGCATCTTTAAAACACTTCTCCGGCGCACGCAGGATTCCCGCCCCAACCATGCCTACACCGGGATCCTTATGGGCAATGCCGGTATTGATCTGCGGCAGGATGCCGGTCTCCATTACCTTGCGCACATCAATGCCAAGCGGTGTGCCGCGGAAGTTCAGGGCAGGGATGGTAAAGTTTTCATGTTCGCCAAAAGTGATCTCATACATTTCGAGGGTATTCTGGGTTGCCATTTGCGGAGTGCCGCCGACGAATTGGGTGATCGCAGGCGCGGCGGCCATTGCCATCCCGCCGTACCCTGCGGTTTCAGTAATGGTGCTGTCGCCGATATCAGGATTGGCATCCTTCTCTGTGAACTGGGGGAAATACAATCCCTGCACTTTACCGGCAGGCGCAGTAAACCAACGCTCAGGCATGGATGCCAGACGGATGCCGAAATCTGTGCCGTTGCGTGCCATCACCGTCACGATGGTGCTGCCCTCAACTCCCTCGGCTGGTTCAAGCATGGCTTTGCCAGCAGGCATGCTCAAGTTCAGGAAGAAGTGATCGTTGCGGTCAATGAACTCGATCACTTTCGCCAAAACTTCGTTGTCTTTATTTGTGCGTGCCAAAGCAGGTCCAATTGCGCGCAGGAATAATGAAGTGGCGGCGCGGTTACGGTTGTGGCATTCATCGCCCATGTGCATCGCCTGCGCGATCAGGCTTTTGATATCTATTCCATTTGGCAGGGTTTGCAAGGCGCGATCTAATGCTGGGTAAAGGTCGGTCTCCATCCACGTCAGGCGGGCGTACACTTCTGTCCCCATTCCTCCATAGCGTAAAACTTTTCCCAAGCCTTCGTTTTGAGTGCAAAAGGCATAGTTGCCGAAGGGCTTGTTTTCGAGGATGAATACCGGCATACTGGGAGAAACCACACCTGCCATCGGGCCAACCGCGTGATGATGATGGCAAGGCGAAAATTCAATTGCACCAGCCTCGACCAAATTGACCGCTTCCTTTTCATCCAGCGCCAGGCCTTCATAGATCAACGCGCCCATCACAGCCCCGCGCGTCGGCCCGCACATGCGCTCCCACTCGATCGGCGGCCCCGCGTGAAGGATCATGTGATCGTGCATACCGGGGATAACATCCTGCGCAATTCCCATCCCAACCAAAACGGCTTGACCACGCTTGACGCAACTCACCACTTCCTGATTCGCCGCATCCATGCTGACCTGTGAGCGGGTTGCCCTCAATCGCGGAACCCCATCTTTGGGAGGCTGCCAGTCAAGGTCAACCACCTTCACGCCCTGGTCGCTGATGGATTTCGCCATGCTGGCAAGACCAACATTTACAACTGTCAAATCTTTTCCGAAAACATCGTTGATCTTCGTCACGTCATCCTCCCTTGCTTGAGGCTATCAATCCGCTCAAGCGAGCCGCGGCTGAATTACTGTTGCACACGATCACGCCCGCTCGTTCCAAAGTGGATGTGGTTCGACTCAAACTCTGCGGATCATCCTCAGTCCCGGTCACCGAAGCGACGAATAACAATTCACGCTTCTCCCTGCGCCCGAGCTTGGTCGCTTCTTCAATGGCATTTCCCAGTTCCGAGGCAGGGTCAGGGTGCGCGCCGTAGCCAATGACCACATCCAACATGATGACCGCCGTCTCTGGATCACGCGCCTCTTGAAGCAAACGGCGGATTCGCAGATCATTATCGATCATCGGGTGCGGACGGCCGACTGTGAATTCCTCTTCGCCAAGGTCCACCGCGCTGTGCTGATAACTCTTCGTGGAATCAGGCAAAGCAGATCCATCTGGCAATGGCGCATTGGAATAAACAGGACTATCCAGCATATCCTTCCAGATCACTTGCGCTTCGTAACACAACGTGCCGCCGGAGAATAATCCGCGCAGATAACGTTGATCTGGGTTTAGTTTTTTTCTCAGTTCATTTGCCTGCTCTATGAGACTGGCATTTTCAGCATCGAGAATATTTTTTATATGCGCGCTTTCATGCTTAACAACTTGAGCGGTCAGCAAGGCACATTCATATAAAGTACGGGCAGGGATCACATTGGGAACTTTGGTCACTGCATCCATGTTCCCGCCAAGGAAGCAGATCACGGTCGGCTTGCTGCTCGCGGATACTTGATCGAGGATAGCCTGCACTACTTCGTCAGCGGGTGGTTTACTGATCAGGGTTAGCACAGCAGTTGCCGGGTCGAGTTGAAGCGCTTTGATCGCCTCCAGCATCATGATCCCGCCGACTTCTTTTTTCAAGTCGCGCCCCCCCGTTCCAATCCCCTGAGTGATGCCCACACCGCGACGCGCAAGCAAGGTGCTGACTTCCTGCAAACCTGTGCCCGCCGCTGAGACAATTCCAACGGGACCCGCAGGAAGCACGTTCGCAAAACCGAGGGCAACATTGTTGAGGATCGTGGTGCCTGCGCCGGGTCCCATCAAAAGCAAGCCATGCTCGCGCGCGTATTTTTTTAGCGCGATCTCATCTTCGAGCGAGACGTTATCGCTGAAGAGAAGCACATGCAAGCCGTGAAGCAGGGCGTCCCAGGCTTCGTCCGTGGCGTATCTGCCAGCCACCGAAATGACCGCTACATTTGCAGACGGATGCGAGGCAAGCGCGCCGCGAATTGTCTTGGATTGAAACGCGCCCGCTTCACTTGATGTGGTTTTCTTCTTTAGCAAGCCATCAACTTTTTGCAAAGCCGCATCTGCCAATGATTCCGTCTCAGAACTGACTGCAATGACCAGGTCATTCGGGGTGGCGGTTTTTACTTCATCGGTCAGCAACCCTGCGTCGGCTAGGATGGATTTGTTCGCTTCGGTCGCCATCACAACAGCGGCATCGCACACTCCATCCAGTTTGGAAAGTTCACGGGCTGTCAGCATCAGGCTGACTGAATCATGATATTCACTGCGCTTGATAAGTGTTTTGACTGTCATTGGAATCACTTCACGATACCGGCATCCAACATGGCAAGGTACACTTTTTCTGCCGTGAAGGGAGGTCCTTCAAGACGAACGCCAACCGCATCGTAGATGGCATTCGCAATCGCTGGGATGGTGGGTACCATCGAATGTTCGCCAATGCCGCGCGCTCCCCATGGACCGTCATCCTGTGCAACTTCGACGATGTAGGTTTGCAGATCCCTGGGAGTATCTGCGGAGGTGGCAATGCGGTAATCTACAAAACTGGAATTCTTCACCACGCCATCTTTCAATTGAAGACTCTCGAAGAGCGCTGAACTCATTCCTTGAACGAATCCACCTTCCATTTGAGCTTTGACCAGATCCGGGTTAATGGCTTTGCCGACATCAAAAGTGGATACGCCTTTGAGGATCTCAATGCGACCGGTATCCAGATCCACTTCCAATTCAACTGCCTGCGCCCCGGTGGTGTAATGCACCACGGCGCGTTCGCCCTGCCCGGTTTCAGCATCCAAACCAGTGACATAAGTAGGCATGAAGTTGCCGCGTCCCACGACCGGACCGCCCCTCCAACCCTGGTCGCCCGACTTTGGCAAACCGTAAACGACAAGGTTCTTGAGGGGGATTTCCTTTTCGCTTTTATATGAGATCACCACGCCGTTGATAATATCCAGATCTTCGATCGGTTCGTCCCAAGCCTGAGACACCGTATCCAGAATCTGACGTTTCGCATCTTGGGCGGCGTTGACGATGGCATTCCCCATACTCCAGGTGAGGCGGCTGGCGACGGTCTGCCACTCGTATGGACTATAGCGGGTGTCCACCGGGGTTGCAATGCGGACTGATTCGTAAGGGACGCCGAGAGCCGCCGCGGCCATTTGCGCGGCTACGGTAAACACACCCTGTCCGATTTCCTGTCCGCCAACGCCCACATTGACCGTGCCGTCTTCGGCTAATTCAACCCAGGCGCTTGAGCCGGCGTTTGGAGGCATGGCAGGCGCTTTCCACATCAGTGCCAGCCCTTTGCCGCGTCGTTTGTTGGGCGCGCTTGGGTGAGCCTTCTTTCCCCACCCAATGGCTTCGGCTGTTTTTTCGATACAAATTGGCAAGCCTGTCGCGTGCATTTTGCTGCCGGTTACCAGCGTGCTGCCTGTTTTCAGGCAGTTAATCTTTCGAAACTCGACCGCATCCATCCCGATTTCGAGAGCCAATTCGTCGATGCACTGTTCCAAACCAGCATGCATCTCGGGCATTCCAAAACCGCGCATCGCGCCGCCGACAGGATGATTTGTGTAGATGCAATAACTGTCGGTCTTGACATTGGGCACCTCATACGGACCGCTGCTGCTGTAGCCGGAAGCGCGTGTGATATTTACGCCGTATTCTGTGTAAGCCCCGCCGTCCCAATAAAATGTGTTTTCCATTGCCAGAAGCTGGCCCTTTTCGTCACAACCCATTTTGATATAAGAGACAAGTCCCTGACGAACAAAGGCTGTGAAGAATTCCTCTTCACGCGTCAGGAGCAGTTTTACAGGACGCCCCTTTACTTTGGTGGCAATTGCAACTGCCAAAGATTCCATGCTTACGCCAGCTTTACAGCCGAAGCCGCCGCCGACATAGGGCGCGATGACTCGCATTTTGCTTTGGGATATTCCCAGCGATTGGGCAATGAGGTTGCGCTGCGCGAACGGTGACTGTGAACTACCCCACAGGGTAATTTCTCCCAACTCGTCAACTTTTGCAACAGCGGCATGTGGTTCAATCGGCACGTGTTGAATGTGAGGGATGCGGTATTTTCGCTCCACGATTGCCGCGCATTTCTCCCAGGCGCCCTCTACATCGCCTTTGCGAATTTTGAAATGATTGGAGATGTTCGTTCCGGGCTGGGGAAAAATGAAGTTGGCAACCGCATACTGTCCCAGATCGGGATGAAGCAGCGGCGCTTCGGGAGTTGCGCCAAATTCGGGATCGAGGACCGGTTCCAAAACTTCATATTCAACTTCGATCAGGTCGAGGGCTTTTTCGGCAATTTCCTCGCTGATAGCTGCCACGCCGACGACAGGGTCTCCCACATAACGAACGTGGTCGCGGCAGAAGATATGCCGGTCTTTCAGGTACAGTCCAATATAACCGGGAAAATCTTCGCCGGTGACAATTGCTTTCACTCCCGGCAAGGCAAGGGCTTTTTCGCTATTTATTTTCTTGATCAGAGCGTGAGGATGCGGACTTCGCTTTATGCGCGCATACAACAAGGAATTTCCAAATTGGATGTCATCTGCATATATAGCGGCGCCGGTGACTTTTTCGCGGGCATCTATACGGGATGTATTCTCACCGATGGGACTGGGGATGGTTTGCGTGTCTGTCCGTGCCATAAGTGTTCTCCTGATAAAAACATGCTGGGGCGCTGTTCAGTCAGCGGCTGATTGCATTTTGGCGGCTAACTTCACACCCTCGATGATACGCACGTATCCAGTGCAACGGCATAAGTTTCCGACCAGTGCCTCGCGTATGTCGTTCTCACTCGGATTTGGGTTGCGTTTAAGAAGTGCATGGGACGAGAGCAGGATTCCGGGTGTACAAAAACCACATTGCACTCCTCCCTCATTAATGACGGCTTGTTGAATTGGGGCAAGTTGTTTTTCACCTGCCAGTCCCTCTACCGTGACGATTTTGGCCCCGTCACATTCGACAGCCAATACCATGCAACTATTAACCGGTTCCCCATTTAGCAATACAGTACAAGCGCCGCACTCACCGGCGGCACAGCCATTTTTTGTGCCTGTCAGCGCCAGACTTTCACGCAACATGCGCATAAGCGTCATGTTGGAGGGAACGACAACCTGTTCGAGCTCATCGTTAATCGTGACGTTTATCTTGTGGAACGCCATAAGTCCTCCGATGTGTTAATTGTTGATCAATACTATCCTGTCAATTTAAATTTTTCCATACTTCGATCAGTGCTTTTGCGGATAAATTCCTTACCATCTCTTTTCGATATTTGGAACTGCTGCGCACATCGTCAATCGGCGAGCAAGCATCTGCAGCCAGACGTGCCGCTTCGCGCAAAGATTCGGGTGTGATGGAATGACTTGCCAGATATGTTTCAGCCGCCGCTGGCACGAATGGAACTGGAGCAACAGAAGCAAGCGCAAGGCGGAAGCGATAACCTGATTGACAACTGGCATCTGGATGGCCCAAAGCCGTCACACCGACAATGGACAGGTCGCTCAATTGATTCCGCCCGAGCTTGATATATGTGCCCGAGCATTTCTGTGGCGGGATGGGGAAGTGGATCGCCGTCACCACATCACCAGGCTTCAGCGTGGTTTTGCCTGGTCCGAGGAAAAATGATCCAAGCGATTCCTGTCGCAGGCCATTTGTCCCGTGGATGTGCAGCGTCCCATCCAGAGCCAGACATGCTCCAATGGTGTCTCCGGCGGGGGAGGCGTTGCAGATGTTGCCAACCACTGTAGCACGGGTACGAAGCTGATAGCTGGCAACTGAGCGGCAAGCCTCTGCCAGCAAGGGATAATGCAGCTGTACTTCGGGAGAGGCGATTACCCGATTCATATTGACAGCCGCCCCAAGCGTCAGACCTGATTGCGGGTCAAAATGAAGATCGTTCGTGCCATTCAGGTTCTTCACATTCACCAAAAATTTAGGTGTGAAAATTCCATCCCGCATACGGACAAAAATGTCCGTTCCTCCAAGAAACGGACGCGCTTCACCAGAATGACTGGCTAGAAATTCACTGGCTTCTGTCAGTGTCTGAGGCAGGATATATTCAAATTCAGGAAGGGCCGGGTGTGTGTTTATGGTCATAATGTATTCCTTGCAGGGAATGCGTCATCATTACAGATGAAAGACCGGTGGAACGTTTAAGAGTCTTTTCTTTAAACGTTCCACCATTATAAATTATCACATGTCAACCTGAAAAGAGCGCAGGCTGGCATTTAGCATCCTGTTACAGGTTGATGTTTTCCCGTTCTTTCACACCGAAGCGCGATGGCGGTAACACCAGGAAGAGCGTGTTCATCAGGATGCCGACGATGGCAGCGAATACGATAGCCGGTATGCCACTCGGGAACAACACTGGAATGGTGAAGGGGAATATACCGTTCGGAAGCGCAAGGTTGCCGCCGATGCCTGTGATTAGGATGGTGGCACCAACTGCCAGTTGGCGCGGCTCGAACAGATTGACTTTCTCGGACTGGATGAGCGCAACACCTTGCATTCCGATCACACCGAATAGGTAGATTGCAAGTCCGCCGGTGACAGCCACCGGAATGGTGTTAACCAGCGCAGCCAGTTTACCGACGAACCCCAACAGGATCGCCATTACACCAGCAGTCATCAACACCGGGACGGAATAGTTGCGTGTGATCGCCATCAGGCTATTATTCTCGCCGTAGTTGGTGCCTGCGCATCCGCCCAGCATGCCGACAACCACATCGTCAGCGCCATCGGCAATGAGGTTAAGACCGATCAATTTTTTGATTTCGATCGGCGCTTTATTCAGCTCCTTTGCCAGCGCATCAATATACAGGCTCATCTGATACAGGTGGGCCGTGCTCTCAGGAATTGTGGCAATAGCGATCAGGGAGATGCTGATCACAACAGCCCAGGCATTGGGATCGTTGAACGCTGGCAGGGTAATATTGGGAACCCGCAACCAATCAGCTTGAGCGATCAGGTCAAAATTCACCAGCCCCATTGGAATGGAAACAATATACCCGACGATCGCGCCCATCAGAATAGGTAACATCCCGATCAGTCCCTTGCCTTGCAAGTATACTGAGAAGGCGACAGTAAAAATAAGCGTGATAAACGCAACCAACCAGTTCGCTGCGGCCATGTTTAGTGCCGCGCCAGCCAGCGCAACACCGATGACAATGGCAATGCTGCCGGTGATGATCGGGGGCAAAACCTTATCCAGAGCTTCCTTGCCGATTCTCATAATAAGCAAGCCGATCACGATCTCTACGACAGCTGTGCCTAGGATGCCCACTTGCACCAGGCGTACACCTTCAGGGCAGTAGAATGTGGTTGGGTCAGTAAAGCAATCATTGGCATACAGGGTCATCGCGGTGACGACTACAGTGATGTAACTAAAACTTGACCCGTAGTACATTGGGATGCGGCGGCCCGAAACAAGCAAGGCAACGATCGTCCCCAGGCCGCTTGCCAGCAATGTCACGCCCACATCGAACTTGGTGAGGAGGGCGACCAGCACGGTGGCGGGGAACATGGTCAACACCTGTTGGACTGCCAGGCTAAGCATGGCGCCCCAGGGAGGCGTATCACTTGGAAGATAACCGACGATCTTTTGCTCTTCAACTGCCATTTGTTCCTCCTGAAAATTCTGTTGGTAATATTGTTTTAGAATCGGTTTTTATTCCCCAGTCGCACCTTGAAAAAAAAGGGCGCGGCATCCGCGCAACGACAATTACTCGATAAGCACCTCCTCTTCCTTAAAACCTCTTGCTAAATATTTCTTCATGCGGATTGTTAACCAGGGTGAATTTGCGATGTAGGGGCCATTTGAATTGGACTAGTGCTGATCTTGAATATAATTTAAAGGAAACATTAAATAACACTATAACAAATCATACCTTCAGGCAAATTGCAAATGTCATCATTTTTTTATTACGTTCGTCTCCGATAGGTCATCGGTAACTCTTAAGTAACAGGCAATATCCTAATAAGATGAGCACTTGCGATAAAAAACCTTGTCACAAGGTCGTGGCAGAAATCAGTTTTCGAGAACGCCAAATCCTTATATAGGGTTTGCAGTAAATATTTGTTTTTTTGTTCTTTGTACGGTGGTATAGGAATTAATTGTATTTTATATCCCCACAATCAATTACATCTTTCAAGATATTGCAAACAGGTAATTTTTTATGCTCTCGATCAGTACAGGCAGCGCGGCGTTCACTTCAGGTGAAAGACCTTCCTCCAGGTCAAAGCTGGCAGCAGTGACACTGAATAGCGTTGCCTGGGGCGCATGACCGTAAAGGGTCTCCGCCATAGCCAATAAAGTTTCGGGATCAAAATGATGGGTGATGCTTCCAGGCTGGCTGGTGCGCGGTTGGAGGGTGCGAGTTTTTATTGTGCCAGGTCTCTCTGCACTGGATGTCAATGCCGCATCGATAAAAATAGCATGATGCACCTGGGCAAGTATGGGAGATAACTCGGGGGAAAGCTGTTGATAGGTACGAATCTCCACATCCTCGGGAAGGGGTAACGAGGCAAGAGATCGGGCAGCGTACATGCCCAGACCATCGTCTTTTCGCAGAGTATTGCCATAACCAAGAATAAGAGTTTTCATCAGACTTTATGACAGCCACTTGAGCTTAACTTGCCCAAGTGGCTGTTTGGATTATATGAAAAGCATGCGAGTAATTTACTCGCGTACCAGAGTGTCAAGGAGTTTACCATCTGGGGCGAACATTTCGAGCTGCATGTCCATGTGACCGTCGGCGTGGGTGGAGCAGGCAAGACAGGGGTCAAAAGCGCGAATGACAGCTTCCACACGATTGAGCATTCCTTCAGTCAATTTCTCCGGGCGGACATAATAGCGGGCGGCTTGTAAAACGCCTTTGTTCATGGCGAGGTTGTTGTTGCCCGAAGCAATGATCAGATTGGCCGATTGGATGATGCCGTCTTCGTTCACTTTGTAGTGATGGAAAAGCGTACCGCGCGGGGCTTCACTGACGCCGATGCCTTCGAGATTGTTCACTTCGGCATGGGCGCGCACATTATCGGAGAGGATGTCCGGCTCATTTAGCAGTTGCTGAATGCGTTCGATCCCATACAATATCTCGATCAGGCGGGCATAGTGATAATGGAAGGAACTCAGCACTGCACCCTTATCGAGACAATGGAATTCAGCCAGTTCCTGGTCAGCCTGGGGAGTGCCGCATTCGTTGGCTACATTCAGGCGTGCCAGCGGACCGACGCGATACAGACCGTCGGTATAACCCAGAGGTTTGTAGTATGGCGATTTGAGATAAGTGTAGGATTCAACCGCTTCACCAATGAATGATTCGTACTCATCGGGGGCGAGTTGATCGGCAAGTACACTGCCGCGGGCGGTGACAACGCGCAGGTTGCCATGATAATGCTCCAGTCGGCCTTCCTTTGTTACCAGTCCCATAAACAGGCTGGGGAAATTGGCAAAGGTGCGGATATATTCCTGATAGTTGTTGAGACTCTTTTTGTACCAGTCGAGGGTGCGGGTGATGATCGCCAGGACTTCCGGGATTTCGCTCAAAATCTGGTCGCGGGTGGTGGCTTCAAGCGGACTAGCCACGCCGCCTGGGACGATCCAGGATGGGTGAATGCGTTTGTTTGCCAGCCGCTCGATCACCTGCTGACCAAACTGGCGTAGGCGGATTCCATCGCGGACGATCTGCGGGTGACTATCCAGCATGCCAAACATATTGCGTTTGGCTGGGTCGCCGTCCATCCCAAGCAGTAAGTCAGGCGAGGATAGGTAGAAAAAATTCAAGGCATGTGATTGGATGATCTGCCCGAGGTTGATGATGCGGCGCAAGGCGATTGCCGTTGTAGGGATGCGCACTGCCAAAATCTGGTCACAGGCTTTGGAGGAGGCGATCAGATGGCTGACTGGACAAATGCCGCAGGTGCGGGCGGTCAGAGAGGGCATTTCATAAAAGGGGCGGCCCTGGACAAACTTTTCAAACCCACGTACCTGGGTGACATGCACCTGGGCATCCTGAACTGAGCCGTCATCGTTGAGGAAGATGGAGACTTTGGCGTGTCCTTCAATGCGGGTAACTTGTTCGATCATGATTTTCTTGGACATGGTGGACTCCTAAGCTCCAAAGCGGGTGTATGTTGAAAGATCGGGGACGCGACCTTCGATAAGTTCGCTAAGGGCAAAGAAAATAGTATCAGCGGAAGGCGGACAGCCTGGGATAAAAACGTCCACCTTGATATAGTTGTGCAGGGGCAGGGCGCGTTTCATCAGCGGCGGGACGCCTTGAACTGGGATCTGCGGATTATCGGCGCCCATTTCAAGATAAACGTAGTTGAGTGTTTCCTCTGTCCCGAAAGGATTACGCATCGAGGGGATGTTGGCGGTGATGGCGCAATCGCCAAAGGCCACCAGGGTTTTGGTGCGAGGGCGAATTTTCAGCAACTTGTGCAGGTCTTCTTCGCTGCCCAGCGCGCCTTCGACCAAAGTAATATCGACATCTTCGGGAAATTCCTTGACATCGACCAATGGGCTGAAGACAACATCCACTTTTTCAGCAAGGAGCAACAAACGCTCGTCGATATCGAGGAAAGACATGTGGCAGCCGGAACATCCATCAAGCCAGATGGTTGCCAGGCGTAGTTTCTTATCTTTTTTTGTTTCTTTTTTCATTTTGATGCTCCTTTGCGGCGCATTACCAGGTAAGGCAGGAAATGCTTACGCTTGGTCATTTCAGCCACCGATTTTCCTTTTTCAGCCAACGCACCGGTTGGGCAAACATGGACGCATTTGCCGCAGCTTGTACAGCTCTTTGAATCGCCCCAGGGTCCGTCATAATCGGTGATGACCAGGGTCTGGATTCCGCGATTGCGCAGGTCACGGGTGTGCGCGCCTTCGATCTCATCGCAGACACGCACGCAGCGCCCGCATAGGATGCATCGGTTATGGTCCACCTCAAATTTGGGATGAGAACCATCCACCTCGAATTTAGGATGTAAATACTGGTAGCGGATATGATCCACATGCAGGCGCTGCGCCATGGACTGGAGTTCACAATGACCATTGGTCACGCAGACTGCGCAGATGTGGTTGCGCTCCGAGAAGAGTAATTCCAAAATCATCTGGCGGTACTTAAGCAGGCGATCACTCTCGGTAGTAACTTCCATGCCTTCTTCGGGCTTGGACACACAGGAGGGAATCAGACGGTTGGATCCTGAGATTTCAACCATGCACAACCGACATTGACCAGTTGGGGCTAGTCCGGTCTTGTTGCACAAGGTCGGAATGTTGATCCCATTCTGACGGGCAACCTCCAAAATGGTTTCCCCTTCTGCGGCGCTGACGGGTTTGCCGTCGATTGTAAAAGTTTTTATGTTGGTATTCGGGCTCATTGTGATTGCTCCTTGACGTGAGACGCCGAAGGCTGAATTTTTTCCATGTATTCATTGCGGAAGTAGCGCAGGGTGCTCATGATGGGGTTGGGAGCCGCCTGTCCCAGTCCGCACAGGCTGGTGTTGCGTACTACATCACACAATTCCTCGAGCGTGACCAGGTCTTCCTCGGTCGCTTGACCCTGTTGAAATTTGCCAAGCAGGTTGTAGAGTTGAACAGTTCCCACGCGGCAGGGGGCGCATTTACCACACGATTCCTGCATACTAAATTCCATGAAATAGCGCGCCATATCGATCATGTTCGAACTGTCGTCGATGACGATCATGCCGCCGGATCCCATCATCGAACCGAGTGCCTTGAGCGATTCGTAATCAACCGAAGTGTCGAGGTGCTCTTCCGGGATACAACCACCCGAAGGACCGCCCGTTTGAATGGCTTTGAATTTGCGCCCGTTGGGAACGCCTCCGCCAATTTCATAGACAATTTCACGCAGGGTAATGCCCATTGGCACTTCGATGAGACCGGTGTTTTTGATCTTGCCAGTGAGCGCGAAAACCTTGGTGCCTTTGCTCTTGGCGGTGCCGGTTTGGGCGAAGGACTTGCCGCCTTTTTTAAGGATACCGGGAATGTTGGCAAAGGTCTCGACGTTGTTAACCAGCGTGGGCTTGTCGAACAAGCCTGATTCAGCCGGGTAAGGCGGGCGCAAATTTGGCATTCCACGATTGCCTTCGATGGAGTTGATCAAGGCTGTTTCTTCGCCGCAGACAAAAGCGCCGGCGCCGAGACGCACATCCACTTTGAAATTGAAGGGCGTGCCGCAAATGTCTTGTCCGAGCAAGCCGAATTTTTCAGCCTGTTTGATGGCGGCTTTCATGCGTTTGATCGCCGTCGGGTATTCGGCGCGGATATATAAGTAGCCCTGGCTGGCGCCGACCGCGTAGGCTGCAATTGCCATGCCTTCGAGCACGCGATGCGGGTCGCTTTCCAGCGCCGAACGGTCCATGAAGGCACCGGGGTCGCCTTCGTCGGCATTGCAGACCACATACTTGAGGTCGCCTTCAACCTTGGAAACAGTGCTCCACTTTTGACCGGTCGGGTAGCCGCCGCCGCCTCGTCCGCGCAAGCCGCTGGTCAATACTTCCTGAACCACGTCCGTGGGATCCATCTCGGTGATGGCGTTGATCAGTGATGTGTAACCGCCACTGGCAATGTAATCTTCGATGCGCTCAGGGTCGATCACACCCGAATTTACAAGGGCATGTTTTTCCTGGCGGGTGAAGAAAGGTTCTTTGGCGGTGTCGATGATTTTCTCTCGCAGGGGTTCCTTGCCCAAACTGTCGATGACGGCTGGGGCTTCCTCTGGAGTCATTTCGCGGTAGAAAAGGTTATCGGGCTGGACGGAAATGATCGGTCCGGCGGCGCACAATCCCATGCAGCCGACCTTCTTGATCTGGACTTCATTTTCGAGTCCACGCTTTTTCACTTCAGCTTGCAGTTCGGCGACAAGCTCATTACTGCGTACAGCGGCGCAGCCGGTAACGGCGCAGACGCTAACACAATGGTGATATTTTGCATTTTCTTCGGCTTCTTTTTCTACAATTTCGAGCAATTCTTCATTAGTCATGGCTCATCCACTCCTGAATTCGTTGTTTCATCTCATCAGGGGTCAGCTTTCCGACGACTGTCCCATCGAGAAGCATGACAGGTGCAAGTCCACAACAGCCCACACAACGCGCTTCGACAAAGGAGAGCTTGTTATCTGGCGTGGTCTGACCGGGCTCCAGTCCATATTCCGTTTTCATAAATTCGAGCACTTCTCCGGCGCCTTTTACATAACAAGCTGTTCCAGTGCAGAGCGAAAAGACATGCTCTCCCAGTGGGATCATGTTGAACAGGTTGTAAAAGGTGGCAACGCCGTACGCCTTGCTGGGCGGAACATTCAGGCTGTCAGATGCAAACGCCAGAGCTTCATCGCTGATGTATCCAAAGGATTCCTGAATGGTGTGCAGGGTTTCGATTAGCGCTGTGGACGAGTAGCCTTGTTTGCGCATGGTTGCTTCCACAATTTTCCAGCGTTTGTCGCTGTCGGGTGGGGCTATCTTTGCGATTGGCAATTAACATATTTCTGTTTCCTCGTTTATAAGGATTTTTGAATCGCCTTTCTGAACAATTCCCACATTTTGTTTCCAAGCATTAGTTCGGCAATTTTCAGAAGGGGGTTGTTCCGGGTGACGGTTGGCAACCGATTGGAGTATAGGTTGTGAGGTATAAACAGGCATCAGTAAAATAGTGTGAATCGAGTCAATAAAAATGATGATTTTTTGGGAAACAAAAAAGCCGCGCAGGGCGGCTTTTGGGGTAGCGGATATTTTGGCTCGTATTAGGATGATTCGTCTAAAGTGACCAATTTCTTTCTAAGGGCGTAGAGCGCTGCCTGAGTGCGGCTGGACACATTCAATTTGGATAGGATGCGGCTGACATGCGTGTAGACTGTGGCATTGCTGACCACCATCAGCCGCGCAATTTCCGCATTGCTGTAGCCATGCGCCATGAGTTTGAGCACTTCGGTCTCGCGTTCGGTCAGTTCTTCTTCGGCAGGCTGATCGGGAGGTGTTGCCGGCGTTTGAAGTTGGGCCAAAATCTGGCGGGTGACAGCTGTGGGCAGCGACCCTTCACCTTGCGCGACCTGTTGAATGGCTCGCACCAACTCGGCGGGGGTTGAATCTTTGAGCAAATAGCCAATGGCCCCGGCATTCAACGAAGGGATGACTTTGTCGTTTGTGCTGAAGCTGGTCAGGACCAAAATATTGACGGAAGGCATCTCCTGTTTGATCTGTCGTGTGGCTTCGATGCCATCCATGACCGGCATCACCAAATCCATGAGGACGACGTCCGGGACCAGTTTTCGGGTTTGTTCCACAGCTTCGGCGCCATTTGCAGCCTCGCCGACAATTTGCATCCCCGGTTCGGTTTCGAGCATGGCGATGAGTCCTCTTGCGAACAACGATATGGTCATCCACCACTACTATTCGAATTGTTTCGCTCATAACTTCACCTCTACTGTGATGCGGGTTCCCCGTCCGGGCAGACTGTCAATACTTAATTGCGCGTTCAGGCTTTCAGCGCGCTCGCGCATCGTTTTCAACCCCATACTGCTTTCTGATATCTGATCCGGAGTAAAGCCAATGCCGTCGTCTTCAATTTTAAGAATAAGTGTTTGTCCGCTCTGCACCAAATGGACAGTGATGGAATGAGCTTTGGCGTGACGAACAACGTTGTTTATGGCTTCCTGGGTAATTCCATACAAGGCTTCTTCCATATGACCATCAAGGGGAATATTCACGCGCCATTTAAAAGATGGCTGTAATCCCATTTGCTCTTCCACAACTTTCAGGCGTTGATTGAGCGAGGCTTGCAGACCCATTTGCGACAGAGCCGAAGGGCGCAATTCAAAGATCAACATGCGCATTTCTTTAAGCGCTTCCTGTGCTGATTCGCCAATATTCTTAAGATGACGCTGCGCGGCAACGGCATCACCTTGCTCCAATTGCCGCATGGCGGCTTCGGTATATAACGAGATGCCATATAACAATTGATTGACCGAGTCATGCAGTTCACGTGAAAGGCGGTGACGCTCTTCCAGAATCGCCACCTCATGTACCTGACGCGTCAGCTGCGCATGGTCAACAGCCACTGCTGCCTGCCCGGCGAAGACACGCATCAAGCGGACATCATCCTGATCAAATCCTTTTGCCTTGAACACGGCAAGAATTCCGATGGTGTTGCCCTGCACCCGCAAGGGAAGTGCCAGCATTGAGATCGGTACGCTTCGACCCGTTTCATTTGCCTGCCCTTGAAGCAAATTATTGATGATCAGCGGCTCTGTTCGGTGAATTGCCAACCCCATGTTTGAATGACTGACTGCGACACGACCCGGGCTTTTCAGTAGTCTCGCCGGCGCAATACATCACCCGCAGCCAGTCTTCACTTTCGATAAGCGAAATGGCACTCCCTGACGAATAAGTCATCCGCTGGGCTTCATCACAGACAATTTGAAGCACTTCATCCAGTTCAAGTTTTTGCAGGATGGCAAGCGTCACCTGGTGCAGCGCCCGGCTTTCAGAAAGGCGTTTTTGTGCCTTCTGGTAGAGACGCCCGTTTTCCAAAGCCAGGGCTATGGCGGTGGCAAACCATTCAGCCAGACGAATTTCAGCGGGAGTAAAGTCATTGACTTCATCGCCGCGGCGGACAATCAACAACAAACCGATCAGTTCCTCTCCACTTATAACGGGAACTGCGATAGCCGCTGAAGCCATTAATTCCGTCAAAATTGAGGGTGTCATACGCTGGTCGGTCTGCACCTGATTGGAAAACAAGGTGCCAGAGCGCGCAGTGATGCGATATGCGAGCACATCTGTTTCAGGATAAATTACTTTCGACAAAAACAAAGCGTGTTCTGCCTCGGTGATCGGTCCCCCCGCCACAAGTGGCGTGAAATTCTGGTCCTCACTTAATGTATAAACATAGCTCCCCGAGGCTTCGATGGCATTGCTTAACTCATTGGTAATGCGGCTGAACGCTTGTTGCAAGCTTTGTGTATAGTTTCGTTCAAAGACCAAAGCGGTAGAACCAGTGGAAAATTTATTTGGCAGCAAGGATTATCTCCGATGACAATATTATAACTTGCCCTGGTCTTGGGATATCGACCCCAATGGCACCCTCGCGCCGTATATCAGATATTGTGCACCCCATTGGGTAACTCCCCGTCCAATTGTGGTTTTGTATTTGGATTACATCTGTCACTCAATTTAAGAGACTTGTTAGTAGTATCGCGCAATTACGGGTGCTAAAATGATTCGGTTGCTACTCATCCATCAGGTAATTCAACTTGAAACGCATTCCAACATCCCTCATTCTCGCCGCCATATTCCTGTTCACCTTCACCCTGCCATTCACAACAGGATCGGCGTCCCCGACTACAAATGCGGCCTATGGTGCTGCTGACCAGAACTTTGCACCTGGCAGTATCGTTCAGTTCGAGCATCTCAGCAGCGAGGATGGGCTGTCCCAAAATGCAGGACTAGCTTTTTTTCAAGACAGCCGCGGCTATTTATGGATCGGCACACAGGATGGACTTAACCGTTACGATGGATATTCTTTTAAAATTTTCAAGCATGACCCCGATGATCCCAATTCCCTGAGTCACAACAGCATCCTTGCCATCACTGAAGATAATGACGGCTCGCTCTGGGTCGGGACCTGGGGCGGGGGACTGAACCGCTACGACCCTGTTGCTGAAAAATTCACGCGCTATGTAAATAATCCTGATGACCCAAACAGCCTGAGCGATGGGACAATCACCTCCATCAAACAGGATTCCAAAGGATCACTGTGGGTTGGCACACTTGGCGGTCTTGACAGATATAACCCCGAAACGAATAGCTTTGAACATTTTAGAAACGACCCCACTGACCCAAACAGCCTTAGCAGTAATGCCATCTCCGTTATCTTTGAAGATTCAAAAGGTCAACTGTGGATCGGCACAGGCTCAAATGGCGTGGAAGGCGCAGGTTTGAACCTCTTCGATCCATCGACAGGAAAAGCTGTTCATTATCGACATGATGGTACTGAGCCCGCGAGTCTCTCAAGCAACAATATATCCGCCATTGTGGAAGTACCCGATGGAAGAATGTGGATCGCTACAGGTGGATTCAGCCTGAACGGCGGCGGGCTTGACCAGTTCGATCCTGGCACTGGAACAGCAACACATTTTAAGCATGACCCTAAAAATGAACGCAGTATCAGCGACGATGACCTGATGACTCTGTTGCTCGACTCAAACGGCATCCTATGGATCGGCTCATGGGCAAACGGCTTGAACCGCATGAGTTTATCCGAACCTGGCTATTTCAATCGCTATCAGAATGACCCATATTTCCCAGACAGCCTGAGCGGAGACGAAATCTGGTCACTTTTTCAGGACCGCTCGGGAATATTATGGATAGGCACAGCACACAGCGGCATTAATAAATTATCCGCCAACAGCGGGCAATTCAGTTTATTTCGAAATAATCCCAGTAACCCAGCCAGTCTCAGCCTCAATGCAACTGGCGCGTTCGCCGAGGATAAAAGCGGAAACATTTGGGTTGCCACTTGGGGCGGCGGACTGGATCGCTTCAATCCACATGGTGGAAGTTTCGAACATTATCGTCATGATCCTGAAAACCCAAACAGCCTCTCCGATGATCTGTTCATGGATGTTTACGTGGACTCTTACAACATAGTTTGGGCTGGCACTCTGGGTATGGGATTGAATCGTCTCGACCCATCGACGGGTAAGGTCACACACTATCTTCACGACCCCGAGGATTCTACAAGCCTGCCAGATGACAACATCGCCGCCATACTGCCTGATGAAAAAGGCGGTTTATGGATCGGCACCTTCGGCGGCTTGTCACATTATGTCCCAAACACAAACAGCTTTACCAATTACAGCAATGACCTCGGCAACCCGTCAAGCCTGAGTGAAAACAAAGTAGTCAGTTTATTCATTGATTTAAATAATATCCTGTGGATCGGGACCTGGGGCGGTGGACTCAACCGATTGGATCTGAACGACCCGCTTCATACCGACCCGCAAACTGCCACTATTACCCGTTATCGACACAATGCTGCCGACTCGCTCAGCCTGAGCGAAGACTCAGTCTGGTCCATTCACGAAACTGCGGACGGGATTCTCTGGCTTGGCACGCAGCTTGGTTTGAACCGTTTTGATCCGACCACAGAAATTTTCAAACATTACACGGAAAAGAACGGCTTACCCAACAACGTAGTGCTTGGAATTCTCGAAGACAAAGAAGGTAATCTCTGGCTGACCACCAACAACGGGTTGGCAAAGTTCAACCCGCACGATGAATCATTCAAGAATTATGATTCGTCAGACGGCTTGCAAAGCAATGAGTTCAACTCGAACGCCTACTATCAGACCAAAGACGGCACAATGTATGTTGGCGGCGTCAACGGTTTCAACTCGTTCAATCCTGAAAACATAAAACCGAATTCGATTCCACCGCAAGTGGGTGTGACCCGCTTCGACGTGTTCGATCAGCCGCTCAATGTAGATTTGACTGGAAGTGAACCGATCCAGCTTTCATACAAACAGGATTTCATTTCCTTTGAATTTGCCGCGTTCGATTTCCAGTCACCGCAAAATAATCAATACGCGTATATGCTCGAAGGCTTTAACAATGATTGGATACAGGCGGGAAACCACCGTTATGCAACCTTCACAAACCTGCCTGGCGGGGATTATGTATTTCGCGTGAAAGCATCCAACAGTGACGGCATTTGGAATGAAACAGGTGTCTGCGATACCCATCGTGATTACACCGCCGATCTGGCAGACATGGTGGTTCATTGGGTTGGTCATCGTCGGGTTGGGATTGCTCCTCGCAGGCGGATTCAGGCTCAGGCTGAATGCGATCCGTGAGCAGAACATCCTGCTTGAAAATCAGATTTCCGATCGAACATTCGAATTAAGGGTAACGAATAGTCAGCTTGAAAAAGAGGTCGAGCAACGCAAACGCGCAGAGGAAGCTCTCGCGAAGCGCACCGCTGAAACGCTTCACGAATCCGAAGAACGATTCCGTGTGATGTTCGAAAATGCTGGGATTGGTATTGCCCTGGTCGGAATGGATCGTCGTCCGCTGGAAGCAAATGCCGCGATGATCGAAATGACAGGCTATAGCTCCGAGGAATTCTTCCAAAAGAGCGGGGCAGAATTAAGTTATCCTGAAGATGCAAATATAGGCATACCCGAGTTGCAAGATGTATGGGAGGGAAAGCTTAACTCGTATCAAATTGAAAAGCGCTATGTCCGCAAGAATGGGCAGCTTTATTGGGTCAGGCTGACAAATTCCGTCGTTCGCTCGGCTGATGGCAAGCCCGAATATTTTGTAACCATGGTCGAGGATATTAACGAACAAAAACATGCCGCCGATGAACTACTTAGGTCACAAGCGCGTTTCCAGGCCCTTTTTGATAATGTCGCTGTGGGTATTGCGGTGATGACCCTGGACCGAAGACCGATTGCCTTCAATCCGCTTACCGAAAAGATCGTTGGATATACATTTGAAGAAATCCGAAATGTTGATCCGCGTTTACTTGCCGTCCCTGAAGATAGGGAGATGGATACCGATCTGTTCAAGGAACTGACAGAGGGCAAACGTAACTCTTATGTAATGGAAAGGCGATATCGTCACAAGGATGGACGTATTTTTTGGGCACGTATTAATTATTCTCTCGTGCGCGACCTTGAAGGGAAACCTGATTATCTGGTTGGTATTATCGAAGATATTGACGAACAAAAACGTTCAGGGGAACGCCTTGCAGAACAGGAAGCCGATTATCTCCGCACACTTCAACAACGTGTGCAGGAACGCACTCACGAGTTGGAGGAAGCCAATCTACTGTTGCAGGCTGAATTCGAACAACGCACCAAGATCGAGAAGGAACTTGCTGAAAAAGCAGCTGAGGAAGCTGTCGCCGCTGATCGCACCCGCCTGGCGCGTGACCTGCACGATGCTGTCACTCAGACTTTATTTTCCGCCAGCCTGATCGCCGAAGTCCTGCCTGACCTGTGGGATATGGATGTGGACGAGGCGAAGAGATCCACCGAAGAGTTGCGCCAACTGACACGCGGCGCTTTGGCTGAGATGCGCACCCTTCTGCTCGAATTGCGTCCCGCCACATTAACCCAGACCCGTCTAAGCGATCTGATCAAGCAATTGTGCGAAGCCTTTATCGGACGTTCCCGTCTGCCAATCGTTTTGAATATTGAAGGTGATAGCGCGCTTCCGCCAGAAGTACAGGTTGCTTTTTATCGAATAGCGCAGGAAAGTTTGAACAACGTTTTCAAATATGCACGCGCCTCGCAGGTCGATGTGAGCCTGTTCATTTCTTCAAATACGGTGCGTTTTGAAGTATGCGATAATGGCGTTGGATTCGATATGTCCACAAGCAAGCCAACAAGTTTGGGATTGCGCATCATGTCCGAACGCGCAGAAGCCATCGGTGCCGAATTCAATATTTCAAGCACATTGGGTTCAGGGACATGCGTTGAAGCGACATGGGTAGAAAATCCGAATTTGAAATTAAGAGTTTTGTAAAGCGTTTCGCGCTCCCGAAAGAGCGCGGGACAATGTGAGCGTAGTCGAAGCGCCCATTGCAGCAAAACCGTCCTTCGACTACGTTCGGGACGAAACTATCAAGGAGTACGAATGACCATCAAAATCCTGCTCGTAGATGACCATACCGTTGTGCGAAGCGGTTTATCAAAATTCCTCATGGTGAACAAAGACCTAAAGCTGGTCGGCGAAGCATCTGATGGGGCGGAGGCAGTGCAAATGGTTGCGCTGCACAAGCCCGATGTCGTGCTCATGGATCTGATGATGCCCGGCGTGGACGGCATCACTGCCACGCGCGAGATCCATCAAAAATATCCGAAGGTCAAAATCATAGCGCTGACCAGTTTCGCTGAACAGAATATGGTACAGGGCGCATTACAGGCGGGCGCAACCAGCTACCTGCAAAAGAATGTCTCCGCAAAAGAATTGGGAATTGCCATCCGTTCTGCATACGAGGGGAAAATGACTCTTTCGCCGGAAGCTGCCCAGGTACTGGCAAATTCTGTCGCGCAGCCGCAGATCCATGGCGAGCAATTGACCGAACGCGAACGCGATGTGCTCAAGTGCATGGCGGATGGACTCAGCAACAACGAGATCGCTGAAAAACTTGTCATCAGTCTTGGCACGGTCAAATTCCACGTCTCGAATATCTTCCACAAACTCGGCGTCGAGAGCCGCGTGGAAGCTGTCAAACTGGCAATCGAACAAAAGTTGGCCTAGCATCTCCGGAGGCAGAGGGGAGAGCGCACTATCCACTCGGCTAGGTAAATACCCACCCAAAGTCAGATGTCATTAGACCTCGCTTGTCATACACTACAAGCGAGGTCTAAATGATTCCTATTATCGTCGCTGATCCAGATTCTGCAACACGCAAAGCGCTCACCCTTTTACTTCGACGCAAACTGGGAATGAACAGCATTATTGAAGTTCAGGATGTGGAGACTCTGATCCGCGCACTTGCGGATACACCACCCGAACTGCTCCTGCTCGACTGGAGACTTTACGGTTCCCCCGCACCCGATACCTGTCGACTGCTTCAAAAGGCATATCCTCACTTGAAGATCATCATCCTCAGCGTGGATGTCAGCGATGAAGCTGCGGCAATCAATGCGGGCGCAGGTTTTATATACAAGGGCGCATCGCCCGATGAACTGATTGCAACATTAACACCGCTTCTGCGTAAGTAATATGTCAAACTTGGATTGAGTTTAAGTTTGAAAGGAGAAAAAAATGGAAACCAATCGTTCCAATATTGGCGCGCTGATTGGAGGCGCGGTGCTGATCGCCATTGGACTGCTTTCATTGGCCGGGCAGGTCTTTCACTCTCTGAATTGGGGTTTTCTTTGGCCCTTCATCGTGATCGGGATCGGCGCGTTGTTTTTCGTGGCAATGTTTGCTGGCGGAAAACAAACCGCAGCCTTTGCAATCCCCGGCAGTATCATAAGCGGAATTGGCTTGATCCTGCTCTTCCAAAATATCACGGGCCATTGGGAATCGATGTCATATTTCTGGGCATTGATCCTTGTGTCCGTAGGTGTGGGGATCTACATTATGGGCTGGTATGGCGGTGAAGAAACTCAAAAACAATCAGGCTTGCGTGTGGCGAAAATAGGACTCGTCCTGTTTGTCATCTTTGGCGTGTTCTTTGAGATGATCTTCTCGTCGTTCAACAATATTATTTTCCCGATATTGCTCATTATCCTCGGCGGATATTTAGTAGTGACCCGTTCTGGCCTGTTGGGCGCAAAGAAAAATGAACCTCCATCGGATGATGTAATACCGCCGGCAAGCTAGAAAAGAAGGAAACCATGGAACAAAAAAAATCGTTTTCATTATTTGGTCCGTTATTACTGATTGCCGCAGGCGTGATCTGGTTGCTTGTTCAAGCTGGCACGATCCCCTCCAGTAATCTGTGGGCGCTGACTCATATTTGGCCGTTCCTGCTTATCGCAGCGGGTGTGGGCCTGATATTGAGGCCCTTTTGGAAATATGCATCCGTTCTCGTGGATGTGATCATCATCGGTGGATTAGTACTTGCCATCGTCTACGCCCCGAAGTTGGGATGGAACAGTCCGACCATGTTCACTTTCTCAGAAAACGGCGAACCATTCTTCGGTCCAGGTGTGAGCGGCTCAGGGAATGTCGTCACAGAAACGCGTAAAGTCAGCGGTTTTGACGCGGTCAACGTGGAATATCCCGCACAGGTTTTGATCAAACAGGGTAATACTGAATCGCTCAAGATCGAAGCAGAAGATAACCTCCTGCCAGACATTAAGACAGAGGTCAAAAACGGCACGCTTGAGATCTTTTATAAGAAGACAGGTGACAAGCACGTCAACCCGACAAAGCCTGTGGTCATCACTATCACAGTCAAAGACCTCAGGGAGGTGGATTTCTCAAGCGCTGGCGAACTCATGGTCGATGGATTGGAAACTGATAGTCTGGATGTGGCGCTCAATGGTGCTGGGAATGTCGAACTGAATGAGATTGCTGTCAAGAAACTTTCTGTTAACTTAAGCGGCGCAGGAAGCATGACCGCCTCTGGCAATGCTGACGATCTTGACGTGAACATCAGCGGCTTCGGCGATTTCAAAGGCGCAGACTTGCACTGCAAAACCGCCAACGTTACCATTAGTGGAGCAGGCAGCGCCACCGTTTGGGTGGATGACGAACTTGATGCTGAGATCTCAGGCGCTGGTTCAGTGGATTACTACGGTTCACCTGATAATGTGAGGGAACAAATCAATGGACTGGGCAGCGTGGACCATCAAGGTGATAAGTAGTTCATCCAATACCCTGTCCACTTGGATGGTTCAAGACTCCCCCAAAGGCGGGGGAGTCTTTTTTTCTCAGAGCATAAAATACTAAAGTAATTTCAATAATAAGGAGAATGATGTGAAATTTTCATCCTGGTACGGAATAATCGTTGGCACACTGATCATCTTTCAATGGATATTCTTTATCTCCACTGGCTCAGTCCCTGAGATGCAATCAACGCCATGGGCGATTGGTTTTCATATTACGGCAGAAATATTACTTGCCCTTGCGTTGCTCGCTGGTGGTATCGCAACACTACGGTCAAAATCGTGGGGCGAAAAGATTCTTCTAGTCGCACTTGGCATGGCGATCTATAGCGAGATAAACAGCCCCGGATACTTTGCCCAACTAGGGCAGTGGGCACTCGTCGCCATGTTCGCCGTGTTACTCTTCGGTGCGACGGTTTCGGTGATGTTATTATTGAAACAAGGAGAACAAACATGAAACAGCAATCAGCTATTAATTGGCTCGTTCCCTTGATCGCAATTCTCGCTGCAGTCACTGCCGCTGTCGGTTTGTTCTCGGCGAATGGAGACGGTCCCTTCGAATTCACGACACTTCATCATGAGATCGTTGAAATATATGGCAGAGGCCTATATCAAAACGACACCACTCTTATCGCCGTTGGTTTCCGAGTGGGTGATGCCTTTACGCTTATCGCAGCAATCCCCCTGCTCCTAATTTCATTTTGGATGTATCGGCGCGGATCGATCCGCGGCGGAATATTATTGACTGGCACGCTCACATATTTTCTATACAATTACAGTTCATTGGCTCTGGGTGCGGCTTATAACAATTTCTTCCTTGCCTATATTCTTCTCACAATGATGTCGCTTTTTGGAATGCTAAGTTTGGTCATGTCATTTGACCAGCAAACCTTCCCTGCTCTTTTTTCGGAGCGTCTGCCGCGCCGGGGAATATCCATATTCTTAATCGTATCAGGTGTGATTTTGTTCTGCATTTGGCTCCTGCTGAGTATAGTCCCTGCTTTGGTTGCAGGTATCGTGCCCGCTGAAGTGGCAAGCTATACAACGATCATCACCTTTGTCGTGGACATGGGAATTATTGCTCCTGCCTTGGTTATCAGTGGAAGAATGCTCTCACGCCGCGAGCCATTAGGCTATATTCTGGCATCAGTATTGCTCGTTTTTATTGACGTGTTGGGATCTGCGCTCATCGTAATGGGTATCGCGCAGCAAATTGCAGGTTTGATTAATCTCGGTCAATTCATCGGGTTTGTAGTGTCCTTTGCCATTCTGACATTATTTTCTCTTGGCTTTACGATTGCCCTTTTTCGCAGCATTACTGACTCGGAATTCAACTAAACTATAAAACTCTGAAAAGGAAAACATATGAAAACACTGATCATCATTATTTGTATACTCGCAGCTTTGCTCTTTCTCGGCTGGCTGGGATTCCAGGTCAAGCCTAAATCCTTTGAGCCTTACCCAGAAAACACGCCTGAACTGAAAACTGTTCCACTTCCATCTGGCCTGCCTGCGCCCGTGGAACGGTTTTACAAAACAGTCTATGGCGACAATATTCCAGTCATTGATGAAGTTGTGATCAAAGGCCGAGCGAAGATCAGCCCATTTGGCGTAAAAATGCCTGCGCGCTTTATCTTTGTCCACAACGCAGGCAAGGATTATCGTCATTACATCGAAGCGACATGGTTTGGCATCCCAATCATGAAAGTCAATGAGAGCTACGTGGATGGCAATAGTCACTTTGAGATCCCAGTTATCGGAACGCTTGATAATGACCCAAGCACCAGTCAAGCAGCCAACCTTGCAGTGTGGGCAGAGGCGGTGTGGTTTCCATCCATTTGGGTCACAGACCCGCGTGCGCGCTGGGAACCGATAGACGATCACACGGCTTTGTTATTTGTTCCGTATAAAGATCAGGAGGAAAATTTCGTCATACGCTTCAACCCTGATACGGGTTTGCTCGACAGCATGGAAGCCATGCGCTTTCAGAGATTCAGGCGATCAGGCAAAGAAAATCCTCTGGATCACTCGAAGCGAGGAAGGAGAGAATATCGAAGGGAC
Organism: uncultured Chloroflexia bacterium; assembly: GCA_963833175.1. Lineage (GTDB taxonomy): Bacteria > Chloroflexota > Anaerolineae > Anaerolineales > Villigracilaceae > Villigracilis. The sequence continues at coordinate 148,381 of CAWHXC010000019.1, forward strand.
AAAACTCAGCGCGGTCGGCTCCGCCACCTGGCTTGACCAGGGAATCCCTTGGGCAGTGTTCACGCTGGAAGAAGTTAAATACAATGTGGATGTGAGCGAGTATATTCGGCAAAAAGGTCAGTAGATCATGCCTTGTCAAAATGGCGCAAATACGCGTCCACATCTCGACCAAATCATCTCACAGCTTATCGAACTTCAGCAAAAGCCCGCTCCCTTCACTCCTGGTGAAACTTTGTTTTGGGATGACCCGCACATTTCAGCTCAAATGCTCGAAATGCACCTAAACCCAAATATCGAAGCCGCCAGTCGCAGCTCGGAGACAATAGACCGTTCCGTAAAATGGCTGATTGAAAATCTCGCTTTGAAAGCTGGGGACTCTGTATTAGATTTGGGATGCGGTCCCGGCCTGTACACTTCCCGTTTTGCGCATGCTGGTTTGCAAGTCACTGGTGTGGATTACTCCCATCGGTCAATTGATTACGCAACAAAATACGCAATTGAAAGCAATTTGAATATCACCTATCGATATCAAAACTATCTTGAACTAACTGATGAGAATCAATATGACGCGGCTTTATTGATCTTCGGTGATTTCTGCCCGCTTAACCCCGAACAACGTACTACACTTTTGAAGAACGTTTATCGAGCACTTAAACCAAATGGAAAATTCGTGTTGGATGTGTCCACGCGCGAATGTCGAAGAAAGCACGGTAATAAAAATGGCTGGCAGGCATTGGAGAGCGGGTTCTGGAAACCAGGTCCGCACCTGTTGTTGGAAGAAGGTTTTGACTATCCTGAACAATCTATTTGGCTCGATCAATACACTGTTATTGAAGAGGATGGAAAAATATCAGTCTATCGAAATTGGTTCCAAGACTACACACCTGAAACGATCACAAATGAACTTGCCCAAAATGAGTTTGCTGTCGAAACTATGTGGGGAGACTTAACCGGTCAGTCTTATACATCAGAAAGCGAATGGATCGGACTCATTACATGCAAAAAATGAAACTATCCACTTGACCAGTCCAAGACTCCCCCATCGGCGGGGGAGTTTTTAATTCCTAATGCATATGATCGGGTAGAAAGGAAACTCAAACATGAAAAAAATATTCTTAATTCTATCCATCATAATCGTTGTGTCCCTGGCGTGTGATATTTCAGTGAATATTTCGCCTACAAGCGAAGTTCCCACCGCCGCGACCACTCCCATCCCGGTGATTGATCCTCCCACACCCACACCCGAGGTGTTCATCTCTCTGACGCAGGCAATCCCGGCCACTGATGTCCCTAGCGCGACACCTACTGGAGGGACAGCAGTAACGTTTGGCTCATTGAGCTTAGTCATACCGTCGAGTGTTGCCAGTGGCGCAAGCGGCCAGGATTATCCGCGCAACGATGCGGAAGATGCCGCCTATTGGCAAAAGACTCCAGGTCACTTGCAAGTCTCATTGGGAGACTACTATGCCCTGCAAGGGAAATTCCATGAACCGCAGATCTATGTATACCCGGCACTCGGATATGCTCAACTGGTTCCTGCCGCATTCGAAAGTATGCATCGTTTGCGCAACGTTATGAATGGTCCAGATACATCGATCAGCGCCGACCAACTTCCTGCGGTGCCATTTTTCAACGCCGCACAGATCTTTGCATCCAACGTTCAGGACATCTCATTCCAAAATGGCGAAGGTGTGCGCTTCCTGACCGAATATGCCCAATATGCCGCGCCGGTCAACAACCATGAACTGATCTATCACTTTCAGGGATTCACCGATGACGGTGAGTATTACGTCGTTGCGATTTTGCCGATCACGGCTCCAGTGTTGGCAGAGGCCAGCGATCCTGGGTCACCGCTTCCTCCTGGAGGGGTTCCGTACCCCTTCATGGCTGATCCCAACGCCGACATGCAAAGTTACTACTCCTCCGTCACTGACTTGCTCAATGGCACACCACCAGAGGCTTTTACCCCCACGATCAACCAATTGGATTTAATGATTCAGTCCATGCGGATTACCCAGTAATCGATATGCTACGAATGGGTTTGGTGTGAAATGGCGATGAAGAAAGAGTAAACCAAATGAATCAGACAGACGATAAAACAAAGAGACTTTCGATTTAATCATTCGCACGAAAGGTGAAGCGTATTATGTTGACTGTTATTTCTTTGAAGGCAAATATGATTACACCTGCGCCTACCCTCTGGCTAAGGATTACTTTGAAAAACTAAAGGCGCCAGTAAAGGGTTTTTATACATTTGAGCAGTCTGCTCATACTCCATTGTTTGAAGAACCTGAAAAATGCAGACGATTTTGCAGGAGGATGTACTGGCAGGAGTGAACAGCCTTGCCGACACAAAATAGACGGTTCAACAAATAACTGTCCACTTGACCAGTCCAAAACTCCCCCAGTGACGGGGGAGTTTTGGTTTTTATAAGCGCTTAAGATCGTAGAGTACAAAACAAGTTTTATGGAGACCACCATGTTTCATCAGTATCCTCATTCTTATTATTTTATTACCTTTCATTATTCTGTCGTTCGCGCTGGAAACATTTTTCTCATCTGATGAGTTGAGCGAAATGGGTATCTACCTGGGAGATTCAGAAACCAGACATTCCCTGCCTATCACTGTTGATCTGCCCAAAGCACATTGCACTGAAAATGCCTGTCAATTATGGAATATCACTGAACAAGTAGCGGCGTAACGCCCAGCTTTGACGGAGAACTTGAAAATGACCAAAGAACAAAAGACAGACAACCTCATCCTGATCCTGGTTGCGCTTTGCGGCACATTGATCCACATTCTGCTCAACGGGCAGTACGGTTTTCATCGCGACGAACTCGATATCATTATGAATGCACGCCAGCTTGAATGGGGTTATGTCGCATATCCGCCGATCACCCCATTTATTGCGCGCATCGGACTTGAACTTTTTGGACCTTCGCTGCGCGGCTTGCGTCTCTTCTCTGCCATTGCCCAGGGGATCGTTATGCTGCTGGCAGGTTTGATGGCGCGCGACATGGGCGGCAAACGTAACGCTCAGGTCATCACTGCAATTGCGGCATTCATTGCGCCCGTGGCATTAATGTCTGGCACGCTCATTCAATACATGGCTTTCGATTATTTATGGTGGGTGGTGATGGCATTCTTCACTGTCCGTTTGCTTGCCACAGACGACCCGCGTTATTGGCTTGGCATCGGCGCGGGCGTTGGATTCGGCATGATGACTAAATTCACCATCGCCTTTTGGGTTGCAGGTTTGATCGTGGCAATTCTGATCACATCTTCTCGAAAATATTTGCGCTCAAAATGGCTTTGGTACGGTGCATTTCTTGCGCTCCTCATCTATCTGCCCAACCTCATTTGGCAGATCCAACACAACTTTATATCCTTGGATTTTCTTTCCTCCATCCATGCCAGGGATATTGAATGGGGACGCGGGGAGGGATTTCTGCCCAAGCAGTTTTATGAAACGACCAATCCTTTTACTCTGCCATTGTGGGCGGTCGGACTCGCTGTGTGCCTGTTCGCTGTTTCGATGAAGCGGTTCCGCGCTTTGGGCTGGATGTTTATCGTCACATTCATGTTATTTCTCGTCAGTCGTGGGCGTTCCTATTACACCTCGCCCGCCTATGTGATGCTGCTTGCGGCAGGCACTGTCTGGATTGTGGCCTGGCTGGAGACGCGCACGCAGACAATGCGTCGGGTAGGATTTGGCTTATTGTGGTCACTGCTGGCTGCGGGTAGTTTGGTCGGGCTCGTTTTGATCAAACCGATCGCCCCGATCAATTCTCCGCTTTGGGATGTCACATCCAGTATCAATGGAGAAGTCGTCGAAATGATCGGCTGGCAGGACCTGACCGCACAGGTGACCGAGATCTATCAAACCATTCCTGAAAATGAAAAGCCGCGCACTGCCATCCTGGCAGGGAACTACGGCGAAGCAGGCGCGTTGGATCTTTATGGAAAAGATTTGCCGCGCATCATCACTGGCTCGAATAGTTTTTGGTATCGTGGCTATGGTGACCCTGAACCCGAAACCGTGATCGTGGTCGGCTTCGATGGCGGCTATGCTAAGAATTTCTTTTCATCCTGTGAATATGCTGGAACAGTGACCAACAAGTACGGTGTCAAAAACGAGGAAAGCTCCTACCATACCGGCCTGTATGTCTGTCGCCAGCCGCGCAAACCCTGGGGCGACATGTGGCAGGAAATGCAGTGGTTCCAGTAGACCTATCCACTTGACCAGTACAAAACTCCCCCAGCGACAGGGGAGTTTTTCATTGCCGATGAGTAAGATATATACAACAGAAATCAATACATATTTGATCGAAAAAAGGAATTCATATTATGAAAACACTTTCTCGACCCGTAGTGGTCACACCAGGCATCACTATTCTTGCCTTGCTTGCCGCCACAATAGCCTTCATCGGCGTAACAGATCAGAGAATACCATTTCTTTCCAACGCCCGTTTGGATATTATTTTGCTGGTCGTGATTGGAATGGCGATCTGCTCGCAGTGTGGAATTGGACGGATCGCAGCAACCAAACAGTGGTCACATCCGCTTTCGATTGTTGGGTATATTCTGGGTGTGTTGATCCTGCTCATCACGTTGGCTGTGTTTTTCGGCTGGGAACTTCCTTTTATCCAAACAGGTCAACAGGCTTTGATCGCGATTACGATCCTTGTATGTCTGAAGATGGTAAACGCAGCGACACACCATTTTTTGATGAGGGGATAATTTATTCACGACACGAGGTAAACATGATCATTTCACAACTTGGGCTTAAGCCCGATACCCTGCGCGGGGAAACTGTCATCGTGACAGGCGCGGGAGGCGGGATCGGGTATGAAGCTGCGCGTGCATTGCTTTGGCTGGGAGCAAATGTAGTCATCGCTGAGATCGATCAGCAAAACGGACGGAAAGCCGAATGCAGCCTGGAAACAGAGTTTGGCAAAGACCGCGTGTTGTTTGTTCCTACGGATGTGGGCGATGAAGCGAGTGTGAAAAATTTGCATAACTTATCCATGATTGCCTTCGGTAAAGTGGATGCGGTCATCAACAACGCGACGGTTGCAGTGCTGGGTCTGGTGAAGGATCTGCCCATCGAGCAGTGGGACAAGAGTTATCACGTCAACTTGCGCGGACCTGTTTTGATGGCAAAGACTTTTCTGCCCGAGATGATCCAGCGCAATCACGGCGTATTCGCATGTGTCTCATCCACTGGGACAGCATTTCTTGGCGGATACGAAACCTTCAAAGCCGCGCAGGTGCATCTTGCGAATACATTGGATGCCGAACTCGAAGGCACGAATGTCATAGCCTACACCATCGGACCTGGACTTGTTCCGACTGAAACTGCATCTAAAGCTGTTGCGCAGCTTGCACCGCAAATGGGAATGACAGTGGATGCGTTCTTTGAAATGAACAAAGGCGCAGTACTTTCCATTGAAGAAGCTGGCGCGGGGTTTGCGGCATCTGTTGTGTTTGCGGAAAAATTCCGCGGGCAGGAGATCTCGTCCATTCAGGCGCTCAAGGCGGCGGATATTAATTTCGGCGCAGCACTCGAAGCGGAGAATGAATCAGCTGAGATAAGCTCTGAGAAACGGAAGCAGGCTCAGGCTTTGTGTGAAGCGGTGCATGTCACATTAAAAGAACAATCAGACGGTTGGAAGAGTCGCTCACTATTCGAACGTCAATGGGTCATCCGTGATTTCAAAAAGACGGCGGGAATGCCAGTGGAAGAATGGCTGTCGATGCTTGAACGCCTTGAAGAAAATCTGCAAGGAGAGGGTGCGATCATGCGTCTGCCTCTGGAAAAATTGGCGGGTTATTATGACCATCTTGCGGAGTTGGCAAAGGGATACGAAAAAGACCGCGCAAAGTTGGAGGAAAATCTTCGGCATGTGTATGGCTGGCGGGATGAAGTGAAAGAACTTGAAAAAATATTGGTTCAATAAATTCAGGCTCAATTATGAAAATCCTTGCACTCGAACACGAGCTTCCAGGCGCAACCGCAGATCAATTTCAACAACACGCAAACGACGAAGCCCGCAAAGTTTGGGAATATCATCAAGCTGGGATTATCCGCGAACTGTATTTCCGTGCTGACCGAAACGATGCCGTGCTGGTGTTGGAATGTGAATCAGTCATCGAAGCGCAGGAGATACTTGCGACCTTGCCGCTCGTCAAAGCAGGTCTGATTTCATTTGAAATCATTCCATTGAAGGCTTATTCTGGATTTGAGCGGCTGTTTATAAAAAGCTGAATCACCTGTCTACTTGGACAGTACAAAACTCCCCCAACGATAGGGGGAGTTTCACCTTAAAACACATATAATTGAAATATGTCAAAATCTGTTATTCAAATCTCATCCCTTTCACGACGCTTTGGCGAAAAAAATGCCGTTGATAATTTAACGCTCGACGTGCAAGCTGGTGAAATCTTTGGCTTTCTTGGTCATAACGGAGCAGGCAAGACAACCACCGTACGGTTGCTGAATGGTGTGCTTGAACCCACCTCCGGAAATGCGAAAGTGCTTGGGTTGGATCCGCAGATCGAAGGTCCTGCGTTACGCGCTCGAACAGGAGTGCTCACTGAAACGCCCTCGCTCGACGAACGTCTTACAGCCCGTGAGAATCTATCCATCTATGCTGATTTATATAATGTCGTACGCGCAGATGTCGCGGGGCGGGTAAATTTCATGCTCTCTGAATTTGATCTGGCTGACCGTGCCGATGAGAAAGTCGGCGGTTACAGCAAGGGTATGAAGCAGCGCCTCGCACTTGCCCGTGCTTTGCTGCACAAGCCTGATGTGCTTTTTCTTGACGAACCTACTGCCGCTCTCGACCCTGTGGCGGCACGAAATGTCCATACTTTGGTGGAAGATCTTGCAAGACGTGAGGGTTGTACGGTATTTCTCTGCACACATAATTTGGTGGAAGCTCAAAAGTTATGTGACCGTGTTGCTGTGATGGAACATGGAAAATTAGTGGCTTTAGGCACGCCAGCAGACCTGACCCGCCAATTTGTCAAACGCCTCGATGTGGACCTGGAAGTTGATCCCGTTCAAATGGATTTGGCTTTGCAGATCTTGCACGAGTTTCCGCAGCTGGTAATTAGCCCGCCAAAACGGGAGAAAGATATTCTCACCATAACCATTTCCGGACGGGATGCCATTCCCGAATTATTATCCAGTCTTGTGCAAAGAGGTTTGCGTGTTTATCGCTTGGCGCCGCAGGAAGTCAATCTCGAAGAAGTTTATTTCGCGTTGAACGGAGGCGCACAATGAACACACGCGCAATGCTGGCAATCGTCCGCAAGGATTTGAAAGTAGCAGTGCAAAATAAGGGGGTTGTTCTACCGATCATCATCCTACCGTTGATCCTGTTTGTGATCCTCCCATGGTTATTGGCATACGTGCCATCCTGGGCGAATGCGGCTGGTACTTCATTGAACAATATGGATGAACTGCTGGCGCGCATGCCTCCTGGCTTACAGAACGAATTGAGTGGATATACCCCTGACCAGCAACTGACAGTTTTTTCACTTGTCTATTTGCTGGCGCCAATGTTTCTCATCCTGCCGTTGATGGTTTCATCTGTGCTCGCAGCAGATAGCTTTGCTGGAGAGAAGGAACGTAAAACGCTCGAAGCTCTGCTTTATACCCCAACCACAGACAGGGAACTGTTCACTGCCAAATTATTGGGAGCATGGGTAACGGCAGTTGCGGTGGCGTTAATGAGCTTTATCGTCTATGCCGTGATGGTAAATGCCGCTGGCTGGCATAGTATTGGGCATATCTTCTTCCCGAATTGGATGTGGATTGTCCTGGCCTTTTGGGTGACACCTGCGGTTGCCGGGCTGGGAATTGTTGTAATGGTGTTTGTCTCAGTCCGCGCCCAGGGTTTTCAAGATGCCAATCAAACCGGCGGGTTGGTTGTATTGCCCATATTGCTTCTTATGGTGGGACAGATTTCCGGGGTGATGTACTTTAGCGTTGGGGTTGCGCTGTTCGTAGGGCTGGTGATCTGGTTGATCGACATGGTTCTGCTATGGTTTGCCGGCAAAAGCTTTCGTCGCGGCGAGTTGATGACGAAGTTCTAAGATTCGAATTCATTAATAGACCTATCCGCTCGGACAGTTCGAAACTCTCCCAAAGATAGGGAGAGTTTTTCTTTAAAAGTTATATATTAAATTACTGTGAATACAGTATTGGAATCGATGTTTCTATTATATGATCTCCAGTAAAAAGACTCCCCCGCCATGGGGGAGTTTTTGCCTATCCGAGTGGATAGGCGGATTTACACCAACCCCCACATTACATGGAAGACGATATCTGTCCAGAAGTGGACTCCCATCTGCGGCAACCAGCCCATCCTTCATATAACGTTCGCCGGCCAGAATACCGACGATGCCGTTGAGCAGGAAAACTTCCACAAGCAAAACAGGATTCACTTCTGAGATGGTGGAAGCGCCTGTCATCAGAAAAACAAGCCCGAGATGACCCGCGCCAAAAGCCAACGCGGCGATTACGTTGGCGATCCATAATGCGGCGGTGCGACCATTGAACCTTTTCAAGAGCCAGTTGAGGATGAATGCCCAAAGACCGAATACAAATCCACGGAATATGATCTCCTCGCCAATGCCTGCGCTTAAGGAAGCAAAGAAGGAAGCTGGGAAAGCTGGATGGGGAAATTTTCCATAACCATTGACCTGTGCGAAGATCATATCGCCGATGATAAGAGCCACGCCGCTAATTATGCCGATCAGCAAAGGGATGAAGAACCATCTTCGCCAATTTCCATCTTCACTAAAGATACCTGGCAAGCCAAGTTTGAACGCGAACCAATATCCGATCAATCCCAGCAGACCATATAAAACGAGCACGGTGCCCGCATTGGCCAGCCCAAATACAAAGGGCGGGATATCTGTTTCGGGAATCGGGACGCCTGCAAAGGCGGTCAACTGGTCGAGGAAGAATGTGTAGCTCAGGAAGGCGCTCAGCGCGTAGACGATGAGCAGGATCAGCAATACTGTGAGTTGTTTCCGATGGTTCATAATTTCTCCTTTATCAGAGCTAAATTTATTTTTTGAGTAAGTTCGTAAATACTGTTGCAGTCAAGGTTGACCATTACCAAGACATTCCTTCAGCGCGTTCTTTGATGCCCAGTAACATGGCGCGCTCCATGACGAATTGACCAGGGTCGGATCACATTCCATATCCCGCCAGATTTCATATCACGCGAACGTGTGATGAGACGGGTTGTGCCATCAGTTTGCGGGACGAGGATAAATTGCCAGACATCGCCCCATTTACCATTTTCCTGATGACCGATCACGAGGGCTTGATTGGTTTCCATAAGAGCCACTTCATAAGCGGGTGGTCCCCAATCTTCACCGGGGCACATCTTCACCTTGTCGCCCACTTTCAAATCCTGCCATTCTTCGTGGATGCGGTCAGCGTTGATTAGTTCACATTGCAGGATGTTTGTCTCGAACCAACTGTAACTGTACATGCCGCCCTTCTCAGCGCCCATCTGCACCAGCCACGGATAGATCTCTTCGGGCGAGGCGTTCACGGTAATGGCTCGGGTGTAGGTGGCAGCAGGGGACGGGACTAATTCATCGGCTGAGAAAGAAGCGGCGATCTCATCATCTGTCGCACCCCAACGATCCATCCACGGCAAGAGAGCGGCGGTCATTATCACAGCCAGGATTGCAAGTCCTGCCAAAATGCCAACGAGTTTAAGAAATTTTTTCATGATGTTTCTCCTGAACTGAATTGTTTCTGGCTTATCTTAGCTTTTGGCATCAAAAAACTCCCCCGCCGAGGGGGGAGTTTTTACTGTCCAGGTGGATAGGTTTTGATTTAAGTCACGCTCACTTTAATCATATTTCCGTTGACATAACTAAGAAATAAATCCTTCACATGCAGGCGTGGATCGGATTCGTATCGTGAGCGTACGGCATCAAAATCAGGCACATCACCCGATGTCAGTGCTGCAACTTCATCGAGCATGGATAGGTCATCAGGAATATCGAGTTGTTCTGTGAGGATCACGCCCCAACAATCCCAGGGCAGTAATTCCATTTTGTTTAGGGACGCTACATCGCGGACTAAGTTGCCGCGCACGAAACCTAATCCATGCATATCGAAGATGCCAAACTTGTCAGGGTCTTGTTCATTGGAACGGCACATTTGCCATGCCCTGCCTCCGACGATAAATTGATCGCGCGGCACATCCAGTGGATTAAAAGGGATCTTCATCACATCACATTGCAACTCATCCAACTGGGCATCGACCAGCATCCAACGAGATTGTTCCTGATTCCAATACTCTGTCACCCAGTGGTCTTCGAAATGATCTGGCATAAAGTATGCGCCAAATCCGCAGCGCGCACGGGCTGGGACTCCCTGATGGCGTAAAAGGGATGCGAGTAACAATGAGTGGTCGCGACAATTACCAAGCAGTTTCTTGTCAGTGAGCCGCGGTTCAGTGAGCGGATGTGGGTCAAGTTCTATGGTGCGTGCCAGTCTCCGCTCAATTGATCTCAATTGCAATTCATCCATCCGTTCCGGTGGAACTTTGAGACCATAACGTTCCGCCCAAAAAACGTGGATGGTGATACCTTGCACAACTTTCACCAACTCCGAAATTGAAGTTGGCAGATTTTCATACAAGTAAGCATACTCTCCCGGGTAGGACATGCGACCGTGTTGGGCGTAATAAGCTAACGTCGAATTCATGATTGTCTCCATTTCAATATGATCTTACCATTCCTTGATCCATGGCTCCAACAGGTCAACTTCTGTAAAGCCCATGGATTCATACAATGCATGTGCGCCAGTTGAATAGGAACTGACTGTTGCAAGGGTTGCGCCGAGTCTTTGTGCGCGGCGTAACCCTTCGCTCATGACTGCTTTGCCGAGTCCGCGCTTTTGGTGATCGGGATGAGTGCCCACGGGTTCGAAGACTGCGGTGCGGGTGATGTCATCGAACCAGACCGTACAAAAGGCGGCGAGTTCGCCATCTTCTGCGACAGCTACGATATCAAGATCACGGCGATAAATGGGAACTCGTTGTACGTTCCTGTACCATTCCCAGCCCTGATATTTTTCATCAGGTTCGTCAGGATGAAAGACTTTCCACGAAAGCCAGCTGCGCGCAGGGAGTTCGTCTTCGTCACCCAAGGCTCGGACAGTGTACCCGCTTGGGGGAACAGAATCAAGTATCGGCTGGGAAAAGAAGCGGCGGCGCATGTGTTCGGCTAAAAACTTCGAGCGGACATATCCGCGTTCGGTAAATATTTTTTTCGTCGTGTCGTCATCCGCATTGACCCAAACGATCAATTCTTTTTTGCCGCCTTCTTTTATATTGGGAAGTTTCTGCTCGGCAATATCCAGCATTTCTGATATGGATACTTCATCTTGAAACGCGGGGTGGATCTGGAAGAATACCTTTATCCGCGTTGTTCCGCTTGGGTTGCAGGAAGAGCAGAGGTTTGCGACAGAGTAAAATTTAGACTTCCGAAGTCTTGGAGACTTCGGAAGTCTGGGTTAACCTGTTATGTCTTATTCTCCACAATCCTAATCTCTTCCTCGGAAAGACCATACAACTCGTAGACTAACCTATCAATCCCTCTATCCGTGGACTCGATCTCTCGTTTCACCATCTCCTGCTCTTGCGGACTGCGCGGACTTTGCTTGTGCAGCGCCAACATGCGCTCGACCAGCGAGACCATCTTATCGTGCATGGCTTTTTCGGCAGGGTCGGAGAAGTTGATTGGGCGAATAGGAAGTTGTTCTCAATATATTGTCAGATAATCTAGAAAATATCCACCTTCGAAGCTCAAGTAGCAATACTCTATAAATAATACAACTTCAATAAAGTACTGAATTCAACAATCCTAATAGATATAATTAATCTGTTCGCATAGGAATACAAGACCATTAGTGTGTTAGCAAATAAGACCTGCTTTATCGAAGTACAAAACGTGCGGTACTTGGCTATATCTGGCATAAATTATTTTTGGTGCTTTCAGAACACTCATAATAATCACAAGCATCTTAATTCCATACCATTGATAGCACCCTTGTTTGCGTCTTACCAGCAATCTCCTTAATTTTTGCTCACTAGCTGCATATGTCTTTGAATTGCACTAGATGTTATTTCACATAATCAGGATAACCATTCCTAATATAATTCTTCATCTATGTGAAAGATCAATATACTTCATCGTGAAAGGTTAAATGCATATCGACTTAACATCACGTCCCGCGAGTAATGGCTTGATAATTTCTGTTACTTTGGTTGCTTTTGATATCAAATTATCTTTGTTGTTATTGGCATCAATAAAAAAGCTTCGTTCAACCCTGTTTTAATTCCATAAAAATTTGCTTCCAGATCAATACTTTGCCTAATTGGATTCCATATTACGTAAATTTTTGAAACAAGCCTAGATGTTTAGTCGATTAGCAAGTTGACCAATAACTATCTTGAGATTATCTGTTAGACAGGAATTATATTATGTATTCATCAACATGATTCTGTCAAATCTCGAAATTTGAGAGTTATTATACTTTGCATCACTTCAAACTTTGTCGTCTAGAGATCCTTTTTGCCATTAATGGAATACAAAGCAGTATATGTCTTTGCGTCTTCAAATACAGGCAAATCACCGAAATCTACTATTTGTGATATGTGCTTGTTTTATGATAAATTTGCCTAAGTGGCTTGCCGTAAGTTGCTCTAAAAAACTTGCTTGAAACAATAATGCTAAATAATCCTTCAGCTGCGTTTCAGATTTAGAGAAACCTTTTTCAATAAAATACACATATAAATCTGCAGCACCGTTAATACGTTTTGATAATGTTTTTGAAGGTAATCTTTATGTTCACCAATGAATTCTTGCCTTACATACGGCGGATTCCCAATCACCACATCAAAGCCACCGTGAATAAACACCTGTGAAAACTCACCTTTCCAATCAAAGGCATTCACGCGGTAACGTTCTTCCTCACCCTCAAAGCCCATTGTCAATTGCTGTCCCTCGTAATAATCAGGTCCGATCAACGAGTTGCCGCATTTGATGTTATTTCCCAGGTCTGGCAATACCCGCTCCTGAAACAAAGCCAGTTGCGAGCCAATCGTCTCACTGCTTTCGCCTTCCAACACCTTCAAGAGCAGCGAGAGTTTGGTCACTTCCACGGCTTGCGCGTCAATATCCACGCCAAAGATGTTGTTGAGCAGGATTTCTTTCTTCTTTGCAGTCGTTAATCTATACCCCTCCCAGCCTCCCAATCCGCACGAGTACCATTTCTATCATTCGTCTTGTCTGCGGATTTGGGGGAGGTCCGCGAGGGCGGAGGGGGTCGAACGCACGACTTCATATTGCAGGCTTCACTTGCCCATTTTTCAGGTTCATTCTTCAGATACCATTTCAAATGCCAGTCCAGCAAATACTGATATGCGCCCAAAGGGAAAGTCCCTGATCCACAGGCGGGGTCAAGTATTTTTAGTTTCGCCGCATCTTTGGGCGTCTTGCCTTCCAGCAATTTCCCGACCGTGTTTTGCACGATGTATTCCACGATATAGGTCGGCGTGTAATACACCCCGCCCGCCTTGCGTACTTCGGGCTTCTCTTCCACCTTCGCCTGATGCCCCGCCGTCAGGCGGATCACCTTGCCAAGAAAACGCTCATACACCTGTCCCAAAATATCGGATGGGATCTCACGGAAGACATACGGGCTTTCGGGATAATACAAATTCTTGAGGATGTCCTGCAAGACCTTATCATCCACGTTCAGGCTTAACGTCAAACTGTCCGCTAAACCTGATTGCTCTTTCTCCTCCTTGAAATGGAACAACCCAGAGTTGTAACGCGCATCCGCCTTTTTGAATAATGTACACAACCCTTGATATATGCTTTGTTCTCCCCCATTTCGCACTCCAGAAATGGGGGAGATGCCCGCTAGGGCGGAGGGGGTCTGGGTCGCAATTTCCTTTAACTGATAATCCCGTTCCACGCCGCGATCTTCGCAGATACGCAAAAAGATAATGCGGTCAATCGTCATTTGTACGGCGTAATTCAATTCACGTACATTCAGGCTTGGGTTGCGTAAAGCGATATTCTTTGCCAGCAGATCACGCCAACGCTCGATCTCAGCCAGAAAAGCATCGTCAACTTCGGTTGTGCCTTTCTTGCCTTTCAAGCCTTCGGCGTATTGGTCAAACGAACCTTTCAGCACCGCATCACGCGAAAAGACTGCCGCGATCTCGTCCCATTTTTCAACATAATCTTTGAAACTATATAGAGAGATACGTCCCAACGAAGCCTTATCTTTTTTATCGGGCTTGGTGCGGCAATCATAGACCGCAAACTCTTCAAAATCGGTCAGAATGCCCAAGGGCAACTTGGCAGACCACGCATAACGCCGCAATTGAAACGCGGGGTGAATATTCATTTCAATATTGACGGCTGGCTTCTTGGCTTCCACAAAGAATTTACGCATTCCCCCAACACGAAAGGCATAATCTGGTGCTTTATTTTCCCCTTCAATTTCAAGGCTGTCCTCGTGAATTACATCTTTATAAGTTTCGGCATAACCGCCCTTGTTGAAAATATCCCAGCCTAAGGCTTCAAAGAACGGGTCTAAAAACTCACGCCGCAACTGCGTCTCGTTATACTTCCCAGAGCGGTACAACTCACGGTTGTTCTCAAAGCGTTCCACTAAACTTTTGATAATGTCAGGTGCGGTCATGGATGGATTTTTTCCTATTCCCGATCAGGGTGTCTTTAATAACCCATTTGAGCATGGAGACATAATTCCTCCAGGCCCAGAATAATGATTTATGGAATTATAGCATCTCAGGTCTTGTTGTCCTTGAATTGGAGAGAATTATAGCCATTCACCTGTGGTAGCAGATCGTCTCCCCCAAGTGGGGGAGAACAATGTCCCCTGGGTGGGGGGAGCGGTTAGGCGGCTTTTGGTGTAGTATGAGTTTATGATTCGGGTATATATTGCCGCCGCACTTCTTACCGAACGCTCAGCCTTGCGTATTTTATTGTTGGATATGAATATGGAAATTGCAGGCGAAGCCGATAATTGGCTAACCACATTAGCTGAGACGCCAAAATGCGGCGCGGATATGCTGGTGACAGATTGGGAATTACTCCCCGATGAGTCCAATGAGGCTTTGGGTAAGTTACGCAGGGTATGTTTAAAAACGCTGATTATCATCCTCATCAGCCACCTGGATGCCCGCCAGCAGGCTGCACTCTCGGTCGGTGCTGATGCGTTTATCAGCAAAGGGGAGATGCCTGAACGTGTGGCTGAACACCTGCGAGCCGCCGCCGCTAAAATCCATACTTAAATGTAATCTCTTGTTTACTCGTGGGCACCTCGTCCTGATCTGTATTGATAATCCCCAACCTGCACCGACCTACTCTATGCTATACTCCTGTCGTCTAAATCGTTATACTATGGAACAACTACCAAACTAGTATAAGACTAGTACAGGATTAGTACAGGATTACCCTAGAATAGTCTTGTCTACTCCTGAAATGAAAGGAGCTACCCATGGCAAAGATCACACTCCACCCAATGGTTCAAAGCGCGCAGGGGAAGATGGGCAATGCTGTCTTCCGCCGCTCGCATACTGGCGGAATGACCCTCATCAAACTCGCCGACATGTCACACGTAAAGTGGAGCGAAGCGCAGCAAGCGCACCGTCAACGCTTCAAGGAAGCTGTCGCTTATGCAAAAACCGCCATGGCAGATCCAGAACTGCGCGTAGTCTATGAAAAGGTAGCCGCCGAACAACACAAACGTCCCTACGACCTGGCCGTCTCAGATTACTTCAAGGGCAGGAATTTGTTATCAGACAAGAGCGAGTAACCTGTGTCGTTGCGAGGAGGGCTCTTGCTCTTTCCGATACCATCCCGAATGCTCTTATCGGGACGAAGCAATCTCATCTTGAGTTAAAATATCTCATAAAACAGAAGATTGCTTATTGCACTTGTGCCACGCACAAGTGTCGGGGACAATGTGCCGTACCGCGCAGGTGTCATCGGAAGAACGTCTTCTTCGTAACGACATTATTATTTTTTGGATAGCCCTAATAATATGACTTGTGAATAACTTATTCACAAGTCATATTTA
>CAWHXC010000020.1:0-134009 GCA_963833175.1 uncultured Chloroflexia bacterium
GGATGTCTGAGGCAGGGATTGTATTGTTGCGGGAGTTACAGTCCGCTACGGGGAGAGAGTTGTCCGCTTTTTGGGCGGACGCTGATATCGTCTCTTCTTGACAGGGTGTTTGAAAGGGAACTGCGATGAAGGTCATTGACAATGTGTATGTTGTCTCGGGAGTAACAGCCAACTCATATATACTCGTCGAACCCGATGGATTGACGATCATCGATACCGGGCTGCCGTACAGTGAGAAGACAATCCTGAAGTATATTACCAGCAAGGGTTGGGCAGCCCAAGATATCAAACGGATCCTCATCACCCATGCCGACCTGGATCACTATGGCTGTCTGGCCGCCCTGCAAAAGGAAAGCGGAGCTCGAACTTTTGCCAGCCGGGTCGAAGCTGAAGCCATCGCAGAGGGTCAATCGTCGCGTCCGATCGACCGCAACGGCAATAATACTCTTCAGCGCCTCCTCATTGTTTTTTTCAGTCGAATAATGAAAGCCACTCCCTTCCAGATCGATGAGATCCTTGCAGAAGGACAGACCTTGCCAGTCCTAGGCGGCCTCCAAGTGGTGGAAACACCGGGGCATTCCCCAAATCATATATCGTTCTTTGCTCCGTCTGTCCGAGTACTGTTTTGTGGCAACTCGATGAAATCCGATGATAAAAGGTTATATACCTCCAGGTCCCGCAATAATTGGGATCAGGACATGGCAAAAGCCTCGGTAAGAAAACAGGCCGGGCTTGGCGCTCAGATTGTCTGCCCGGGTCATGGCCCCGTAGTAAGAGATGCAGATAATAAATTTCCGATTTGACTGGGTATATCCATACCAGAGTAGACCCTTATGGTCTCAGTCGGCGAAGGTCAACGCGCTGTGGAAGTTACAGTCCGCTATGGGGGAGAAGTTGCGTCCGCTCTTTGGGCGGACGTTGTTGATGTCCGTGCTGAATAGGGCATGTCCGCTGTATAATTGATTCTGACATTGTGTAGGCGTTAACAGGAGAAGTTCATGCACCAGTCCGTACTAACTGATCAGCAAGCCCAATTCCTGCGCGACGAAAAAGAAGCCCTGGCTGGGTTCCAACTCGCGCTAGCCGAATTCGATCTGCCTCGCGAAGCTTTGGATAGCCTGCAAAAAGCCATCCTGCAATTGGATGAACTTTTTCTGATCGTTGTTGCTGGTGAGTTCAACGCTGGCAAGAGCGCCTTGATCAACGCCCTGCTCGGCCAAAAAGTTTTGGTTGAAGGTGCCACACCAACTACTTCACGCGTCACCCTGGTCAAGTGGGGCGAACAGGCCATCGAAAAAATAGTTGACGAAAACTTTGCCATCTATACCTACCCCCTGCCGCTCTTGAAAGAACTGAACATTGTTGACACGCCAGGTACGAATGCCATCATACGTCAACACGAGCGGTTGACGGACGAATTCGTTCCCCGCAGTGATCTGGTCCTATTCATCACCTCTGCCGATCATCCTCTCACCGAAAGCGAGCGGCAATTCCTGGAACGCATTCTCACGTGGGGGAAGAAAGTTGTCTTTGTTCTGAACAAGGTGGACATCTTCGAAGATGACTCTGCCTTGCAGGAAGTCCGTGACTTCATCCTAAAACACACCGCCACAATACTCGGCGATCAACCTCAGCTGTTTCCTGTCTCTGCTAAATTGGGACAACGCGCCCAATCCGAGACGGATCCAGAACAACGTGCCGGCCTGCGCAGCGCCAGCCGGCTGGACGATCTGGAGCAGTACATCAATGCCACCCTGGACGACACCGCCCGATTGCAACTCAAGTTTAACAATCCGCTGGGTGTAGCCGAGCACCTGATCGCCCAAGCAGATCAGAGCTTGTCCGACCAGTCCGAAGATCTAAATGAAGATAAATTGACCGCCACCTCATTGGAAACTGTCATTACAGAATACGAGCGTGAACTGAACAGCGAACTTCCCCCGCGGCTGGCTGAAGTTGAGAACATCCTGCACCGTCTCGAACAACGCGGTCTCGATTTTTTCGACAGTAACTTGCGCCTTACCAATATTCAGAACCTGATACACGGCGATAGAGTCCGTGCTCAGTTCGAAAAGCAGGTCCTGGCCGATGTCCCGCAGCAGATCGAAGATCAAGTCCAGCGCATGATCGATTGGCTGGTGCAGAAAGACCAGCACGAATGGCAGCAAGTCATGAGTTACCTGCAACGCCGCCGGGCGCAGAATCTGGACCACATGGTCGGCGAAAGCTACGGTCCGCGTGAAACCCAACGGCGTGAACTGATCGATACCGTCGGCAAAACCGTCCAGAGCATTGTGGAGGGCTATGATCGCAACAAGGAAGCCAGTGAACTGGCAGTCAGCGTCGAAACTGCCGTAGCCCAGACCGCTTTGCTGGAAGTCGGAGCTGTGGGGCTGGGGGCACTCGTTACTATAGCCGTGCTCTCTTCCACTCTTGATATCACCGGCATCCTGGCCGCCAGCACCCTGGCTGTCCTGGGCTTTTTCGTGATCCCATTCAAACGTAAACAAGCCAAAGACAACTTCAAAGAGAAGATGCTCGATCTGCGCACGAAACTGCTTGGCGCTCTGACGACCCAGTTCAACAACGAGAAAGAAAGCGTTATCGCCCGCTTGAAAGATGGCGTTACCCCCTATACCCGTTATGTCCGCAGCGAGCGTGAGCGCATCGAAAAAGCCGGAGTCACCTTGGCTGGATTACGACAAAGCCTCTCTGCGCTGCGCGCGCGGAGCCAGTCAGTATTGACGAAATAAAAACACTCGTCTGTTGGTGTTCCTTTCTATGTTTGTACCATTAGAATGGGTGTCTAGATTTTCACATCAGTCTAATTGAAGAATTGCAAGCCCAAGGTTACTAAACTACATAGACTGTATGGACAATGTGGACATGTCCATGATATAAGTAATTTTTTTCAAGTGGACAAAAGTGGACATTTTGTTATACATTTAGTCAGTTCCTGACAGGAACGAATTTTACAGGTGGACAAAAGTGGACATTTGCCCATAAAAGTCGGCTGCAAGGGACAAATTCGAGCTTTATTGACCTCCGAGTAAAGCGCGCTTGTCCTCGGGTTGCAAAGTGCCGCAACCCGAGGACAAGCGCCCCCAACTTCCTAATATATAGCGCCATACCCTGCGCTATTCAACTCACTGATGTCAAAGCTGGACGAGAAGACATTGCCGCCGAATATCGCCTGTCCGTTCCTGATGGGAACCTGGTAGGGGGTGACCAGATTGTCGGAGGTTTCCAGTACCACGATGCCTTGCTGCCACACAGATCCGCGCGCATGGCCGGGCACCACGTAATCCACTCTGCACAGACACCCCGAAGACATGGCGAAGATTTCCTTATCCGTGCCCGAAAGCGAGACGGTCTTCACTCCGAATTCAGGTCTGTGGATGTGTCCGACCAGGTGCGACTTGTCAATTCTCTGCAAGATGGCCGCGACGGTATCCTGTGACTTCCCGCGAACCAGATGTCCGTGTGTCACCACGATGGGTCCCAGGTCGAGATAGTTGTTGGGATAGCCGCCTAAATACTCAATGCCAAGTGACTCAAGCCCTAAAAGGGTCGCAAGTGAGCCAATTGCCTCACCAGACACGTCTACAAGGGTAGCCAGCGCAGCCAGGTGATTCACTATCGAGTTGCGGAGGCGAACCTCGTGATTACCCTCGATGTACACAATGCGTGCCTTGGGGAGCGTCTTACGCAGTTTTTGGAGCCAGTAGTGTGTCTCGAACAGGGCGGGTTGAGTGGTGAAGAAGAAGCCAGGTTCACGCGTGAACTTGTCGCTCCATTCGCTCATATCGAGCCAGTCCCCGTTGATGACGACTGTATCAGGATTGACCTGCCGTGTGATCTGCATCGCAACGTCCAGCGCATTGCGGTCATGGAATGGATCGAGCGCATTGGTAGTGTGGTTCTTCCGATATCCGATTTGCGGGTCGGCAAGTATAACGGTCCGACTTGTCGCAGAATACTCCTCCTTCCAGCCCTCCCTCGAACCCCCCTTTGAGTCCTCCTTTCTCCCACCCGAAACCCCACCCTTTCTCCCACCCGCGAATCCACCCGTAGTTGTGGTAGATAAGTTCCTGACAGGAACGTACGGAAACTTCACGCTTGGAAGTTTCAGGAAAATAATGGAAAATTTTGGGCGAGGATAGGTGAGAGAGGAGAGCCAGGATAATACACCCATATACAAATGTATAACTGTAGACTGATTGCTGCCGCAAATTTGACTCGACAGGAGTCATCGCCATGCAATAGCTCAGAATGAGGTGACGGGCTTACGTTTCCATGCCAGTTATGAGCAGAAACCAGCCTGTAATCCGATACCTGGAGCCTCCTTGCGTCCTCTATACCCCTCAAATGAACCAATACACGATACTCCTCGCTATAGAGTCATCGCCTCACCCCTTTTGTACTCTCGTGTTCCAGTGGATTGGGTGACAACTTCATGTTTTATGACAAATGATGCTTGAATTGAGAGGTGAGATTATGTATATTTAAAATATATCCGTTATTAATCTAATACTGACTAATGCCTACATTAATTTAGGTGATTGGTCGGCGAAGAATCTGTAGCCCCTTAGAAGGTGAAATGGCGGCTCAACACAAACTGATATGTAAGAAGGATGATGGCAGATGTCGCACGAAAACTATATCTCGCGCACACCCCATTTATTAAAAAGTTTTGACCGAGCGATTTCTCTGGTTAAGCCAGTCTTGATTGCACGCTACGGAGAAGAAGCTAATGCGTTGATACAAGTGTCACGTCAAAAGTACTGTGACATCATTCCTCAAATTCCTTATGTTGGTGAAAACAATCCTCTGGTTGACGTATTCTATTTGCCAGCTAGTCGGCACCTGGGTATATACAAAGCATTTCAAGAACACGGCAAGACGGTCGAAGAAGTAGGACAGTTAGTATACGAAATTGGTGAAGCGGAAATTGAAGCAATCCCAGGCTTTATGCGTCGAGTTGTTAGAATGTTGTGGTTTTCTCGATGGCTCACTATACGATTACAGAAACGAGCGGCACTATCCCAGGAACGCAAGTATCCAGGTGGTTATGTTGTTACTTATCTACAAGGGGACGGGAAAGAGTTCGACTATGAATTCGACTATATCGAGTGTGCGGTCTATAGTTTTTTCCGACAACAAGGTGCGGCAGAGTTGGTTCCCTATCTTTGTGCCATCGACAAGATAGCCAGCGAGTTAATGGGATGGGGATTGCGCCGAACAATGACTTTAGCCGATGGCGGCGTGAAGTGTGATTTTCGATTTAAAAAGGATGGTAAGACTTGCGTGACAATACCGCAATCGTTGAGAAAGGTGCATAAATAAAAAAACAATGCCGCCCAACACAGCGTGCACTTGACTGGTGGGACTCTGCGCGTTTTCAGGCAGTTTACGTGGCTTCGAGTTGTTTCCGATAAAATAGCGTTATCTCGTCCCGCCCACCAGCAAGTAACGCAAACCGTTAGCCAACCTCTCCATCTAAAGATCGTGAAAGGAAAGAATATGAAGACAAAAACACTTCCAGAGTTCCCCGATGCGAAATCGCCAGCAGGTGCAGACATTCGCTACCTGATGGATAGCGAAACAGGCGGCATGATCCATAGCACAGTCCCTCCTCATCAAGTAAATAAAGCGACGGTTCATGCGACGGTCAGCGAATTCTGGTATGTGTTGGAGGGACATGGCGAGATTTGGAGAGATGATGGCGTGGAGAGCTGCATCACTGTGCTTGTTCCAGGCACATCCATTGATATTCCAGTAGGAACAGCGTTTCAATACCGAAATGTTTCAGACGTAGACTTGAAGTTCATTTGCATCACCATGCCGCCCTGGCCAGGCGCATCAGAAGCGACTTATGTTAAGGGTATATGGCAACCAACGATTTGATGCTATTCGTTGTGGCCAATCTATGTAATTTGAAAAGGGACCGTTTCCATAAGTTACCGATGTGATCGTACGATGTACCAGGAGACTCTATGCAGAAATATCTTTTCTACGGTTCGTACACTCCAGAAGGATATAAAGGATTACTTGCTGAGGGAGGTTCTGCACGAATTGACGCCGCGAAACAGGCACTTCAAAGTGTGGGCGGATCTCTGGAGGCTTTCTACTACTCCAATGGCGAGCACGATTTTTATATCATCGTCAATCTGCCCGATACTATTAGTTCAACAGCAATCACTTTAGCTGGAAACGTCAGTGGAACTTTCTCCATTCGCTCAGTCGCTTTGCTTACACCAGAAGAAATGGACGAAGCAGTAAAGATGAGAGTCGATTTTCGCCCACCCGGTCATTAGAGCCGCCAAATTCGGTTTGTAACATGGCATTGGAGTTACTTCTCAATCTAGGCTGGCTAACAAAGCGTGCACCTGACGCTGGGGAGTTTGCGGCAATCTCAAGCAGTTTTCTACGCCTTATCATTTTTCTAGCTGGACGGCTTTGCCGTCCCCGCCCCAGCGCAGGTAACGGAAACCGTTGGGCGGATACGTGCTTTCCGATTGAATAGATTTTTGTCTTTATCAATATGGCGATGGGGGACTCGTACTGAAAGAGTGGCTCGTGTCAACAGAAATAGCAATCCGCATGAGGCTCGCTATGAGAGACACAAATAAGGAATATTCTCTTGGTGCCTTTATACTTATGTCCCTTTTTATTGTTATATTATTCCCAGCCATCATAGTTTTATTATCGGGAAATCTTGCGTGGACAGAAGGATGGGTATTAAGCATCTGGTTCGATGTAATGATGCTATCCAACATGATATACATGTATAAAAAGAATCCAACGCTGATTTCAGAGCGATTAAATGTGCGTGGTTCTCAAAATCAAAAAAAGTGGGATAAGTATCTTCTCACATCATTGTTCATCTTGGCAGCATTTTGGTTTGTCGCTATGCCATTTGATGCACAAATTCTCGGTTTATCTCCGCGCTTTCCGCTATTTATCAAAATTATCGGATGCTTACTATTATTTCCATCTTTGTATCTCTTGATTGGAGCAACAATTGCTAATCCATATCTTTCAACGGTAGTAAGAATACAATCAGACCGTCAGCAAAAAGTCGTTTCAACGGGAGTATACAGTATTGTGAGGCACCCTCAGTATCTCGGGATAATAATGCTAATCATTGGAGGTCCGCTCTTGTTGGAATCAATAATGGCTATAATTATTGGAATATGTATAGCGACAATCCTTGTAATAAGAATCAAGGGTGAGGAGAAAATGCTTATTGAGGAATTAGACGGATATATCGAATATATGCAAAAGGTAAAATGCCGCTTATTGCCATGTATTTGGTAAACGATACATCCGCCCAACACCGCGTGCAGCGGACAAGTGCGGGGCGTTGCCCGCACTTTCAAGGTCGCGGTCCCAATGGCGGATTCGGCGTTTGGTGGTTTTGTCCGCCAATTCCCGCCTTTGCCGGTAACGCCTGCCGTTGGGCGCACAGTCATCACATCAACATTAGACAGAAAGGAGAGCGGGTATGAGTACTTTTGAACAGTTATCTCACAACAAAGGAACAGTTTCAACCACCTTGGGAAAGGCTCTGTCGAAAGAAGTGCTTGATGGTCAAACCAGTATTCTTATGGATTGTATTAAGCTCGCTTCCTATGAGAAATCCCAACTGAACCAAAAACATGTCCGTGCTGGAGCTGCGAAAGTTGTTGAGATTGTCGCAGAAAACCGCCCTGAATTGGTTGCGCCATACCTGGGTGAACTATTACCAGCACTTTCGGTAGAAGAACCTCAAACTCGATGGGAAATTATCCGAACAATGGGGTTTTGTGCTCATTTGAATAAATCAGCGGCGCAAAAAGCTATTCGCTATGCTGAAAAATATATTGACGAGAAGAAGGATGGGCTGATCCTTGCAAGTTCTGCTGATCTTTTCTTAGGGGATTTCGGATGCATTTCTAAAAAGGATGCTGGCAGAGTATTTCCTATTTTGGAAAGGTCGATGGAAAATATCATTGAAAATGAACAGGACTGGTTACTGGAAGCGCTCTACAAGGTTTACCCAAATGTAGGGAAAGCCGAACAAGAAACGATAAAAAAGTTTGCAGAAGAATGGTATGCATCAAGTCGAAAAAGCACTCAGCAAAGAGCTAAGAGGATATTGAAAATAAAGTAAAAGGTAAAATGCGCCCAACAAAGCGTGCACCTGACGCTGGGGATTTTGCGGCATTTTCAAGCAGTTTTCTACACCTCAGCCTTTTCCACATCGGACGGCGTTCCGCCATCCGCCCCAGCGCCAGTAACGCAAACCTTTGGGCGGCATCATGCTGAGCGTTTTCATTCACAGAAAGACCCTGGTAATGACGGGAAGGAGGCATTCATGAACAGAGATAGAAAGATGATACTAGGATATCTGGTGGGTGGATTACTCGTTATGGTATTCGTGCCTTCTATTATTTACGTGATCACTTCCTTATTGGATAGTGTTTATAGGGTGGAAATTATCCAAAATGCAGCAATCAGATGGATCATTCTCATGATCCTGCTGATGATAGGCTTCGTATATGGGATCTGGTCCGTGATTATTCAAAATACTGTTGGAGGAGGAGGTCCTGTGGAAATCGGAAACATAGAAATCAGTCCAAAGACCAAGAATCTTGTTATTTCCGGACCCTATAAATACACAAGAAATCCCATGTTATTTGGAACATTGCTACTCTATCTGGCGTTTGCACTCTTTTTGAATTCAATGACCGCGGTTGTGTTGATCGGTGCAATTTTTATTTTTATGTTGACGGTTGTTGTGAAAATGGAGGAACGGAGATTATTGAAGGATTTTGGAAAACAATATGAGGAATATCGAAAAAAAGTATCGGTGTTCATTCCATGGTTTCAAAGGAAGATCGAATAACAGATTTAGCGATCAAAACGCTTACCATCGCCTCGTGGCATTAGCTGTAGAATGAGTATCGGCTTTCGTTCTCGGAGCCGCCCAACACAGCGTGCACCCGACTGGTGGGAGTTGCGCATTTTCAGGCACTTTGTGTGGCTTGGGGTTGATTCCGATAAAATAGCGTTATCTCGTCCCACCCACCAGCGGGTAACGCAAGCCGTTGGGCGGCCATAGGCGAAATCCACAATCAAATAAGGAGATAATCATGATTGATGCTTTTTCAACACCACGCAACAGAATCAAGACATTTATCTTCTTGGTGACCTGTGGTTTGTTAGCAATTGCTTCTGTCGTTGTAGGTATAAACGATAATCCGCCTGGCGTACTGCTAGCCTATCTTGCAGCGACTGCCTTTGTCCTTGCATTTTCCCACCCTTGGCGAACTGCAAGGAAGTTCATGTTCCTACTATTGGCGTCTGTACTTGGTTTTATTCTCTTTATAATCTTGAGCATGATATCTGATTCCATTGTTCAAAATCCTGCGAGTTCGGATACGCTCAAGAAACTGATAGAGAGTCCTGTGAATGAAGCTCTGAGTATAATTTTCACGATGCTCTGTTCGGCGGCTTTCCTCGTTGGAGTTGTCGGCGCGGTTATTATGTTCATTCGCAATCGACGGCAGAGCGAAAGGAAAGTATGAAATGGCTGCCCAACACAGCGTTCACTGGACGCTAGGGATTTGCGGCATTTTCGAGCATTTTCCTCGCTTCGAGTTTTTTCTGCTCCCAAGCAGAGTCCACGCCCACCTGCCATAAAGCAAAAAGTTAGGCCGGCCCACAAGGAGTAACATATGCTCACCAATCCTGTCATTGAATCCATGCTCAACCGTAAAGCTGTCCGTAAATACTCGGATCAAAAACCTCCTGCTCTCACGCAAGAAAGCCCTCTTCGAAGCTACAGCAAGTTGAGGTCAAAATGAAGAGAGTTTGTATCGTGGGAGCTTCCGGGAAACTTGGGCAGTATATGGTGCAGCACGCAATAGATCGGGGATTCGAGGTGGTTGGTGTGTGTCGAGAAAGGAGCGTAGGCAAGCTTGAGGCGTTTAAGGGGCACATCACCGTTGTTCCCGGGGCGACGAACGACCCTCAGGTTATCCAGAAGGCGGTCGCAGGGTGTGATGGAGTGCTCACCGTACTAGTGCCCTGGGGTGCTCACCATTACTCGTCGGGAACAGCCCAGGCTGTACTCGACTACGCTCAACCCGGGGCGCGCCTAATCTTTTCTTGCGGCTGGCATATCACGCGTGACGGAAAGGATGTGTTCCCGCAGTCCTTGGTAAAAGAGGAGAAACTTGCTCGCTGGCTCGGGCGGCTTACCCACATCGTGGATATTGATGACCAGATAGAAGCGTGCCGGCGGGTGTTTGCCAGCGACACCCGATGGACGGTCGTGCGGGGAAGCGACCTCGAAGAAGGTGAGAGCCAGGGCCTGCCGGTTTGGAGTAAACATGTAGGCGACCCCATCCTCGAGAGCAACATCACACGCCGCATAGACTATGCCCTATTCATGGTGGATGCCCTTGGGAACGACAATTTGATCCACGAAGCCCCAGCAATTGTCGGATGCTGCACACCCTCAGCGCTCGCATACGCCGCCTCACTCAAGAATGGCACATAACGCTGGACAGGTGGGTAGGTGCGGCTTTTTGAGTATTTTCTGGCTTCGAGTTCTTCCTGTCAGGAACCTTTGTTGGAGCGCAGGTATCGCCTACTTTAGCTTTCTGCCTTATCTGTGACATTGGCGTCTCAGGCAGATTGACGGTGTACAGGTGGAATACTCTGCTGGCCGACCAGTGTAGTCGGCTGTGAATGGTTGCCGACCTAGGGAGGTCATCTAGAAGGAGATACTGGTTCCTGTCAGGAACTTGTCTACATTGTCTATATCGTTTGCACTTTCGTGTAACCAGCCGGCAAAATGTCCACTTTTGTCCACTTGGAAAAGAAGTTCCTGTCAGGAACTTCTTTTGGTCAATGATTCTGTTCAAAGAGGGTTGGAAAGGGTATCGGTCTGCTCTGGTTGCATGTCGCTTATACAATTGTATAACGTTCCTGTCAGGAACCGTGCTTGACATAGGCGCTCTTTCTGCGCTAAATGGAACTTGCCGCTCAACCACCAACTCCGCTGCCCGACAGGTACGGCATTCACTGCCATTCACTCCCCTGTACACAGTGTAATTATCGAATTCGGGAGAGAAATCTCCAGCCATAGCGCTTTCCAGCGGGTCAGGTCATCATCTCTATATGGGGGAGCCCAAGTAAATCCATTCCTGAGCGATCATATTTGTAGCCTAGAGGTAATTCGTTGAAACTGACTTTACCCTGGCAACTGAGAAAAGGGGTGTAACCCTAAGAGTAACCACATGTCAAGAAGAAAGGACAATTCAAGGCGGAAGAGCACCGCCTCGAATGAGATTTTAATATTAAATCATTTAATTGATCATTCACCGAAAATAAATATGTCCGTAGAAAGGGGAGTAGGAACGTCGGCTACTGCTCATGCAATATCAAGGGGGGGAACAGCTACCATTGTATATGCTAAGCGTATGGCAAACCGGGGTAATTCTCCCATATTCGCGGTATCACCCACAGTTTTCGCTCAACCAGCATCGTCGCCCGCCGAAATCGGGATTCTTCCGCTCCGCTCAGAATGGTAGTGATTCAATCAAAAGTCCCATGGAATGATTAGTTGTATTAGTGATACTAAGTACAAACACGAAAGTTCTTTAGGATAAAATGGTGGCATGAAAAAACTATTTGTGCCCTCTTTGTCAGAAGGACAGATTCTCGAATTAGAACAACTCTACCGAAAAACGGAAGTGCCCAGAGTACGCACCCGAGCACAAATGGTGCTGTTATCGGCCGAGAAGAAGCTGACAGCCGATGAAATAGCGGACATCGTTCGAGAGAGTTCCGTCACGGTTTTGCGCTGGCTTCATAGATATATCGCGGAAGGCATTCAAGGATTGCTGGATGCTCCACGGTCGGGACGGAGCTCGATCCTGACAAATGAATTTCGCAAGCGCTTACTCGAAGTTGTGCGCAGGCGACCCAGGAGCCTGGAACTTGAATATTCGATGTGGACCTTGCAGCGCCTGGCCGATTTTATGGCGGAAGACACTGGTATCCGCGTTTCAACAGAAACTATCCGACGAGCACTTGCCAAAGAAGATATCGTGTTTAGCCGTCCACAGCACACGATTTCGAGTCCGGACCCGGAATATCAGGTCAAAAAAAGACGATTGAAGAGGCTCGAGACCACCTGAAACCAGGTGAGGTGTTCTACTATGCGGACGAATTCAACGTGAGTTGGTTGCCCACCTTACGAGCCATGTGGAGTCCGAAAGGTCAGCAAGTGATGATCCCGACACCCGGACAGCCAAAAGTACATTATGGTTTGGGTGCCGTGAATTATCATTCTGGAGAAACCGTGGTCATTATTCGACGAAGAAAGCGACGACTGGAAGTGGCTGAATTACTGCAAACTCTTGTAGACAAACACTCGACAGGAACCATTTATGTCGCTTGGGATAATGCCAGCACTCACCAAGATGATGAAGTGGAAGCAGTCTTGCGAGCTGCCGCAGGACGATTGGTATTACTTTACTTACCAACCTACAGTCCGTGGTTGAATCCGATTGAGATGTTATGGCGTCATTTTCGACGAGAAGTAACTCATTGTGAAATCTTTGAAACCGTGAAACTCCTGATCGAGGCTTCTTACAATTTTTTCAATCGCTACAACACGAACCCAGAAGATGTCCTGTCGATTATTGGCGCTCTTCCTTCATGATTTTTATGTTTGTACTTAGAGGGCACTGCCGAAGTATTGGAACCTTCGCAGTGCCCTCTAGTGCTATGTTGGAGCCATATGAGTACCCCTTAATCAGTAAACGCCTGCCAATTTCAAGAAAACTCATATAAATTCCCTATTGACAGCATAGAACAAATGTCCTATACTATTGCGTGTAGCCATAGTTGACAGTAGAATTTATGGATTACACCATCCCTATTATCTCCAAGGAGCAAAAAAAATGGAATCAAGTTACTTTACGGCAGTTGAAATTTCTAAGTTGTTCAAAATAAGCAGGGCGCTAGCTTACCGCATGATCTCTCAAGGTCAAATACCGTCAGTTCGTTTCGGGAAAACTGTGAGAGTCAAGTCTGAAGACCTGCAGAAATTCATTGATCAGAGTATAGAGTCCAATCCAGCAAGTTCAATTAGATAAATCCAAGAGACTGTAAATGATCAAATGCACACGAAAAATTGTGGAAACAAAAAATGATTTTTATCAGCGAACTTCCTGTGATTGACACAGTCCGATTTCGTATAACAGAGGGCATGCTGCCGGGACAATTGGCAAATTGGGCATTTACTCGTAAGCCTAAAAAAGATGGAAAAATTTGGTATGTATACACAAATAACTTCGAAGGTCCGTTTGGTACTGTTATCAAAACTAAATATTACCCGCAAGATGTGCATATGAATCCGTTTCATTGATATTGGTCGAAACATCATTGCCAAAATTTGCCTGTGGAAATAATTTTGAAATGTTGCCAAAAGTTGATTTAGCTGTCAAGTCATTAGAGTCGTTCTTATCTGAGCCTCTCGAAAGAAATGTCGACTTATCTAAATCTGAATTGGATCGTATTGACCTTTGTTACAACCACCATGTTGGAGACCATGTGGATGATTATATTAAATATTTGTTTGAGGTAAAACACCCAAACAGGCAAACAAAGCCCTACTACCCTTCATATGGGGTGCAATATTATGGTCGTCATGCGACCTTGAGCTTTTATAACAAATATATGGAATGCGAGGACATCAATGCAAAAGACCTCTTACGTGAAGAGCTTTCTTTGGTCAATAAAACAAGTGTGCGGAGAGCATTTGGGGACCTAAAAAAGCCACTTTTTATTACGGATTTCACGCCTGATGTTGTAGAACGAATTCTCCAGAAAGAAAATGCGAAACTAGGCTTAAATGACGTGGTGATTGCCGATAGGACCCTCGCCATTAAGTATTTGATCACTAAACATGGAGCAGAGCAAGGTATGCGCCTCTACGGGTACATGTGTGCTAAATCCATTTTATAGTAAAAAGGAATTGGTTGTTCTTGGATTTTCAAAACAAACTCTTTCGAGAAATAACAAAATAATAAATGAAGCAGGCTTGGCTAACCATCTTAATGACCAGGATGTGACACTCCCAACGCTAACAATAAATCTAAAGAATCTCCAGGAACGTGGATTATGACTAAATGTTACTTGGCGTAGATTCCAGAGAATGTTTACTTCAAACGCTTTGTAAATCAGCTTTATTTGAAAATTTGGTCAATGAAATTCCCAAGAGCCACGCGACAGTTATTGCAATCAAACCTAACTTGCTCGGCATAAGCATGAGCAAAAAATCAAAGAAGGAATTTATGTAAACCAAACCTGTAAATGCTGTGGCTCGGCGAACTTGAAAGCTTTGTAGTGTACGAGGTATCCATCAAATCTATGAGAGGAGAAAACACCATGTTCGAAGATCCAAATGATCCTGACCCGACCGAACGGGACCAACCCGTGCCTGATATCGAAGATCAGCTGGTTGGAGATTTTCTAGGCATGTATCCCGCGCTCGAGGAGTTTTTGAGCACTGCCTACGATTGGGAAGATAAGCGTGTCAATGATCCCGTAATAGCATATGAAGAACTATCCCATAAGGATATAAGCGTGATCGTTTTTCTGGCTGAAAGTCTAAAGGAACGGATTTCCAAACTCATGTTCGATCCGTCCGATCTTTCAAGTTCTGACGAAGCGGGCATAGATCCAGCAGGATGCTTATGACAAATATCAAAATGCTTTTTCTTTTCCTGCCCCTGCTTGTCCTGGCTTGCACATTGACCACTCAAAGCGCGGCAATGACCCTGCCCATTACCAGGCAAACGAACCCGGCAACCGTCACCCCTGCCCCGCAGCTGCTTCGCCTGTGCCAGGTCAAAACAGGCTTTGAGGCTGGCAGATTGAATTTGAGAACCTGCGGCGGTACTTCCTGCCCTTCAGCAACCATATTGCATGAGGGCGAAACATTGACCCAGACCGATCCCCAGGCTGTTGACGGCTGGGTTCCTGTCAGGAACGCCAGCGGTTTGCACGGCTGGGCGAATTCAAAATACCTGATCTGTACGGTTGATCAATGAATTTCATTCGTAATACGCTGAACATTGTTTTTGGTGCGGCGTGCGACGTAAATAATCATAAAGACCTAAGAGGATGAAAATGACCACAACTAACAACGTAAGCCGACTGCTTGAACTGGTGAAACGCCCGCAGCAAGCGAAGCGCAAGCCCTCCAACTTTGCCCTTTATTGGGCCTGGCTCTTCTACAACGCAACCGCCCTGCTTTTTGACGGGATCGCGGCAGGGACGGTTTATGCCATCACGGGCAAGTTCACTTATGCCGCGTTGACCTTCGTGGCAGGCTTCCTGCCTTTGCTGATGCACGAATTCCTATTCACGCGGGCTTATGCCAGCCGTATGCAAAAGGTGCTTGCGGTGATCGGCGCGGCCCTGTCAGTCATCACGATCTTGACCGTTGGAGTTTTGGCGGGCATTGTAAATGTTCTTGGATTTACGGCGAGAAATTCCACAGAGATTGACATCGCAATGATCCTCATCCTCGTCCTGGTTGCGGGCGCGCATGGCTTGATCGCGGCAGTTTACTTCTACATTGATGACGGGATCAAAGCCAATCAAGTACGAGCCGAAAGTGTGGCGTACCACGAACGCCGCATCGAGGACATAAACCGCGCGAAAGAGATTCTTGCCCTGGCTGAACAAGGCGCGAGTGATGAGGATGCAATCGCGGCCCAATATGGCGGCATGGAAGTATTGAATGAGATCATGGGCCAATTGCGCGGAGATGCCATCACCCCCACAAGCGGCGCGGTTGTAAAGCCGGCAGGTAAAGACTCGGGAACAGGATGAAGAAGACGAATTGCCCGACGCAGATTGGCGCGAATGGCTGCAAGGGTATGACGCGGCGCGCAGTGCAGGCAAAACTGAACCTGTGGTTTATCAAAGTGCGGTGCCAAGCCCTTTATCGCCGATGGGGGAGGGCAGCGGATAGCCCCCAGGCGCAAGACGATCAAAGCCGCGAGACCTGATGCTTATTGCAAGAACCCTGCTTGCGGCAAACGGATCAGTGCAGGCCGGCATGGCAGGCGGAAATACTGCAACAAAGCTTGCAAACAGGCGGCATGGCGTACTCGGAAGCTTGTTACGCCTGCCATTGGCAAGGGTAACACGACGACAACTGAGCAAGTGTAACTAATGATTTTATGTTCTGCCCGTCATGGGAAACTGTGGCGGGCAGGAACAAGAATGAAAGAAGGAGATTTAATGGCAAAGAAGCGAGGACAAGGCGAAGGAAGTATTAACAAACGGAAAAATGGACTATGGGCTGCGCAAATGACAGTTCAAGGCAGGCGTGTAAGTAAGTATTTCAAGTCACAGAGTGAATGCCGTGAATGGTTACGAAAGATTCGAACTCAAGTTGATGATGGACTGACCTTCGCTATGGCGCAGACCAGCGTCAATGTTTTCTTGACCGAATGGTTGATTCTAAATGAAACATCCGTCCGACCAAAGACAAGCGATCAATACAGGCAAATTGTTAGGCAGCATATCGTCCCTGATTTGGGAATGATAAAGTTGAAGGATTTAAATCCAAGGCAAATTCAGGCATTGTACAGCAAGAAAATGGAGAACGGAACGAGTGCTCGAACTGTAATACTTATCCATGCTGTGTTACGTCGTGCCCTCAATCATGCGCTTAAGTTGGGAATGATCGGCAGAAACCCAGCGCTAGCCGTAGTTCGTCCCAAATTCAGGCGCAAGGAGATGAAGACCTTATCTGATATTCAGGTCCGTACACTTATTTCTTTTTCAGAAGGAGACCGCTTTGAAGTTCTTTTCTGGCTTGCCGTCACTACAGGTTTACGCCAGGGTGAGTTGCTTGGCCTTAAGTGGTCTGATGTGGATTGGGCAAATCGACGGCTTAGAATCCAACGGCAACTTCAAAGATTGCGCGGGGGATTGGCATTTAGCGAACCCAAATCAGCCGCCGGCAGGCGTGTAATTGCATTAGGTGTAACGACTATTGAGAAACTACGCAAGCACCAAAGTCTTCAGGTTAGAGATATCAAAGCTGCTGGTAAATTCTGGAAGGAGCATGACATGATATTCCCGTCATCCACAGGAACGCCCATGGATCCAAGCAACCTGTATCATAATTTCAAGAAACTTTTGATTACAGCAGGATTGCCCGATGTCCGCTTTCACGATTTACGCCATACTGCTGCTACTCTTATGCTTCAGCAGGGAGTCCATCCCAAAGTTGTTCAGGAGCGGCTTGGGCATTCTGACATCAGTATGACCTTGAATACTTATTCCCATGTTCTACCTGTAATGCAAGATGAAGCTGCCGAGAAATTGGATGTGCTCTTGACGCCGATCAACGTGAGTGATGATCTAAGGAAATTGGGGGAACATCAACCCTCAAATATTCCACTTGGATCGGAAGTTTCGCTGATGTTTGGGTTGCAGTACGGTTGCAGTACACAAAAAGGTCTCCATCAACTGGAGACCTTTTTATACCCATATATGGGGGTAAACATAGATTTAATGCCGTATTTAGGTGCCCCAGCCAGGAGTCGAACCCGGAACCTACTGATCCGAAGTCAGGCGCTCTATCCATTGAGCTACTGAGGCATGTGCAGGATTATACACGATTTGCCCACATCGCAAACGACATGATAGAATCATTTATTCTTATTGAAAAGGATGGTCTCATGAAAGATATCCAGACGTTTAGCGACCAGGTCATTGGCAATCTTGAAAAGGTGATCGTTGGCAAGCGGCAGTCAATTGAATTGATCGTGATCGGACTGTTGTGCCAGGGGCATGTGTTGATCGAGGATGTGCCCGGTGTCGGCAAGACCATGCTGGCGCGCAGTCTGGCGCGTTCACTCGATTGCACATTCAACCGAATTCAATTTACACCCGATATGCTTCCAAGTGACGTGACAGGCGTTTCAATTTATAACCAGCAGAATAATAAATTTGAATTCCGCCCCGGCCCCATTGTTGGGCAGATCATTCTTGCTGATGAGATCAACCGCGCCACACCCAAGACCCAGGCTGCTTTGCTTGAAGCCATGGAAGAACGCCAGGTAACGGTGGATGGTGTGACACATATTTTGCCAAAGCCGTTCATGGTTATGGCAACGCAAAATCCAATTGAATACGAAGGCACGTTTCCGCTGCCCGAAGCGCAGTTGGATCGTTTCCTGCTCCGTTTGCGGTTGGGATATCCATCCCTTTCCGATGAGATCCGTGTCTTGGATGACCAGCAGATACAACATCCGCTTGAAACATTGAAACCCATTGTAAAGCTGAAAGAGATATTGCTGGCAGTGGATGCTGTGAAGCATATTTATGTTTCCCCGGCCATCAAGCGCTACGTTGTTGAATTAACAACCCGCACGCGCCAAAGTTCAGATGTGTATCTTGGCGCAAGTCCGCGCGGAAGTTTGTCCCTTGCGCGTGCAGGGCAGGCGCGCGCCGCAATGTCAGGGCGTGATTATGTGTTACCGGACGATATTCAGGCCTTGGCTACGGCTGTTCTGGCTCACCGCATTATCGTCAGCCCGGCCGCTCGTTTGCGTGACTTAAGTTCAGACCGCATTGTTCAGGAAGCGATCCATGCCACTTCGGTACCAGGTGGCGAGTTCGCATCTGGACCTGATCTGAGTAAGAAGTTCGAATGAAAGCTGGGCGGATATTCGTCGCCCTGTTATTTGGGGTCGGCGTAGTGGGGGTTCTGGTAAGTGGAGCTGCTATTTATTGGCGCTTCCTTTATCTAAGTATTTTGTTGGTAGTGGGCTTTTGGATCTGGACGCAATGGGTTGGGAGAGGTTTGCGTGTATCGCGGAGTACTCGTATCTTGCGTGCGAACGCGGGCGATTACTTTGAAGAACATTTCGAAGTGGTGAATGGCAGCCGTATTATTGCGCCGTGGATCGAGGTTTTCAACCAGACCACGATTCCTTATGCGTCTGGGTCGCGCTTATTGGCGCTGGTGCCTCCCCGCCAAAAGCGGTCCTATCTTGCCCGCACCTGGCTCACACGGCGCGGTGCTTTTGCTCTGGGTCCTACCCGCATCACCACAGGCGACCCATTTGGTTTGTTCCGCTCAAGCAAAGAGATTGCTGCCAACCAAACGCTCATTGTTCTTCCGATGCTTTTTGACATAAAATCTTTTTCATTGCCTCCCGGCCTTTTGCCCGGTGGGCAGGTCATCCGCAGAAAATCACACGACATCACACCACATGCGGCAGGAGTGCGCGAATATATGCATGGCGATGAGATGAAGCGCATTCACTGGCCCACCAGTATTCGCCGTAATCAATTGATGGTGAAAGAGTTCGAACAGGACCCGCAAGCCGAGGTATGGTTGTACCTTGATTTGCAAAATGATGTTCATCGTGAGAAACCACATCAAGATGAACAGGTGTCAACGGAATCAATTTTCTTTAAGAAGCGTCCTACCTTCCACTTACCGCCATCCTCGCTTGAGTACGCAATTAGTATCACAGCATCACTTGCGCGGTACTTCATTGCACAGCGCCGTGCGGTTGGATATGCAAGTGCGGGGCACGCATATACCGTGCATCATGCAGAGCGGGGGGCGCGGCAGGAAGGCAAGATTTTGGAGACTCTGGCCTTTGTGGAAGCCAATGGCGAACTATCCATTGCTGCGCTGGTAGCAGCGCAGTCTTCTCAAATACCGCAAGGCTCAACCGTCATTCTTATTACGCCCACCACTCGCCCCGATCTTTTACTGGCAGTGGATGATCTGCAGAGACGTTATTTGCGCCCGATTGTTATTTTGCTTGATATTGGAACTTTTGGCGGCCTTAGCGACAAAAATAAAATTGCCCATTCTTTACGCGAGCGTCGTGTGCCTGTTTGCGTGGTTGCGTGTGACGCGGACCTGACACAGGCGCTTTCAGAACTTTCCACTAATTTCATATCACAGGAGATGCGTACATGGCAAAACCCGATATTGTCACAATAGATCTTAATTTTCAAAATAAAACACAGGCAATTGCATCTTATTTAATTCGACATGGGGATGGGGCAGTCTTGATCGAAAGCGGACCTGGCTCGACCATTTCCGCGCTGGAAGCTGGTCTGGCGAAAGAGGGTTTAACTCCCCGTGACATTACCCACGTCCTGCTCACGCACATTCACCTCGACCATGCAGGCGCGGCGGGCTGGCTCTCACGCCAGGGCGCGCAGATATTCGTCCACCCGAATGGCGCGCCGCATATGTTAAATCCTGAAAAGCTGATCGCCAGTGCCACCCGCATTTATGGTGATCGGATGCAAACTCTCTGGGGTGAGTTCCTGCCTGTTGCCGAGGATCAACTTACCGTCCCGAAGGATGCGGAGGAGATCGTCATCGGCAATCTGCGCTTTCTTCCTATCAACACGCCGGGCCATGCAGAACATCATTATTGCTATCTATTTGAAGATGTTTGTTTTAGCGGCGATGTGGGCGGGGTGCGAATCCCGGGCTTTCAATATTTGCGCGCGCCCATGCCTCCGCCGGAATTGCATTTTGGAAGATGGCGCGAAAGCATCACCCGTTTGCATTCCTTGAAATTCTCGCGCATTGCGCCGACCCATTTTGGGATTTTCGATGACGCCGATTGGCAATTGAATGAACTTCAAAAAAATCTCGATGAGACGGAAAAATGGCTCGAAGAAATTATGCCCGCAGATCCAACCGCAGATGAACTGCGTGCAAAGTTTGAAGCCTGGATGGGTGAACAAAGCCGCATTCAAAATTTGAGTAGCGACGTTATTCGGGCCTACGATCTGGCAAATCCCCTCGGCATGGGCGCAGATGGGATGATGCGCTATTGGAAAAAGGTGCGCAATCCGTCTTGAGTGGAGTTCCTCCTGAGCGTAGTCGAAGGACACATCCACCGCGCTTCGACTACGCTCAGCGCGAAAAATGTATAAATTTTGGCGAAATGTCACTCATAAAGCATGATGCTTGAGACATGCCAGAATTACACAATAAAGATATACTTTGACAATAAGGAGTACAGCAGACGGTCCAACATTCATTTATCTCTCCGCAGGCGCGCAACCGCTTGCAGGGCGCGTTTATTTGAAGCAGCGTAAAAAAAGAGGGAGCAGGTAATCAGACATTAGGAACTTGCCCTCCGAATCCCCAATCAATTACAGGAAAACTATGAATACACAAGATTTTATAAACATGGAAGAAGAGTACGGCGCACACAACTACCATCCTTTGGATGTGGTGATTGAAAGGGCTGAAGGTGTCTGGGTTTATGATGTGGAAGGTAAAAAATATCTCGATTGTCTGAGCTCGTATTCAGCGGTTAATCAGGGACATGTCCACCCTCAAATTTTGCAGGCATTGCTCGACCAGGCCAAACGTGTCACGTTGACTTCGCGCGCTTTCCGCAATGACCAGTTGCCGCTTTTCTATAAAGAACTCTCCGAGATGACAGGTTACGAAATGTCCCTGCCGATGAATACTGGGGCGGAGGCTGTTGAGACCGCTGTAAAACTCGCGCGCAAGTGGGCATATCGGGTAAAGAAGGTTCCACGTCATCAGGCGGAGATCATTGTTGCCTCGAACAATTTCCACGGGCGCACGGTGACCATTGTTTCATTTTCCACAGAGCCATCCTACCGCGATGACTTTGGTCCTTTCACACCGGGCTTTGTAACGGTCACCTATGGTGATGCAGATGCTGTTGAAAAGGCGATCACGCCGAACACAGCCGCAGTGTTGCTTGAGCCAATCCAAGGCGAGGCTGGTGTGATTATTCCACCCGCTGGTTATTTGAAAAAGGTCGCTGAAATCTGCAAGAAGAACAATGTTTTATTCATGGCAGATGAGATTCAAACGGGCCTCGGGCGAGCTGGAAAACTGTTTGCGGCGCAGTATGACGATGTCCGTGCTGATGTGACGATCATCGGCAAGGCACTGGCTGGCGGCTTCTATCCCGTCTCGGCGGTTTTGGCTGACAAGGCAATTCTTGGCTTGTTCACTCCTGGCGAGCATGGCTCAACCTTCGGTGGCAATCCACTGGCGGCGGCAGTATCCCGCGCGGCGTTGCGTGTGATCCGCGAAGAGAAACTTGCAGAACGCTCACAGCAGCTGGGCGAGTATTTCGTTGAGCAGTTGAGTGAGATTCCCAGTCCGCATATTAAGGAAGTCCGCGGACGTGGTTTGTTGATCGGTGTGGAACTCAAGCCTGAGGCAAAGGGTGCGCGTCGTTTCTGTGAGGCTTTACAGAAGAAGGGTATCCTCGCCAAAGAGACGCACGATAATGTCATCCGCTTTGCTCCGCCGCTTGTAATCGACAAGGAAACCATTGACTGGGCGCTTCCGTCTATTCGTGAAGTTCTCAATATGGAATAAAACTTTTTAACCTTAAAGGTCTTCAAAATCTTTAAGGTTTTTTTATGTGGAGGCACATGATGAACATTGGAATTCCCAAAGAAAGCAGACCTTTTGAATACCGTGTGGGACTTTCCCCTGCGGGAGTGGATATTCTCGTCCAGAACAAGCATAATGTTTTGGTTGAGCATGATGCTGGCGTACTAACTGGTTTCAGTGACAAGGATTATGAGAAAGTTGGCGCTCGCCTTGTCTTTTCTCCCGAAGAATCTTTTGGGCGCGCAGATTTGGTGTTGAAAGTAACGCGTCCTACCGAACAGGAATTGAACTGGCTCCGACCTGGTTCGGTCCTGGCTGGTTTCCTGCACCTGGCTTCGACCCAGCAGGAAAGGATTGACACCCTTCTCGAAAAGAAGATCACCGCCATTGCTTATGAGCAGATACAGGCACCTGACGGCTCGCTGCCAGTGTTGCGCCCATTCAGCCAGATCGGCGGCGCGATGGTGGCGCAAATTGCCGCCCGCCTGCTGCAAAATAACTGGGGCGGCAAGGGCATCCTGATGGGCGGCGTACCGGGCGTTCCGCCTGCCGAGGTCGT
This sequence comes from uncultured Chloroflexia bacterium, assembly GCA_963833175.1. GTDB lineage: Bacteria > Chloroflexota > Anaerolineae > Anaerolineales > Villigracilaceae > Villigracilis. Next base: position 23,025 of record CAWHXC010000020.1, read on the forward strand.
TGTTTTGGGCGCCGGCATGGTGGGCACTTATGCCACACAGATGTTTTTGGGCATGGGCGCGCATGTGACCGTGATCGACCAAAGCCTTGCCGCTCTTCAGCGCATTTGGGATCGTTTCCCTTGCATCATCACGAAGTTGTCAACGAAGCGGAATATCGAGAGTTCAGTCCTTTATGCCGACGTACTTGTTGGTGCGGTGCTGATTTCATGGTCAGCGTGCGCCAATTTTGGTCACGCGCGAAATGGTGCGTTCGATGAAGCCGCGTTCCGTCATCATGGATGTCAGCATTGATGAGGGCGGGTGTGTTGAAACATCGCGCCCAACCACACACGAACATCCTGTTTACATCGAAGAAAATGTCCTGCATTATTGTGTGCCAAATATTCCAGGTGCTGTGGCGCGTACCGCCACTCATGCTTTTGTGAACGCGGCAATGCCCTATATTTTGGATATTGCCAACAAAGGCGCCGAGGTAGCCATTTCGACTAATCCCGATGTGGCGTTTGCAGTGAATACCCATGCAGGTCAGATGCAGCATCTTTCGCGGCTGACAGCTGGAAAGGGAAAATAACATGGACTGGAGAAACCTTTACGAGTCCCGCCTGTGCAGCGCTGAGGAAGCGGTGCGGGTGATTAAATCCAACCAGCGCGTCTTTATGACTGGCAACGTCTCGGTGCCGCAAAAATTACTGGCGGCTCTGGTGGACTATGCACCGAGCGTCACGAATGTGGAAATTTGCCAGGCGCTTTCGGTTGCCCCCAGCGATTATGTGAAGCCTGAGATGGAAGGCCACCTGCGCGTCAATACACTTTTCATCAGCGCCAATGTGCGCAAAGCAGTGCAGGAAGCTCGCGCTGACTTCACACCGGTCCTGCTTTCAGAATTTACCCTGCTTTTCAAGAATGGTATTCTGCCGGTGGATGTAGCCATGATCCATGTCTCGCCGCCGGATGAACACGGCTTTTGTTCCCTGGGTGTCGAAGTCGGGTTGAGCAAATCCCCGGCGGAATCGGCCAAGGTCATCATTGCTGAAATCAATGAGCAGATGCCGCGCACCCTGGGCGATTCCTTTATCCACGTCAGCCGCCTGACCCATGCTGTGGCGGTGAATTACCCCGTGGCTGAACTGCCTCAGGGTGGTGAGGGCGATGAGATCAGCGAGAAGATCGCTGGCTTTGTTGCCGATCTGATTCCCGACGGAGCCACGATGCAGATGGGCATTGGCGCCATTCCAGATGCGGTTTTGAATTACCTGGAACATAAGAAAGACCTCGGCATTCACAGCGAAATGTTCTCGGATGGGGTGGTGCGTCTGGTGGAAATGGGCGTTATCAATAATTCCCGCAAGAACATCCATAACGGCAAAATCGTGGTCGGATTTGTCCTCGGAACGCAAAAACTCTATCGCTGGGTGCACGATAATCCATTGTGTGAGTTTCACCGCCAGGAATATGTCAACGACCCGTTCGTCATTGCCCAAAATGACCGTCAGGTGGCGATCAACTCTGCCATCGAGGTCGATCTCACTGGTCAGGGATGTGCCGACAGCATTGGACACAAGTTCTTCAGCGGCGTTGGCGGTCAGTTGGACTTCATCTACGGCGCAGCCCGTTCGAAGGGCGGCGTGCCTATCATTGCCATGCCCAGCACAAATGAGATGAAAGATGGGACATTGGTCAGCAAGATTGTGCCCATGCTCAAACAGGGCGCGGGCGTGGTGACAGGGCGTAACCATATGCACTACGTGGTTACTGAATATGGTGTGGCTGATGTGTACGGAAAATCCATCCGTCAGCGTGTGGATGCATTGATCAGCATCGCCCACCCCGATTTTCGCGCCGACCTGCGCAAGCAGGCAAAAATATTGCAGTGGATTTAATGGGACGAGAATAAACTTTGAGCTATACAGAAAACTGGCGGTCATCTGATCGCCAGTTTTCTCGTCGCCTGTAAAACACAACTGAACTATTCCTTCATTTTCGTGGTAAAACTTATTTAATCTGTAAATAAAACAAGGAAATAATATGAGAAGAGCAAAGATCATTGCCACAATTGGGCCTGCTTCTGAATCAGAACAGGCGCTTAAATCACTCATCAAAGCAGGCATGAACGTAGCCCGCTTGAATTTTTCACACGGCACACATCAGGAGCACGAAGCGAAGGTTGCCGCGATTCGCGCAGTTTCAAAAAAACTTGGGTTGCCAGTGGGTATTTTACAGGATTTGCAGGGACCAAAGATCCGCGTTGGAAAACTGGCAGCACCGCTTCAACTTTCATTCGACGAGCGGGTGTGCCTGTACGCAACAAAGGATGAAGCGCCAAAGACCGATGATCAACTTCTCCCTGTGGATTTTCCAGAACTCTTTGAATCGGTTCACGCGGGTGATCGTCTCCTCCTTGACGATGGACGCCTGGCGCTTGAGGTCCTAACTGCTGAAGAACGTGTAGTTCATGCAAAGGTTTTGGTAGGCGGCACGCTTTTATCGCACAAGGGGATTAACCTGCCTGGTGTCAAACTCCGCATCTCAGGCTTTACCGAAAAAGACAAAGCCGACCTGGCTTTTGGCATTTCCCAGGGCGTGGATGCTGTTGCCATTTCCTTTGTGCGCAGTGCCGAAGATGTAAAGACCGTTCGCGCCGCAATGGAGGAATTTGCCGCTGGCAAGTTCGTCAAACCGCTTCTGATCGCAAAACTTGAAAAGCCGGAAGCCATGAACGAATTGGAAGACATTCTCGACGTGGTGGATGGTGTCATGGTTGCGCGCGGCGACCTCGGCGTGGAACTTCCGCCAGAGCGTGTGCCATCTTTGCAGAAACATATTATTCACTCAGCAAACGCGCGCGCCAAATTGGTGATCACCGCCACACAAATGCTCGAATCCATGATCCAGAATCCGCTTCCCACCCGCGCCGAGGCATCGGATGTGGCGAATGCAATTTTTGATGGCACGGATGCGGTCATGCTTTCCGCAGAAACTGCTTCGGGTGAATATCCAAGTGAAGCAGTCGCCATGATGTCGCGCATCGTCAAGGAAGCCGAAGCTCATTTCCGCGAGTGGGGCAGCAGTCAGGATGGCAGAGCAGGCTTGGGCGAGAGCGATGCGGCTTCCATGGCGCGTGCCGCCAACGTGCTGGCAGATGATCCTGAAGTGCGCGCCGTCGCTGTATTCACCATGCAAGGTCGCTCTGCCTGGCTCATGTCTAAAGCCAAGCCGCCAAAACGCATTCTGGCTTTTACTCCCGAGAAGGATACGTTTAATCAACTCTCGTTTTTGTGGGGTGTTCAACCCTACCTCGCAAATTATGCCAACACACTGGACGATATGATCGCAGATGTCGATGCCGCGCTGCTGCAGTCGGGCATCCAATCAGGTCAGCAGGTTGTGCTGATCTGCGGCTTTCCTGTCGGCGCGCAATGTCCGCCAAACATGGCGTTGCTCCACACTGTAGGCAGTGAAAAGTCACAGTAAACTTGCCGAATCAAAAAGCGTTGGGATTTTCCCAGCGCTTTTTTTGTGGATTTCTCAACTGTGAAATTTTCATCTCAACCGATATTTTCCACGCCGATAAATTTTCCTGCTCAACGATACCGCATCTTCCTACCCTTGGGCTGACTCTGTCCATCGGACATTCCCTCGCCGTATCCCAAAGAGCCATGTCACCCTTTCAGGGTTGGAAACACGTAATTCTTTTAATCTATAATCAGATCACCCCTTCGGGGTTACTGCCAATTTTCATCCTTCATCCCTTATCCTTCATCCTTTTACCTCTCACTCGTCGCGATCAATATACCAACTGCGATCAACACGCCGCCAGCTAGAAAAAGGGGTGTGATTTTTTCAGAGAGGAAATACCATCCGAGCAACGTACCCACTACGGGCTGGGCAAAGAACGTGAGGGAGGCAACGTTGGCGGGTAATTCCGCAAAAGCGTAATTCCACATGAACATCGCGATTGCTGTGGAGATGATCCCCAAAAATAATATTCCAAATATGATGCCGACGGTGATTGTGCCAATACCTTGTGTGCGTACTTCCCAAAAGCCAAGTAACATGCTCGAAGGCAAACCACCCAATAGCATGATGGTACTTGAAGTGAGCAAGTCACCAGATTTTGACACTTTGCGCACCAGCACCGAATACAAAGCCCAGGTCACCGCCGCTGCCAGCAGACTGATGTTGCCCCAAAATAAAGTTGGAGAAAGTTCTGCATTGCGCGGGTCAATGACAGCTATCACGCCCAAAGAAGAGACGATCAATGCGACGATGCCGCGCGTAGTGGCGCGCTCACCCAGCAAAAAGGGGGCAAAAAGCAAAACGAAGGCTGGCGTGGCACAGGTCACGAGCGAGCCGTTGGACGCCGTCGAAAGTTTTGTCCCAACGAATTGAAATCCGAGCGAGATGCCATATCCCACAAAGCCGACCAGCGCGCTTTTCCAAAAAAACTCTTTTGTCAACACGAACTTTGTCCCCGACCTTTTATTACGGAAGTAGATCACTCCTCCCAGCACTGCCGCCCCCAAAATATAGCGGATCGTGAGCAGCGCAAACGGCGGAATAACTTCCAGCACAACTTTGCTGACAACATACATTCCGCCCCAAATGGAAGCGGCGGCAAGACCTGCGAATAAACCTGCGAGTGAGTGGCGTTTTTGCAAAGTGCTGTGCATAATCCCCCGATTATATCGAAGTTGTTGTTATAGGATTGTCGTGCTATATAAAAGGTTGTGATATGCCAATTTTATTCTTGCTATTCAGGTTAACTATAATTGCTTTACAAGATTATGCTCTCGGCGGCGCCGCCGCCGAGGACGGCGGCTTGAGCAAGAAGAGTTTGTTAGGCAATTCACGTTAATCAGAATAAATCTTTGCTGTTTGAGGCTGTAAAGAAAACCGTGACTTTTGTTACTACCTCCAATGGATTGAACGGCCTACAATAAAATCACATCCATAACTTTTATGGATTTTAACGACTAATAATCGGAGGATTTTTTATTGTGTCATTTTTAAACTTATTCAAGAGTGATGCCACTCGGCATACTACACGATATTCGGGGCATGTAGTGTCTGATTCGGCGCGCTGTGTGCAGTGTGGGATTTGCTCATATAACTGTCCGATCGAGATCGATGTCCGCGCGCATGTTTGGCGTGATGAAGCGATTATAAATAGTGAATGCCTGACCTGTGGTGAGTGCGTGGCGCGATGTCCGCGCGGGGTGCTGCGTTTTACGCAGACAGACCTATTTGAGCGGAGGGGCGAATGAGATACGTCATTATTGGCGCAGGGGTGGCAGGGTTTGCCGCGGTTGAAGCGATCCGCACTGTGGATAAAGCGGGGGAGATCATCATGGTCAGCGATGACCCGCACGGATATTATTCCCGCCCTGGATTGGCCTATTATTTAACAGGTGAACTGCAATGATAAGACTTTGTATCCGCGCACTCAGGAAGATTACAAAAAACTAAAATTCAGTTTTCATAAGGGACGTGTAACGCGGATTTTGCGTTCGGAACATGCGTTGGAAATAGACGGAAAATCACGACTGACTTACGACAAGTTGTTGATCGCCGTTGGTGCACACGCTTTGCCTTTGGAAGTCTCTGGCTCCAAACTTGAAGGCGTAGTGAAATTGGACCATTTGACCGATGCAAAGAATATTCTCAAACTGGCGAAAAAGGGCAGGACTGCCGTGGTCGTTGGCGGAGGAATTACTGCGCTTGAGTTAACTGAGGGTTTGCTTGCGCGCGGCATGAAGGTCCATTATCTTTTGCGCGGTGACCGTTATTGGAGCAATGTGCTCGATGAACGCGAATCAAAAACAGTGGAGGGTCGTTTACAGGCGGAAGGGGTGAAGTTGCATTATCACTCCGAATTAAAAGAGATACTTGGAAGGAAGAATCGCGTTTCAGAGATTCGTCTGGAAAATGGGCAGACCATCAATTGCGATATGCTGGCTTATGCAATCGGAATTCGTCCATGCCTGGAACTGGTGCAGGGAACCGACCTGAAAGTTGACCGCGGAATTTTGGTGGATGAACATTTGCAAACCAACGACCCCGATATTTTTGCGGCTGGTGACGTGGCGCAGGTTTTTGATCCGCTTTCGGGGCGGGCTGTGCTGGATAGTCTTTGGAATCCAGCTCGCAGCCAAGGTCAAGCGGCGGGGATGAATATGGCTGGGCGCAAGACGGTTTACTTAAAATCCCCGCCGTTTAATGTGACTCGTCTGGCTGGATTAACAACAACCATTATTGGTACGGTGGGTCGCGGACAAGATAAAGATGTGGTCGGTATTGCACGCGGCGATAGTGAAACCTGGCGCGACTTGCCCGATGTAATTGTGGCACAAGGCGGTTTTGACATTAATCACATGCGTTTGCTCATCGGAGAGAAAAAATTGGTCGGTGCGATCGTGATGGGCGACCAGAAGCTTTCGTGGCCCCTGCAAAAAATGATCGCAGGCGGCGCGGATATTTCTCCCATTCGCGAAAAATTGATGGCGCCCAATGCACCAATTGCAGATCTGGTCGCAGATTTTTGGGTCACGTGGAGAAAGCAAGCGGCTTTGTAGTAAGAGTTACTTCGTGCTGAGCGTAGTCTGAAGCACAATCTACAGAAAAGCCCTTCAGACTTACCTGCACTTGCATGCAGGTGCAATGTCGCTCAATGGCGAATAAGTTTAAAGAACGGGAGAGTGCAATATGCTTCGTAGTGGCAGGGAACTCTGGTGGGCTTTTTTTGCGGGGATACTAATTACGGGTGTGTATGTCGGGGTGGTTTTTTTTACGCAGCAAATCCCTGCGGCTGGCGCATTATTTGGTCACGCAATTGGCATCTTCGGATTTATTTTGATGTTAATGACTGAAATTCTTTACAGCTTGCGCAAACGGACTCGCAGCGCCAGTTGGGGCAAAATGTCATCCTGGCTTCAATTCCATATTTTTACAGGTTTGGTGGGACCTTATATGGTTTTACTTCATACCTCGTGGAAGTTCAACGGGCTTGCAGGGAGTGACCACCCTATTCACATTGATCATCGTGGTCAGCGGATTTATCGGTCGTTATATTTATACGCGTATTCCACGCACAATGGACGGGATTGAAATCGAAGGCAATCTTTCGGAAGCCGCACTCAGGCAGGCGCGTCAACTCATGGCGCTTTGGCATACGATCCACATTCCGATCGGCATGGTGTTATTTGTGTCAGCCTTCGTCCACATTGGCGGGGCCATCTATTACGCCACATTGCTTAGGTAGGATGCCGTTATGCATAACAATAGACTTGGATGTTTTACCAGCACTGGGATCATAGCCGCGATCATCACTTTGTTTGTGATCGTGGGCTTTGCGTTTGCAAGCGGAAGTCAGATGTTTTCGGCGGGTGCGTTGAATGCCCAGGCGGGTAGTGTGTATGGCGGGGTAAATTCACACGCGCAGATCACTGAATGTTCCGCCTGTCATGCCGCGCCAATTGGCAAAGAGACAATGGCGGACCGCTGCGCGAGCTGTCACACCGATATTGCCGCGCAAATGAAAGACGTGGCAAAGTTGCACGGCGCGATCGTGCAAAAAAATTCCACGCTTGCCTGCCGCGATTGTCACCCCGAGCATCGCGGCGCATCTGCTTCGCTGACTGATCTGGGGGAGAATGCGTTTCCGCATGAGGCGCTGGGATTCTCCTTGAAAGGGCACCAACTGACAGCGGCGCGTGAAGCGTTCACCTGTCGCGATTGTCATCAGGAGGATATAAAAACCTTCGCTCCAGACACCTGCGACAGTTGCCACCGTCAAATGGACATTGGTTTCACCCAGGCACACGTCCTGTCCTTCGGGACAGATTGTCTCGCATGCCACGATGGCGTGGATCGATTTGGCAGTGATTTCAAACATTCCGCTTTTGCATTTCAATTGAACGGCAAACACGCCGACGTGGCTTGTACGAAATGCCACCTCAATGCGCGTACCGTTGCGGATCTGCAATCTGCGCCGCAGGATTGTTTCGCGTGTCATCAGCAGGATGATGAACATGATGGCAGGTTCGGACAGGATTGCTCCGCGTGTCATAATCCGAATGGTTGGGATGACGCAACTTTTGACCATAATTTGTCCGACTTCAAATTGGAAGGCAAACATACCAATGTTGCTTGCGGAGATTGTCATCGGAATGATGTTTTTGCAGGCACGCCCAAAGATTGTTATTCCTGTCATCAACAGGACGATGAACATAACGGTGAATTTGGCACGGATTGCTCGGCTTGCCATACCCCGAATGATTGGGATGCCGCAGAGATCGACCATAATTTGTTCGCGTTCAAATTGGATGGCGCACATGCCCAGGTGCGTTGTGAAGAGTGCCATCAAAATGGAGTCTTCAAAGATACGCCTTCAACTTGTGTTTCCTGCCATGCTGACCCAGATTTCCACGTTGGCGCATTGGGGACAGATTGTGCCTCGTGTCACAATACTTCAAATTGGAATCAGGCAAGTTACAATTTATCACATCCTGAACCCAGAGCCGATGAGGGTGGAAGCGGCATCAATCACGGCGGAGCTACCTGCCGCCAATGTCATCCATCCACTGTTCAACAAGCCGTTTGTACCGAGTGCCATGATGAAGGTTTTGAAGATCATGGTGGTGGTGAAGGGAGGTGGTGATGGCGGCGGAAATGATTAAATAAAATTGCCCTTGCAAAAGTTGGGATTTTATGTGAAAATAACGTTGCTTCAGCCAGGGTGCCCCCCTCACCCTGACTGGAGCATCTTTTTTAACTCCCGATATTCTTAAGTCTTTTCAATGGAAAATATGTAAAACGCCGCAGCTTTTCGCCTGCGGCGTTTTGTTTTGATTTAAGAACGCATCACACCTGGGCTATGGGGGAATCTGCACTTGTTCCCCCAAGTGGCGGAGACAAATCCTCCCCAGCCGATGGATGTGACAGATGCAGGCTTATTGTATGATTTGAATGAGTTGTGATCACTTAATCAAATTGAATTGTTCAGGAGTTGAAGCATGAAGAAAATACTTGTTTTCGTTTTATTTGCTGTATTGATTGTCGTACTGGTAGGGTGTGTCCCTGGTTCAAATGCAAACCTTGATAGTCAGTCTAATGCAGAAATACAATTCACTACCCCTGGCACTAATCCGGAACTCGATACGCCAGCAGAGAATGGACATATAGCCGGCCTCGGCACGGGACTCTGGCACGGGCTGATCTCTGTTGTGACCCTGATCGTGTCGTTCTTCAATCCCGCAGTGCAGATGTACGAAGTCCACAATAATGGACCTATGTATAACCTTGGTTTCCTGCTTGGAGCCATAATGTTATTTGCCATTTTGGGATTTTCAGGTGGCAGGAGACGGCGCTAAAAGCTTTATAAGAAAACCGCAGGTGATGAGCCTGCGGTTTTCTTTGTTTTACTTCTGGCTGTGTCGCCTTTATAAATACTACGAAGGTTTTCTCTTGTTTTGCAAGGATAGACTAAGAGCTTCCTTTTCAAAGAACTCGGAGATTTTCAAAATCTCCGAGTTCTCGTTTACAATTCCATCCATGTTTGAATTCCAAGTTACATCCAAAACCAACCGCGCCCGCACAGGGATATTTTCCACGCCTCACGGCGACCTTCTAACGCCAGTTTTCGCACCTGTCGGCACGCAGGCTACGGTCAAAACGCTTACGCCTGAGCATCTCAAGGGCATCAATGCCTCGCTTGTGTTGAGCAATACCTATCATCTTTATCTGCGCCCAGGTGATGAACTCGTGCGCGACATGGGCGGATTGCATAAATTTATGCAGTGGCACAATCCCATGCTGACCGATTCGGGCGGCTTCCAGGTATTCTCGCTTTCAAAGACGCGCAAAATTGACGATGACGGCGTGACCTTCAAGAGTCACATTGACGGTTCCACGCATCGCTTCACGCCTGAGAAGTCCATTGCCATTCAGGAAAATCTCGGCGCGGATATCATCATGGCGTTCGATGAATGCTCCGACCCGAATGATCTGGCGTATTCCAAGATCGCCATGGATCGGACTCATCGCTGGGCTGAACGTTCGGTCAAGGCGAAGACGCGACCTGACCAGGCTTTGTTCGGCATTGTGCAGGGCGGTGTCAACCCTGACCTGCGGGCTGAGTCAGCGCAATTTATAGCATCTCTCGATACGCCTGGTATCGCCATCGGCGGCCTCTCGGTGGGGGAGACGAAGGAAGAAATGCATAACACGTTGGATATTGTCACGCCGTTGCTGCCAGAAAACAAGCCACGCTACTTAATGGGAGTTGGCACGCCCGAGGATCTGATCAACGGCATCGCGCGCGGCGTGGATATTTTTGATTGTGTCCTGCCCACGCGGCTGGCGCGCCATCATTCTGCGTTTGCTCCTGAGGGGCGGCTCAACATGATGAACGCGACTTTTGCGCGTGATACCCGTCCGCTGGACGAGACCTGCGACTGCTATACCTGTCAAACCTTTACCCGTGCTTATATCCGTCACTTGATCATAGCAAAGGAATTATTGGCTGGGACACTTTTGTCCATTCATAATTTGCGAGCATTGATTCGGCTGGTGGCTGAAATCCGTAGTACCATCATTGATGGAACATTTAAATCCCGTGTGGATGGTTGGCTCGCTCAATGGGGCGGCAACGCTGTGAGAAAAATTTAATGGTGAATGAAAATCGAGAAGGAAAAAATGGATAAACCGATCATAATCCCATCTCCAGACAAGAAGCGCAAGGCGGTCTTGACTTATCTTGGCAAGATCCAATCAGGTCGTGAATATTACTCTTTGGCAATTGATGGAATTCCGCTTTCGTTACAGAACCGCGTATTTGGACGCGTTTGTTCGTGGTCACATGATTCGCGTTTTCTTTCGGTGCAGGAGTGGAAAGAATACGATGGAGTGACAGAGCCAAAGTCCTATCTGCTTTTGATTCTTGATCTGGTTACCAGGCGGGAATGTACCGTTGCAGAGGTCGAAGGCACCAAATGTGAGATCGTCCCGCAGGAATTCATGGGAGACAGTTTGATGTATACCGTATTTTATGGAGGTCAATTTGGAACAACTAAAAACTATGAGAGTGATTTCCAGCATCTCACTGGATGGCAGGCTTTGAAATAATATGACTTTCTTTCAAGCATTCCTGCTCGGCATCATTCAGGGATTGACCGAATTCATTCCCGTTTCGTCCACCGCACATTTGCTCATCCTGCAGCAGATGCTCGGTATCCCATCCAGCGATGCGATGTTTTCATTTTTAGTCATCGTCCAGCTTGGCACCATCGTTTCATTGATCGTGTTTTTCTGGAAAGACCTGTTGGTTATTGTGACTGACACGCTCAAGAATTTAGGCGGTGTAGGCAACTTCAATGGCTTGCCGCAAAATGCAAAACTGGGTTGGTACATTGTCATTGCTACAATTCCCGCGTTAATAGCAGGTGTATTGCTCAAGGATTTGGTTGAAGCCTTGTTCAGGACACCGCTGCTTGAAGCCGCGATCAGATTATTTACCGCCGCAGCTTTGCTTGCCCTGGCGGAATACTTCGGTAAACGCACGCGCAAACTTGACTCAATGACCTGGCTGGATGCGCTCATCATCGGGCTGATGCAGGTCATTGCGGTTTTTCCTGGCGCATCCCGTTCAGGGACAACGATTTCGGGCGGCATGTTCCGCGGCCTGGACCGACCTTCGGCGGCGCGCTTTGCGTTCCTTATGTCCGTGCCTGTCATGCTTGCGGCGGGATTATATGAAATGCTGGATGTGGTCCAGATGCCGAACCTCTCGCAATTTCTTCCATTGATCGTAGTTGGCTTTGTAACTGCTGCGATCGTCGGCTGGTTTGCCATTAAATGGTTGTTAATTATCTCAACAATCATTCGCTGTATGTGTTCGCAATATATTGCGCGGTGCTTGGTTTACTCGTTGTCATATTTGCAGTTTAGCAGGCTGGCAAGTTGAATGTGGAACTTGATAACTTTTAAACGTGTAAACCTTCAAACCATATTTTTGTTATTTGCTTTCGTTTTGTCTGCCTGCGAAACTGCAACTCCGACCGCTGAACCTCAAGTGGTGGATGTGTACGCCACTTCTGCCGCGCAGCCGTGGCTGACAGAACTTTATGCTTGTGCGGCGGATTCTGGGGCTGTGTTGAAGGTCACCGCCGAGTCACCTGAAATTTATCTGCAAGTGGGTGAGCCTGATGCACTGGTTTCTTCTGCCTATCAAATAGATGAAGAAGAAATACTGATCGTCGCACAGCCCGAAAGTTCCGTGCAGGATTTGACTCTCGCGGAGGCGCAGGACTTATTCGCACAGGCGAACCCATCTGCGCAAGTTTGGGTTTATCCGTCAGATGCGGATATGCAAAGGGTGTTTGACCAGCTTGTTATGCAGGGGCGAAGCGTCTCTTCATCCGCCAGAATAGCCGTCAGTGTGCAGAATATGTCAGATGTGTTAAAGTCCGATCCTGCTGCAATCGGAATCCTGCCGCGCCATTCGGTGACGGGTGATCTGCGCGAGGTTTATTCGGCGGGGACCGTGCCTGTTTTGGCGGTTACAAGATCTGCGCCGCAAGGGGTGGTTGCCGATTTGATTTCCTGCCTGCAAAACAATTGACAGCCGTTTGCAAACCTCCCGTTTGCAACGAATTGTACAATGGCGGTAAAATCAAGCCGATTAATTATGATATCCTCAATTATTGAATTACACCAAGTAAATAAAACCTACTCCACAGCCGCAGGCGATTTTGTCGCATTGAAAGATATAAACCTTAAAGTCAACACGGGCGAGTTTCTCGGAATTATTGGAAAATCAGGCGCGGGCAAATCCACCCTGCTCAATATGATCAATGGCGTGGATGAACTTACCAGCGGTGAGGTCTTTGTGCATACCGATGGCAAAGCCCTTTCTGTGCATGATATGAGCGAAGATGCGCGCGCGCTTTGGCGCGGTCAAAATATGGGCGTGGTCTATCAATCGTTTCAACTTTTGCCCATGCTTACGCTCGTTGAAAATATCATGCTGCCGATGGATTTCTCCGATAATTTTCAGTCGCGCAAATCGCGTGAACGCGCCCTGGAACTCCTTCAACTTGTTGAACTCGAAGAACATGCAAACAAACTGCCCGCTTATATTTCTGGCGGACAGCAGCAGCGGGTTGCCATTGCGCGCGCCCTAGCCAACGACCCGCAAATTTTGGTCGCCGACGAGCCAACGGGCAGCCTTGATTCCATCACCGCCGATCACATCTTTGATGTCTTTGAGCACCTTGTCAGCGACCAGGGCAAAACAATTATTATGGTCACACACGATATGGGGCTTGTCAATCGCTTCTCGCGCAGTTTGACAATTGCCGATGGGGAACTGCTTTTGGAAACAGATTCAAGCGGGGAAGGGAAATGAAAACGCCCTCGCCTCGCACTCCGCTGATAGCTGATCCTGTCCAAAGAGCAGAATCAGCTTCCCAAACCATGATCGAACTACATGGCATCGTCAAGCGTTTCAGCAACGCTGCTGGCGTGTTCACTGTCCTAAAAAGCGTTGACCTGACCATCAATCGCGGCGAATTTGTATCCATTGTTGGCAAATCGGGTAGTGGAAAATCCACACTGCTTAACATGGTCACAGGCATCGACCATCCCACAGAAGGTCAAGTAGTTGTGAATGGCGCGGATATTTACACAGGCGTCACCGAAAGTCAAAGGTCAAAATGGCGCGGTAAAAATTTGGGCATTGTCTTTCAGTTCTTCCAGCTATTGCCCATGCTGACGCTGCTTGAAAACGTAATGCTTCCCATGGATTACGCGAACATGTATGATTTCGATGACCGCCCCAAACGCGCCTTGGAATTATTAACCCTGGTGGGTCTGGAAAAATTTGCTCATAAATTGCCCGTGCTGGTTTCGACAGGTCAACAGCAACTCGCCGCTATTGCGCGTGCCATGGCATGTGATCCGCCCTTGCTGGTCGCTGATGAACCTACAGGCAACCTTGATACACGCTCGGCGGATACGATCATTCAACTGTTCGAAGGATTTGTGGAGCAGGGCAAGACCGTTGTGATGGTCACGCACGACCCGTCGCTTACATCGCGCACGCATCGCAACATCATCATTTCAGATGGCGAGATGATCGATGAGACGATTTCAAGGTCCCTGCCGCAGTTGAGGCATCGTCATATGCTTGAGTTCACAAAGGTCGCCGAAGAACGTGTTTATCAGCCAGGTGAAACCATCATCTCACGCGACCAACCCGTGGACTATTTCTTTATGGTCCGCTCGGGTCAAGTGGAGGTGGTTTTGCTGGATGAAAAAAACCAGGAGTATGTTGTCTCAGGCATGGGTAAAGGAGAATTCTTCGGCGAGATGGAATTATTACATAACGGAAAATCCATTGCCAATGTGCGCGCAAGCAATCAACCCGTTGAGGTGGTCATCATCCCCCGTGAAGATTTTATGCGTGTCATTAACGAATCTCCCATCACAGCTGAGGCCATTGGCAAGATCGTGCAGAAGCGATTGGATGAACACAGAATCTCTGACCACAGATCGGTAAGAAAGTAATTAGCTCTTCACCTTTCACACCTTATCTATGACCGATCCACGCAAACTTTCGCAGATACTCTACATCGAAGACAGCGACGAAACCCGTTCGCTCGTGCGGCGTTTGCTTTCACCCAAATATGTGGTGCTCGAAGCCGCTGACCCTTTGGACGGTTTACAACTTGCAGAAGAGACGAATCCCAATTTGATTTTGGTTGACCATAGCCTGCCGCACATGTCAGGCAGTGAAGCCGCCACACGTTTACGCAAGATGCTGCCAAACACACCGATTGTCATTGTCTCAGCTGACCTGTCCACGGGTGCGCGTGAGCGTGCGCTGGCAGCGGGCGCGGTGGGATTTATCACCAAGCCCATTGATGATGATTTTGTCGATCAGGTGGATGAGTATCTCAACGGCAAGGTCGAGATATTGGAGGATGCTGAAAAACACCTGCAGGAATATCAGCAGGAATTGGTGGAACGCCTGGAAGGGAATATCCGCCAGTTGAGCAACACCGTGGAAAAGAACAAACATCTGCTCCAACAAAATGAGCGGATGTTCTCCATGTTGGAGCGCAGGCATAAACTGCTTGAAACTGCCGCGCGCGTGGGACAGATGGTCACATCCATTTTGGATATGGATGAGTTGCTTAAACATACGGTCAATATTATTTGCAGTGAGTTTAGTTTTTATTATTCAGGCATCTTTCTGGTTTCCGAGGATGAACAGTGGGCGGTCCTGCGCGCGGGGTATGCGCTGGCAGGGCGCAAGATGATGGCGGAAAATTACCGCCTGCATGTGGATGAAAAATCCATGATCGGAAATTCCATCATCAAACAACAGGCACAGATCGCGTTGGATGTGGCTGGTGAAGAATCACGCTTCAAGAATCCATTTTTACCCAACACACGCTCTGAGATGGCTTTGCCTTTGGTCGTTCAATCACAAGCGCTTGGCGCGTTGACCGTGCAAAGCGACCAACTCAACGCCTTCACCGAAGAGGATGTTACATCCTTGCAGGCGATGGCAGATCAGATCGCGATTGCCATTAATAATGCGCAGTTGATGTTCAAATTGGAAGCCGCCACGGCTGAGATCGTGCGGACAAAAACTTTTGAAGCAATTGCCACCGCCACAGGCGAAGCCATTCACTGGGTTGGCAACAAAGCCGCTCCGATCCCAGGCAGTGTCAAGCGTGTGCGTGAAGACTTGTTGTATATTCTCGCGCTCGCGGCACAGTTGGATCCGTCAGAGGCAGAAAATGAATCTTTGGCGGCGGCAGTTCAAACGATCAGGGAGGAAGCGGAAGCGAAAGGTATTGATCTGAAAAAAGTCCTCGCTGAAATGTCTGCCATGAAGAAGAATCGGCTGCAGGCGTTGGTCAGCGTCGAATCCCTCATGGAAGATTTGGATATTGCCGAGAATAGTGCGGTGACGATCCTGAGCATCAAAGAAGGCTTGATCGGACCTGCGCGGCAACGAAATGATTCGGTGGTGTCTTTGAGCGAAATGATCACCAACACGGTTGCGAATATGGGGCTGCCCGATGGCGTGGTGGAATTGGAATGGGCAGACGATATGCCTAATGCATTCGTTGATGCACGGCAGGTGGAGCAGGTCTTTAATAATTTGATCAAGAATTCATGGGAAGCCATGTCGCAAACGCCTTCGCCAAAAATTTTTGTGAAAGGCATGCGCGATGCCAACCCGAATTTTGTTTTGGTCACGGTGAAGGATACGGGGCCTGGCATACCCAAAGAGATGCAGGAAAAAATTTGGGTTTCATTTTTTACGACAAAAGGCGGAAGCGGCGGCACGGGGCTTGGGCTGTCATCTGTGATGCAAATTGTAAATCAACACGGCGGAAGTATTTCGCTGGATAGTGAAGTTGGCAAAGGCGCAATGTTTTCGGTGCGTTTGCCTGTTGAAAAGAGAATATAAGATATATCAGACCTGACAGGTCGCTTCGCGAAAACCTGTCAGGTCTGAACAGAAAAAAATTTGGAGGATAAATGACAACAGTTCTTTTGGTGGATGATGAGAAATTGATTCTACGCAGTCTTGAAAAAACGCTTTTGCGCGCGGGCTTTGACGTGGTCACTGCGGCAAATTGCAAAAGTGGAAGCGAGATTTTTGCGCAAAACTCAGACACGATTGACATCGCTGTGCTGGATCTGAACATGCCGAGTTTTGACGGTACACCCAAAACAGGCGCAGGTTTGGATCTGCTTGCGGATCTTAAAAAGCAAAAGCCAGCCTTGCCCGTGGTCATTCTTACAGCATATGACGAAGTAACCAAAGCCAAAGAATCTGTATCTGGCGGGGCGAGCGCGTTCTTCGTCAAGGGACGTGAGCAGGGATTGGTGGAGTTGATACAAAAAATATTACAGGCTTAAGGTTGAAATTTACTGGTTGAATGTTGCAGGTTAATCACTTAACTTTCAACTTGAAACCTTCCAACTTTCAAACCTTCAACCCATAAAAAAAGAGGTAATCATGACAAACGATATTCAACGACATGCTACATTATTAAAGGCCGCCGCGCGTGCCGCCAAGAACATCACCACCATTCTTGATCCGTATGAACTGCTTCAACGCACGGTCGATATTATCTGCGATGAATTTGGTTTTTATTATGCGGGCGTATTTTTGCTGGATGACTTGAAGCAATATGCAGTTCTAAAAGCTGGACGCGGCGCATCAGGCAGGGAGATGATCAATGCGGGGCATAAACTTGCCATTGGCGGAAACTCGATGATCGGCGCTTCCATTGCCAACCGCCAGGGACGCATCGCACTCGACGTTGGGGCTGAAGCGGTTTTCTTTGAGAATCCACACCTCCCAAAGACCCGCTCCGAGATGGCGCTTCCACTCGTCGTGGGCGATGAAGCCATCGGCGCGTTGACAGTCCAATCCACCGAAGAAGCCGCCTTCCATGATGAAGACATCGCTGCATTGCAGACAATGGCAGATCAGCTGGCGATTGCAATTCAAAATTCCAACCTGCACCGTCAGGCAGAGCGCCGTTCACGTTTGTTGAAAGCTGCCAACCGTGTGGGAAAGGAAGTCACATCCATTCTGAACCTCGAGGTATTACTTCCGCACACCGTCAATATCATTTGCGAAGCCTATGGACTTTACTATGCGGGTGTCTTCCTACTGGATGATGCAGGTGAGTACGCCGTCCTGCGCGCTGGCTATGGCAAGGCTGGCAAGGCAATGGTCGCAGATGGTCACAAACTCAAGGTTGGCACCGACTCAATGATCGGTGCGTGTATCGCCATGAGCGAAGCGCGCATTGCGTTGGACGTTGGTGAAGAGCGCGTACATTTCAAGAATCCGCATTTACCGCATACACGCTCCGAAATGGCATTGCCCCTGATCTATGGCGGCAAAGCCTTGGGCGCGGTGACCATTCAAAGCTCGGAAGAACGCGCCTTTAGCGAAGATGACATTACTACTTTGTTGACCATGGCTGAGCATCTTGCAGTTGCGATTAATAACGCCCGCCTGATCGAGGAACTTAAAGACGCGCACAACGAAATTCTCCGCAACAAGGTTTTTGAAGCACTGACCACTGCTTCCACCGAAGCCATTCATTGGATCGGTAACAAGACCCTGCCTATTTCATTAACCGTTACCCGCTTGCGCGAAGAAATTGCCGAAGGCAAAGTTGACCTTGAGTCTCTCAAGGAAGACCTGGATATGATCGCTGAAAGCGCGGCGCAAATCACACAAGTCAAAGAACAGTTGATCGGTGCGGTACGCGAGCAAAGGCCGCGCCCAGTCCTATTTGCTGATGTATTGCAGACCGCCGCTCACCAACGACATCTTTCCGAGAATATGCTGAAAGTGGATATTGATCCTGCCGTTGCGTATGTCATCGCTGACAGCACACAACTGACACGTGCGCTTGGTAACATTTTGCAAAACGCCGCTGAAGCAGGCGCAAAGTTAGTAAAAGTCAGTGTTATGCCCACCGAAGAACGCGGTGTTCTTGAAATTGTAATTGAAGATGACGGCGCGGGAATGGATGAGGAAGTCATGCGTAAGGCATGGTCACCTTTCTACACCACCCGCGGAGTTGAGCATCACGGTCTCGGCTTGCCCGCCACCATGCACGTCATCTCGCAGGCGCAGGGACATATTGCCCTTGTCAGCGAAGCAGGCAAAGGTACAACGGTTGCCATGTTCATGCCAAAGGGACAAGCGAATAAAGAAGCCATTGAACCAGGCGGTGTAAAGAATATTTTATTGATCGATGATAATGATGATTGGGCAAAACTTTTTGCTGAATCGCTCAAAGAGACAAAGATCAAACTGACCCAATCCACAGACTTGAGTAAGATCCCCGCCGCTGATCTTATTCTTGTGGATGAAAACATCACGTCCATTTCCCTGACCGATGTGCTGTTTGCCCTTTCAAAAGCAGGCCTCGCCTCGAAGACAGTTGTCCTCACTTCCGCGATCAACCCTGAACGTGTCACAAAATTCATGCGTGACGGCGTGAAAGATGTGACTTTGAAGCCTTATTCTGGCGGCGAAATAAGCGAACTGTTGAAATAGGAGAATACCCTCATCCCCAACCCTTCCCCCGAAGGGGGAAGGGAGTTCCTTCTCCTTACGGGAGAGGGCTAGGGTGAGGGCAAAAGAGTTATTATGCGACCAAGATGGCGTAAAGTTTTACATGATCTATGGGATAACAAAGCGCGCACAATGCTGGTGGTCTTTTCCATCGCAGTTGGCGTATTTTCCATTGGAGTGATCTCCGGCGCGTACCAGATCATCTCCAATGACATGAGTGCATCCTACGCGGCGAATAACCCCGCAAATATTGAACTCCGTATGGATAATTTTGATGATGACGTGCTTGCTTCCATCCGTAATTCTCATGGCATGGAAGAGGCAGAAGGCAGGCGCGTAGTCAACTACCGTGTGCGGACGCAGGGCAACGATCAATGGGTGGCGTTGGACGTGGTGGCGCTGGACAGTTTCAGCGAGAACAAAGTTAATTTATTAGTACCAGTTTCGGGGGCGGTGGAAGCGGGTAAAGATGAAGTTTTGTTGGAGAAGGATGCGCTTGAGAAGTTAAATGTCGCAGTGGGCGATAATCTAATCTTTGAATTACCCGATGGTACGCTCAAAGAGTTAAAAGTTGCCGGCATTGTACAGGATGTAAGCACAGGCGCAGGTGATTTCCTTGCACCGCCTTTTGCATATATCGAGATGAATACGCTTCCAACTTTGCGTCAGCCTGAGTTGTTCAACCGCACATACGCAACCGTTTCGGAAGGACAGGATGATATTTCTCACATCCGCGAGGTAGGCGTGGATCTGAAGGATAAGCTGGAGAAGAACGGCACCGCGGTTGCGCGTACCCGTTTTTCAGAAACGCATAAACATCCACTGGCTACTACGGTAAACGCCATTCTTGGTATATTGTTGGCGCTTGGTATTTTGATCGTATTTCTTTCGAGTTCGTTGATCGCGAATACTATGAACGCATTGTTAAGCCAGCACTTGCGGCATATTGGTGTGATCAAACTGGTGGGTGGCAGAAGCAGGCAAGTCTTTGTGATGTATCTTATGCTCATCATGGCATTTGCTTTGCTGGCATTGTTGATCGCTGTCCCGCTGGGCGGGCAGGGTGCGTATGGATTGGCGCTCTTCGTCTCAAATAAGTTGCGATTTAATTTGTTGGGCTATCGTATTGTGCCAATGGCATTGGGAATTCAGATTGCAGTGGGGTTGCTGGTTCCGCTTATTGCCGGGCTTGCGCCTGTGATCAGCGGCTCGCGTATCACTGTATTACGCGCGCTTAGCGGCGACCTGGCTGGAGATGAAAATAAACCGCACAAAGCTGACGAAGACCGTGTGCCGTGGTTTGACCACATGCTGGTTCGCATCACGAACATTCTTGCATCACGCGGTATTCATTTTCCGCGCCCGTTCATTATTTCCCTGCGAAATACATTCCGCCGCCGCGGGCGTTTGATGCTGACCCTCTTCACTTTAACAATGGGTGGCGCGATCTTTATTGCGGTATTCAATGTACGTGTGACCTTGCATGATTACATCGGCGCAATTGGCAGTTACTTCCGCGCGGATGTAACGCTTGATTTTGACAAGGCCTACCGCTTGAGTGAAGTGGAACAATTTGCTTCGCAGGTGGATGGGGTTGAGCGTGTGGAAGGCTGGCAGTTCCTTGGCACAGAACTGTTGTATCCTGATGGTTTGGTGGCAGAGAATGTTAATCTGCTCGCACCGCCTGCTGAGAGTCAATTGGTTAATCCTCTAATGGCCCAGGGTCGGTGGATCCGCAAGGATGATGTCCGCAAATTGGCGATCAGCGAGGCGGCTCTTAAGTTTTATCCCGACTTGAAACCCGGCGACTATGTGCCACTCAATATCCAGGGGCGTGAAGAATTATGGGAAGTTGTTGGTATCTTTAAGTTTGTCGGCAACGAAGGAATTCTGGCATACGCACCTTATGAATATATTTCGCAGATCACAAACCTTGCCAACCGTTCCTATTCTTTCCGCGTGGTTGCAGATCAACATGACCGCGCCTATCAGGATATGATGGCGGAGAAGCTGGATCGTTTCTTCCGCGATGAGGGATTCAAAGTGCGAAAAGCCGAATCAGGCCTGTCTTCGCTTGATACTGCTTCGGAGAGTTTGGATATACTGGTGGTTTTTCTGCTCATCATGGCCATCCTGACAGCCATAGTAGGAGCCATGGGACTGACAGGCACGATGGGCATGAATGTTCTGGAGCGCACGCGTGAGATCGGCATTACGCGCGCCATCGGCGCAGATGACAGCGCAGTGATGTGGACTGTGATCGTGGAAGGTTTTGTGATCGGCACCATTTCCTTTGTGTTGGCGATCATCGTATCCATTCCATTTACATATGTGCTTTCTGACATTGTCAGTACGGCTGTATTTCAAACACCTATTAAAGTGGTGTTCACGTTTTTAGGTTACGTTATCTGGTTCGGACTGGTTCTCCTGCTTTCAGCGATCGGCTCCATTTTGCCAGCCCGCAACGCGGCGCGTTTGACCATTCGAGAAGTATTGGCGTACGAGTAACTTGGTCCTCGTCATTGCGAGGGCGTTCTTGTACTTTGCCCGAAGCAATCCCCACACAGCAAGGAGACACTTGCGCCGCACGCAAGTGCAGGTATTGCTTCCGCAATAACATCATCATAACAAAAAGGTATAAAATGAAAAAACAAATATTAACCATAATTGCTTTACTGATCATTTTTTCACTCGCGCTTGCGGCATGTGGAAACCAACCTACGGCAACACCCGCTCCATCAGAAGTAATCTCATCCAATGAAGTGGTGGCAGAGGGCCGCCTCGAACCCATCCATGGCACAAACCTGTCCTTTCAGGCGCGCGGCGTGGTGGAAGATGTGCTGGTCAGTGCCGGGGACTCTGTCAAACAGGGAGATGTTCTCGTTCGCCTCTCAAATGCGGGCGGGGCTGAGGCGCAGCTTGTCATCGCCCAAAATGCATACGATACCCTCCTCCGCAATGAAACTGGTGATCGTGCCAATCTCTGGGAGGCTTATATGGATGCACAAATTGCGCGCGGCAAAGCCGAAAAGAAATGGGACGACCTAAATGTAGACAATATTGAGGATAATATCGAAGATCGTAAAGCCACTGTCGAAGATCGCCAGCAGGATTTGAAAGATGCGCAGGAGGATTTTGATAAATATAAAGACCTCGATGAAGATAACTCCAAGCGCAAGGATGCCAAGGAAGACCTTGACCGGGCGCAGGAAGATTTAAATCAAGCTGTGCGAAACCTTGAGGAAGAAACTCGTAAGCGCGATGAAGTGCGCGCCGCGTATGACGCCGCTCTCGCTGCTGAAGCCGAGGCCAAGCATCAATATGAGATCAGCCTGGATGGCCCGAACGCCGATCAACTTGCGCTTGCCAAAGCCAACCTGGATGCCGCAAAAGACACACTTTCCAATTACCTCATCACCGCGCCATTTGACGGTGTTGTGGCGGATATCAACGTGAAAGCGGGCGAGCAGGTAACCCCCGAGACGCGTGCCGCCAGCATTGCCGATTTCAGTCAATGGCTTGTTGAAACGACTGACCTCACCGAACTTGAAGTGGTAAAACTACGTGAAGGCCAAAATGTTACCCTCGTGCCAGATGCCTTGCCCGATCTGGTGCTCAATGGCACGGTCTCAGAAATCAGCCAGGCTTACACCGAACAAGGCGGCGACATTCTTTATACGGTGTGGATTACTGTCAAAGATGCAGACCCGCGTTTAAAGTGGGGCATGACCGTGGAATCTACTTTCCTTGAAGATGCGCAATAGGATTTTATTATTAGAACATCTGAGTGATTGAAAAATAAAATTTTTGTGCAATAATTAACTTGCTCCGAGAAAGAGCAAAACCGGGAAAACCCGGTGGCGCAAAGTCATGGGTCTAACGCTGAACTGAGCCAGGACCGCCAGACTGCCGACAAAAGCAAAGCCGCCAAAAGACGGCGACGCAAAGTCAGGCGTCTAAAACCAACGCGATAAGCGTGGTCAGGACTGACCGACTTCCGAAAGGTAAAATCAGGGAAACCTGATGGCGCAAAGTCATGGGTCTAAAATCACAAAATTATTTTTTCCGTGATCATGACCGCCAGACCGCCGAAGAGCAAATCTTTTCACAGGGATGACCGAAGTTTAGTCATCCCTGTCTTTTTTAAAATCGCCTCTCACTTAACTGAAAGCTGGGAGGCGGTTTATTGTTATAATTCCAGTTATGAGTAAATCTCCCCGCCCCCTCGACCCTGAAGCCAAACCCGATGACCGCATAGACAATGCGCTTCGTCCTGAAAAACTAAATGACTTGATCGGACAGGATCAGGTCAAGGAGAATTTATCCATTCTCATTGCGGCGGCGCGCAAACGCGGCGAGGCGCTGGATCACGTTCTCTTTTATGGGCCTCCTGGTTTGGGGAAGACAACCCTCGCGCATGTACTTGCCAATGAAATGGAAGTTAATGTCAAAGTGACGGCTGGGCCTGTGATCGAGCGCGCGGGCGACCTTGCCGCCATCCTCACCAATCTGCGGGCTGGGGACGTGCTTTTCATTGACGAAGTCCACCGCCTGGGCAGGGCAGTCGAAGAAGTGCTTTATCCCGCCATGGAAGATTTTGCATTAGACATTGTCATTGGAAAAGGACCTTCGGCGCGTTCGATCCGATTGAAACTGCCGCGTTTTACCATTGTCGGTGCCACGACCCGTTTGGCCTTGGTCACTGCTCCATTGCGTGCGCGCTTTGGCGCGGTCTATCGTTTGGATTATTATGACCTCGATGCGATGCAATCCATTGTCACTCGTGCCGCACGCATGTTGAAAGTGGAAGCCGAGGTGGATGGCATCATAGAAATGGCACGCCGCGCCCGTGGGACTCCGCGTGTTGCGTTGCGCCTGCTGCGTCGTGTGCGTGATTTTGCCCAAGTCCGCGCGAATGGGATTATCACAAAAAATGTCGCCAAAGAGGCACTGGACTTATTGCAAGTTGACCCCCTAGGTCTCGATGACGTGGATCGCCGCGTGCTAAAAACCATCATTGAAAAATACAATGGCGGACCCGTTGGCTTGAACACCATTGCCGCATCCATCAGCGAGGAACAGGATACCATCATGGATGTGGTCGAGCCGTATCTTTTGCAACTCGGCTTTCTTGACCGCACCCCGCAAGGACGAGTTGCCACCAAGTCTGCGTATGATCATTTGGGGTACACATACACTGAGCAAGGGCAGCAAAGGCTGTTGTAGAAATTCTATCAAAAGACTTTCGACTTTTGACTTACTTTTGACCTTTATCATGGAAACCTTTGCCCGTTACTTAATGCTTGCTGGAATTGGATTATTCCTCATCGGTGGGGGAATGTATCTCGCCGCGAGATTTGGAATCCCGCTTGGGCGATTGCCTGGCGACATTTACATTCAAGGGGAGAATGGCTCGTTTTATTTTCCACTCACAAGTTGTATTTTGATTTCGGTCATTCTTACTGTCATTCTGAATATCATCTTCCGATTCATACATAAATAAAAGTTGACCACAACAATTGAAAACCTCCGACTTCGACTATCATCACTTTGATTCCTTTATTATGCAGATTATCTCCTCCAATTAAATTAACCTTCATGAAACGCCTTGTTTCCGTCATCGCTCTCCTCTTCACCCTTTCCGCCTGCGGACAACTAGACTCAATTCCCTATACCCCTGCACAAACTCCTGAAACCTGGCTTCAAATTCAGCCGTTCACCGAATTCAAATTTGCTTCACAGAATATTATTTTTGTTCAGCCGAGCACTTCGCTTATCGTTTACTTTCTTGGCATCCTAACCATTGCGGTTGGTTTTTATTTCCTGAAAACCTGTCAAGGTCAACTCTCCCGTTTGTGGTGGGGGATTGCATTGCTGTTATGGGGGATCGGCGCACTTCTTGCGGGCACAAGCTATGAAGCCTTCAGCTATGCCATTAAGTGTGCGGGGCGGGAAGCCTGTCTTTGGACAAGCTGGTGGGAAGTTCTCTATCTCATTGTCTCAGTCTGGAGCATAGATGCCATGATGCTGTCTGTTGCCTATTCCAGTACCACAGGTACATTACGCAAGGCACTCTCGGTTTACGCCATTGCCAATGCCGTCGTATATTTTATCGTTGTGATGATCGGCGCATTTATCCCAATAAAATTTTTGATCTCATTTGAATTGCTTTTGGTCGTTGCCGCACCAGGCATTATTGCCGTCTTCATTATCAACGGCTGGCGTTATTTCAAATACAAACTTAATCTTGACCTTGTATTATTGGGCACATGGGTCTGGCTGGGTATTACCATTGCCGCCTATTTTCTTTATCTTATCTCTGGTAACACGGCAGCGTTATGGGCAAAAGGCTTTTGGTTCTCTGAAAATGATGTCCTGCATATCGGTCTTATCATTTGGATGCTCTACATTGCTTTTGTGCTTGCCCCTCAACTAAAGGACTTAACATCTCACGCATGAAAACCTCTGATTTCGACTATCACCTCCCTGAATCATCCATCGCACAGACTCCAGCCGAACCGCGCGATTCCTCCCGACTATTAGATCCTGCATCGCGATTCTGGAGATGTGGAGCATCGCATCTTTCGCGACCTTAGCCTGATTCTGCGCCCAGGCGATTTGCTCATCCTCAACAGGACTCGAGTCATCCCTGCGAGAATTTTCGCCAAAAAAGAAACAGGCGGTCACGTGGAGTTGCTCCTCCTCCGCCGCCGCGATGAGCTAACATGGGAAGCTTTGGTGGGCGGCAAGGGTTTGCGTGTAGGCAAGAAAGGTGTTTGTTGAAAATGGCCCGCAAGCTGAAATACATTGAAATCCTGGATGGCTCCGAGCGGCTGATAAAATTTTCCGAACCGATCGAGCCATATTTTTCCAACGTTGGCAACGTACCTCTTCCGCCTTATATTCATGAAAAGTTAAGTGATCCCGAACGCTATCAAACCGTCTACTCGCGTGATGTCGGCTCCGCTGCCGCACCAACAGCGGGATTGCATTTCACACCGCAATTACTCGATGAGTTAAAAGAAAAAGGCGTCAAACTTGCCTATGTCACTTTGCATGTTGGCTTGGATACCTTCGCGCCTGTCACAGAAGAAAACCCTGAAGAACACAAAATCCACACTGAGTGGTGCGAACTTTCGCAAGAAACTGCGGACTTGATTAACCAGACCAAACAAAACGGCGGACGGGTGATTGCCGTTGGCACAACCTCCGTCCGCACACTTAAATCAGCGGCTCAATCGCCAACCGCTAATCGCCAAAAGCTAATCGCTCCATTCATCGGTCCAACAAATATTTTCATCCTCCCAGGCTATAAATTCCAAATTGTGGATGCGATGATCACGAATTTCCATTTGCCCAAATCCACGCTGATCATGCTGGTCAGCGCATTTGCAGGACGGGAGAAAATTTTCCAAACTTACAAACTCGCCATTCAGGAAGGTTATCGTTTCTATTCTTTCGGTGATGCGATGTTTATTGTGTAACTCAAGTTGATTTATTTGCCGGAACGAATTGGATATCCATGCCATGGAGGCTTTGATACTCATCATATTCCCAGGTCCAGGTGCAGAAGACAGTATCGTAGCCCTGACCCTGAGATAGCTCAAACTCCAATTCCCATGTGCCGTCAAAAGTATTTCCATTCTCAGCGTAGTTGAGATCGATCTTGTGTGTGCGAGGATGGCCGACGATCCCGTCATCCGTACGGCCACCACTTGAATTGCCTGCGCCGCTCGGGATTGTGACATGGATCATTTCGCCCCCGCAATTCATGTCCAGTCCAAAGTGATTGGGGTTGTTATCGATTCCATCGTTTGCATATACTGTCGCCGGGAACGCCGCTAAAATTAGAATGGCAAGAACAAACATTATCTTTTTCATGGCTATCTCCTTTTTTGAATTTAATCTGGGCATATTCCTATCCTGTCTACACTATATCGGGATTTAGATGTCACATGGTAGAACAAAACCATACAAATTCACATACAATCCGGCATACAAAAAGCGTATAATAATTTTAAAATGGTACACAGTCCCCCAGGCTTGATTGTTCTCTCACGGTGTGAAAGCGAGTGAAATATGGAGGCGAACTCACAAAGTTCATTTGGCAAATGGCTGAAAAAAAGGCGGAAAGCACTTGATCTGACACAACATGAACTGGCAAAGCGGTTAGGGTGTGCAAAGATAACGCTCCAAAAGATCGAAGCAGATCAGCGTAGACCATCCAAACAGATGGCGGAATTACTGGCAGAACAGTTGGGTATTGCGGAAACAGAACACCTGGAATTTATCAGATTCGCGCGGATGGAACCGAATACACGTTGCTCTTTTATCCCCCCAAATGGGATGGGCAAGTTTCCCCGTAACTTCTCCCTGCGTAATTTGACAAATATCCCCTTGCAACCATCTCCCCTGATTGGACGCGACCAGGATGAAGTATTCATTCGCAAACGTCTGTTGGATGAAGATGTCCGCCTGCTGACGCTCACTGGACCGCCAGGCGTAGGGAAAACGCGACTGGCCATTCAGGTTGCGCTTGGTTTGTTGGACACATTCGAAGATGGAGTGTACTTTATTTCGCTTGCAACAGTCAGTGATCCGGATGTTGTCGCTACAACAATAGCCCAGACACTGGGTGTCAATCAAGTTGGGGAGCGGTCGTTTGCTTATCGCCTAAAAGAATATTTGAGTGACAAACAAATGTTGCTTGTTCTGGATAACCTCGAACAGGTGATTACGTGTGCGCCATTCATTGCTGAAATATTGTCTGAATGTCCGTGGGCGAGTATTTTGATTACCAGCCGCACGCCGCTCTCTATCCGTGGGGAGCGACAATTTCCTGTTCCACCTCTGACATTACCGGATAAGGAGGGTGCGAGCTGTGACCTGTTGGATTTGATGCGCTTCTCTGCGATTGCATTGTTCGTTGATCGTGCCCAGGCGGTCAACCCGGGCTTTGTGCTTGGATTGAAAAATTCCAGAACGATTTCGGCAATCTGCATGCACCTTGATGGGCTTCCACTTGCAATTGAACTGGCCGCTGCCCGGGTCAACTTCCTGTCACCGCAGGTGCTTTTGGAACAGATAAGTGGAAAATATTTACTCCATACGGATGGATTGCGGGATGCTTCTGAAAGGCATCGTACCCTGTATCATGCCATCGATTGGAGTTATGCACTGCTTACTTTGGAACAGCAGTTGCTGTTATCTCGACTGAGCGTTTTAACAACGGCTGGACGCTGTCGGCAGCGGAAAAGATCATGAGCGATCAACCCTTATCCGTCACGCTTGAGTTGTTAAGGGTGTTGGTGGATAATAATCTGGTTGTGCAATACGAGTATTGTGGGAAGCTACGCTATACCCTGCTCGAAACAATTCGTGCCTATGCTTCTGAACAGTTGGTGACTAGCGGGGAAGAATATGCACATGTCCGACAATGGCACGCTGAATATTATCTGGCCCTGGCAGAGGAAGCCGATCCGTATCTGCGGACTGCTGTACAACAAGTCTGGCTGGAACGCCTGGAAGTGGAACGCGGAAATTTTCGTGAGGCTTTAACATGGTTGACTGATATTTGTGGTGACATTGAAAAAGCGATGCGGCTGGCTGGGGCGTTAGGATGGTTTTGGAGCTTACGCAGTTATGTAAGCGAAGGGCGTGACTGGCTGGATAGAATTCTGCATGGCAGCGGGGATGTGCACCGATCTGCGGCGCGTGGTAAGGCGCTCAATGCGGCTGGGGTACTTGCCTGGGAACAGGGTGACCTAAACCAGGCGCGTAAATATCTTGAGGAGAGTATTGCTCTTTACCGTGAACTCGGTCCTGGGCAAACTTGGGATTTGGCGATGTCCTTGGGTAATTATGGAAACGTCGTAATGTACCAGAATGACCAACAAGCATTGCGATGTGCTGCCGAGGAATCTTACGCGTTATTCAATCAAGTGGAGGATCGATGGGGCATGGCTCTCGCGCTTTGCCTGATCGGAGAAGTTCATCTACTTTAAACACGACTATACTCGTGCTCACTCCTGTTTTGAAGATGCCTCAATCCAGCTGCGCAAGACAGGCGACAAGTGGGCAATTGGCACTTCATTAATGGATTTGGGCTATACAAATTCATTGCTGGGCAATCTGGACGATGCCCGATCTCAATTTAATGAAAGTATTGCACTACATTGCGAAATTGGCGAACGCTTTGTGCGGTCCCTTTCTCTGAATTGCCTTGCACAGGTGGTTGAACAGCAAGGCGATTTTCAGCTGGCACTATCATGCTACCACGAGAGCCTGGAACTATTAAGGGAAATGGGCATTGAGGCTAGGATTGCCGATGTTCAGTACAATCTGGCGCATTTTGTTCAGGACCATGGATATTATCAACTGGCTTCAAAACTCTACAGAGAGTGTTTGGGGATATTGTCCGTTCAGGGGAATGAAGAAGGAGTCGCAAAATGTCAGGCGGGATTAGCCGCTATTGGCAATATAAATGATACATCCGGTCAAAAAACATAATTTTATTAGTGGATGCCCTAGTCAGCCCATAGTTTCTGCATGACTTAATTTTTGCATAACAAAGGTAGTCACTTATGCAATGGTGGCTGCCTCTTGACTTTTGATTTACTTTAGTTCTTTTCCAAAGCCGCCTCAATAATTTGCTGCACTCGCGCAGCAATGCTTGATGGGTCGGGATGCAACCCTTCCACGAGCAGGGCGCTGTCGTATATTTGCTCAATAATGATGTTTTGCAGTTCTGAACCCGCCTCCAATTTGAGCAGGTTTTTCAGGATTGGGTGGGTGGGATTCAACTCCAATACTTTCTTTGGAATCTCATATTCCTTCCCGAGGTATTTATACACGCGTTGCAATTCAGGGTTCGCGTTGCCATCTGCGTCTGCCAAACGAGCAACAAATTCATAAAGGCGATTGCTTGCGCGCACATCAGTGACATTTTCTCCGAGGACTTCTTTGAAACGCTCCACAAGGGTATTGAAGTCGGTGTCGGGGATTTTCTCTGCTTCGGGTTGGTCTTTTGGCTTGTCGGTCGTATCTATTTCAGCCTGTGCGACATTCTTTAATTCAAAATCCTTGTGCTTGTGCAAGCCCATCAGCATGAACGAATCCATCGGGTCGGTCAGCAGCAGAACTTCCGTCCCTTGCGAGTGGAAGTAATCCAAATGCGGGCTGCGTAAAACGGATTTCGGGTCATCGCCGACGATGTAGAAAATTTCCTTTTGTCCTTCCTTCATACGCGAAACATACTCATCCAGCGACGACCAGGTTTCAGGGTTCAAATTTGTCTTGAAGCGCAAAAGCGGATTGATGCTGTCGGCGTCCGATGGGGTGGCGGCAATCCCTTGTTTTAAGTAAACGCCAAACTCCTGCCAAAACGCGTGATATTTTTCTGCATTATTTTTTGCGAGGCTTTCCAATTCCTTGATAACCTGGTTTGTCAGAACTTTCTTCAGGCGTGGCATCAGCCCACTCGACTGAACAGTTTCACGGGAGACGTTAAGCGGCAAATCCTCCGAGTCCACTACGCCTTGCACAAAGCGTAAATAGTCAGGCAGCAGATCCTTGTTGTAATCGTCGATCAAAATATTGCGCGAATATAATTTCAGCCCATCATCTTTTCGCAGGGCAAAAATGCCGCGCTCCACTTTGCTGGGGATGAACAACAGCGCGTACAATTGCACGGGCGCGTCGGTGGAGATATGCACGTGCATCAGTGCATCTTCAAAATCCAAAGTGGTCTGGCGATAAAATTCCTTGTATTGCTCCTCGGTCACTTCCTGTTTTGAAGTGCGCCAAAGCGAGGTTTGCTTGTTGACCGCGTCCTTGCTATCGCCGATATAAATGGGGAAGCCGATGTAATCTGAATGTTTGTGGATGATGTTCTTCAGGCGATATTCCTCGGCGAATTCGGCGGCATCCTCTTTTAGTTTGATCTCGACCTTCGTGCCGCGCTCGATCATATCTGAACTGCTGATCTGATAGTTGTCATCACCCGTGGCATACCAACTGACCGCCTCCGCTTGTGGATTAGACGAATGTGACGTGACCCGCACCCATTCTGCGACCATGAACACGGAATAAAATCCCACGCCGAATTGACCGATCAACTGTGAGAAATCAACCTTTTGATCTTTGGTCGCATCCAAAAATTTGCGCGCGCCTGATTGGGCGATGGTGCCGAGATTCTCGATCATCTCGTCGCGCGTCATGCCGATGCCCGTATCTTGAATAGTGAGCATACGCGCATCTTTATCTGCTGTGATGTGAATGTTTAATTCTGCGGCTGAGTCGAGTACGTTGTGATTGGTGACCATCTCGAAGCGCAAACGGTTCAGCGCATCAGACGCATTCGAGAGCAGTTCCCGAAGAAAAACTTCGCGATCTTTGTACAAGGAATGCGCCAGTATATTAAGCAGTTGTTTTGTCTCTGCTTTAAATGAATATTGTTGCGATGGGTCGTTTGTGTCAGTCATGGTTGCCTCCTGAATATATAAAGCTGTTTTTGAAGAAATTTTATATCGCGCATGTCAATGGGGTGGTAAGAGTTTTGTTAGAAAAATATCAATGGGTTAACCAGGGAAATCGAAGAAAAACATCTTTTAGTCAGAGTCTGGAGGACAATGATACCATTTCAAATAACTCCCAGCATGTGATTATTGAGTGATTTTCATCATCTATTTTTGCTTTGCCGTTTTTTGTATAATTTGACATGAGGTTATAGGTGTCTTTAAAAAAACGGCCTGCAAAACGCGCAACTAACGCGCGATGGAAACGTATATGTTCAAGGAAATAAAAAACCCGAGAAACTTGTAAATTAAGGAGAATTTTCATGGCAAAGATTGATGAACTTGTGGAGGGGTTTCTGGCACAGAAGAAGATCGCCATCGTCGGCGTATCTGACAAGCGCGAGACAGGCTGTAATTTGAGTTACAAAAAATTCAAGGAGGCTGGCTATCAGGTGTATGCGGTTAATCCGCGTATTTCCACTTATGATGGCGCACCGTGTTATGCCGATTTGAAGTCCATTCCTGAGAAACCTGATGCAGTCTTTATGCTGACCAATCCTAAAGTAACTGAGCAGATCGTTCAACAGTGTGTTGACTTGGAAATCAAGCATGTTTGGATGCATTGCATGATGGGAACAAAACCAGGCCTCGTGGCAGGCATGACCAGCGTTTCTCAGCCTGCGGTGGAGATGTGTAAAGCGAATGGGATCGAGGTTATCCCGGGATCATGCCCAAATCAATTTCTGAAACCAGATTTTGGTCACGCAATGATGCGTGGGATGTGGAAGTTGTTTGGGTTTATGAACGTGAATTGAATTAACAGTTCAAGAATACTCTTGCTTTATAAAAAATTCAAATCCCTGTTTGGTGAGTTGGGCAAGTTCATCGAACAGGGACTTGTCGATATTCTTGAAATTGAAACATGATTTTCCCTGCATGTGTTTCTTTAATTCGGGCGAAATATTCTTGAGCAGGTCGGGGCACATGTAAACGGGCATTAGATAAAAAGAGACATAATTCTTTTTGATTTGCGCCGCGCCAAAGAATAGTTCCTTTTTCCATTTTTCGCTGTACGGGCCGTCGAGAGAGAAGCCTTCAGAGGTATCTACTTTGACAATAAGTTTCGACGAGTATGGTTTAAGGATGGATTTGAGTTTTTCAAAAACCAGTGGGAATTCAGTTTGAGCGATCATGTCAGCTCCTACGGAGATACGACTACCTTCATAAAAACCTGGTCACCAAAAGCAATTCCATCTGGACCGTAAGCCTGCCACGCGCTTTCGTAGGTTCCTTCCACGGTGGGAGCGGTGAAGACAATGCGCAAGGTGGCCTGGGTTCCTGCCTTCGCAGGAAAAAGTACTTGTTCCTGTGCTGCGCCGAGCGGATCACCACCGATCCATTTGAGACGATAGGTGGAGTCCCAGTCACAGGTGCCGTTATTGTTGACCAGCCATTGCTTGTCTATCGTCCCGCCGAGGGAAATGGATGTTCCATCTGGGATGGTGACATCCTGCAGAAATTCAAGATTGTTTGTGCACGGGCTTTCCGTGGCGGTCGCTGTGACGGTTGATGTGGGGACTGGGGTGTAGATCGCTGGGATGGGCGTGATAGTGGAAAGGATCTGTGTCGGCGCAAGCTTTGTCGGCGGGCGGAAAGGTGTGGGTGTGGCTTGAGCTGCACAGGCTGAGGCGAAGAAAATGATCGAGAGGAAAACCAACTGAAAGCGGGGAGTGAAGCGGTTCATCTTCTTAAATAAAGTTGGGACACAGCAGCGCTGTGTCCCAACGAGTTCCATAATTTTACAATTCTTCTTCCACCGCGCCTGTGTCCATCGAGTTGGCACCGTCGCCGCCAATGTCGAGCGGGAGGGCGATCTCGCCGCTGAGGGCTTTCTGACGGATGATACCTTCGATCTCGTTCATCATATCGAGGTTGCCGCGTAGATAATCCTTGGCGTTCTCGCGTCCCTGACCAATGCGGATATCGCCATAGGAGAAGAATGCGCCGCGCTTTGTCAACACCTCGAACTTGGTTGCCAGATCGAGGATATCGCCAGCCTTTGAGATGCCTTCGTTGAACATGATGTCAAATTCAGCAGTGCGGAAGGGGGGCGCAACTTTGTTCTTGACCACTTTGACGCGCGTGCGGTTGCCGATGACTTCTTCGCCAACTTTGATGGATTGAATGCGGCGCACATCGAGGCGCACAGAGGCGTAGAACTTGAGGGCCTGGCCACCTGTGGTGGTTTCGGGGTTGCCGAACATCACGCCAATTTTCTGGCGAAGTTGGTTGGTAAAAATAACAGATGTTTTGGTTTGGTTGATCGCGCCTGAAAGTTTGCGGAGCGCCTGTGACATTAATCGGGCCTGCATACCCATTTGCGCATCGCCCATGTCGCCTTCGATCTCGGAACGGGGAACGAGTGCGGCAACGGAGTCGATCACAACCACATCAATAGCGCCAGAGCGCACGAGGGTTTCTGCAATTTCGAGAGCTTGCTCACCAGTATCGGGCTGCGAAACGAGCAGGTTATCAATATCCACACCGACCTTTGCGGCATAGCCAGGGTCGAGTGCATGTTCCATGTCGATGAATGCAGCGGTGCCGCCCAGTCTTTGCGCTTCGGCAACAATATGCTGACAGAGAGTTGTTTTGCCTGAAAACTCAGGGCCATAGATTTCGATGACGCGTCCGCGCGGGATACCGCCGACACCGAGGGCGATGTCAAGCGAGAGGGAACCTGTGGGGATGACTTCGGTGACCATCCCATGGGCTTCGCCGAGGCGCATGATCGAGCCATCGCCATAGCGTTTTAAAATATCGCCAACGGCCTTGTCGAGTACTGCTTGTTTGGCGTTATCCATATTTTGAGTTTGTGCGGGTGTTGGTTCTGTTGCTCGGGATGCTTTTCGTGCCATGGTTAAATCTCCAGTATAAGTGTAATAGGTTAAGTGGGTGTGTTGCGAGAGTATAGCACAGATGTTCAGTACGTCAAGACTGTGACAGCTTGACATTTTTAATTTTTCGATGGTTTGCTGAATATAAATGAAACACAAATTTCTCCCCTCGGGTTATCTATTTCAGGTTATTTTGCTGTTAAGTTCAGTCAAAAGAGTACCCATTTGGGTAATGGGCAATTAAGATGGGTAATACCTTTTTTCCAGTATAATCCCCGAAATTTATTAAGATAATTTGTGAAATTTTGTACATGATGAAGTGTTCCCCAACTTAATATTAAGGAGTAACAAAAAATGAAAGCCATTAGTTTTCCCGCATATGTCAAGAACTCAAAAGCTCGTGCCTGGGTCGAGGAAATGGTTGCGCTCTGCAAGCCTGAAAAAGTCCATTGGTGTGACGGCTCACAGGCTGAATACGATGATCTGTGCAACCTGCTTGTTGCCAATGGCACTTTCATCAAGCTCAACGAAAGCAAGCGTCCGAATAGCTATCTGGCGCGCTCCGATCAGGGCGATGTTGCGCGCGTCGAAGACCGCACTTTTATCTGCAGCGCCAAGCCCGAAGACGCCGGCCCCACCAATAACTGGATCGATCCAACTGAAATGAAGGGGAAACTGCAAAACCTGTTTGATGGATCCATGCGCGGCCGCACCATGTACATAATCCCATTTAGTATGGGACCACTCGGCTCAGACATCGCCCAGATCGGCATTGAGTTAAGCGACTCAGCTTATGTTGCGGTCAATATGCGGATTATGACACGCACCGGCACAGCGGTTTGGGATGTTTTGGGCAATGGAGATTTTGTCCCGTGCCTGCATTCTGTCGGAGCGCCGCTGGAGCCTGGTCAAAAGGATGTAGCCTGGCCTTGCAACAAAGATCAAAAATATATTGTTCATTTCCCTGAAGAGCGCGCCATCTGGTCATATGGCAGCGGTTACGGCGGGAATGCCCTGCTGGGCAAAAAATGTCTGGCACTGCGCATCGCCTCCAAAATGGCTCGCGACGAAAGCTGGCTTGCTGAACACATGCTGATCCTGGGGCTAGAATCGCCTGAGGGTGAAAAGACCTATCTCGCGGCAGCTTTTCCGAGTGCTTGCGGAAAAACCAACCTTGCCATGCTGATCCCGCCTGTGGCTTTTAAGGGCTGGAAAGTCACCACTGTCGGTGATGATATTGCCTGGCTCAAAACAGCTCCGGATGGAAATGTTTATGCCATCAATCCAGAAAATGGTTATTTTGGCGTTGCACCGGGCACCTCTGAAAAGACGAATCCCAATGCGATGGCCACGATCAGCAGGAATGCGATTTTTACAAATGTCGCCCTGACCCCGGATGGGGATGTTTGGTGGGAAGGAATGACCAAGACTCCCCCGCCAGAATTGACCGACTGGACCGGTCAAGCCTGGACTCCTGATTGTGGACGCAAAGCTGCCCACCCCAACTCGCGTTTCACAGTCCCAGCCAGCCAGTGCCCGTCCATTGACGCGGATTGGGAAAATCCGCGTGGTGTGCCCGTGAAAGCCTTCATTTTTGGCGGCCGCCGCAGCAATACCATTCCGCTTGTTTTCCAATCCACCGATTGGGACCATGGCGTTTATATGGCAGCCACCATGGGGTCAGAAACAACAGCCGCCGCCAGCGGCCAGGTCGGACAGGTCCGACGCGACCCATTTGCCATGCTGCCTTTCTGCGGCTACCACATGGCTGATTACTTCAAACATTGGCTGGATTTTGGCAAAACACTAGTCACACCGCTGCCCATCTTCGGGGTGAACTGGTTCCGCACGAATGGAGACGGCGACTTCCTGTGGCCGGGCTACGGCGAAAACATGCGCGTTCTGCAATGGATCGTGGGGCGTGTCAACGGGCGCGCTGCTGCGGTGCCGAGTTCGCTTGGCTGGATCCCCTCATACGCCGATCTGACCTGGGAAGGGATGGATGATTTCCACCACGAACATTTTGAGCATTTGATCAGTATTGATCCTCTGCATTGGCAGGAAGAACTTAAACAGCATGATCAATTGTTTGAAAAGATGCAGGGCAAACTCCCCCTCGAGTTGATTGCCATCCGCGCAAATTTTGACGGCGGATTTGGCGTTGCGCCGAGCATGTGAGTAAATCCTAAATAAACAAAAACGGCTTGCAGGGAGTTTTCTCCGCAAGCCGTTTTTGTTAGCTTTGTTTTCCGCTTTTATTATTCGCAACCCGTTTCGACATGATGATGTCTGGTTTGCCGACCCCGTTTGCATCTGGGACGATCCCGGTGATAACATATCCCATTTTTTGATAGAACTCGAAAGGATGATGTTTCAAGTTGCGAATATCCTTGACCTTATCCCAGAGGTTTTCATACAGGTCAACGCCTGACAGCGAGGTCATATTGTCTTCATCGTCTGACCCCAGGGTAATGGTCAACCCTCCGCGCGAACTGACCTGTTCCTCAAAATCTTCGACCAGGGTCTTCCCAATTCCTTTTCCTTGCATATCTGGCTGAACAGCCAATGGATGAAGTTCCCATACAAGGCCATCATATTGCGGAATTCCACCGATCAGGCCGATCAAATTGCCTTCGTTGTCAATTGCAGCACGGCAGATCCGTTCTGCTTCGAGCATCTCATGAACTTCACGCAATCCATCTTCCAATGACGGCCAGGCATCAGCCCAATGTTCGCGAAATGCATCCACTAACAATTGCGCTGCCTGTTGAATGAGACGATCATTTCCTTCTGTGAGGGTGACTATTTTCATTTTCTCAGCTCCCAAAACAGATGCAGTTTTCACGGAACAGGCGTGGGTGAGGCAGTTGGTTCAGGTAAAAACTCAAGCGTGGGCGCGGATGGGCGTTCAGTGCCGAATCCATTATCGCCTTCAAAGGTGAAGTAAGTTACCTGCCCGGGAAATATCTCCACCCAGGTTTGTTTATCTTTTTTATCGTAGGTAAGTGTGACCTTGTAAATGCCAGCGGGCAGGTCGCCAAGCACGAGATTTTCATTATAATAAGGGTCGGGGTTGATGGCGCCGCCGCTTCCATAAGTTTTTACCAGATACGTTTTTTTTGTTTCCTCAGATCTTAAGCGAACTTCCATGTGTGATATGGTCTTTCTTTTTGTATCCAGCACACGGCCCACCAACACTCCCCAGCCCTGCGGCGGCGCGAGCCATAATTCGGGGTTGAGTGTGTAATGAAATGAGTTGTCTCCCAGACGTACTTCAAAATGCACATGCGGACCTGTGGTTGCGCCTGTCGCGCCGACCAGACCGATGACCTCTCCTGTTTCCACATGCTGACTAACAACAGCGATCACCTGGCTCATGTGCGCATAAACTGTATAAAGCTGCTGATCCTGATATCCAAAATCATGTCGAATCACAACTGCCAGCCCGTACGGATCATTCTGGTTGTCGGGGGTTTCGGTAAACAAACCCCAGCCAGCCCACACCACAGTCCCCGGACCCGAAGCCAGGATCGGCGCTTCTTCTTCCGCGTCAATATCCACGCCAGTGTGCACAACGTTATCAAAGAATATCCCGCCATACCGATAATCGGCAACGGGCCAGTTGATCTGGTCAGCGGCGATGGGGCGCGTAAAATAAAAATGATCGTAAGCAGACATTGCCCACGGAACAGGATAGAGCGGGGGACGCCAGCCTGAGACTGGTTCCGCACCCGGTGTGGGGAGATTGAATTGGAATGGCGCAGGCGAAGGAGTGATCTCCGCCGCGAACTGCACCTCGACCTGGGACTGGTCTGCCGCTTCAACCACTACTGGCGTTGGGCTTGATCCACCTATTTCCTGAACACAGGAAGTGAGGAGGAGTAGAAATAAAATAACGGTAAGTGTGGTTTTGAATTTCATTGAGTATATTCTCGCTGAGCGGAGTGAGGACGCGTCCTTTGTCCGAATGCAGTCGAAGCGTGGGTGGCTTGGAAACTTAAACTTTTAACTCCAGTCCTTCGACTATGCCTCACTTAAACCAAAAGCGTGCGGCTCCGCTCAGGACGAAGATATTTACGGAATGATCGTCGGGGGCGTAGGTGTTGGTAACGGAGTGCCTGTGGGCGTTGGAGAGAGGGTGGCTGTGGCGGTTGAGCGTGGTGTGCGCGTCGGCCTTGGGGTCCCTGTGGGAGTTGACGTGTTGGTTGGTGTGAGCGACGGAGCCAGCACACGGGTTGGGGTAATGAGCGCCTCAAGCGGATATAACTCCTGCATCGCGGAGTACCAATCCAGGCCGTTGGTTAGTGCAAATTCACTAAAGCGTGCTCCGCGATAATAGGTGCGCCAATTGGGAAGCGCAGGCAGGCGTTCCCAGTTATACGTTTGGGCTAGCGCGGTCATATCCACCCAGTAGCCTGATGGGACTGGCGCATATTTACCGCCCTGTTCATAGGTGAGCGGATCAAGTTCATAGCGTGCGCTCAAATTCCAGGGCGCGTTGTGGATCGGTTCACCGAGTGAGCCATCTTGTGCGGTGGCGCGGATATAGATGCGCCAATAAGTCTGCGCGCCGACATCTTCACGCAGGGTCACCATCCAGCCCGTGTCAGCCATGAGCGAGTTAATGGCGAAAGCGCGCCCTGTGTACAGCCAATCTTCCTCGAGACCAGGGTCAAGGCTGGTGGTGAGCGGGATGAATGCATTCTCAAGGCTGGCGAGCGCATCCCAGCCAGTTTCGGTAATGACGCGGCTGCGCAGGGCGTTGAATGATTCATCCACCAGATCATGCAGTTGCGGATAAGGAGCCTGCACATCGGGAATTTCGACAACATACCAGCGTTGATTGGGCACTTCGGGTCCTGGCGTGATGATGGGCGACCAGAGCGCGGTGGGTGCCGCCCCTGCGGCTTGAGCTAAAGAACTTGGGAATGGATTTGGCAAATTGGCAAAACCCCAGGTCAGTCCGCGCACACGCCCGTGGACTGGTGTGGGCGAGAGCAGTAAATTGCCGTTGACGGCATAGGATGTGATGTAGTTTTGGTTTGCGCTGTTCGTGACCGCAACGATCTTTTCAGCAGTTTCGTTCCATGCGCCCCAGCTCCCATCACCGATCCAGCGCGCGGTGCGGTTGGGATCATTTGCATTCCAGATGTACAGCCCGCTAAAGCCGACTGCTTGTGAGGTGGATGCCCATAATAATTCAGAGCCATCGTAATTCCAGACGGGATGATTTTCAGATGCGAAGGGTGTGTTGCTCAGGTTTTGGTAGCGGTCATCGCCTGTGAGGTCGAGGTCCGCGAGCCAGACATCGCTGTCGCCGCCGCGGGTGGAGATGAATGCCACGTGCCTGCCGTCAGGCGCCCAGACGGGCGAGTGGTCGGAGGCGGAGTTTTCGGTGATCGGGATGATCGGCTGCGTGCGGTCATTGACCGAGACAACGGAAATTTCAAGGTTGTCGTTGGTGTAGGTTTCAAAGGCAAGCCACTGCGAGTCGGGTGACCAGGATGGGGCGGAGTCATAGGCGGGTGAATCGGTGACCTGGGTCACATCGCCGCTTTGCAAGTCCATCACGTACAGATCCCAAAAGCCGCTTCTATTGGAGGCGAAAGCAAGTTGGGTGCGGTCAGGGCTGAGGGCAGGGGCGATGTCGTTCCAGTCGCCTGTGGTGATGCGGGTCAGCGGCAGTTCTTGTGGATTTTCGCTCTGGATGAAGAGATGCGCGTATCCATTTTCTTCAATGGATAGAAATATAAAATTATTGTCGCCGCTGTAGCGAATTTCGGAAGGTGTGCTTGTGGCGGATGGGGTGGACGGGAGATCACCTGGGGCGAGAGTGGCTTCAGAGGGTTGAGAGCAGCCAAAGAGGAAGAGGCTGAGGATGGCTAAAATTATTATGTCATTGCGAGGAGGGCTCTTGCTCTTCCCGACCGAAGCAATCCCATGTTTTTAGGAGATTGCTATCGGCACGGGAAGAGCAAGTGCCCTCCTCGCAACGACATGATCATAGTGGGAATTGAAGTAGGAAAATGCAAAGGCATGGACAATGTCAATTAAGCGGGATCAACTTCAGGTGAGGTGGGAGGCGGCTCTACATCAAATGAAAAAATGAGCGGCTCGTTATCGGGTCCATCGGGGTAGTACAATCTGGCGCTGAGGGCGTAGGGATTGTTGAGTTCGCCGCGGATGTGCATGGTGAATTCAAGTTTCCAACTCAGCGGTTCGACAATGTTGGTGGATGCGACTTCATCGCCGTTCGAGTCGTGCAGGATCACTTCGATGTAGGGACGTTTTTGAAAGGGCGTGATCTCGATGTTGACGCGCAGACGATGCCCATCGGGATAGGGCTGGGCAGAAAGAGCGCTGATCCTTGTCTCTTCAGGAACAGCGCGGGTGAGGTTATCTTCTGGCAGGAAAAAGTCCATTTGGGTATTATAACCATAAAAGAAGTTGACCACCTTCGCCGTGGATGAGTTTTAGATTACAGTTTCATTAGGCTTTATTCTATGGTTGAGGCAGGCGTATAATCTTATTTGCAAGGAGTTTACAACCTATCCGAAAATTATTTATGTCGTTGCGAGGAGGGTGATCTCCCCGACGACACTTGCAGCCGTACGCCAGTGCGGTGAGCAATCTCCGAAAGTAAAATTTGCACGATTAATGGCGAGATTGCTTCGCCGCTCAAAAACAATAAAACGGCGGCTCGCAACGACATTGTTGGAATGTGAGTATTGAGCGGAGAAACTTTAATGGAAGCAATTCTTATCCACGGTATGGGACGTACGCCAGCTGCCATGTCCATTTTGGCGGCGCGGTTGGGGAGGGCTGGCATTCGACCTCATCTTTTCGGCTACTCGGTGACCTTTGAACGCTGGGACGAGTGTATGCAGCGTTACAAAAATTTCATCGAGAGGCGCACCCAGAACACTGACTATATTATTGTAGGTCATTCCCTTGGGACAGTGCTCACACGCGCCACACTGCCGAGATTGACCCACAAGCCGACAGCCTGTTTCTTTCTCGCGCCCCCGACCCAAGTCACCAAGGCGGCGCGGAATTTTGCCCATCGCTATTTGATCCGACTCTTTATGGGTGAGATCGGACATGTCCTTACTGACAGACAATTCATGGAGACCTTGCCCCTGCCCAGCGTGCCGACCAAAATTTACGCTGGGACCGCAGGTCCGCGCGGACGGTACTCGCCTTTCGGGGAAGAACTCAATGACGGCTTGTTAACCGTGAATGAGACGCTTTTGCCGAGTGTTCCCATGCAGACAGTCCCTTCTTTGCATACTTTCATTATGAATTCAAAGGTGGTGACTCAGGACATTGTGAGGATCGCAAATTCAAGCTTAAAAGCTGTTGCA
The DNA here is from genome assembly GCA_963833175.1 of uncultured Chloroflexia bacterium. GTDB lineage: Bacteria > Chloroflexota > Anaerolineae > Anaerolineales > Villigracilaceae > Villigracilis. The sequence continues at coordinate 64,928 of CAWHXC010000020.1, forward strand.
TAATGGAATATTGGCATGCAAACCCCTCAACAGTGCATTAACCTGTTTTTTTGAGACGGGCGTATAATTTGTACATAATTTGTTAAAGTGAATTCGTTTGAAAGATGTTGTCGAGGGCAATATGCAACGATTAGTCAGTATGACTGTGATCAAAATGTGCGGGGAAGCTATCTTAATCACTATCCTTGTTGGGATCGTGATCGCAATCATTGGCAATTTGAATGGGTGGGAAACTTCAGTTAAATATAGCAATGCATTTTTCATCGCTGGTTGTCTGGTGATCATTGCTGGCGCGTCGTCGCGAATGGGAGCAGGTCAAGACTGGGGTAGTTTTCAGATGCTATCTGGGGAAAATTTTCGCGATATGAGTCCTGGTGAGCGGGCGAACTTTATAGTCGAAGCAAGCAGTTCTTTCCGTCTGGTTATTCTGGGTCTATTGAGCGGGGTTTTGTTGATCCTCATCTCTCAGCTTGTTTGGTATTGGTTTGCCTAGCAAAATGGCACTGTTTTCAGCCTTGTTTTGAGTTTTGGCAATTTCCCTTTCCAAGCTTTATTCTCCCCATCTGCTGGGATCGCAGGTCCGCGCGGACGGTGCTCACCTTTCGGCGAAGAACCCAACGACGGCTTGTTGACCGTGAAGGAGACGCTTTTGCCAAGCGTTCCCATGCAGACAGTCCCTTCTTTGCATACTTTCATTATGAATTCAAAGGTTGTGACTCAGGATATTGTGAGGATCGCAAATTCAAGTTTAAAGGTTGGTGCATAATGGAATTTTGGTATTCAAAACCTCTCGGCGATGGGATCATGGCTGCCATGCCGTCTGCTGAGATCGAGGAAATATTTTTGCCCTTGTTTGAATCTGCGGGCAAGCCCGTGGACATGGCTGTCTTCACCCGTTATGAATCAGAAGGTCGCCTGCACTGTGAGGTGATCGCTTATTTCTCCCCAGCCGCCGCTGAAGTTGCAAAAGCTGTTGACGCGGAGCCATGTGAAAAGCCTTCACGAGCGGAATTGGGTTTGCTGGCGGGAGATAAACAGGTTTGGTCGGTGTTGTTTCCTGAATAAGTTAGAACCTTCGAGTTCTTAACAGTTTTATCGACTTGTTTGCGTTGGGACGGGCGTATAATTCGCACATAATCTGTTATACGGAATTAGTCTGTATAACACCCGCATGGGGGCGTTTTAGGAATGACCCCGTATAAAACATAGTTGGCGGCGTGCTAATCGCAGTGAAAAACAGATAAGACATGAAATTACGTCAATTACGGTTAGACCTCAACGAACTTTGAAAGATGTATAGTTATGAGCTAAATGGCTTATCCAACTAGAAATGAGCACATCAGCATTTTACAAAATCATGCAATAAGGCAAAAAAAATACATATTGCAGAGTTTGAAGCCGCGACATTGACAATAGATTGTCAGTTACGTGTGGAATTCATAGCTGCATTTGCAAAGCAGCTTGCCTAACTGCAATTTTTACGACTCTAAGAAGTATTAGTCAAATTCGCAATTATGTTATACAAGATCTGCAATGATCCCAACTTGTATGGAATCAAAATTAATGATACTGCGAATGGCAGCTTTATTAAAGATTCTGGCAGTTCAAGAAAACCATCACTAGATAATTCAAATTTTCCCAACGCCCATCATTATGAAGTACAATTGGTAGAAAACGCTGATTTTGGAGTCTGCTTTACACTAATTCGTTAATCTCGATGAAAAATACCGAGATTGGCTTATTCCGTTCACGAAAATGTCGCTTGAAGAAGTTGGAATAAGTTATGAACTGAATCAAATTAGAAAAATATACTTACTCTTGTTCGAAGATGACTTCGCTATGAATGAATTGTGACACTTAGTTGATCCTACAAATATCACTTTCAGTAGTAACATCTGAATGCATTTATCCAAATTGTCGTTGTGTGCAAATACTATGAGCGAATAATTAGTCAAACTAGTCTTATTTGAAAGGAGATGACATTTTCAACATTCAGCAAAACTTGAAGTAAGCAGGTTGACTACCAATTGTTATGCTATTGCAGAGTAATTGAAGTGGCGCAGCATATGGCAACTATAGTTAATTACATCTGACAACCAGAACCTGCCCTAACAAGATGCGGACTAGACGCTGGGGATTCTGAACGATTTTCGCTAAGTATTTTTCTCGCTTCTGGTTTTTCTGCTCCCAATATAGCTCGAACATATGTCCACTAACGCTCTGAAAGTCATCGTTCGGAGCCGCTTGAATTAGATAATTGAATTAACAAAAAGACCTCCGAAATCCCCAAAAGGGACTCGGAGGTCTTCTCATTACTTCTCACTTATTACTTTTTACTTCCCCCTCCCACCCTTACCCATTCTTCTTCTGAAACTCCTTCATGAAATCAACCAACGCCGTCGCGCCTTCGATGGTCACCGCGTTGTAGACCGAAGCGCGCATACCGCCCACGGAGCGATGTCCCTTGAGACCGATCAGGTTGTTCTTCTTGGCTTCCTTGGCGAAGGTATCTTCCAATTCTTCGCTGGGCAGGCGGAAGGGGATGTTCATCAGCGAGCGCGCATCGGGCTTGGCGTGTCCGCGATAGAAGCCGCCGCTTTGGTCAATGGCATCGTAGACCAGTCCCGCCTTGATGCGGTTGGTCTTTTCGATGGCAGCCAGTCCGCCCTGTTTCTTCGCCCACTGGAAGACCAGTCCCACCATGTAGATGGCGAAGCTGGGCGGCGTGTTGTGCAATGATCCGCTGGCGGCGAGAGCTTTGTAATCCAGCATCACGGGCAGATTTTCGGGGGTGCGCTCCAGCATATCGTCGCGGGCAATGACCACGGTCACGCCAGAGGGCCCCGCGTTCTTCTGCGCGCCCGCATACAGGAAGGCATATTTGGAAATGTCAATCGGGCGGCTGATGAAATCGGATGAAGTGTCGCAGACGAGCGGCACACCCGCGGGCGGGGTCGGCTCGCTGAAAAATTCCACGCCGTGGATGGTCTCGTTGGATGTGAAATGCAGGTACGCGGCTTTCGGGTCAAGGTCAAGGCTGGTCGGGACAGAGTTGAACCCTTCCGCTTCGGTGTTGGCGGCGGCGCGGGCTTGTCCAAGTTTCTTGGCTTCCTTCAACGCGATCTTGCTCCACGCGCCATTGACAATGTAATCGGCGGAGGCGCCAGCGGGGCGCAGGTTCATCGCCAGCATCGCAAAATGCAGGGTCGCGCCGCCTTGCAGGAACATCACCTTGTAATTGGATGGGATGCCGAGCAGGTCGCGCAAGTCCGCTTCGGCGGTTTGGATCACGGCTTCGAATTCCTTCGAGCGGTGGCTGATTTCCATCACAGACATGCCCGTCCCTTTGAAATCGAGCAGCTCTGCCTGGGCTTGCTGTAAAACTTCGAGCGGCAAAGCGCCAGGACCTGGATTGAAATTGTACGCACGATTGAGATCAGACATTTGTTGGATTCTCCTGTTTAAAAAGGGTTTTCGGTTCTTTCTTAACCGTTGAGTTGGTTTTGTTTCGACTTGTTCTTCTTTTCATTATATCTTTTTGTCAGACAAATTTACAAGAACAATTGACATGATTTTCGCGTGATGCCTGTCGTTGACAAAGCAATTCCTAATTGTTAGAATGATTTTGTGATCAGCGTACCCTTTCAAACAGGAATCAGCCGGAGTACCGGAGTGATTCCTGTTATTAATTTCCACCCAAACAAGGAGATTTCCCATGAAAATTTTGATCTGTGACAAGACCGAGAAGGAATACATCGAACAGATGCGCGCCGCTGGCTTGACCGTGGATGTGCGTGACGACATTACCCCTGAAGAACTTCCCAGCGTATTGCCCGCCTACGACGGCATGGTCGTCCGCTCGCGCACCAAAGTGCGCCAGGCGCTGATCGATGTTTGCCCCAACCTGAAAGTAATTGTCCGCGGCGGCGCAGGACTCGATACGATTGACCACGAATACGCCAAGTCCAAGGGTATTACGGTCATGAACACACCGCTGGCGAATTCCGCTTCGGTGGCTGAGCTGGCAATTGGTTATATGCTGATGATGGCACGCTCACTTTATCAAGCCACCGCTTCTGTCAAAGCTGAGAAATGGGAAAAGAAGAGTTTCAACGGCGATGAGATCGGCGGCAAGACTCTCGGGCTGCTGGGCGTGGGTAACATTGGCAAGGAAGTTGCCAAACGCGCATCCGTGATGGGCATGACCGTTATTGCGTATGATCCCTACGTGAAGGAAATCGCTGGAGTCAAATTAGTTACATTCGATGAATTACTGGCCCAAGCCGACTACATCAGCCTGCATCTGCCGAAGACCAAAGAGTCCACGGGTATGATCGGCAAAGAACAATTTGCCAGGATGAAGAAAGGCGTGCGAATTGTCAACTGCGCGCGCAGCGGCATTATTGACGAGGATGCTTTATATGAAGCATTGACCAACGGCACAGTTGCTGGCGCGGCGCTTGATGTTTTTGCCGAAGAACCTCCCACTGACTGGAAATTGCTCAAGCTGGATAACGTCATCGGCTCCCCGCATATTGGCGCGGCCACCAAAGAAGCCCAGGGACGCGTCGGCGCGGAAGTGGCTGATAAGTTGATCGCGTTCGCGAAGAACGGAAAATAATTTTTCTTTGTAGGGGCGACTGGCCAGTCGCCCCTACTGTAAGGATAAACCATGAAAATAATTTCCGATATCGGCATTCAAATTCCCCAAGTATATCTACCCAAAGCAGGCACCGACTTAACCAAATGGGCTGTCATTGCCTGTGACCAGTTCACCTCCGAGCCAGAATATTGGCACGAAGTGGAGAAGATCGTCGGCGATGCGCCATCCACTTTGAATTTGACTTTCCCTGAAGTGCATCTCGAAAAGCCAGGCGAGGAAGAACGCATTCAAAGCATTCAAGCCACCATGCGCAAATACATGGATGAAGGTATTCTCCAGCCGCGTGACGGTCTTATTTATGTCGAGCGCACCGTGGACGGAAAAACCCGTAAAGGAGTGATCCTGTGCCTGGACCTCGAATGTTACGATTACAACAAAGGTTCATCCAGCCTGATCCGCGCCACCGAGGGAACCATTGTTGACCGACTTCCTCCGCGTATTAAGATCCGCCAGGGCGCGGCGATGGAATTGCCGCATATTCTTGTCTTGATCGATGACCCAAATCACACGGTCATTGAGCCTTTGAGCGCGGCAAAATCCAAACTCGAAAAATTATATGACTTTGACCTGATGCTCGAAAGTGGTCATCTGGCTGGTTATGCTGTCAATGCAGAGTTTGAGGATCAAGTCGTTGCCGCTTTGCGTGACTTAGCCAAACCCGAAACCTTCGCTGCGAAATACGGTATTAGCAAGGATGAACCCGTTTTGCTTTTTGCAATGGGCGACGGCAATCACTCGCTGGCAACTGCCAAAGCCATTTGGGAAAAGGTCAAGCCGCAGGTTGGCATGGATCATCCCTCACGCTATGCGCTGGTTGAAATTGAAAATGTCCACGACGATGGGCTGGAATTCGAGCCGATCCATCGCGTGCTGTTTGGTTTGAAGAAGGATTTGTTCGCCGAGTTGAAGAAGACCTTTGGCGAAAACTTCAGCTACACAGAGGTCGCAAATGGGGCTGAAATGACTCAACGCGTGGATTCTGCCGAGGGTGAGAAACAGGCTATCGGTCTGGTGGGAGGCGGCAGGAAATTTGGCGTGATCGAGATCGCGCATCCGTCATCCAATCTGGCGGTCGGTACCATTCAATCCTTCCTCGATGCTTTCCTGAAAGACGGCGGCGCGGAAAAAATTGATTACGTCCACGGTGAAGATGTGGTCGAGCGGCTGGCTTTGCAGGCTGGCAATGCGGGCTTTTACCTGGCTGGCATGCACAAGTCTGAGTTGTTCAAAACGGTGATCCTGGACGGCGCGCTCCCGAGAAAAACCTTCTCGATGGGTGAGGCGCGCGAAAAACGCTTCTACATGGAAGCGCGAAAAATTTCGTAATTGATAATATGCAGCGTCCCGCAGGTCTATCTAAACCTGCGGGACGTTTTGTTTAATTTGTAATCGGATTACAGCGCCAGGAGTTTTATTGCTTTTTTGAAATCAGCGGGGTAAGGTGCTGTGAATGAAACCCGCTCATTTGAAACTGGGTGATTGAAAGACAAAGAATGTGCATGCAAAGCAGGTCGGTCGATGATGTTGGTTTCAGGTGCGCTGTACAAGGTATCTCCCAAAAGGGGATAACCTAACGCATACGCATGGACTCTGATCTGGTGCGTGCGTCCTGTCATCGGGCGGGCTTCAACCAACGCCGCGCCTTCAGCCAGTTCGGGGGAGATCTGAACCCAGTTCAAGACTTTGAATTTCGTCTCCGAGCGCATCCCATTTTTGTTATCCACCATTGTTCTGTGTTTGTGTCCCACGTTGACTCGCAGCGGGAATTTTGTAATGCGTTCCTTCCACGGCGGAGCGCCAACTGTGATGGCGCGGTAAACTTTTTCGATCTCATGTTTTTCAAATTGAATATTGAGTGAGCGGTGAGCCTCTGCGTTTAACGCAAAGACCAGCACACCGCTGGTGTGCTTATCAAGGCGGTGAACGACCCATATTTTTTCGTATTCTTCTTCGAGCATTTTGACGAGGTACGGCGCGTCAGGCTCCCAGCCTTCAGGAAGCACCGAAAGCCCAGCGGGTTTGTTGATAATGAGTATATGTTCGTCTTTGTAAATGATATCCATAACAGGGATTATAAACCACAGGATGCTCTGGCAATATACAAGGCTAAGGATTACTCCGTCGCTTATTTTATTCGCCCCTCGCAATGGTATATCAATCCTTGACATTAACGTTACGTTAGGGTTTATATTAATGCCATGTTCACCGTAAAGCAACTCTCCAAAATGGCTGGCGTCACGCCGCGGACTTTGCACCACTATGACGACATCGGTCTCCTCAAGCCAACTCGTGTTGGGGAGAATGGCTATCGCTACTATGCGGAGGAGGCTCTGTTGAAGTTACAGCAGATCCTGTTCTATCGCGAACTGGGATTCCCGCTTGACGATATTAAGAAGATCATGGGACGCCGTGACTTCGATGTGCTGGGAGCTTTACAAAGCCATAAGGATGCGCTGCAAAAACAAGCTGTGCGATTAAATCGCCTGCTTGCCACAGTGGATAATACTATTCAACATATAAAAGGAGAAAAAATTATGAGCCAAAAAGGTTTATTTGAAGGTTTTAGCGAAGAAGAGCAGGAGAAGTATGCTCTGGAAGCCGAGCAATTATATGACCCCGAAACTGTGCGTGAATCCAACCGCAAATGGAAATCTTATTCTGCCGCAAAGAAAGAAGCCATCATGGCGGAAGGCAGGCAGATCTATCAGGATATGATCGTAGCCATGCCAAAGGGCGCATCCAGCGCTGAAGCTCAGGCAGTTGTTGAACATTGGCGCAAGCACATGGATTACTTTTGGACCCCGAGCCTCGAGCAATTGCTCGGCCTCGCCAATGGGATACAACGATGATCCGCGCTTTAAAGCCAACTTCGACAAGATGCATCCAAAGCTGGCTGAGTTCATGCTCGAAGCAGTGAAGGTGTATGTGGCAAATAGAAACTAAACCTTCTACTCAAAAATGCTTTTTGAACTTCTGCGATTCTTTTTGGTTTCGCCCCTCTTCTTTTTTTCTTTCAACCTTTCTTCTTTTGAAGCCTTCGTTGGCTTTGTCTTGTGACGCAGCTTCGGTTTTTCACTTGCTTTTTTCACCAATTCATTCAGCCGCCCAATTGCATCTTCACGATTCTTTTCCTGCGTGCGAAATTTGCTGGCTTCAATGAGAAGCACTCCCGCATCTGTCATGCGTTTTCCCGCGAGTTTGATCAGGCGTGTCTTCACATCCGCAGTGAGAGAGGGGGAGTTGGTCACGTCAAAGCGTAGTTGAACAGCAGTGGCGACTTTGTTTACGTTTTGCCCGCCAGGTCCACCCGCGCGGATATATTCAAATTGAAGTTCGTTTTCCAAAGATTTCATTGGGTAAATTATAAGGGAAGGGAGAGAGAAGTAATAGGTAAGAGGCGAAAAGTAAAAGCGTGGATTTGCAAAGTGCAAATCCACGCTTTTGTCGCTTTTATTTTATATGTCTTCATCCCCCACGTGAAGCATTCATCCTTCAGCCTTTCATCCTTGTACTTCACTAGAACATCAGCGCATTGACTTTATCGATCATCGAGCGATCAGGTCTCAAATCCGCTTCGGTTAGACGGTTGAGGGGGGTGTCCGTCAGGTCGTACAATTGGGTCAAGGTTGGTTTGGTGGTGTCCAAATAAAGCAAGCCTGTCAGCAGCCAGCCATTTTGCTGTGCTTCTTCCATCACACGCAAAGCTTCATAACGGCTGGATGTGTCATAGCCTTTTTCAAGATTCTTCAAGACAATCACTGAGCCATCGTGCATGGCAACTTCTCGCACTTCGCCTTCTTCCATTTCGCGTTCGAGAATGATCTCGTTGCGCGGCGCAATGTAGGAAATTTCATGCAAAGGTTCTTCGTGTTCCTTGCCATACGTGTAAGAGTGATAGGCAGCGTCCTGATTGTTGAACGTAACACACGGGCTGATGATATCCAACACTGCAATGCCCTCGTGTGCGAGCGCGGCTTTGAGCAATTCCTTGACCTGCTTGGGGTTGCCTGCAAAACAGCGTGCGATAAAAGTCGCATTCGATGCAAAGGCTTCCATGCAAATATCAACAGGTTGATAAAGATTTTCGCCCTGCTTTTTAAGTTGCAGCCCCTTTTCAGCAGTTGCAGAGAACTGTCCCTTGGTAAGTCCGTACACGCCGTTATTTTCAATGATGTATAACATATTCACGTTGCGGCGCATGATATGTTTGAATTGACCCATGCCAATGCTTGCCGAGTTGCCGTCACCAGAAACACCGATGCCTTTGAGGTGATGATCCCCAAACAACGCGCCTGTTGCAATGGAAGGCATACGTCCGTGAAGGCTGTTGAAACCGAACGAACGATTGAGAAAATATGTCGGCGATTTCGATGAACAACCGATGCCGCTGAATTTCACAACATCTTCAGGCACGATATTCATTTCATACAACGCACTCACGATCTGATTTGAGATCGAGTTATGTCCACAGCCCTGGCAAAGGGTGCTTGGCGCGCCGCGATAATCATTTTTTGAAAGACCAGCGAGATTGACATTTGCAACTGCGCCAGCCATGGGAAGAGTTTCAGTCATTTTGTTTTACTCCTATTCAATACCGATTTACTTTCGGTTCGCTTTCTTAACCGTTTTGCCTGTTACGGCTTTCTTCCCCTTCGAGGACGATGTCGTCACTTTCTTCGCTGACGGTTTTTTTGCAGCCAATTTCTTGGCGACCACTTTCTTGGCAGGTGTGGCTTTCTTGCTGCCTGCTTTTTTCACGCTGCTTTCGTAATTCGACAAAATTCCTTCGCGGACCCATTTTGCAGAAGCGGGCATGCCATCACCAAAAGCCACTGACTTCAATTTCGGGGCGAATTGAGCATATTCAGTTTTTAGGATTTGACTCATTTGCCCATCGCGGTTCATTTCCACGACGAAGATTTGGTCATATTTTGCGAGGAATTTATCCACTTCCTTGGTGAAGGGCAGGGCGCGGATGCGCAGGAAATCACTCTTGATGCCATGCTTTGTGTTCAACTGATGTTGTGCCTCAAGTACAGCCGCTTCGGTTGAGCCGTAGGCAATAATGCCAATTGTCGCACCCTTCATTGTGCGAAGTACAGGCGCAGGAACAAATTGTTTGGCGGTTTCCTGCTTTTTCTTTAAGCGTTCCATGTTTGCCTGATAAACAGGGGCTTCTTCACTATATTTGGCATATTCATCATGCCCAGTTCCGCGTGTGAAATATGAACTTAACGGATGTTTGTTACCTGGGAAAGTGCGATATCCAACTCCATCGCCATCTTTGTCGAGATAGCGTCCCCAGTTGCCCGAAATGTCTTCGAGATCTTTTTCTGTCAACACTTTGCCGCGATCCATTGGTTCTTCTGGATATTCAAAGGGTTTGCTGATCCATTGGTTTGTGCCCATATCAAGATCGATCAAAACGAATATAGGCGTTTGCATCCGCTCGGCTATATCAAACGAGCGCCAACCGAATTCAAAACATTCAAATACATCTCCGGGCAGCATAATGATGGATTGCGAATCGCCATGGCCTATGAAATAGGCAAAGGTCAGGTCGCCTTGTGATGTGCGTGTGGGTAAGCCAGTGCTGGGTCCGATGCGCTGTACATCCCAGATCACTACTGGAACTTCTGCGTAATAGGCCAGCCCCGCGAATTCAGTCATGAGGGAAAGGCCGGGGCCTGAAGTGTTGGTCATGGCGCGCAGTCCCGACCAGCCTGCTCCAATGCACATGCCCAGTGCGGCAAGTTCATCCTCCGCTTGTACAACGGCGTAGGTTTGTTTTCCGTCTTCACGCTTGCGAAGTTGCGGCAAATACTCGTTTAATGATTCTGCTACAGAAGTTGCGGGCGTAATTGGATACCATGCCGCAAATTGCACACCGCCGAAAATTGAGCCGAGCGCAGCAGCCGTATTTCCATCTGCCATGATCAGCCCATCGGTCTTGTTCATTGGTTCAATATAGAACGGGTCTTTCTTTTCGAGGTTGGTTTTTGCCCATTCCGCGCCAGCTTTGAGCGCATTGAAGTTCATGTCAATTGGCTTCTGTTTGCCTTTGAAGTGAAAGGTCAACGCGGCGAGGATCTTATCCATATCCAGATTGATCATTTGTGCCAACACGCCAACATAGACCATATTGCCTACAAGATCGCGGAAATTTGAGGGTATGTTTGGGTCGTTGCGAACGATCGTTTTTATGGGCATCGGGTAGACCGTAATATCTGTGCGGGTGACGGGCTGCTTGATATCGTCAGCGTAGTAAAATGCTCCGCCGGGAATAACAGATGCCAGGTCACGCGCGAACGAAGCCGGGTTCATCGCGATGACGATGTCACGATGTTCGTGGTGGGCAATATATCCGTCTTTGTTGGCGCGGATGGTGTACCAGGTCGGCAGTCCCTGAATGTTGGAGGGGAAGAGGTTCTTACCCGAAACAGGGATGCCCATCTTGAAGATGGTGCGCAGGATGGTATTGTTGGCGGTGGAACTGCCCGAGCCATTTACTGTGCCGACTGTGATCGAGAAATCGTTGATGATCTTGTTCATGTGACTCCTTAAGTTTATAGCGGACGATGCGCGAACAGGTCTATGTGTTTGACCAACGCCTCACGCCCCGCCGCGTAATTTCCATTGCAAATACTTTCAACCATTATTTGATGATAGCCCCATACTTCTTCAAGGTAATCCATGCCGCCCGCATACATGTTCAAGCCCACGGATTCGTAAGCTTCCCAATATCCTTCAAGCAATCCCGCCACGAAGGGATTGTTGAGGCGGCTGTAAATTAATAAATGCAGCTTGCGGTGTTCTTCATGTGGAACTTGAGCGGGGCTGCCACGTAATTTATCGAATGCATGGGTGATGATATTTTGTAATTCGAACTTGTCGTCTTCTGTGAGCAAGGCAACCGCTTCATCCCAATATGCGTTTTCGATGTGAGTGCGCAGTTCTGAATATTTTTGGAAATAACTTTGATTGAGCGCCAGCGCATACATGAGACTTTGTTTGACAGCGGGGGCGAACGAATAAGCCAGACGCCTCGTTCCCGTGCGCGGGCGGACTTCGACCAACCCAAGCGCTCGCGCCACTTCGAGCTGTTCCCGCAAACCAGCCACGCTGATGCCAAGCTCACGGCTTAGCTCATTTAAAGAGGGCAGACTGCTTTCTGCTTCAGGATGTGAGGCAAGATAGCGCAGGAATTCAGAGATTTCAGGGGAAACGCGTTCACGCAGTATCATCATAGTTATCTGATTAATCAGATTAATGTGATTTTACAACGAGGAAAATGGAATGTCAAGGGAAATTTCCCTACATTTTTGTATATAAAACTCATCTCAAAAATGTTACGCACTCTGTGGGAGCATTTCTGCATCCGAAGAGCCTCATGATTTGAGATGAAAACTCTTCGTTTTCGCTCAGGGTGGGCAAATGAGATGACTCCTAATACGGTGGAATCCAACGACCCAAAATTATTTTGTATTTGAGCTATTAAAAGGTATGAACCACACGGGTTGGCCTTTATTGTCAGGCTTGATGGGTTTGGGCAATCGCTTTGGATTCGCGAGATGCCATTTATATCCCCCGTTTGGGTTGACTGTGCAATCGACTATCTCAACTGTCCCTACGATTACACCATTCGGAAAATCACCAGGCTCATGGTTCATTGCTTCGTACGCCTTTAAATCGTTTCTCCAACTGGCGTATACATAAACGCGATCGCGTCTATTCGTTTTCATGCTTCGATATTCGAATTTCTTTGTACCAAGCATGATCTGTTCGGCAAAAGGTTGATGAACGCTAAATGCGCTGTTAAGAATTTCAGATTTTGATTTTGTCATAATTATTTCCTGTTTCTTATTCCCGAAGACCTAATTCTTAATTTCGATAGGTCAAGCATAAAGCTAAACCCCAAATTGGGCAAGATGACATAATGCAATAAGAATCAGCGCCTGGTCCTGAATGCATTGTGGCTTACTTAAATGAAGAAAAAAGTATAGTCTCCCCGCGCAACCATGACCAAATAGCTTATTGGTGATTCGGTTGAGACATGGCAGTTGAAATTTAAATGGACATAGGTTGGAGAAAAGCAAATCACGCAGAGGTGAATGTGTGTTTAATTGCAAGGCAGGGTTATTTTGTGGGCGGGGGAGTAACAGGGTCAAAACGGGGAATGGTTTATAATTTACTGCATGAAGTTTTTAGATAAAATATTTCGTTCGAATTTATTTGATGTCAGCCTGCGGATTAAAGATAATGCTGGTTTTCATCCTACCTATGATATTGATTTTGTCCCTTATTTCGTATATGAATAACAAACGCGAGCGCATGGAGTTGGAAAGTCTGACAGAAACAAACGCACTTCAATTGGCAGATGTCATGCTTGGCAGTTTAAACCATGCCATGATGATGAATGATAAAGGAATGCTTTCAAGTGTTTTGGGCGAAATTGACAAGAATCCATCAATTGAAGAAGTCTCGATAGTTGCCTCCGACGCGACAGTATTTATAAGCACTAACTCATCCAAAATAGGATTGAAACTTGATTTGAAAGATGCGGGCTGTATCGAATGTCACCAATATTCCATGGCGGAACGGCCGCGCGTCATGCATTTGCGGCCGGACAAGGAATTTTTGCGTGTATCCACGTCGATCCCCAATGCCCCACAGTGTCAGGCATGCCATTCCGAGTTCAGAAGATCATCTTGGCGTTTTTTTAATTGACCTATCCACAGCAGATACAGAACAGTATTTACGGGAGGATATGGTAAATAACATCCTCCTTTCCATTGTTTCCGTTCTTTGCCTGGTAGCTTTGGCATATTTACTGATCCAGTGGCTGCTTGTGCGTCGGGTGGATGTGATTCATAATGCTTTGACCCAACTGGGTCAGCACGATTTTTCCACACGGATTACTGCTCGCTGGTATACCCGGGATGAGCTGACACAGTTGGCAGACCATTTTAATGATATGGCGGCCAGTTTCGAAGTCTTGCAGATCGAGCACGAGCAAAAAGACAGGGTACGCGCACAAGCTATCATCGATGAGCGCGAACGGATCGCACGTGAACTTCATGACGGTGTCGCGCAATTTCTTGCATATTTGTCTGCAAAGATTGGCGCAACCCGCATAGCATTAAGAAATGATAAAGAAGATCTGGCTGATAGAAACCTTGAACAAGTGGAGCAGGCCATTCATGATCAATCCAGTGAAGTACGTTCCTCGATCATTGGGTTGAAGATGGCTGGTAATATTATAGACAGCGGGTTCTCTGTTAGTGTGCGCGAATTTATTGATCAATGTAACCGCCTTGATGACGTAATGCTGGAGTTGGAGATTTCGAGTGATGTAGATACCCTGACTCTGGATGTCGAAAAGGAATTGCAATTATTTCGCATTCTCCAGGAGGCAGTCAGCAATATTCGCAAACATTCAAGATCGTCTGAAGCGTCCGTCTCTCTTAACAAAAAGGAAAATCAATTGATAATGATCATTTCAGATAATGGCGTGGGATTTGATCCTGTTCAAACAGGCCTGGAGCGGGGAGGGCACTTTGGATTGCAGATCATGTTTGAACGTGCGCGTGAGATTGACGCGCGTATTGAGATAAAGTCAAATCCGGGGTCGGGCACCCAGGTGATCGTTATTATGGATTTACAGGAGCCGTTGAAATGAGAGTTTTAGTGGCAGACGATCACTCCCTCTTCCGCGATGGTTTGGTCAGCCTTCTCGAAGTTGCTGGATACACAGTGGTTGGCCAGGCTGGAGATGGGCAAGCCGCAGTAAATCAGGCGTTCAGCCTTCAGCCCGATCTGATCCTTCTCGACTTACACATGCCAATCATGAATGGATTGGAAGCACTGCGGCATATCAAGGAGAGACAACCTGCAACTTTTGTGGTGATGCTAACTGTGTCCGACGATGAGTCACATCTTGTGGATGCTATGAAGGCGGGTGCGAACGGCTATTTATACAAGCATCTTAACTCGCAGGAATTTCTGCATGCGTTGGAAGGCCTTCAACGTGGCGAAGCGGCAATCTCAATGAAAAGCGCAACTGTGGTGATCGAAAAACTTTCCAGCCTTTCAACGAACTCACAACCCAAATCTGCAGATGCTTTGTCTGAACGCGAGGTGGAAATCCTGCGGCTGGTTGCAAACGGTCATTCAAACGCAACAATTGCTGCGAAAATTTCTATTAGTGAGAACACAGTGAAATATCATTTAAAACATATTTTGCAGAAGTTAAATGCCCGAAATCGTACTGAGGCAGTCATTGCAGCCATGCAAGCCGGCATACTTAAGAGTAATGACCTGCCAGAGTAATGATTTTCATCACTTCACGGTTTTTGGAAAGCTGTTCGCTCATGAACAGCTTTTTTTATTGCAACTAATCCTTTAGGGTAGTCGTGTAACTACCCTAAAGGATTGGATGCTGAGCTTTTAATACTACCCATAAAAGCCAATAAGTCTACCTTCCTTAGTGTTTGATTAAAAAGGCATCTCCATATAATTGTGCCAATGTTCACAATTTGTATCGGGTTATGAGGATTTTTAAAAAATGAACGCCAGAATTGCGATGATGACAAATCATTCTTTGTTTGCAGAGGGTCTAATTTCCCGACTGCGTGAATATCCTGAGCAGTTGGATCTGCAGATATTCGATCTTTTACAACCCGATGTTGTATCGCATGTTGTTGATTTTAAACCGCTGGTCATCATACTTGAGGAAAACGAAGATCAACAATTTAATATCAGTTCTTTTAAAGAGATGTTAGCCATATTGCCCAATTTATTGATCATTTATCTTTATTTAAATCAACCGGACATCCTGATCATACAGGGCGAACATTATCTCGCAAACGGCGTCGGGGAACTAGTGGATATCATCCGTCGGACCAACAATCAGCTCGGTCATTTTTTACAAAAACCAGCGCCTCAGCTTCAAGGCGCACAAAACACTTCCATGGAAATAGGGATATCACTTTGAACAATCAGCGTACTCTTTATAAGATTGCAATATGCCTTGGAGTATTATGCGTTCTCGCTTGGGGAGGGTTGACTGTTTCAACCCATCCTGTCCGCGCGCAGGCGGCTGAAACCCTCACCGCTACACCAACCCAAACACCAGAAACTGAATCGCAAGGTTCCAGCCATTCCACATCTGATTGCTTAATGTGCCACGGCTATGCTGACTTCACAGGTGTCGCAAAAGACGGTAGTACGGTTTCCCTGACTTTCGATGGGCATGAGTATGACAATTCTGTACACGGCAAACTTGGACTTGGATGCCTGGCTTGTCACAGCAGAAATCTTAATTACCCACACAATGATGACGGTATCAAGGCGGTGACTTGCCTTGAATGCCATCCGCAAGATGGTTCTCAGCCAAAAGCACTGACAGTGGAAATGCCATACGAGAGTGTTCGTGAGATGACGGTTCAGATCAATGAAAACTGTCGCAACTGTCACGAAAACCAATTCCTAAATTCTGAAGACGGCGCACATGTAGATGTGATGAAAAGCGGCAATCTCGAAGCGCCTCTCTGCATGGATTGTCACGGTGGACACGATGTTACACCACCGAATGAACCGCGTACGAAGATCTCGCAGACCTGTGCCAAATGCCATGAGTTTGTTTATTCTTCCTATAAATTCAGTGTTCACGGAGCGGCTTTGGAAGATGGAAATACGGATGTCCCCACTTGTGTGGATTGCCACGGAGTACACAGCATACATGGCCCGCGTGACACTAACTTCCGCGGTGACAGTATCATGGTCTGCGCAAAATGTCACGCCAACCAGGAATTAATGTCGAAATACGATATTTCAGCAGATGTTTTTGATACTTATGTTGATGATTTTCATGGCCGCACGGTGAATATGTTCCGCCAACAGGATGAAAGCACATCGAGCAACACTGCGGTGTGCTTTGACTGTCACGGCGTGCACAGTATGCGAAAGACGGAAGACCCGCTTTCATCGGTCAATCCGGACAATCTTATGAAGACCTGCCAGAAATGCCACGAAGATGCCAACGAACGATTTCCCAGCACATGGCTTGGACATTATGCGCCAACTCCACAAGATATGCCGGTCTTATATGGGATGGGGTTGTTCTACAAGACCATCATCCCCGCTGCTTTTCTATTTTTTGGAGTTTATATTGCCTTGGATGCGCGTAAGCGCTGGGCTGATTATCGCGAGATGACATTAAAAGCGCTCGAAGAGGAAACAGATGACTACGATCCTACCAGCGACCAATAACTCACCCGAAGAAGTGGAGAGTGATCACATGGCACAACCTGCAGAGGTTGTTAATATGCAGCCAATAAATGAAAAAACAGTTTCCACAATTCGGGTTGCGGACATTATGACCGACGCCGATGTTGAATTGGTGCAACAACTTGAAGAAGAAGAAAAACAAAAGAAACTTACCCGCTCTCTGCGTATACGCGTTGCGCGTGAGCTAACTGCCAGTATCCGTGTTATGCCTGATGGTTCACGCATATTCGTGCGCTTCGGCACTGGAGAGATCAACGAACACTGGATCCTGATCATTTCTTTTTCAATACTAGGTTTTACTGGGCTATTACAGCGTTATTCCAACCTTCAGCCGGTTACCTGGGCGATCAACACTGTATTTGGCGGACTTGAAACTCTGCGGTCATTGCATCACATGATGGCTTTTGTACTGGGTCTGCTGGTTATTTATCACATCTTGCGTGTAGCTTATTTGTGGTTCGTAAAACGCATACGCGTCAGGATGTTGCCTGAGATCAGAGACATCCGCAACTTTACAGGCACCATCGCATACAACCTCAATAAAAGAGAAAAGCGTCCGCTTTCTGACCGATATACCATTGAGCAAAAAATGGAGTATTGGATGCTTGCCGCAGGTATCATTGTATTGGGAGTTACCGGACTTATTCAATGGTTCCCATCCCTGGTTACTCAATACCTGCCCGGCAACACAATTCCTATTGCTCGTCTGGTACACAGCCTTCAAGCCATATTGAGTGTTTCGATCATTATTATCTGGCATATGTACAACGTGGTTATCAAGGAACGGAACTCCAGCATCTTTGACGGATTAATAACCGAAAAAGATATTCAGGAAAAACATCCCATTGAATATTATCGTATCCTGAAAGCCCAGGAATTCCTAAAAAATTTGAAGACCAAACAACCCGCAACAGCGCAAACGCAAAAGGCAAAAATTGACGAACCAATGGTTCAGGTTAATGTGCCTGTTATTCAATCCGACAAACCTGCTGACGAACCTGCCGTTCGACAGGCAGGTGAATAATTATTTAGCGAGATTATGAGATTATGAAACTGCCCCGCCTTTTTAGCAAGAAGATATTCCGCTGGCCACGCATCAACCTGGACTTGAGCTTGTCCGCCCATCGTTGGAAATTGCTGGCCGCCCTGGCGGCGGTATTTGTGGTTGGGACAGGGCTTCTGGTTGGCAGTGTCCAAGCATATGTTTACAGTGAAAGCGCTGAATTTTGCGGAAGTGTCTGCCATTCCATGTACCCGCAGCGGGACCGCTACGAAGAATCAGCCCATGCAAAGGTGGAATGCACCCAGTGTCATATTGGACCGGGCGTGCAGCCCTTCATCCAATCCAAAATTGACGGCACCCGCCAGTTGATCGGAACGATCACGAACAACTATAGCCGCCCGATCAAAAGCCCGGTGCATAACCTGCGCCCGGCGCGCGAGACCTGCGAGGGTTGTCATTCGCCGACATCCTTCAAGGACAACAAGATCAAGGTTATTAATCACTATGATTCTGACAGGCAAAACACTCCAATCGAGACCACACTGATCCTCAAGATGGGCGGAATGAACACACATACTGGAGAAAATAAAGGTATTCATTGGCATGTGAACAGCGTAGTCGAATACATTGCACTGGATGACCAGCGCCAGACGATAGCCTGGGTAGGTATCAAACAGCCCGACGGAACCACGAAGGAATTTTATTCCCGTGATCTGGTGGGAATGGGACAAACAGCCTTTGTTGAGAAAGCCCGCGCAAATGGTGAAGTCCGCACAATGGATTGCATTGATTGTCACAACCGCGCCGCGCATTACATCCCATACCCCGAACAATCCGTGGATACGGCTATTGAGAACGGTCTTATCTCAACTGACTTGCCATATATCCGCAAAAAAGCTGTGGAGATTTTAAATACCACCTTTGCAACTGAAGAAGAAGCCTTTGCTGCGATCGACAAGTTGGAAAAGGATTACACGTCAGCTCCGCAAGAGGATGTGACACAGGCAATCGAAACGCTTAAGGGACTTTATTCCAGCACAAACTTCCCGGACATGAACCTGAACTGGGAGACAAACCCAAACAATGAGCGTCATACACCGACTGCGGGTTGCTTCCGCTGCCACGATGGCAACCACATCACCAACACGGGCGATGGAAACGAAGAGATCATCAGTGTCGAGTGCAATCTATGCCATACGGTGCCGATCGTTGGGCGCGGCACAGAGATGATCGTGGATGCGCCGGTAATTGTAGGCAATGTGCCCGAATTCACATGCGGATTTCAAGTGGACAATCGAGCACAGAAATGTGACTGATGCCGAGAAACAGGAATGCTACAACTGCCATGGCCAATCTTTTTGCAACAATGGCGCCTGCCACAATTTGTCTCACCCGGAAGACATGGCATTCACACACCCGGATGAGGTTAAAGCCAAAGGCGTACAGGTCTGCTATACCTGCCATCAGGATGTGACCTGCACCCGCTGTCATCCAAGCGGAATTGGAATTGTCAATAAACCTTAATGGTTATCTAAATAGGAAAAAGAAGGAAAAATGAAACGAATTACCA
Source organism: uncultured Chloroflexia bacterium (assembly GCA_963833175.1). Lineage (GTDB taxonomy): Bacteria > Chloroflexota > Anaerolineae > Anaerolineales > Villigracilaceae > Villigracilis. The sequence goes on from CAWHXC010000020.1 coordinate 84,452, forward strand.
CTTTACTTAATGCCCTACAAGAAAAACTGTTTTCGAGCACCTATCAACTCCAACGCATCGTGATCCTGATGGCGGTCGCACTGGTGTTGGCAGTGGTCAGCTTTGGAAGTTATTACTACTATGATCGTTATTACACCAGCCAGCCAACGGTCTCAGAGGTAAGCATTGAAACTGCAGAAAAAGCAGTGCGCGATGACCCCCAAAGCGTGGATGCGCGCATCGCATTGGCCGAAGCCTATATGTTCAATGGTCGTTTTGAAGATGCGCTGCCGCAAGCCAAAGAGATATTTGTTCAAGAGCCTGACAACCAACGCGCCTGGCTTGTGATCGGTATTTCAAACGCCAATATCGGAAAGCCTGCGGATGCCATCGAGCCGTTGACCAAATTTGTAGAGGCGCGCAAGGACGAGGAAATGCCCGGCCTGGATAGACAGTTACAAGCCGCAGCTTATTACCTTGGTGATAGTTATCTGCAACTCGGAAAACCACAGGAAGCCATTGACCCGCTGGAGAAGGCAGTCAATTGGGCAAAGACCGATGCCGACTCAATGTACAAGTTGGGAATGGCTTATATGGGCGCCCAGCAATATGACAAGGCAGTCAATATGTTCCATGGCGCCACAACCTTTGTGCCCGATTTCCTCGAAGCTTACGATGCCATGGCGGCGGCTTACGATGCCATGGAAAAACCTGAACTTGTAGCTTATGCGCGCGGTATGGCGGCTTATGCCAAAAAAGATTATACAACTGCCCGCGACATGCTGCTTCAATCTGCTCAGGCAAAACCCGATTTTCCGCCCACTTTTGCGGGCTTAGGCCGTGTTTACGAATCTCTCGACGATCTCCCCAATGCGAAAGCCTCTTATGAGATCGCTCTTAAACTCGATGCTAATAACTTTACTGCAACCAATGGCCTCCAACGCGTGGAAGCCTTGATTAACAAATAATCCCAGGTAAATATTACATGACCACAACCGACCCTGAAATTGAAGAGATCGCCCCCGCCGAAGCCAATGTTGATAGATTCGGAGGAACAAACCCAGGATGAACGCCGACGGCGTTTACTCCTCTTGTTATTGCTATTACTTTTACTATTGTGCTGCTGTGTTGGCTATTTCATCGCCCGCTACCTTGCCAAACCTCAACCCCTGCCCGAAATGCTGCCAGTAGTTGACCAGGTATATTATCCACCCACCTATAAATTCTCCTTTCCAATTGACGGCCCTCTGGGCGTTGCGGTGTCACCGGATGGTAAATTCGTTTATGGTACGGAATCAGCCAACGAACGCCTGATCAAGATGTTCGATCGCGAAGGTAAATTGATCAAGAGTTTTGCACCGCCCGGAACCACAAAATCCAATCGCAAACCGACGTATGTGGCTGTGGATGCCAGCGGACGGGTCTTTGTCGTGGATACATACAACAATGTGATTGCCATGTTCGATGCAGACGGTAATTTTCTCGATGGCATTATCGACAAGGATGTTACGCTCAGCGAGATGATCACCGCAAAAATTGGCGGCGAGATACCGCCAGGCACGCTCTTCTACTACAACAACATCACAAAGAACGTGGATTACCAATTGCCCGGTAAGAGCGTGCAAAGTATTCCCGGTCCTGACCAGAGCGATTGGTCGCCGATGGGTGTGCGCTTCGATCAAGCCGGCAACCTGTTGACCACCAATATCGTTAGCGGCACACATGAGGTTTTGATCTATCCTGCCGCGGATATTAACGGTTCGTGGCCTAATTTCAATCCACAGATCAAAAACTTCGGTGTTGAAGGCAATGGAAATGGAGAGTTATCCTTCCCTAATTGTGTTGTAACCGATAGCAAGGGTAATTACCACGTTTCCGATGGCAATAACGGCCGTATCTCTTTTTGGACGTCCGATTTGCAGTACGGGACCTTCTTCGGGTATGGCTCCACTGAAATATCGCTTAATCTGCCGCGCGGTTTATGGATGGATCCAAAAGATCATCTGCATATTGTGGATTCTGTCGGATCAGTTGTTCGTGTGTACGATGTCTCCGGGGAGGAACCCGTTTTCCTCTACAATTTCGGCGTGTATGGGATTGCCGAAGGCGAGTTTAATTTCCCCAACGACATTTATATTGATGGAACCAGTCGGTTGTATATCGCAGACCGCGAGAACAACCGTATTCAGGTTTGGTCTTACTAGGCTCAGGAGGTGAGCAGAATGAAAGTAACAAAAGTGGACCCCAAACCCAATAAGTTCGACCCTATCTTTAAGGAGAATGTTCAATGAAGAAACTTCTAATCGCTTTGGCACTGGGCGTGGTACTCGTCCTTGCCCTGGCCACAGTTGCGTCAGCCGACAATGGTCCGCATGGCAGCTTCACCGCCACGACCGATGCCTGCGCTTCCTGTCACCGTGCCCACTCCGCACAATATGGCTCCAATGCCCTGCTTATCATGGACCCTGAAGCCTTGTGCTTGAGCTGTCATGATGGCACCGGCGCCGGCACCAACGTTGAAATGGGCGTTTATTCGCAAGCTGGTGCCAATAATCATTATGGTGCAGCTGGCACTGTTGTTGAAGGTACCGATGGCGCCTCGCTGTTCGGCGGTGGCTTTACCGATACCCTTATGGCTACAGCCTGGAGTGGTGCAGTAACAGCGAACCCGGCCTTCAATGCCGTATCCCGCCCATCAACTTCCACACATGATATTGGCGTTACCGGCACTGTTTGGGGTTCAGGCGCTGTCAACACTCCCAACGGCTCCATGATCCTCGAGTGTACTGGCTGCCATGACCCGCACGGTACCGCTGGTTACACCAATGCTACCGCCAGCACCACAGTCTGTAACCCAGCCATCGCGGCTACCGATCCTTGTACTAAGAAGATCGCTTCCTATCGCTTGCTGCGCTTCCAGCCCCAGGGCTCCGGCGGTTTCACTGCCCCAGCTACTGCTGTGAACTGGAGCGGTGGCGCTATGCCGACCAATGGCACCGCCACAACTGGTTGGACGGTTCCTGACAACTTTGCCGCCATCGGTACCGAATGGTACACCATTGGCACCACTGGCGCGTTTGCAGTGGGTGACTACAATGCAGGAAATGCCAACAACGTCTACAACGTGAAGAACCCTGCCGGCGCTGGCGCTTCCTATATCCCAGCTGCTGTCAACCAGCCCATGTTCTGTGGACAGTGCCATGACCGCTACCTCAATAACAGCCGTCTGCGCAATAATACAGATGCCAGCGCTTACTGCGGTAGCCCCGTGGCTGGCACAGTGGTTAATGGTGTCACGTTGACCGAGTACGCCCCCGTTGCTGGTGCGCACCCAGTTGACCCAGTCCGTTGTCAGCCCGTTGTCAACACCACCACCGGTGTTATCACTGGTTGGGGTGACAATGGCGATAGTGGCGATGCCATTTATATGTACCGCCATGCCTCTGGTGATATTCGCGTTTCCAGCGATGGAACCAATGCTGCGGGTGCAGGTACCTCTGTCAGCCGCGCTTGCGCAGCTTGTCACGTATCACACGGCTCCTCGGCGGCAATGACCTCCTTCGCCAGCGATGCCACCTTGACCGCTGACCTCACAACTCCTGAGCTTGACAACAGCACCCTGCTGCGTATGGATAACCGCTCGCTCTGCTTGCGCTGCCATGCCGGTACCGTCAACTTCACAGTTGCTCCATAGGCCTAGTAGTAACTAATGCGATGGAGAGGGCCTGCCCAGACCCTCTCCATCAATCACAGGAAAATGCCGTGATAAGCACTCACCTCCAAAATTTGAAAGCAAATGCATGTCCCTGTTCCGGGGTCCGAACAGCGCGTCATGCTGCTTTCACGGCGAATTCTGTTTCAATAGGGCATGGCATCACACATCATCATCGCTCCTTATGCCATGCCCTTTCCTCTGCTTTACCCGTCCGTTGTCAAATGAGATATTCCCTTTAGTGATGCCGCGTACCTGAGAAATTATTATGAATCATTTTCATTATTCTTCTTCTTTGCAAAAGATCACCATCACAGCCCGCGCCATCCTGTTGGGACTGATGTTATTTGCGTTGGTCATGCCGATCGGCGCGCAGGCCATTCAACTGGCAGACCTTACCGCCACACCCGAATTGCCAACCGCTAGCGCGACAGAAACGGCATCCACACCCGTTACCCCCGTAAAAGAATATACCTGGTTGTCCTTCCCTGTAGATGCCTCTCCACTGGCATCCGACCGTTCACTTGCCTTGCTTGCTGGAAATTTAATACATCACGGGTTGGTGGACGCTTCCTCCTGCGCTGATGGCGGCTTGCTCAAATCGGGAGCGGCTAGTTCCTGCGGCGAATTTGTAGCGTACAATGCTGTCGTCGTATGGCAGAATCAGTTCGACGCGGAGATATTCGCCGCATCTCAGGAAAGCGGAGTCCCGCCATTTATTCTTAAGAATGTTTTTATTAAAGAAAGTCAGTTCTGGCCCGAGACCTATCAAAACCCAACATACGGGGGCGAATATGGGTTGGGGCACATCACTCTTATGGGTGCGGATACACTCCTGAGCTGGAACCGTCCTTTTTACAAGAAATTATGTAATCAAAACTACAATGAAGAAACGTGCCATAAGGAATACGTATTCCAGGACGAGGCGATTAAAGACGGTTTGAAAGGGGTCATCGTGGCATCCATGGATGCCGATTGCGCCACATGTTTGGGTGCAGTTGATCTGGCAAGGGCGCGCAATAGCGCTTCACTGACAGCCGCCATGCTGATCGCCAATCGTAATTATGTTCAATGGCTGGTCAACGGTTTCTCCTCCACCAGTAATCTAAGCCAGGCGAATCTGTGGCGCTTTACACTAGCCAGCTACAATGCGGGTCCGGGTTGTTTTACTCAGGCTTTCTATGGCGCACGCGGCAATGGCAATCCGCTTTCTTGGAAAGATGTTTCGCAAAACCTTGAGGCCTCATGCAAGGCTGCTACTAAATATGTTTCTTTCATGGAAGAAATTGACAGTGCTGACCCAGCCGTTCTTCTTCTTGCATCTTCTGATACTTCCCGTGCGGCTCGCATGGTTTTAGGTCCCATACAGCTCGCAACTCCAACAATTGTTGAAACACCTACGGCATTATCCATATCCACGCTTGATGGCACCGAGTCGCCAACCGCTTCTTCTTTGACTGTGACACCGGTCACTGAAACACCTGCGCCTACTTCTTTGACTGTAACACCCGTCACGGAAACACCCAGCGCTTCGTCTTTGACCGATGTGCCTGTCACTGGAACGCCGACAGTTTCCTCTCTGATCGAGACGCCAACTTCCACCCAGGCCGTCACTGCAACGCCAACTGCGCCTTCCTTGACCGAAACTCCTGCTGCCGTTTCAGAAACGAGTACCCCGACACAAATTGTGGCATCCACTCCCACAGAAGTAGTTCAGACCGTAAATGAACAACTTCAGTCGCCGCATGTTCAAGACGAGTTGGTGCTTAAGATCGATCCACAAAAGAGTGGGAATGTTCTCCAAATCCTGTCAGCACTTGGCGTTAGTTCGGTTGTGGGAAGCACAGAAATAGATTCACTGGATACACTGGTGATTCAGGTCCCCGCGGAACAACTCGATACCGTTTTGAATACCTTGCAGACAAGCGAAGGTGTGGAATTTGCAGAACCGAACTATCTGGTGCAACTTTCCAGCCTCCCCAATGATCCCTTCCTTGCCCAACAGACAGGCTTGTGGGTAATGCAAGTCCCACAGACTTGGGACGCCCTGCCTTCCATGCAGGAAGTTCTGGTAGCTGTCATTGATACTGGCGTGGATGTAAGTCATCCCGACTTGAGTGATGTTGTTTGGCAAAATGCGGGTGAAATCGGGCTGGACTCGAATGGCGCGGATAAACGCTTCAACGGTCTTGACGATGACGGCAATGGTTACGCGGACGACTGGCGCGGCTGGAACATGATCTCGGTCAATAACAATCCTACCGACGACCATGGACATGGTACCCAACTGGCTGGCGTCATCGGCGCGCAGATGAACAATAACATTGGTATCGCTGGTATTGCACCGAACGCGCGAATATTGCCAGTCAAAGTATTGGATAATACTGGTTATGGCTCCTATGCTCAAGTAGCTGAGGGTATTGTGTACGCCACAGATATGGGCGCGCGCATTATCAACCTCGGTTTTGGCGGCGCAGGCTCCAGTGAACTATTACAAAACGCCATTGACTATGCTGTTGCACGCGGCGTACTGGTGGTTGCGGCGGCAGGTAATGGGGGAGCGAATACCATCTATTATCCAGCAGCTTATCCAGGCGTGATCGCTGTCGGTTCTGTGGACGACTTACTAACCTGGTCACCCTTCTCTTCCACAGGTACACATATCAGCCTGGTGGCTCCCGGCGTCGGCGTATATTCCACAACTCCAGGCGACTCATATTCTGCTTCTTCAGGTACATCCATATCCTCTGCGCAAGTCTCGGGTGTTGCCGCTTTACTTGCCGGTCAGCCGCAATTTAATAATGCAAATATCTTGCGCTCGGCTTTGCTGAATAGCGCGTATGACCTTGGCGCTCCAGGCCAGGATCCATACTATGGATATGGTGTTGTCCGCGCGTTTGACGCTCTGGCTTATGCCGGGCCGATCCTGCCCACTCCCACCCCGTGGGCCGTTCCAACTACTTCAGGCACCCCGGGCGGTGTCTCTCTCATGTCTTTTGAAGATTTGTGGGGTACCACCCAGACCTCCACGTATGCCATAACAAATCCAGCCAATAGCACAGACAAAGCTTTCAATGGACTGTTGGCATCAAGCACCGGCCCCTTTGGGGGATCTGCGGCGCGCCGTTGGACCTTTACAGCCATTGACGATACCACCCTGACTGCCGTTGCGAAAGTAGACCTTGAGTTGAGTTTCTACATGAGTGGCTGGGCAGATGACACTTATTACATCCAGGTATTTGATAACACCAACCCTGCCTGTGTCGGAGGTGGAGGTTGGTGTACGGTATTTACTCTCAAGTTTCTTCCTCTCGCTGCTAATGAAGCCAAACCTCCAACTGTGTTGACTACTCTGACAATTCCGGTTACATCCATTTTGAATACAGTGCCAAGGGTTAACGCTGCGCAAGTACGTATTACGGGTTCCGGAGTGACGGGCGGTGTTGCGGACAATGTCACAATTTATATTGATGAAGTCCGTTTGCATATGCTGGATGTCCTGCCTCCCACCGCCACACCTACGCCTACAGCAATATTTATCCCCACCTCCACCTTGCCGGCAGCGCGTGCCATCACAGCCACTCCAATAGCGGGTGAGCCGCATAATAATTTCATGAGCTCCACAACCGATGAGTGCGCCACATGCCATCGCAGTCATACTGCCAAATCCATTGGATTACGCAAATTGACCGGTGAAGAGCAGGTTTGTTTTTCATGTCATACGTCGGGCGGTACCGGCACCAATGTCCAGCCGGCTTTTACATCGAAGTCGAACACAGCCACAAGATTCTTCTCGCATGGTATTTCCAGCACGGTCAACATTCACAGCGGGTCTGAAAATACTGGCGGCAGTTTTGGTATTTCCAGCCGCCATGTGGAATGTGAAGACTGTCATTCTCCCCACTCTCCAGCGCGCACAGCGTCCGGCTTGGTTGTCGCTGCGCCAGCGGCACAGCAGGAAATATTTGACTCAAGCGGTGTTGATCCTCTGTGGAATGTGGCAGGCGCGCCTGCCAGCTTTACCTTCATGTCCACAGCAGAGCGCGAATATCAGGTGTGCTTCAAGTGTCATTCTTCATTTGCGGTCTCCATGCCTACCTATGCCCCTGATGGTTACAATGGCGACACATCTGCCTATGTGCTCGATGGACTCCCCAAACTCACTAGCACGAACCCAGCCCAAGTCCGCGACAGCCGCGACCTGGCACAGGAATTTAATTCCTATCAGGTCAGTTTCCATCCCGTTGCCGCAGTGGGTCGCAATCGCAACATGCCTGCCGGCAGTTTCGTTGTAGACGCGAATAACTGGTCTCAAGACTCCATCCTTTATTGCACAGACTGTCACGATAATGCCAATGCGCCAACCAATGGTAGTGGACCTCACGGTTCTCCGTTCCTGCACCTCCTGGATGGCACATCAGAATATATCACCAAGACTGATCCAGCCAAATCATGCGCTCCAGGTGGATGTCCTTCCATCCATACTGCGGGTGAGCTTTGTTTCAAATGCCATCAATACAACACATATGCAACAGGGACGAACCCGCCGACAACCACGCGTTTCAAGACCAGCACGGGCGAGAACTTGCATGCTTTCCATAGCTTTGGCGCATGTTACGCATGCCACAACTCACATGGCAGTGAACAGGACCGTTTGATCAATTTTGATACTTCCGTAGTCACTGTAACTGGTAACAGTCAGTCCGCCTGGGAGTTCAACGCCGCCACCAATACCGGCACTTGTTACGTGGCCTGTCATGATGGCGATCACGGTGCAGATCCGAGTCGGCAGTATTCTCCATAGACAATCAATTTTTTTGTATTCTTTGAAGAACTTGCCATTAGCCATCAACTCTTGAAGGCTTTTGCCCACAAAGACGGCCATAGCTGTTAACCCAGATTTTTTCATCACTTATTCGGCGTCACTACCAAAATCCTAAACTTGTGAGCGATGGACTTATGCCTAAAATGCGAAAAAATTTTTATTATCAATTGATTGCTTGTGTTTTGGCATTTTTATTTGCATTCTTTTGGGCAGGCGAGAGCGCGGCAAACGGCGGTCCGCACGGAAATTTCACATCTGATACTGACGGATGCGCCGGCTGTCATCGCGCCCACAGTGGAAAAACAACTGATTTGCTTATCATTAGCGAACCTGCATTATGCTATACATGTCATGATGGAAGCGGAGCAAATACGAATGTTGTAAGCGGAATATACATGGCGGGAACCGAAGGCACGCCCGGGCTTGGTCTGCGCGCAGGTGGTTTTTTCAACGCTACGATGGATACCGCCCTTGATGGAACAGCGTCTTCGGCGGTTGTAACATCAGATCACTCTATTGGTTCGTATGGCACTATGTGGGGGAGCGGCGCCACGGGAAGCGGTGTTGGCAAACAATATGTTCTGTCTTGCGGCGCGTGTCATAATCCGCATGGGGAAAGCACATACCGTATCTTGCGTCCGATACCAAATGGATCGGATGCCGCTACTCCAGTATTCGTCCCTGAACAGACAACCAAAAATTATACAGTTACCAATCCTACAAATCGCTACCTTGGCGAAGGGTACGGTAGTCAAAGTTCCAGCCTGACAAGCTGGTGCAGTCAATGTCATACACGTTATATGGCTGTTTCGGGGAGTGGACATACTGATTCGGGTGATGACTTCTTTGCATTTCAACATAGTACCGATTCTGTGCCATGTATAAGTTGTCACGTTTCCCACGGAACTTCAGCAATGATGGCCGCATCATCGGGATCTGTGCCCTGGCCCGACAACTCAGGTGCCCCTAGTGGAGATGCGCGAAGCAGCTTATTGCGCGCAAACAACCGCGCAGTGTGCGTATCTTGTCACGTAGTAGACGGACGAGTGGGCGGAGGTGGATGTAATAGCTGTCATGGCGCCCCTCCCGCAAGCGGTGCACATCTCTCTCATAGCAGTTCAAGTATGGTGAGTTATGGCATGGTGGGGGCATTCAACAATGCGGGAAATTACGTATATGGATGTGGTGAATGTCACCCGACTGACAGTGCTTTCCATCGAAACGGTACCATGGAAGTAGACCTTGATCCAGCCGGCGCTCCCGCAGGATCACTCAAGGCAATGAATGAAACAGGCGCTGCGTTCAGTGGCAATACCTGTGGCAGCGTATACTGCCATTCGGGTGAGCAGGTAACCTCTTCAGCCGTGGGCGATCCAATTGTCAGCGGCGGGCAATACGTTCTGGATTCGCGATTTTAATCTCACTTATCCGCCCTATACAGTTAATAAATCCCGCTTGTATGCAACCACCCCTGCCTGGTCGGGAGGCAGTATGACTGGAAGTTGTACCGAGTGTCATCAATTCCCTTTGACCACCTCCTATCCTTCCGTCAGTGCTGGGGTTGGTGATAGTCATGAATGGGTCGATGATTATGGTTACGGAGACCTCCATGCCTGGAATATGGGATATAACCCACTTCCTTGCTCCACCTGTCATTACGGCGAAATCACTGCGACTGGCGGCTGGACAATCACCCCAAGCGAAGTCGTTATATATGACCCCGTCCCTCTTAATGATCGTGTATCGCATGTCAATGGGCAGGCAGATGTTGCTTTCAATAAAGTTGACCCTGTTGTGTATACTTCAACATTTAATCTGAATGATGCTTTATATGACCCTGCAAATAAATCCTGCGGCAATATTGCCTGCCATTTGAAACAAACATATGTAACATGGGGAACCCCGTATCGCTGGTGGAATAATGGTGAATGTGACCTATGCCACCGTTATGGTTCATTGGGCGGTTTACCTCAGCCTCCCCCAGTGGCTATTATGAAATTTTCACCCATGGATGCTGCCACTCCTTTACCATTCACGGTAAATTCTCATCCCATTCCAACAAACAACCAGGCTTGTACTGATTGCCACGTCAAGCCGCACGGCAAATGATTTTTTGAGACAGGAAATGGTTCTCCCTAAAAGTATTTGGAGGGCATATTTCCTGTATTTCCCACTTTATTTCATAAGGCAACCATGACCCGATCAAATAAACCCCGCATTAACATCTTCTCGTTGCTATTTGGGATACTAATTGACCTTGCCCTGATGGGCATGGGGGTCTTGCTCTATTATCATTTTCTTGTCTATCCGCTGGCACCTGTAGACCTCAGTCCGATAGCTGTCAATTTATTTGGGAGCAAGAGCCTTGCTGTACTGGTGATTTCAGGCGTGCCATTTTTTGTCGGCTTGTTTGGTTTGCTCAAGACAATTTTTCGTACGGCGAAGAAGCTAACAGTCTCATCAAGACCCAGGTGACACCTTGGTAAGTCAGGGTTTTTACTATAAAATATTCGGGTATAAATGCCGAATACGCCAAAAACATATAAACGCCGCAATAGGAAATCCATGAAATCCCTTCTTGATTTTTGGAAAAAAGACATCATCAATAAATTGATCGTCATCGTCCTTCTGGGATTGGCGGGAGCGGTATTTGCTTTTGGTTGGTTGATTTTCAATATGCCGCAAGGCAGGTCGCTAACAGAAGCTTTTGCAGATTTTCTGCCTCAACAGTCCACCCCTACTTTTGATATTAATAGCTATCTTACGCCAGGTGCCGATATTCCTGCATTTACAACTGCAACACTGGATATTGTTGCCCCGCCAACTTCTACAGTTCTGCCTTTCACACCAACAGTTGAGTTGTTAGCCCCCACACTGGAATTATTGCCGTCCCCCACGCTGGAAATACCCACGCAAACTCTTCAACCGCCCACGCAAATTGTTTCCAGTGGATTAGACTGTATTCAAAACAATGCGCGTGAGACAGGCAAGGTACTTGAAGTTTTGGATGGCAATACAGTCCGCGCCCTCTTCAAGGATAACGGACTTGTTTATGTTGTTCGATACATCGGGGTTGTTGCCCCCGTGGATAAAAAATATAGTGTACTAGCCAACCAGAAAAACACTGAACTTGTCTATGGTAAGGAGATCATCCTTATTAAAGATGTGAATAACAAGGATGATAGAGGTAGACTCCTGCGTTATGTGCTTGTTGGCGATACATTCGTCAATTTTGAGATGATTCAACAGGGCCTGGCCACTGCGCTGGATGTTCCCCCTGATTCAGCGTGCGCTCAGGCATTTGAGCAGGCCGAGCAGTCTGCCAGCAACTCGATGCTTGGTGTGTGGAGTCCAACAGCAACTCCAAAGCCCTAGTGAATGGGTGTCAATGGTCGGGTAGTCTAAGCCGATATAACGCGAATAAAGTAGAACGAAACGTCAAAGAATTGTCTGTTGACGTTTCGTTCTTAATATCAAACCAGCGTTTACCAAATGTCACTTTGAACAAATGCAAAAATCCCCTTGACTTTGAGTGGTATTTTTGATATTATGTTATCGATAACATGTTATCGATAACATAATAGGATAATACCTTGATTTTACCTGAGAGAAGAAAACGAGTCACCATCAAAGACGTAGCGCAAGCGGCGGGAGTCTCTACGCAAACAGTTTCACGCGTGATGAATAAGTTTTCTTATGTTTCAGGGGAAACCCGTCAACGTGTGGAAACAGTGGTGGAGCAATTGGGCTATCACCCCAGTACTCTTGCGCGTAGCTTAAGTCAGCAGCGCAGTTACACCTTGGGCATAGTCACCTTTGGATTGAAATATATCGGACCGTCACGCACCCTCAACGGAATCGCAGATAAAGCAGATGAACTAGGCTACATGCTTTTGATGAAAGAACTCGATAATTTCAATATAAATCGGATTGATGATGTAATTGATTCACTGCTTGCCCGCCAGGTGGATGGAATATTATGGGTGGCGCCGGAAATTGGTGACAACCATGCCTGGATTGATGAGCGACTGAAGAATATCCCAGTACCTGTGTTGTTCATCGCCATGCAGCCTCGTGATGATATCTCCAGTGTTTCAACAGATAACTTCCAGGGTGGAGTGATGGCGATCCAGCATCTTTTGGATTGCGGGCGGAAAAAGATCGGGCATATTTCAGGCCCACTAAGTTGGTGGGAGGCTGAAGAACGCAAGCGCGGCTGGCGTGAGACTCTGGTTGCGGCAGGTCTTGATGCTTCGGAGCAACACTGTATTGAAGGAAATTGGTCATCTGCCAGCGGGGAACAGGCGTTCATTCAACTGCTTGAGGCATTTCCAGATATGGATGCTGTCTTTGTTGCAAATGATCAGATGTCCTTGGGAGTTTTACGGGAAGCTAACCGCCGAGGCATCCATGTTCCCGAGCAATTGGCAGTGATTGGCTTCGACAATATTCCAGAGTCAGCCTACTTTTATCCTTCACTCACGACCATTTCTCAAGACCTCCAGTTGCTCGGCGAACAAGCTGTGCAAAATATTGTGGAGATGATTCATGATCGGCAGGAAAATAGACCCATTATTGCACAATCAAGGTTTATACAACCAGATCTTGTTGTTCGCGAAAGTTCAAAACGTGTATAATCACGCTTCTATCCGTACTCTTTTTGCATATTCTTACTAAAAATTGAGTGCGGCATCAACATAAAAAGGAGGTGAGAGAGAAAGGGGATTAAAAATGAATAGTTAGGAAGGAAGAGCACCCGGTAAATTGGCGTCTGAGGTGCATGTTCCCAGGCGAGACAGTTCATCAATGCATGTTTTTACTGTTCTTGACCAAATAGCACGCCAACATAATTAATAATCTAAGGAGAAGAAATGTCTAAGAAAATGTTTTACAACCTTCTAGCCGTCGTAATGCTGGCTAGTCTCGTACTTTCAGCTTGTGGTGCTCCCCGCGACCGAAGCCCCCGCCGCCGCTCCCGCTGCGACTGAAGCCCCTGCTGCTGCTCCCGCTGCAACTGAAGCCCCTGCTGCCGAAGCCAAGTTGGTTGGCATTTCCATGCCCACCAAGACCTCAACCCGTTGGATTTCTGACGGCGAGAGCATGGTCTCAGTGTTCGAAGGTATGGGCTACGACACCGACCTGCAATTTGCTGATGATGACATCCCGAACCAGCTTGCCCAGATCGAAAACATGGTCACCAAGGGCGCTGATGTTCTCGTGATCGCAGCCATTGATGGCACAACCCTCTCTGACGTTCTTCAACAGGCCCATGACGCCGGCATCCTCGTGATCGCCTATGACCGCCTGATCTCCAAGACAGAGAATGTTGACTACTACGCCACCTTTGATAATTTTGGTGTAGGCGTTATTCAAGGCAGCCAGATCGAAGAATCCCTTGGTTTGAAAGACGGCAAGGGTCCCTTCAACATCGAACTTTTCGGTGGTTCTCCTGATGACACCAATGCCTTCTATTTTTATGATGGCGCTATGTCTGTTCTCCAGCCCTACATCGACAGCGGCATGCTTGTCGTCCAGAGCGGCCAGACCGGTATGGACAAAGTCTCCACCCTTCGCTGGGATGGTATTGTTGCCCAGGCTCGTATGGACAACCTTTTGAGCGCTTACTACACCGACAAACGTGTGGATGCAGTTCTCTCCCCGTACGATGGTTTGAGCATTGGTATTCTCTCCTCCCTCAAGGGCGTTGGTTATTGCACCCCCGAACAGCCATGCCCAGTCGTGACCGGCCAGGATGCTGAAATTGCCTCCGTCAAATCAATGATCGCCGGCGAACAGACCTGGACCGTGTTCAAGGATACCCGCGAACTTGCCAAGCAGACCGCTGCGATGGTTGATGCGGCTTTGAAGGGCGAAGAAGTTCCGATCAATGACACCAAGACCTATGACAATGGCGTCAAAATCGTTCCTTCCTACCTCTTGACCCCATTTAGCGTTGACGTAACCAACTACGAAAAGTATTTGGTTGATAGCGGCTATTACACTGCCGAGCAACTTCAGTAATTAGTAATACAATTTGGTGTGTGAGGGTTATTAACCCTCACACACCATCTTATTTTATGGTTGATATTTATTTTGAAACTATAAGAATATGAATTAGAATAGCCTTAACGAGTTCACCAGTTATCACCTCATATAATATAAGGACGAGAAGAATATGTCTGAAGTCATTTTGGAAATGCGCAATATTACAAAGACATTCCCTGGTGTAAAGGCTCTTGATAATGTGAGCTTTAGCGTGACGCAGGGAGAGATCCATGCTCTGGTGGGAGAAAACGGAGCGGGAAAATCGACCCTGATGAAGGTGTTAAGCGGTGTTTATCCGCACGGTTCATATGACGGGGATATCTATTTTCAAGGCAAGGAATGTCGTTTTCGAGATATCACCGAATCTGAAGAAGTTGGCCTTGTCATTATCCATCAGGAACTTGCACTTATTCCCTTTTTATCCATTGCCGAAAACCTGTTTCTTGGCAATGAGCGCGCCAAAAATGGCGTGATCGATTGGAACGAATCGATTTCCAAAACCAAGGAATTGTTGGATAGAGTGGGTTTACACGAGTCACCCAATACATTAATTACGAACCTGGGCGTGGGCAAACAGCAATTGGTTGAAATTGCCAAAGCACTCGCAAAGAAGGTCAAACTTCTTATTTTGGATGAACCGACTGCATCATTAAATGACAGCGACAGCGAGAAATTACTTGGTCTATTGCTTCAACTCAAAGATAATGGAATTTCATCCATTTTAATTTCTCATAAATTAAGCGAAGTTAACAAAGTGGCTGATTCGATCACGATCCTTCGTGATGGCGCTACGATCGAGACTTTGGATTGTCAGAAGGACAACATTACAGAAGACCGTATTATTCGAGGCATGGTTGGGCGCGATCTGACGCACCGCTTCCCGCCTCGTGATTCGAAAATCGGGGAAACTATTTTTGAAGTTCGCGATTGGAACGTTTATCACCCTCTCCATGAGGATCGCAAAGTTAGCACAAATGTGAATATCACCGTCCGGAAAGGCGAGGTTGTTGGCATTGCCGGGTTAATGGGGGCTGGCAGGACTGAACTGGCGATGAGTATTTTTGGCCGCTCGTACGGAACCCGTATCAGCGGCACGGCTTATAAACATGGGAAAGAAATAGATATTAGCACCATTGATAAAGCCATTGCTGGTGGAATTGCTTACGCAACCGAAGACCGTAAAGCGTATGGACTGGTCTTGATCCAGGGGATCAAAAATAATATTACGTTGACCAACCTGAAAGCAATTTCCGATGGCGGCATTATCAATGAGCCCAAGGAAATGACCGTCACTGGTGAATATCGGGACAACCTCAATATTAAATGTTCCAGTATTTTGCAACTGGCTGTCAATCTTTCCGGCGGAAATCAACAGAAAGTAGTGCTTAGCAAGTGGCTGTTTGCAAATCCGGACATTCTCATTCTGGACGAGCCTACTCGAGGAATTGATGTTGGGGCGAAATATGAGATTTACACGATCATCAATCGGCTGGCTAGTGAAGGGAAGGGGATCATCGTGATTTCTTCAGAGCTACCCGAGATATTAGGGATTTGTGATCGTATCTATGTAATGCGTGAAGGAAAAATTGTTGGCGAATTGCCGGCAAGCGAAGCATCGCAGGAAATCGTAATGAAATATATCATGACACAAGAAGAGGCAATCGAATCATGAAAACCCTTTCAACGCTTTTCAAGAACAATGTTCGTGAATATGGCATGTTGATCGCATTGATCGCGATCATGGGCTTTTTTCAATATGCAACAGGGGGCATACTTTTTAAGCCTGTGAATATAACTAATCTCGTACTACAGAATAGTTATATTATTATTATGGCGTTGGGAATGTTATTGATCATCGTCGCAGGCTGGATCGATTTGTCTGTTGGGTCGGTTGCCGCTTTCGTTGGCGCAATTGCCGCGGTGTTGATGGTCAAATTTCACGTACATTGGACAGCGACTATTCTGATTTCCCTGATAATTGGCGGATTGATCGGAGCCTGGCACGGGTATTGGGTTGCCTACTTAAAAATACCGGCTTTCATTGTGACTTTGGCAGGCATGTTAATTTTCCGAGGTTTGACTCTGGCCATTCTTCAGGGCGAAGCGGTTGGACCTTTTCCAGTTCCGTTTCAGAAATTAAGCTCGGGATTTATTCCAGACTTCTTTAAGTATGAAGGTTTTCACGTTACCACTCTCCTTATCGGTGTGATTCTGTCGGTGATATTAATAGTACTGGATGTTCGTACGAGAAAAAATCAACAAAAATATGGCTTTGAAGTAACGCCGTTTTATTTTTTCGTTGCTAAAAATGTTCTTATCACTGCGGCGGTCATGGGACTATGCTTTTTGATGGCATCTTATAAGGGCCTTCCAAACGTACTTATCGTTCTCTTTGTTTTGATAATGCTGTATTCCTTTGTCACAAATCAAACGGTAATTGGGCGCCGAATTTACGCAATGGGTGGAAACGAAAAAGCTGCCCGCCTTTCAGGTGTCAATACGCCCCGTCTATTATTCCTAACTTTTGTAAATATGGGTGTTCTCACTGCCCTGGCAGGAATGGTCGTCGCTGCACGTTTGAATACCGCCTCACCGAAAGCTGGCGTCGGCATGGAATTGGATGTGATCGCCGCCTGTTTTATCGGCGGCGCATCAGCCAGCGGTGGTATCGGTACAATTATCGGCGCAGTGGTCGGCGCTTTTCTCATCGGCGTGATGAACAATGGCATGTCCATTCTTGGGATCGGAATCGATTGGCAGCAGGCGATCAAAGGCTTCGTGTTGTTGATCGCTGTTTTCTTTGATGTCTACAACAAGAATAAGAATGTATAGTAATCAATAAGCTTTATTTGAAATAAAGGTGGCAGTCGCTTATGGGTGACTGTCACCTTTGAAAATACCGCCCAACCTAATAAAAGGATGTTCGCATGGATGACATGTTGAAGCAGTTGCTACAAGAAGAGCAGGAACTTCAGTTCGAAAAATTTAATGAAGCTACTGCGTGGCAAATCGGTAATCAACTGGTTGAACGGTCTGTGAGCGAAGAACTTCCTGTGGCTATCGATATTACCCGGGGTGATCACCAGCTCTTTCACGCCAGCTTAAGTGGGACATCTGCTGATAACGACGAATGGATCAAACGAAAAGTCCGCCTTGTATATAGATTTGGTCATAGCTCATTTTATATTGGGCAGCTTCTGAAAAGCAAGGGCAAGAGTTTGGAGGAAGCATATCTAATACCTGAAAATCTGTACGCTCCTCATGGAGGTTGTTTCCCTATCATTGTGAAAGGCACAGGCATGATCGGTACGATAACAGTCTCCGGCCTTCCTCAGGAAGAAGATCACAAGCTGGTTGTTCGAGCGATAAGAGATTTTTTGGCTCAGGAGAAATAGCATGGAATTAAATCCTGTAATATCAACGCTGGGACGCAGGCTTCGTTTGGCCGTCATCGGAGGCGGGCCTGGATCTTTTATCGGCGCAATGCATCGACAGGCTGCCAGGCTTGATGACCGTTATGAGATCGTTACCGGAATTCTTTCCTCCGATCCCGAAAAATCAAAAAATGCCAGTCTTGAACTTGGAATGTCTCCCGACCGTTTGTATTCCAGCGTTCAGGAAATGCTTGATGGTGAGGCATCTCGAAAAGATGGAGCGGATGTTGTTGCCATCATGACGCCGAACGACAGTCATTATGAATATTCCATGTGGGCTTTGGAACGCGGTTTTGATGTGATCTGCGACAAGCCAATGACCAACACACTCGAAGAAGCCGATGCCTTGCACAAAAAAGTGCAGGAGACTGGCCTGGTATTTTGCTTGACCCATAATTACACCGGCTACCCGATGGTTCGCCAGGCAAAGGCAATGGTCGAAGATGGGCAATTGGGAACGATCCGCTTAATTCAAGTGGAATATGTTCAGGGCGGCAAAGCTGACGAAGAAAAACCCATGCCCGAGGTGATGACCTGGAAATATGACCCAATTCGCGGCGGGCCATCTCGCGTAATGGGTGACATTGGAACCCACGCGCATAACCTTGCGCGATTTATTACGGGATTGGAAGTTGACGAAGTTTCCGCTGAGATCGGAACCATCGTTCCCAACCGCCTCATCCATGATTTTGCCGGGGCTCTGCTTCGATTTGAAAATGGCGCACGCGGAAGCTTTTGGGTGACCCAGGCAGCAGCTGGTGTGGAAAATTGTCTGCGCATTCGAGTGAGTGGAAGCAAGGGCAGCATTGAGTGGATGCAGGAATTCCCTCAAGCATTGACCTTTAAACCTCTCCATGGCCCATCCCAAAACAGGACTCCAAACGGACCTGGAACACTGCCTTTATCCGCGCGTTCCAGTCGAATCGTGGCAGGGCATCCTGAGGGATTTCACGAAGGGTTCGCGAATCTTTATTCAGACGCAGCAGAGGCCATTAGTGCCCGCAGGGCAGGCAGGGAAGCGAATCCACTGGCTTTGTACTTCCCGAATTCATTGGACGGATTGTTGGGTGTTCGTTTTGTCGATAGTGTCATTGAATCCAGCAAAGCAAATGGCAAATGGACAAAATGCTAATGAATAGGAATGGGGCGGGTTTGTAACCCTCTACAAAAGGAATGTAGATGTCCAAAACTGGAGTTATTTTAGTTACTGGTGCAACTGGCAAGGTAGGGCGGGTATTTATCAATCGTCTGTTGGCAGACCCAAAATTTAACTCGTTCACAGTCCGGGCTCTTGTGCCACAACCGCGAACTTGCGCCGCACGAACGAATACAAAATATTCACGGCTCCATCGAATATCGTACTGATGTGGAAAAAGCAATGGACGGTGTGACGCATGTTGTCCATCTGGCAACCGTCAAGGAAACCCCTGACCAGATCATGGATGTGGCCGTAAAAGGGCTATTCTGGCTTCTTGAAACAGCGCGCACCAGTCCCACTTTCCAACAATTTATTCTCATTGGCGGCGATGCGGGTGTTGGGCATTTCGTTTACCCGCACCCCATTCCAGTGACTGAAACTCAAAAACACTCGGCGTACCCTGGTTGTTATGCGCTTTCGAAAGTGCTTGAAGAAGCAATGCTCGAACAATATTACATTCAATATGATCTCAATGGCTGTTGCCTCCGTGCGCCATGGATCATGGAGAAGGATGATTTCAAATATCAACTTTCCTTCGGTGAGGATGTTTTTGGCGGACCACGCTGGCGGGATCTGGTTGGAGCGCAACAAGCGGATGAATATGTGCGGACGCAGACCATCCCGATCATGCTCGACCCTGAAGCTGTTCCCGTCAAACGGAATTTTGTCCACGTTGAAGATTTGGTCAGTGCACTTCTGCTTGCGATTGACCATCCAAAAGCTCGACAGCAACTTTTCAATATCAGCATGGATGAGCCTGTGGACTACGGCGAAATGGGTAAATACCTAAACTCAACTCGCGGACTGCCGTCTGTGGAAATCAAAACAGGATATCACTCCACCTGGCTGGATAATACAAAGGCAAAGTTGCTCCTGGGGTGGCGGCCAGCGTATGATATGAAGAAAATAATCGATTCTGCCTGGGATTACGCACGCGCGCAGGATGATCCCCGAACTATTTGGTATCCAGGTTGATGGTTCATGTCGCTGGCGTTTCAGCAGCAGCCTCCCATTGAATAGGGATTGCTTCGTTGGAACACCTGCCCTGGCGGGCGGTGCCAGGGAGAGCAAGAGCCCTCCTCGCAACGACATCATAAGAAATATTAATAACAGGAATAAGACATAAAATGAAATCCATTCGCTTGCACGGTACTGGAGATTTACGAAACCATGACGAACCTGTCCCTGTGGTTGGTGCAGGGGAGAAGCTTGTCCGTGTGAAGTCAGTGGGCGTATGCGGCTCAGATCTGCATTGGTTTTCTGGGGGCGAGATCGGCGATGCAAAACTGGAACGCCCGCTTGTTTTGGGACATGAATTTGCTGGTGAACTGGAGGATGGTCAGCGTGTGGCAGTTGATCCCGCCATCCCCTGCGGACATTGCGAATTCTGCCAACATGGACATCCCAATTTATGCTCATTTATGATCTTTGCAGGATATGGAACTCAGGATGGTTCCCTGCGCGAGTACATGGCATGGAATGAGAAATGCATATTCCCTATTCCTGATTCACTCACCTTTGAAGATGGAGCCATGCTTGAACCATTGGGCGTGGCGATCCATGCGGTTGATCTGGCGCATCTCAAGGCGGGAATGACGGTGGGTGTGTTTGGCTGCGGACCGATCGGCTTGCTTATCATTCAAATGGCAAAACTTTCAGGTGCGGCAAATATTATTGCAACAGACAAACTCGTCCATCGCGCGGATGCGGCAAAAGCTTTCGGGGCGGACCATGTTTTCGTAACAGCAGACAACTCACAGTTAAGTGAGATCCGAGCGGCGACTCAGGAACGAGGTGTTGATGTCGCGTTTGAAGCGGCTGGGGTGCAGGAAACTGTTGACACCTCTGTCGACGCTGTTCTCAATGGTGGAAAAGTGATGCTGGTGGGTATTCCCGACGATGAAAGGACTTCTTTTTCAGCATCGGCTGCGCGAAGAAAAGGGATCACGATAAAACTTGTGCGGCGTATGAAGTACACGTATCCGCGTGCGATCGAGTTGGTTTCAAAAGGTTTGGTGGATGTCCGATCACTCGTAACACATCGTTTTCCACTTGACCAAACCATTGAGGCTTTTAAAGTGGCAGAACGGCGTGAAGGTTTGAAGGTGATGGTGGAATGCTAATAGACGCTACGTTTGAAATTGCGACTTCAAATAATTGGAGATGAACATGAATCAAAACGATACTCAAAAAGCAATTGAAAGTGGAAAGACCGTTCTTGGCATCGAGCTCGGCTCAACTCGCATCAAAGCGGTGTTGATTGGCGAGGATCATAAGCCGATCGCATCTGGAAGCCATGAGTGGGAGAACCGCCACGAGAACGGTATCTGGACATACAGTCTCGAAGACGTTTGGGCTGGCTTGCAGGAAAGCTATCGAAATCTCTGCAAAGAGGTCCTTGAGAAATATAATACCCCGCTCAAGAACATTGGCGCCATCGGCTTTAGCGCCATGATGCACGGCTATATGGCATTCGATAAAGATGGAAAACTACTCGTCCCATTTCGTACATGGCGAAACACCATAACAGGGCAGGCGGCAGAGGAACTCACCAACCTATTTCAATTCAATATTCCCCAGCGTTGGAGCATTGCGCACCTCTACCAGGCGATATTGAACAAGGAACCCCATATCAAGGATGTCAGCCATCTGACCACGCTGGCAGGCTATGTCCATTGGAAACTGACGGGTCAAAAGGTGCTGGGTGTTGGCGAAGCATCGGGCATGTTCCCCATCGATAGCAAGACCAATGACTACGATGAAGGCATGATCGAGCAGTTCAACGAACGGCTCAAAGCGGAAAACATCTCGTGGAAGCTCCAGGACATCCTGCCCAAAGTCCTTGTAGCAGGGGATGCTGCGGGTGTCCTGACCGAAGAAGGCGCAAGGCTGCTCGATCCCACAGGACAATTACAAGTGGGGATTCCGCTCTGTCCGCCCGAGGGCGACGCAGGCACAGGCATGGTCGCGACCAACAGCGTCGCAGTGCGAACGGGCAATGTTTCCGCAGGGACATCTGTCTTTGCCATGATCGTTTTGGAAAAAGCCCTGTCGAAGTTATATCCTGAGATCGACATGGTCACGACACCGACAGGCAAGCCTGTGGCGATGGTGCATAGCAACAACTGCACATCCGATCTCAATGCGTGGGTCGGTCTGTTCCATGAATTCGCCAATGCGCTTGGCGTGGAGATCAACCAATCCAGGCTATTTGAAATGCTGTATCAAAAGGCGCTCACAGGCGATGCGGATGCCGGTGGGCTGCTTGCCTACAGTTATTTGTCGGGAGAGCACATCACGCACATGGAAGAGGGGCGTCCGTTGTTTGTCCGTACACCTGAAAGCCGCTTCACGCTTTCGAACTTCATACGTGTGAATTTGTTCTCGTCGCTTGGCGCATTGAAGATCGGATTGGATATCCTCTTTGAACAGGAGCAAGTGAAGATCGACCAGATCCTTGGTCACGGCGGCTTCTTCAAAACAAAGGAAGTGGGACAAAAGATGATGGCAGCGGCGATGAATGTCCCTGTTTCCGTGATGGAGACCGCAGGCGAAGGCGGCGCATGGGGGATCGCATTGCTTGCCGCTTTTATGCTGCATAAGGCAGGGAATGAACCTTTGGAAGCCTATCTCTCCAACAAGGTCTTTGCAGGCGAAAATGGCACGACGATAGCCCCAGATCAAGCGGATGTTGATGGCTTTACGATGTTCATGGAACGCTACAAAAAGGGTCTTGTCATCGAAAGAGCCGCCGTGGATGGATTGAGGTAAAAGCATGTTGGAAAAATTGAAAGAACAGGTATTTCGAGCAAATCTCCTGCTCCCCAAATATGGTCTTATCACATTCACCTGGGGAAATGTGTCGGGCATCGACAGGGAGCAGGGGCTTGTGATTATAAAACCCTCTGGCGTTTCCTATGACGACATGAAGGCAGAGGACATGGTGGTCGTGGAACTGGAGACGGGAAAGACTGTGGAGGGAAGTTTGAAACCTTCTTCGGATACAGCGACTCACATTGAGCTTTATAAAGCGTTTCCCAACATTGGCGGCATCGTACACACTCACAGTCGTTGGGCAACAACCTTCGCGCAGGCAGGTCGCGGCATCATGGCGCTCGGCACAACTCACGGCGATTATTTCTATGGCGAGATCCCCTGCACCCGAAAAATGACAAAAGCCGAGATCGAAGGCGAATACGAAAAGGAAACTGGGTTGGTGATCATGGAAACCTTCCAGGGGCAAGACCCGGACGCAATGCCCGCGGTACTTGTCCATAGCCACGGACCATTTGCATGGGGCGTCGATCCCATGGATGCCGTCCACAATGCCGTGGTGTTGGAAGAGGTCGCGTTTATGAATTTCCATACCCTGATGCTTGAGCCGAAAATCCCGCCCATGCAGCAGGAATTGTTGGATAAGCACTATCTGCGAAAGCACGGCGCAAACGCCTATTATGGGCAGAAATAAATAAACCCAGACCTGACAGGTTTTTAAAAACCTGTCAGGTCTTATTCATAAGGAGATAGAATCATGATTGATCTAAAACAATATGAAGTTTGGTTTGTAACGGGGAGTCAGCATTTGTACGGTCCCAAGACATTGGAAAAGGTGGCGGAACATTCACGCGAGATTTCGGCTGCGCTGGGTGTGTCGAAGCATATGCCAGTGAAGGTTGTCTTCAAGCCTGTTCTCACCACACCTGAGGCGATCCGCGAGTTGTGTTTGGAAGCGAATTCATCCAAGAACTGTATTGGTCTCATCACCTGGATGCACACTTTCTCGCCCGCCAAAATGTGGATCGCTGGCTTGAGCCTGCTCAAGAAACCGTTCGCACATTTGCACACCCAATATGACCGCGAAATTCCCTGGTCAACGATTGACATGGACTTCATGAATTTGAATCAAGCCGCGCATGGCGACCGTGAATTTGGCTTCATCGGCAGCCGTCTGCGACTGGATCGAAAGGTGGTTGTTGGTCACTGGCAGGATGATGAAGTGCTGGCACAGTTGGGCGTGTGGGCGCGAGCCGCATCCGCTTGGGCCGATTGGCAGGGCGCGAAGGTTGCGCGCTTCGGCGACAACATGCGTGACGTGGCTGTGACCGAAGGCGACAAGGTTCAGGCTCAGATTCAATTTGGATATGATGTCTACGGCTACGGGATCGGTGATTTGGTCAAGGCGGTCAATGAAGCTTCAGAAGCCGATATCAAAAAAATGACCCAGGCCTATCTGGATGAATATGATGTGGCTGTGTCACTTCAGCCAAAAGGCGAAAAGCACGCATCACTTGTGGATGGCGCGCGCATGGAAGTGGGCATGCGTAACTTCCTGGAAGCCGGCAACTTCAAGGCTTTCACTACAACATTTGAAGACCTGCATGGCATGCCGCAATTACCTGGTTTGGCTTGCCAGCGCTTAATGCGCGATGGCTATGGTTTCGGCGCCGAAGGTGACTGGAAGACCTCCGCCCTTGTCCGCGCGATGAAGGTGATGGCCGAAGGACTGAAAGGCGGCGTAAGCTTCATGGAAGATTACACCTATCATTTCAGCGCCAGCGGTGACAAAGTCCTCGGCGCGCACATGCTTGAGATTTGCGAATTTATAGCCTCGAACAAACCCAAGCTGGAAATACTTCCGCTCTCGATTGGTGGAAAGGCTGATCCCGTCCGATTGATCTTTGACGCAAACACCGGCCCCGCAATTGGCGCGTCGATCATGGACATGGGACAACGCTTCCGCATGGTTGCCAACGTCGTGGATGTTGTCCCGACCGATGAGCCACTTCCCAACCTGCCCGTGGCGCGTGCCTTGTGGCTGCCTCGTCCAAATCTCAAGGTTGCTGCGGCAACCTGGATCTATGCGGGCGGAGCGCACCACACCAGCTTCAGTTATTCTGTCACCGCAGAGCACTTGCAGGACTTTGCTGATATGGCTGGCATCGAATTCATGTTGATCGATGAAAACACCCGAGTGCAGGAGTTCAAGGAAAAACTGCGCTGGAATGACCTGTACTACCATTTGAATAAAGGTTTGTAGTTTTTTACTCGGCTCTATCGGGGCATTAACTCCCGATGGAGCCGAGTTTTTTATTTGCAAGGAATTTAATTATGCAATATCGTGAACTTGGCCGAACTGGCAGGAATCCTCATGAATAAACGACATTTGAAAAATAACTTTTTGCAGATCGAATACCTGACCACTTCGCAGCGGATCTCTGGACTTGTCCCCGCTGGTAAATCCAACCTGCTGGCTGATCTAAGTGACCTTCCGCCAATCTCCACGCCGTACGGTGACTTTCATTTTCGCGGCGGACATCGTTTGTGGCATGCGCCAGAAGCCATGCCCCGTACATATATTCCAGATGTAGGCGAGATGAAAATTACCGACCTGCCTGATGGTGTGATCCTTGAAACTCAAACTGAGCCAGGCACAGGAATTCGAAAGCGGATCGAAATCCACCTCGCCGTAGATCAGCCTTCTGTGACGCTGACTCACACACTCATCAACGATGGCTTGTGGCCTGTTGAATTGTCACCGTGGACAATTACCCAGTTTCGTTTGGGCGGCACGGTAATTTTGCCTTTGCCTGTTGGCAACGCTGATGCGGCAGGCTTGCTTCACAATCGCCAGTTTTCCCTCTGGCCTTATGCGCGCATCAACGATCCACGGCTGAAGTTGGATGACCGTTTTATTTTGTTCAAGGCTGATGCGATCCTGCCGCCGTTCAAGATCGGATATTTCAATTCTTCTGGATGGCTGGCTTATTGGGTGGATGAGATTCTTTTCCGCAAGACATTTGACGTGCATGCTGGTTTGCCTCACCCTGATAACAATTGCAACGCGGAAATGTATTGCGGTAACCAATTTGTGGAACTTGAAAGCCTCGCTCCGCTTGGGACATTGAACCCCGGTGAATTCGGTGAACCATGTTGAAACTTGGGAAATCTTTGCTGGCATGGATTCCATTCCAGAGGAAATACGGCAAGCGTTGGCTGTTTTGCAATAAGGAAAATCTGAATAATAAAATCCTTGTGGCTTATGCCAAGCCGTTTTGGCTCTACAGCAGGAGTGGCTGAAGCCATCGCGAAAACCCTAGCCGAAAACGGCGCACAAGTGGACGTATTTCCTCCCCTAATTTTCAGCTAACCATCCCTTTCGAATAGCGGATGGTTGGCATTGATTTGTAATAGATCCCATAAATTTCCATATAGATCTTCAAAAACAGCAACCAGCCCGTAAGATTCTTCTTTTGGAGTCCTTACAAATTTTATGTCTTTGGAAACCATCTCATGATAGTCCCGCCAAAAATCATCTGTATTGAGAAATAGAAATACCCTTCCACCTGTTTGATTTCCTATAAATGGTTCCTGTTCTGGCTTTGACGCCCTGGCAAGAAGCACCGTTGTCCCAATGGACCCAGGAGGGGAAACCACGACCCAGCGTTTGTCCTGTTCTGGCTGATATGTATCCTCGATCAGTGTAAAGTGAAGCTTTTCGGTGTAAAAAGCAATTGCTTCGTCATAGTCTCGGACAACCAATGCAATATGTACAATTGACTGTTTCATGCTTACCTCACTTTTATTTGTGACACATCGGCTGGGGCTGGCGTGGACTCTGTTTGGGAGCAGGACGCGAAGCGGCTCGAAGTCACGCGTACGCGAAATGTTTGTAAATCGCGCAGAACCCTGATGCGAAGCGTGTCGAAGGATCAAGTGCATGCTTTTTGTTGGCCAGCAATTATCCCTTCTCCATCCGCGTCAACCAAGTACGCACATCTTGTTCATGGTCATCATGGAAATGATCAAAGAAATATCCAGGTTGGATGCGTTGATCACCGAGGCGCACAAGATAATACATACGTTCTCCCTGATGCACTGTATCAATCTTGACATCATCAGGTAATTCTTTAACCACAGTGAAGAGATGCTGAAACATTTGATGCGACTCATCCAGAATCTGGCGCACCGAACGTTCGCGATTGGTCTCATAAATCCATGCATTGATTTCATCATCGGTTTGTAGATGTACTGGCCACGGTGGTGGCGGTTCTGGTTCGTTGCGTTGTATTGCCTGTAGGTTGGCAATACAACGCAACCCGTCAGGTATCAGGTGTGCGATCAGATCTTTGAAAGACCATTGACTGTTTACACCTACTTGATCCATATGAGTTGGATCGATCCGTTCGAGCAATGCTTCCCATTGCTGATGTTCTTCCTGCAACCAATTAAGAAGTTCAGATTTGTTCATACAGAATTCCTTCTACTTTATGAGTGCTGCCCACGCGGACTTGCCCAGAGGGCATTGTGGCACTGGGACGAGGATAGTCTCTGCTTGGGATCAGTGTCAAGTACCTATTTATATACCAATGAAAAGTAGATAAATCAAGCAGCGGAATTTTATTTGTTCTTTTAACGCGGGAGAGTGCAATCCAATATTGGAAATATTGATGTTTATTTTTTATCCTCTTTGTTTTCATTATCCTGCATTGCAATATCAGTAGTTCACGAAAGGTTTTGAACATGGTTAACTTGGTTCCGACCAAGGAAACCCATAACCATGTCCAAAGCTACAAACAAGATTACCCGAACAATCAGTTCCGAGCAAGTCCTAAAGGCATTTGTCAAGGTGGTTTGGAAGAACCTTCCACTCGATTTGAAAAATACGCGCATCAAAGCGGATGATATTATTTATGCATCGGCCTATGCCAACGTCCATCGTCTGAGCATTGGATCAGCCTGTCAAGAGTTGCAGGACGCTCCGTCTGGCAATCGTTTGCGGGAAGTACTGGTGGCATCTTTGCCAGATCGGATTGGTATGCAGCTTATGCTAAACAGGATGTTTCGCTAACAACTGCATCCGAGTGTCTGGAAATGCAAGCGAGACTTTAGCATTGCAATTGACCTGATATTGATCCCATATCATGGGAAGCCCTATGAAGACAAGAAGGAAATTGTGCGTGGGAGGCCAAAATTTGGGACAACCCATTTTCATGGGTACGCCACTGTTTCGATTGTGCGGGATGATCAGCACTATGTAGTTGCACTGCACTTCATCGAATGTGGTGAAGAGATGGGTACAGCGGATCCGCAGTGCTCCGTTGGAAGATCGTGAGATCCTGAACGGACAGTCCCGTGCGCGAAAACGACCGCCACCCCGATTTTCTTCTGAATTGGTGGAGAAGATTCTTGATATTCGCGACCATCCTCCGCGACAATTGAATCGTACCCCCGGGCCGCTCACTATTTTGTTTTATCTGAACCGAGACCAGACCCTCAAAGATACAGGGGCAAAACTACCACATTCGACAAGTACCGTTTGGAAAATTCTTGATTGACATCATCGCCTCTACCATCCCCTGCTCGGTATCGCTGAACCGGAAGAACGTCCCGCACCTGACGTAGAGTGGGGAATGGACTTTCACGATGTCAGCACGGTCCCGGCTGAACCAGAGGGCAAGCAAAACGTTTTACAAACCCAAAGATGATTTGTTGAGTGATTACCAGGGGACAGAACTGGCTGCTCCACGAATTCACGTTTTTTATGCCCGCATAAGCGAAAGCCCTGTATGTAAATAATTCCATTCTTTCTGTCCTGTTTTTGTGCTCTCCTTGTCCCACTTACCTGGTTGGATGAAGGATGGCGATTGGCTATACTACAAGGGAAAGGCAGGTAAAGATGGAATATAAAGGGACACCATTCAAAGACTCAGTGTATCCAGGCGGTCCACAGGTAATTCCGGGGCGGATACGATGTGCTTATTATGATTTTGGCGGAGAAGGAATTGCATACCACGACTCGGACCCAGTGAACCATGGCAGTGGCGAGTTGAATCCTGCCAATGGAAGCTATCTGCATGAATTTCGGATGAACGAGGGGGTGGATATAACATATACAAAGGATGGTGAGTATGACAACCATCCTTATAATTTTGTCGAGCCTGAGTTGGGAATATTGTATGTTGGATGGACAGAGCCGGGCGAATGGATGAAATACACCGTGGAAGTAAAACAAACCGGCTTGTATGCTGTCAACCTTTTTTATACATCCAACCAGGGGGGCGAGATTGCGCTTTCTGTGAATGACCGCAATGCCACTGGCCCCATTCAAATTCAATCTACTTATAGAGATGATGACCCGCTTTCCTGGCGGCAATGGCATCACTGGAATCAAATGAATGGTATTGCCAGGATAAAGTTGGAGCAGGGGATTCAGATCCTTACTTTGCGCACTATTTCAAAAGGCGGTATGAATTATGCCTACCTGGATTTTGAACTTGTGAGAGAAGAGTAAAGTTAAAACGGACAAATAAGTAAATGGCTAATAAAGATCGCACGGAACGGCCCGCCAGCAACGTCGCCGCCAGCGTGAGAAAGAATGGCTGGCAGCGCAAGGCTGGAAATCCTGGGAGGCCTTGCACACATCGCTTTTGTCTGGCAAAACACAACTAACGCCTCTTGCACTGGTCAGGGCTGCCTCCCCGATGACCAGTGGCGAAGTGCCCACTGATATTACTAAAATACCGGCGCCTTGCCAAAGCTACTCCGCGAATAAAGAAAACCGTTGAGTAGCTTGTATTTCGGATTTAAATTATAGAATAGGAGTGAAACATGCCTCAACCCATTAATCGATTTATCCAAAATCAACTCATTGGCCGTGGTGTTAATATCGTTGGCTATGACCCAATTTGGAAATCTCGTGCTGACGCCCGCATGCAAGCGAAACATTTTCAGCTGATCCACGAGGCTGGTTTCAAACATGTGCGCATCAATCTGCATCCTTTCCAATTTATGGGCGGTGCTCCCCTTTACGAGATTCAACCCACATGGCTGGAAACACTGGATTGGGTGGTGGCACAATGCAGGAAAAATGAACTACTCGCCATCCTTGATATGCATGAGTTCACAGCAATGGCAGATAATCCCATCGGACTGAAACCAAAATTTTTAGCTGTCTGGCAACAGTTGTCAACCCGCTACCAATCTGCTGATGAAAATGTATTATTTGAAATTCTCAATGAGCCAAACACGAAAATTACTCCGGAATTATGGAATGAATATCTCAAGGAGCCGCTGTCCATTATTCGCGCCACGAATCCGACCCGCACGCTGATCATCGGCCCGGCTTTTTGGAACGGGATTGACTTCCTGCACAAACTCGAACTCCCCAAGGATGATCCCCACATCATTGTCACGGTACACTACTATCATCCGATGGACTTTACTCATCAAGGTGCTTATTGGTCGCCGGAGCATCGCGATAAATCGGGTCTTTGTTGGCTGGGGACGAAGGAAGAAATGCAGCGCCTCCAGCAAGACTTTAACAGCGTGAACGCCTGGGCTCAAAAACATAACTACCCGATTTACCTGGGCGAGTTTGGCGCCTACGACATGGCCGATATGCAATCACGGGTTCGTTACACAAGTGCTGTTTCTCGGGAAGCAGAGCGATTGGGCTGGAGTTGGGGCTACTGGCAGTTTGATTCTGATTTTATTGTTTACGACATTAATCAGGATCGCTGGGTTGAACCGATTCGTAATGCGTTGATCCCAGCATAACATAATAGTTCAATCTCAACTTACTTACCTCGGGAGGTAATCACATGTCCTACATTGCAAGCTCTACCCGGTATCAGGAAATGAAATATAACCGTTGTGGCAAGAGTGGATTGAAAATGCCTGCGATTTCTCTTGGAACCTGGCAACATTTTGGTGAATCGGATGCGTTTGCCATCAATCGGGCAATTGTCTGCCGGGCGTTCGACTTGGGTATCACCCACATCGATCTAGCCAATAATTATGGCGACCCGCCCGGGTCAACGGAAGAAATAATCGGTAAGATCTTGCGCAATGATCTGCGCAGTCATCGGGATGAATTGATTATTACGACCAAAGCCGGTTATGGCATGTGGGAAGGTCCTTATGGCGAGTGGAGTTCCAGGAAATACCTGGTTGCCAGTCTGGATCAGAGTCTCAAACGCCTTGGCCTGGATTATGTGGATATTTTCTATTCCCACCGCTACGATCCCGAAACGCCTCTGGAAGAAACAATGGCCGCGCTGGATTTGATCGTGCGGCAAGGCAAGGCTCTTTACATTGGGCTTTCAAACTATAACGCAGAGACAACTGCTGCTGCGCTTAAAGTCTTAAAAGATCTGGGAACTCCCTGCCTGATTCATCAGCCCAGCTATTCCATGTACAACCGCTGGGTTGAAGATGGTCTGCTCGATTTATTGGAGCGTGAAGGCGTGGGCAGCGTGGTTTTCCAGCCGTTGCAGCGCGGAGCCTTGACGAGTGCGTTCCTGGATGGCATTCCGGCCGCATCTGCAAGCAGCCTGCGCGAAATTGGCATTACTGAAGAGCGTGTCGCCAAATCGCGAAAGCTAAACGAATTGGCAAGGGAACGTGGACAAACACTGGCCCAAATGTCGCTGGCGTGGGTCTTGCGAGGAGGTCGCGTGACTTCGGCTCTTGTGGGGGCAAAGGTTGTGGCGCATGTTGAAGACAATGTAAAAGCGCTGGATAACCTGGAGTTCTCGCAGGAAGAATTGGATCAAATCGAATCCATTTTGAAATAGCGGTGACAATATCCAAATGGCATCCAACATAATTGGGCGCCATTTGCGATACCGGAGCAGCCATGACACATCCTCGATACCAGAATTTTCGCGTTGCCATCTACGCCCGCACCTATGAAGTGCTGAAAATGCGCGATCTTAACTGGCTGAACGAACGCCTGGATGTGATAAGCCGTTATGTCAAAGTGGGAAAAATATACCTGGAGACTCACCGCGATATGGTGGTGGCCGATGAATCTGCCTTGATCCAGATCTGCGACTTTCTGAAAGAACGTGGATTACAGGTCTCGGGCGGCATCGCTGTCATAGCCAATGAAAGCAATCACTACCAAACCTATTGCTATTCCAACCCTGAGCATCGCCAGAAGATCAAAGATGTTGTTACACTAACTGCCCGCCTATTCGACGAGGTCATTCTCGACGATTTTTTCTTCACCAACTGTAAATGCCCGCTATGCGTAGCTGCCAAGGGAGAGAAAAGCTGGACAAATTTCCGTCTGGAACAGATGACCCAGGCAGCTCAGGAGTTGGTACTGACTCCGGCACGCGCTGCCAACCCCAAGGTTGAAGTGGTCATCAAATATCCCAACTGGTACGAGCATTTTCAGGGTCTCGGATTTAACCTCAAAGATGAACCCCGCCTCTTCGATGCCATCTACACCGGCAACGAAACCCGCGACCCAGTAGTCAGCAATCAGCATTTGCAGCCATACGAAAGTTATCTGGTCTTCCGCTACTTTGAGAATATAAAACCCGGTCGTAATCGCGGCGGATGGGTGGATCCGTTCGGCAGCCGTTATCTCGATCGTTACGCCGAACAGCTTTGGTTAACTTTATTTGCCAAAGCTCGGGAAATCACACTGTTCGACTTCAGATCGATCTTATGGCAGATTCAAGAAGAGCATCGCGCCCCCTGGCAGGGAATGGGAACCAGTTTTGACTTAGACGCCGCTACCACAGCGGCACGCCAGCCTGATGGAAACCTATCCCCTGACGCCATCATCGCCCTGG
Source organism: uncultured Chloroflexia bacterium (assembly GCA_963833175.1). Classification (GTDB taxonomy): domain Bacteria; phylum Chloroflexota; class Anaerolineae; order Anaerolineales; family Villigracilaceae; genus Villigracilis. Next base: position 117,231 of record CAWHXC010000020.1, read on the forward strand.
CGGCGGGCACAGCATTCGATCTGGCGGATCAATTCGTTGGACAACTTGGCAATCCTCTTGGTCTGAAAACCTACAAGCCTTATCATTCCAGCGGAGAGGATTTCCTTCACAATTATCTGGGCATGCTTGGTATCCCGCTTGAACTGGTTCCAGCATTCCCAAGCGATGCGTCCACTATCCTCTTGACCGAGTCGGCAAAATTCGATCCCCAGATCGTAAGGAAGATCAAACAACAATTGATGGATGGCAAGACAGTCGTGATTACATCCGGGCTGTTGCGTGCTCTACAGGGAAAGGGTATTGAAGACATAGTCGAGTTGGAATATACCGATCGGAAACTATTGGCTCGCGATTTTTTGATGGATAGGTCCCACATCTATTCAGCCAGTCGCCCGATCCAGGTGCCGAAGATCAATTATCTGACCAATGATTCGTGGGAGGAAATCTCCTGCATGGGCGGCACTACCGGCTCCCCGCTACTGCACGCTGCCCAATATGGCCGCAGCACGCTGTATATTCTGAACATCCCAGATAACTTCGATGACCTGTACGCATTGCCCCATGAAGTGCTCACCCGCATCAAAGAAATCGTAACAAAAGACCTCTTCGTGCGCCTCGAATCTCCAGCACAGGTGGTGCTATTGGTCTTCGACAATGACACAGTCATTGTTGAATTGTTCCTTGATGATGAGGTGGACACGCGGCTGGTGCTGGATGAACACTTTACTCAAATTCGGGATATTCTTTCGGGTGAAGTCTTCTCCGGTGATAGCCTGCTCAACGAAGGAGATCATAGGGCAGACAAAACAGGCTATTCAGTTTCGATCAAACCACACTCCTTTCGCGTTTTCCGAGCGGAAATGGGCTGATAGTATCCCCTAATTTTCCAAAACAATATTCAAGCGCTCGGCCAGTGGTTCAAAATGCTTATGCAGACAGGCGTCCAGGTCTTGATCTGGATCGGCAAAAAGTTCCGCCCAGATATTGGCAATCACAGGAATTAGTCTATCTTCAATAGACCCCCATAAACGCAAGGTAGGAAAACTTCGCCCAGACTGAAAAGCCTGAAGGTAGGTGCGGTTAAAAGGATTATTTTGGGTTATTGGCGTGTTGAGCGATTCACGCCGTGTAGGTAACTGGTTATATTGCTGCCTGTTCTTATTGTAGAAAATCGGCTGGGACGATAGAAAACGTACCAGTTCAAATGCCTCCCGATATCTAGGTGTATATTGCCAGATAACGAGACTGGTGCCACCCATATAAGCAATACCGGGGAGTTTGGCGACACCCAGGCGATCCTTCAATTCAGTATCCGTAATATTGCCAGGGACCCATAACCCTGCAATATGTACAGGGCATGTTCTATCACGAAAGAAGTCACCTGAGTCAACCTGTAAGGATGTTGGGGAAATATAAGGTAATAGGCTAAAGTATCTTTTAAATCCCTCAAGCGCTTTCGGCTCGCTAAAAGTCACATGGTTTCCATTCTGGCTGATAAAATCTCCGCCAGCACTCCACACCCAATGGGCTGCTTCGTGAAGAACCTGAGAAATGGCCTGCGTTGTTATTGCAAGCGGATATTTGCAACCGTTTTTGCTCAGCTTTTCGAGAGTTTCCACCAGTGCAGCATCGGTTTTAAAGGCATCGTCAAAATTCTCGATCCCCACTTCTTCCAACATATCTTTCCAGTAATAAAGTACCCTTACATCACCAAGCCACGGTATGGCCCAAGTGGTTGGGTTATTCATTAGTTGTCCAACTTGCCAGATTGACTCGAAATATGTGCGTGCGCCTCCCAGGGCTTGAATTTCCATCGAGGTAAAGGGGCGTAAAGCCCGCATGGATGCGAGGCTGCCAATCCAGGACGCGCCTACAGCCGATACATCCGGCCCGTTTCCATAAATACCATATTTAACATTTTGATCCCAGGCTGTCTTCCATGGAATGGTGACTATATTTACATGGATCCGATACTCTTTTTCAAATTCTTCCATGATTGGCAGCAGGTCGCGAGTCTCTTCTGCATGGCCTTCCATTACTGAAAATTCAATTTCCTTCATGGATCACAACTCCTCAGACAAACTAAAACAACACCGTTTTCAATCGTCCTATACAGATGGTCTTTTTACCTCTGTATAAAGGTGCATTATTATAGGTTTAAAGGCTATTCTTCATATAATGACATGAAGTACAATAAGATGACAATGAGAGGACAAACTGATCGCACGGAAGGCATTCATACTTTTGGACAATGGGTCAAGCATCAACGCAAAGCGCTTGGTTTAACGCAAGCTAATTTGGCGCAACGAGTAGCTTGTTCCAAATCGATGATCAATAAAATCGAAAGCGATCTGCGAAGTCCAACCAAACCTTTGATCGAACTGCTGGCACTTCACCTCAAAATTCCTGCGGCAGATTACGCCGATTTCGTTCACCTGGCCCAACCGCACTTATTGGTTGAGCCAGATGATTTTTCAAACAGAAGGGGTTTAAACACCACCAAGACTTTACCGATACCTGTCAAGATCCATCCAATACCACTTACTCCATTGATTGGTCGGGAGCGTGATGTGGCGGCATTGAGTTTTTCCCTGCAGCAGACAGGAATTCGCTTGCTTACATTAACCGGCCCTGGTGGCATAGGCAAAACGCGCCTGGCACTGCAGGTAGCTGCTGAGCTAAAGGATAAGTTTTCCGATGGGGTTTACTTCGTCTCATTGGCGCCGGTTCGCGATCCTGCTCTCGTGCTCTCCACTATAGTTCAGGCATTAGGCCTTAAATCAATGCGTGACCAGGGTGATGATGAGCTGCTGGTTGCGTATTTGCATGAAAAAGCAGCATTGCTGATCCTGGATAATTTCGAGCAGGCGCTATCAGCGACCAAAGCCATCGCCGAACTTTTGGCACTCACTGCTTATGTCAAAATACTGGTTACCAGTCGGGCCGTTTTGCGCCTGGCTGGTGAGCATGAATTTTTAGTACCACCACTGGATGTGCCGGACCCAAACCTGGTTACTGACCCAGACATATTAGCGCACTCGCCAGCGGTGCTGCTTTTTGTTCAACGTGCCCAGGCTGTCCGGGCAGACTTTGTGCTTACCACCGAGAATGCCCACAGTGTGGTTGAAATTTGCGCTCGGCTTGACGGGCTGCCTCTGGCAATCGAGTTAGCTGCGGCCCGCTGCAAAGTGCTTTCCCCGCAAGCCATTCTGACACGATTGACTGGCGCAATGGGTGGTGCATTGGGGTTGCTTGCTGGCGGCGTCCAGGATTTGCCTGCGCGTCAACAGACCATTCGCCAAACCATTGACTGGAGTTACAACTTACTCAACGAGCGCGAGCAGATTTTGTTTAGGCGTCTGGGTGTATTTATTGGCGGCTGCACATTGGATGCCGTCGAAGATGTGTGTGACAAACTAAAAGCTGAGTCCCGCCTGCGCCTTCGGTCAGCCCCGCATATCTCAACTTTAGACCTGGCAGTTGCCTTGATGGATCAGAGCTTATTACGCCAAGTGGAAGGGCTTGATGGTGAACCACGTTTTTTCATGTCAGAAACATTACGCGAATACGCGGTGGAATGTTTGATCGCGTGCGAAGAGTTGGAGATGATGCGCCATCAGCATGCAGCATACTTTCTCCGTTTGATCGATTCGGTTGAGCCGAAACTGCACGGGGCAGAGCAGGAATCTTGTCTAAAGCTTTTGGATGCCGATTACAACAATATCCGGGCTGCGTTGGCATGGAGTTGCGCATCCGATATCGAAACGGCCTTGCGGATGGCTGCCGTTTTATGGGAGTACTGGCTGGCACGTGGTTACTTGAGCGAGGGGCGGGCGTGGATGACGGATATCTTGCATCGATCAGACACGGTGCCACTGCTGCCTGTACGTGTACGCGCACAGGCCCTCAATGGCGCCGGCTTATTGGCCTCTGTCCAGGGGGATCAGCAGGTGGCAAACGTTTATCTCCAGGAAAGTCTGCGTTTATTTCGGGAATTGGGTGATCAGATGGGAGAAGCTTGGGCGCTTAATCATCTCGGCCAGACCCTGAACCTCTCCGGCCAGCAGGAGCTGGCTGTGCCAGTTTTTGAGGCGAGCTTGAACCTATTCCGCGCCCTGGGTGACAACTTGCACAGCGCATGGGTCTTGATTAACCTAGGGGAGGCTAGCTCACAAAGAGGTGAGACCGACCACGCATTGGAACTCCTTTCAGAGGCCCGCGATCTATTCAGCACGCTCAATCACAAACGGGGGATAGCAGCAGCGATCGACCGTTTAGCGCGTCTGGCATTATTCTGTCACGACTCCAGCCAAGCCACTGCCCTGTTTTCAGAAAGTTTACGGTTGTTTGAAGAAATTGGCGATCGCGAAGGCTGCGGTTGGGCTCTTCATCACTTAGGGAGGATGGCATATGAAAGTGGTCAGAATAACCAGGCAATTGGGTCCCTGATAGAGAGCTTGCGTCTGTTCGACAAATTGAACGATAAGTGGGGCTTTGCCTGGTCTTTGCTGCGTCTGGCTAAAGTGATAAGTGATATGGATCACCCCGAACAGGCAACGAGATTATTTGGTGCAGCCGAATCCATGATGGTGGACTTTAACGATCGGATGTTGATCTCGGATCATGATTTTATTGGAAAAACCCTTGCTGAAGCGCGGGCCCAATCCGATGCGGACGTTTGGGCTAGCGGACAAACACTGACAAGCGAAAAAGTACTGGCTTGGATTTTGGAGCAACCGTTCTCCAGGGATCAACAAGGATTAGCTTAAAAAAGTACAAATACAATTCACGATACTTTTCGGGTATGCTCTGGATAACAAAAAAGTGCGCCAATTTGGCGCACTTTTTTGTGTATTTATGTAAAGGCGGCATCACGGCGAAAATAGCACACAAAGTCGATAAGTGGTCGGCGACTTTTCTCTCTAATGATCTACTCCCAATCTTCCTTTTCTGTCCTATTTTTGTGCTCTCATTGTCCTTTGTGCCTGGCTGAATAGTGGAGGGCTATGTTCTATACTGCAAAGGAATTGTAGAGGGGCGCAATTACCATCAACTACTCTAAAAAAACCCGAATTTTTTAGGAGGTATTTGCAAAAAATAAATAAAAACGGAACGCCACAAGATCGTCTGAAAAGTGGGTGACCGATACCTAAATAAGGATACCGGTCACCGTCGAGAGGGAATCCACTTCCATATCAAAGACAAGTGGACTTCCAACTCCAAAATATATCATAACTATAAAGGAGTATGAAGAAGATGAAACGTTTCTATTTAGTTCTGACAGTTTTAGTAGCCTTGAGTATGTTGCTCTCAGCATGCGGCACTCCCGCCCCCGCCGCGACCGAAGCCCCAGCTGCTCCGCCTGCTGCCCCCGCCGCAACTGAAGCCCCTGCTGCGACTGAAGCTCCTGTAGCGGCTCCCGAAGAATTAACAGGCAAGTTGAAAGTCTGGGCATTCGCTGGCGATTCCCGCGCCTTGGTAACTGCTTTCAAGGAAAAGTATCCAGGTGTGGAAATCGAATACACCATGATCCCGATGACCAACGGCGAATATCAGACCAAGGTCAAAGCCGCCGCCGGCACCGCAAATTCACCTGATGTTGTTTTCCTGGAAGCCGCTTTTGTGAGAGAGTGGGTCGAGTCTGATCTTCTGGCTGACCAGAGCGATCTGCTTCCCCTGGCGAAAGAGCTCAAGAGCTACCAGGCTGGTGTTGATGTTGGCGCCTACGAAGGCGTGAACAAAGCCTTTACCTTCCAGTCCACCCCGGGCGCTTTCTTCTATCGTCGCAGCATTGCAAAGGAATGCCTTGGCACCGACGATCCTGCCGAAATTCAAGCAATGGTTGATGATATGGTCAAATTCGTTGATGTAGCTGCCAAGATCAAAGCCTGCGGCACTGGCGATTACTATACGGTCGGAACCGGTGGTGAAATGGCCAACCCCTTCTACACCAACCGCGCCCAGCCCTGGATTGTTGATAACACACTAGTTATTGACCCCAAGGTCGTAGAGTATGTACATTTTGCAAAAATGATGCGCGACATGGGCTATGAATCAGGAGCCAATCAGTGGACTGAGGGTTGGTTTGCCGGCTTCAACGACACTTTGGTGGACGCCAATGGCACTCCCAAGAAGGTCTTCAGCTACTTCCTGCCCACTTGGGGCCTGACCTACGTTTTGGCTCCCAATGCTAAATCGGCAGATGGTGCCAACGACACCACTGGCGACTGGGCCATGGCTAAAGGTCCCATGCCTTATCAATGGGGCGGCACCTGGATCGGCGCCCTGGAAGGCAGCCAGAACGCTGAAATGGCAAAAGAATTCATTAAATTCACCACCCTTAATGAAGAGTTCCTGACCAACTGGGCTCAGGGTTATTACGTCAACGAAAAATTGAAAGAGATTGATCCAACAACCCCCGACGATCTGAACCAAGTTGCTGGCGATTTCGTCTCCAGTCAGGTTGTCGTTGAAAAGATCACAGATGGTTTCGATGATTCCACTTTGGCCGACTTCCTGGGTGGACAGAACTCGTACGGAGCTTTTGCGGCAGCCGCTCCGTTTGTTAGCGGCAAGTTGATGACAGGCGCTGATGATGCCATTCAACGCGCTCTCAATGACCCCCTTAATGCATATCTCGGCGGAACCATGACCGAAGCAGAAATGTGGCAGGCATGGCTGGATGCAGTTGGGAATGAATTCCCCGATCTGATCCTCCCCGAACCCCCTGTAAAATAGTTTTGTTCTGAAAGTTTTGTGGGTCAGTGCATAGTGGGATACACTGACCCACCCCTGTTTCTCAGGCACCTTAAGTAGGCAGATCTCAACTTTAGATTAAACGGAGGCAGCATGAGTCTTGCCATGTTCAAGAAAAACTCGACTGCGTATATGTTTCTTGCGCCGTTCATTATCGGTTTTCTCCTTTTTGGCTTATATCCGGTTCTTAACACAATAGGGCTTAGCTTCACAAATACCACCCTGATGTCTAAGAATAGTGAATTTGTCGGCCTTGCCAACTTCAAACGCTTGTTCGCTGACGGTGTTTTTATGAGGGCTGTGGGGAATACCTGGCTGCTCTGGATCTTAAATTTTATTCCACAGGTCGGCATCGCAATGTTATTGTCCGTTCTGTTCACCAGTGCCCGGCTCAAGATCAAGGCGGTTGGGGTGTGGCGGGCGATATTCTTTTTGCCAAACCTGCTGATGCCGGCTGCGGTGGCAGCTTTGTTTGCTTCGCTGTTTGCCTACTATGGGCCTGTTAACCAATTCATGGTTAGGGCTGGATTCTTGACTGAAGCCGTGCGATTTTTAGAGTCGCCTGCGGTGGCACGCAGTTTGGTGGTTTTCATTCAGTGGTGGACATGGTTTGGGCAAACCATGATCATCTTGATGGCCGGCATGACCTCGATTCCCCTTCCCCTTTATGAAGCCGCCATGGTGGACGGCGCAAGTGTCTGGCAAATGTTCACGCGGATCACTTTGCCGCTCTTGAAGCCCATTTTGATCTTTATCTTTGTTACATCGCTGGTGGGTGGCATGCAGATGTTTGACATTCCGTTCCTGTTGACGGATGGCAGAGGCTCTCCCCAAAGCTCGATCCAAACGAACAATATCCTGATGTATATGAAGTTCAACAGCAGTAAAGGACATATTGGGGCTGCCGCTGCGGTTGGTGTATTGATATTTATTATGACCACCGTTTGCGCCCTGGGTATCTTCTATTTCCTGCGCGATAAAGATATGGACGATGAGAAACCAACCAGAAAATCACTTTTCAAAAAGAATGCAGAGAGGTCGCAATCATGATCAACCATAAATTTGGCACCTATGTGATGCGCTTTTTTGTCTACACTCTGCTGTTTTTTTTGTTGATCCTCGTCATTGTTCCGATCTGGCTATTGGTCGTGAATGGGTCCCGTTCCACAACCGAGATTCAAGGGGGCATCAGCATATTGCCAAGTACGCACATGATCGAAAACTATCGTCTATTGATCGGCAGGGGATTAAACCTGCCGCGAGGTTTCGCGAACAGCTTGTTCCTCGCCGTCACTTCCACAGTTGTCACGGTTTACTTCTCGTTATTGACAGCCTATGGCATCGTCGTTTACAACTTTCCGGGCAAAAAACTATTCTCCAACTTTATCGTCATATTGGTCATGATCCCCTTGCAGCTTTCCATTATTGGTTTTTATCAGTACATGTCAAAATTGGGGCTTACCGATAATTATGCATCCTTGATTCTCCCTCTTATCGCAAGCGCCGGCTCAGTTTTCTTCGGTATGCAATATCTTCAATCAATGGTGATCCACGACTTAATCGATGCCGCCAGGATCGATGGCGCCAGTGAATTAGGCATCTTTCACACGGTCATGCTGCCCCTGGCAGTGCCGGGGGCGGCCACCATGGGTATATTCGCATTTGTCGCCTCCTGGAACAATTTTTTCACCCCTTTTATCATGATCTCATCCCTCGAAAAATATACCCTGCCCATGCTGGTGCAAACGATGCGCGGAGATGTATATCGAACCGAATATGGCGCGATCTATTTGGGTCTTGCAATAACAGTTGTGCCGATCATAATCATTTATGCGGTTTTCTCCCGCTATATTATTAGTGGTATTGCATTGGGTGCAGTAAAGGAATAATAACAGCCGACCGCGCGCTACATTTATTAAACTATTTTTTTCGAAAATAGGTATTATTCTCCTCTTCTCCTTATTTACCCCTCACCTCTCAAAGAGAGGTGTTCATTCATCATGTAATTTCATAAGATAAAAGGAGTAACCTCATGTCTGACTATTCCCCCAAGCCTGAACATAAATTCACTTTTGGATTATGGACCGTAGGCAATCGCGGTGCGGACCCATTTGGATCTGCCACCCGCGAACACAAATCCCCCGCCGAATTGGTACGCCTGCTCGGCGAAGTCGGCGCGTATGGCGTCAACTTTCACGACAACGATCTAATCCCAATTGATGCCGCACCTGCCGAGGTGGATGCGATTAAGAAAGATTTCCGAGAGGCACTCTCTGATACCGGTCTTGTTGTCCCGATGGCAACTACCAATCTGTTCAGCGACCCGATTTTCAAAGATGGCGCATTTACATCCAATGACTCGAAAGTGCGCGGATATGCCTTGCAGAAGACCATGAACGCCATTGATCTCGGTGTCGAATTTGGCGCAAAGACTTATGTGTTTTGGGGCGGACGCGAAGGCACTGAAACTGATTCAAGCAAAAGCGCAGTGGAATCCATCAAGCGTTCACGCGAAGCGATGAACTTCCTGTGTGAATATGTACTGGATAAAAAATACGATCTCAAGCTTGCGTTGGAAGCCAAGCCCAATGAACCGCGCGGTGATATCTACAACCCAACCACTGGTCACATGCTGGCCTTCATCGCCACGCTCGATCATCCCGAAATGGTAGGTGTCAACCCTGAAGTGGCACACGAACACATGGCAGGAATTAATTTCATGCATGGAGTTGCGCAGGCATGGGAGGCAGGCAAGCTATTTCACATCGACCTGAATGATCAATATCCCGGACGCTATGATCAGGATTTGCGTTTTGGCTCACGTGATATCAAAGCTGCGTTCTACCTTGTCAAATTCCTTGAGGATGTAAAGTACAACGGTTCACGCCACTTTGATGCGCACGCCTATCGCACTGAAGACTTTGAAGGTGTAAAGGATTTCGCGCGCGGCTGTATGCGCACCTACATGATCCTTAAGGAAAAGGCTGAACAATTCAATGCGGATAAAGAGGTGCAATCCCTTCTGTCGGAGATCAATGCAGATGACGGTTCGATGACCCGGTATTTTGGAAAATATACTTCCAAAAAAGCATCTGCGCTAAAAGAACAATCTTTTGATCGCGCGGCGATCAGCAAACGTGGATTGAAATATGAGCGCATCGATCAATTAACCATTGATATTCTTCTGGGCACACGATAAACTTTTTTAAAGTCTATTAAGTAACAGCGCTTCAAAGGAGTTTTCATGAGCACAACCAGCATCCCCGAAAAAATTTTATATCTTGATACGTCCCTTCCGTTTACTGAAAGAGTAAAGGATTTGATTGCGCGGCTCACCCTTGATGAAAAAACGAGCATGATGAATCATCCCGCGCAAGGTGTGCCGCGCCTGAATATTCCCAGTTACAACTATTGGAGTGAAGCGCTTCATGGCATTGCCCGCAGCGGGCGTGCCACGGTGTTTCCGCAGGCAATTGGCATGGCGGCAACATGGGATAAGGAATTAATTCACCAAGTGGCATCCGCCATCAGCGATGAAGGGCGCGCAAAATATCATGCCGCGTTACGGCGCAACGGATATACAGATCTGTATCAGGGGCTGACTTTTTGGTCGCCGAATGTGAATATTTTTCGCGATCCACGCTGGGGGCGCGGACAGGAAACGTGGGGCGAAGACCCATTTTTTACTGGCGAGATGGCATCCGAGTTCGTGAAAGGATTGCAGGGAGATGATCCCAAATATCTTAAAGCAGCGGCTTGCGCCAAGCATTTTGCAGTCCATTCGGGGCCTGAGAAGGATCGTCACACCTTCAACGCAATTGTGACAAAGCGCGAGTTGTACGACACTTACCTGCCCGCCTTCAAAAAACTGGTGACAGAGGCAAAGGTTGAATCAGTGATGGGCGCATACAACCGCACACTGGATGAAGTCTGCTGCGCCAGCAAACTTCTCATCGAAGATATCCTGCGCGGTGAATGGGATTTTCAGGGGCACTTCGTCTCAGACTGCTGGGCACTGTCAGATTTTCACCTCAACCACAAGGTCACGAAAGACGCGGCGGAAACTGTGGCTCTGGCTTTACATCACGGATGTGATCTGGGATGCGATCATGTTTTCAGCGAGATTCCCGAAGCCATCGCGCGTGGGTTGATCGCAGAAGCGGATGTGGATCGCGCCCTTGAACGTACCCTCGCCACGCGCTTTAAACTCGGCATGTTCGATCCACCCGAAGATGTTCCGTTCGCATCCATCTCGACAGATGTGGTGGCTTGCGAAGCACATCGTCAACTGGCGTATCGTACTGCAACTGAAGCGGTGGTACTGCTGAAGAACAAAGATAACATCCTTCCGATCAAACCTTCCACAAAGAAGATCTTTGTCACGGGACCCACTGCCACGAGCATGGAAGTTTTGCTCGGCAACTATTACGGCTTCAATGACCAGATGGTTACCTTGCTTGAAGGTCTCACAGGGCGCATCCCTGAGGGCATGGGCATGGAATATACCTCCGGCGCGATGTTGAAACATCCTAGAGAGATCAAAGATACCTGGGCCCCAGGGATGGCACAGTCTGCTGATTTCGCAATTGTTTGCGCAGGGCTTTCTTCCTTCCTTGAGGGCGAAGAAGGCAAATCTTTGCTTTCACCATTGAACGGCGACCGCGAAAGTATTTCACTGCCAAAGAGTCAGGTGGATTACATCAAGGAGCTTGCCATCCATGGGGTCAGGATCGTGCTTGTGCTTACTGGTGGCAGCCCCATTGCTCTTGGCGAAGTGGAAGAGATGGTAGATGCGATTCTATTCGTTTGGTATCCAGGCATGGAAGGCGGTCGGGCGGTTGCCGATGTTCTTTTTGGCGATATTTCTCCCTCGGGAAAACTTCCGCTCACCTTCCCCAAATCGCTCGATCAATTACCCGCCTTCGATGATTACAGTATGAAGGGTCGCACCTATCGTTACATGACCGAGGAACCGCTATACCCCTTTGGTTTCGGTTTGAGTTACGGCCGCTTTGAATATGCGGATCTGAAAATGGATCAAACTGTGGCTGCTGGAGATTCGTTGAACTTCAGCTTCACTGTGCGCAATAGTAGCGATCAAACCGCAGCAGAAGTAGCCCAGTTTTATCTGAGCGATCTCCAGGCTTCGACGATTGTCCCTATCCAGCATTTGGTTGGCTTCGAGCGGGTTACGCTGAATGCCGGCGAAAACCGCACTTTGAAATTTACTCTAACTCCAGAAATGATGTCGTTCCATAATGATGATGGAAAATTGACTCTCGAATCCGGTGACTTCCGATTGGAAGTCGGTGGATGTTCACCTGGCAAACGCGGGCAGGAATTGGGGGCACCAGTGCCGGTGACCGCGCTGTTCCAGGTAAAGTAAGAACAAGACATTGCAATCCAGTTTTGCGAAATTGAGTACACTATAAATCCTTTTCCATCGAGGCTAATATGCGTTACGGTCATTTTGATGATACAAATCGTGAATATGTAATTGAAACTCCTGAAACTCCTTTGCCGTGGATCAACTATCTCGGCAGTGAATCCTATTTTGGATTGATCTCCAATACGGCGGGTGGATATTCCTTTTATAAGGATGCGCGACTGCGGCGGCTGACCCGCTATCGTCATGCCGGGACCAAAAAACCGTTAAATTTCAAGCCAAAATTGACCCATCAGCACTCAATAAAACGCATTATGAGAATATCACAAAGTATTCTATGGCAAATTTAGCATTGGCAAACATAGCACTTGGTCGATATTAGATTAGAAGGCTTGCGACAATTAGATTTTTGTGAATGATTAAATAGTGACTAATCGCGGGTTCTATCCCCGTCGGGACCGCAGAGAGTAAAACAAAAAACCGACCAAAAAGTCAGTTTTTTTGTTGCTTTTTGCCAATTATAAGTGGAAAAACAGAGGGTAAAAATAGTTACGCACCGCGAGTTCGTCTATCGGGCATCTTTGTACGAACCCGCTATTGCGGAACTCGCATAGCTAAAGTAAAAGCCTAACCTGTCAGGCTTAACAAGTCGCTCTTTTTATCTTTCAGACTGATACGGTACAATATTTGTGCTTAGACTGTTCTATGAGATAACATACTTGAGTAAATCTTTTAAATTCTGGTCTAGTTGATACTCTTTAGGAAACTGATTTTCTAAGATTAAGTATGTAAATCCATGCACAGAACTCCAAAGTTTAATGGCAATACTTTTCAATTCACTTTCCGCCAATTGCCCTTTGCTCTGGCAAAACGCGATAATCTCTTCAAAAAGTGAAATGCTCTTTTGGGCAATCTCCATATATGCGGGGTGATTTCTTTCTTCTTCCAGCACACCGGAAAACATTAGCTTAAAACGATTGGGGTCATCCAGGGCAAATTGCAGGTATGCCCAGGCAATTTCAATGATGATATCTGTTGAATCATGTTTGAATTTTTCAAACGTTTCCAGCAAGGTTTGATGGAGCTGTTCATGTCCGGCAGTCGACATGGCGGCGAGCAGGGCTTGTTTATCGGGGAAGTGGTTGTAGGGGGCGGCGTGACTTACTCCAATCCGTTTGGCTACGTTTCGTAGACTTAACCCTTCCATCCCTTTTTGAGATAGGATTTCCAGCCCGGCTGAGATCAATGCCTCTTTGAGATTTCCGTGGTGGTAGGTCTTTGATGTCATACCAAAATGATACCACAAATGTTGACAGTGTAAATATTCGATCTTATAATGTTTACATCGTAAACATTTGAGAATTTTATATATAGGCTTCACTGCATAGGAGTTTATGGCTGAAAGTTTTGTCATGGGAGTTGATGGCGGGAATACCAGTTCCCGGGTTGTATTGGCAACTACAAATGGGCAGGTGTTGGGATACGGTAAATCCGGCCCTGCAAGCGCGGATGGTGTTGGCGTTGAAACAACCTCTCGACATTTGCGTGAGGCGATCAATGCCGCCTGGCAGGATGCAGGGAAAATCCCCCAGCCGGTTAGCGCTTCATTTTTGGGAATGGCAGGCGTCGTGTCGGAGAAAGACCGGGACTTGATCCGCGAGATCGTGCTGGCGTTGCGGGTTTCTGACCCGGATTTGACCGGCATTGATCATGACATCCGCATTGCCCTTTCCGGCGGATTGGGAAATTTGCCCGGAATTGCGCTGATCGTGGGGACGGGATGTTCCTGCTACGGGCGCGCACAGTCAGGCGATTCCATTCGGGTGGGCGGATGGGGACATTTGCTGGATGACGGCGGCAGTAGTTATTTTCTTGGCCTGGAAGCCTTGAAAGCGGTGGTTCGTTCCGCAGATGGTCGCAGTGGGGAAACATCCCTGACGGATATTATCCTGAATTATTTTGATATACATGATGTGCAAGAAATTATGAATCAAGTGTATGTAAAAAGGACGGGGAAAGTTGAGATTGCGGCGTTGGCTCCTCTGGTTTTGGAAGAAGCGCAAAAAGGGGACACGAGCGCAAATGCCATCGTTTCCGCCGCGTTTGACGAATTGACCACGCTGGTCAAAGTGGCGTTTGAAAAACTCAAATTTAGCGATGATGTGAAAAGGTTAACGGTCACCGGCGGGTTGGCGCATTCGGGCGATTTTTTCAAAAGTGGACTGTATCGTTCTATCCAAGCACAGGTTCCCGAAGTCCAGATTCAAGAACCGCTCCTACCGCCCGTTCTGGGCGCAGTTCTGCTTGCGCTGGAGATGATCGTCCCGCGCCCATCATCTGATTTTATCCCCGCTCTCTGGCAGGGCGGGCAACACATCAAGTTAAAAGAACTGGAAAACAAAGATGCCTGAAAATATAAACCCCTGGCGAAAAACAACACAATATTTGATGCCACCAACCCGCACAGAAACAAGTGTGGACGCTTATGAGATATACCCCGCCCACAACATCGGCAATGGGAAAATTTCCACAGGCTATACCGCTTTGGCAGAGTTGCTCAGGGGAAGTCCGATCATCATCGTTGATGGTATCCCTGGCGTTCTGTGGGATAAATTTCATGAAAATTTTTCTGATGTCTTGCAGAAATATGGCGTTCGCGCCAACTTTGTGGATGTTCAGCAGGCAATGCTTTCGCCGGAAAAAATTGACGGGCTCATTGCACCGTTCATGGGAGGCGATGATCCGCTTTTCGGGTTCCGTTATCCCGGAAAACTCGGTGATTTTTTTGACCCGGAGATTCTCCAATCATTAAACCTGACTCAAATTATCAAGTCAAGTCGTTTATGGCTGCGGCGCGGCGCTGGCGAACTGGCAGGGCGCACTGGTCTATCTTGATGTGCCGAAGAATGAAATCCAATTTCGCGCGAGAGCCTTTTCGATAAAAAATTTGGGAGCAGCGGATGCGTTGCCGCCTGGCATTGCCTACAAGCGCAGTTATTTCATTGATTGGGTTGTCGCAAATCAGCATAAAGCCAGCCTGCTTTCAAAGATTGATTGGATGGTGGACGAACAGCGCCCTGATTCCCCGACGATTATTTCCGGGGCGGATCTGCGCCGGGGGCTGGAACAACTTTCGAGGAGTTTTTTCCGCGTTCGCCCGTGGTTCGAACCGGGACCCTGGGGTGGGCAATGGATTCGAGAGAAAATTCCCCGCCTGCCGCAGGATGTCCCGAACTATGCCTGGTCATTTGAATTGATCGTGCCTGAAAATGGACTGATCTTTGAATTGGACGGGAATATGCTGGAGGTATCTTTCGACACGCTGATGTTCCAGGAATATCTGGCGGTGTTGGGCGAATTGGCGGAAAGGTTCAGGTATGAGTTCCCAATTCGGTATGACTTTTTGGATACCGTGGATGGAGGCAATCTTTCCGTTCAGGTTCACCCACGCCCGGATTTCATCCGCGAAAACTTTGGCGAAACTTTTACGCAGGATGAATGCTATTACATTCTGGATTGCGCGCCAGGGGCCAGAGTGTCAATTTGGGGTTCCAGCAGGAAATCGCGGCGCAGGAGTTCAAACAGGTTTTGGAAAAATCCGCGGAGCAGGTGACACCGGTGGAGATGGAGAAATATGTTCAAGCCCTGCCTGTAAAAAAGCATGATCTCTTTCTTATCCCAAACGGAACGATCCATGGTTCGGGCGCAGGGACGATGGTGCTGGAGATTTCGGCGACGCCTTATATTTTCACATTCAAGATGTACGACTGGCTGCGCCTAGGGCTGGACGGCAAACCGCGCACGTTGAACATCGAGCGCGCATTTGCCAACCTGTATTTTGACCGGCAGGGGAGCACGAATACAAAACGATTTTGTATCAAAGCCTGTTTTGCTCTTTGAAAAATCAGTAAATGGGAAATACCGCCGCGTAGTCCACCTGCCCACCCATGCCGCGCATTTTTACGATGTCCACCGCCTGAATTTAATGATTTCATGGATGTAGAGACCGGGAACTCTTGCCACGTGCTGAGCCTGGTGGAAGGAAAATCTGTCATCCTTGAAACAACAGACGGCAGACAGACCCAGTTCCATTATGCCGAAACATTCATTGTCCCAGCCGCGGCGGAATCTTATCACCTGATCAGCCCACAGGGTGAAGATGTCATGATGGTCAAGACCTTTATCAAGCCGGTTGAACAGTGGCTTCCCGGCGTGATCGCAAAATAGATTTGGAGACAATCAAACATGCGCAAGTGGAAAATTTACCTGCTCCATCACACTCATTTTGACATAGGCTACACCCACACCCAGGAAGAAGTGTTCCAAATCCAGATGCGGAACCTGGAAAAGGGCATGGCTCTTGTCGAACAGAACAAACACAGACCGGATACCACCCGCTTTCGCTGGAATCCAGAAGTCACGTTTACAGTGATGAAGTGGCTGGAGCAGGCAAAGCAAAATGAGATTGATCGTTTTGTTTCGATGGTGCGGGATGGATACATTGGACTGGATGGCTTTTACGCGGGTATGCTGACGGGCTTGTGCAGACCCGAAGAATTGGCGCAGGTCTTTGCCCAGAAGAAGCAATTGGAAACATTGACGGGCGTGGCGATTCAATTCTGCGATGATCACTGACA
>CAWHXC010000021.1:0-31276 GCA_963833175.1 uncultured Chloroflexia bacterium
GGTTTATTTGCGGCTCGCTTTTTCCTCTTTCTTTGAACGCATTTGAAACTCGGAGCGGTAGCCTCCAATGTCCCATTTCCAAAATAACCACGCTGCAAGAGACCAACATATGATCGTCACAAGCACAAGATCTAACATTTGAATACCTCCTTTCTGTTTGATTTTTTATCCGACACATGTCGGTCATTTTTTATTAAGCATCAATAGGTTCAGCGACTTGCGGCAAGGCGGGAATTGTCAAAACCACACTCCACTTATGGCGCAGCAAACGCAGACGAAGCGTTTCATAAATCAAAAGGACGGAAAACAGGGCAGGGGGCAGTACACGAAAGAACAGATCGGCATGTTGCCAGTGCGAGAGCAGCCAGGTGGAACCAATGGATGCGCCGCCCACGATCAGTCCGCCCGCTGCCATGCCGCCCCAAATAAAACTGGTGTTCTTGTTCAACACGACCAGTACCCAGCCAACCAATATCAGGATCACAGAAAACTGTAGGGCAATCACGGGCACGGCGGGGGAGAGGGGGCGTAGATCGTCTGGATGGAAGTGAAGCCCATGTAGGCGGCAGTCAGCCAGATCAGCAAAGCCGCCGCCCTCAACAGCCAGGGCAGGGCAAACAACACTGCCGCAGCCAAGCCCAATACGATAACGATCAGGAATTGGATCAATGTTGTAAAAACCTTGACGATGACGGTTAGCAGATTGGCAATGAGATAGGCGAACATATTGGATTCCTTTTCAAAGGGAGAGGCTATTTTTCCGAGACAAAAATATCCGCTCACCATTTTTGTTTACGACGGAGTTCTACCCTTTTGACAGTCCACCTCGTAAGCACATTATTTCTTTCCTGTAGCGGTTGTCACGTATCTTTATCATCAGACGCGTAAGAACATTTATCAGAGCCTGGAGGTGATAGATGCAGCAATGGAAATTGCTATGCACAGTGCGATTTCAGACAAGGTTATTGGATGTTCCTTTTGAATATGCCGGGAGATATGCGGGAATTAAAAACGCCCCACACAAATAGTGTGAGGCGCTTAAGTGAATAATAAAAGATTTGCTCTATCCGAATTAGCTGGCAGGCAGTAAAATAGAGATATAAATTGTAGAAAAACATGCTACAAGAAAGGATGCCCCCATGCAATTCGTTCCCTATCGTACTCTGCGAAATGAACCTTCCGCTTTAAGAAAAAAATTGGAAAGCGAAGGCGATCTGATTGTGACCGTAGGCGGCAAGCCGTTTGCGTTAATGATCAACTTAAATGAATCTGAAGACGTTCAGGATATTCTGCTAATGGTTTCCCGCCTCAAGGCGCAAATGGCGGTACGCTCCATCCGCAGCCAGGCACGCAAGGATGGGCTTGAAAAAATGACGTTGAAGGATGTCAATGCTCTCATCAAGAAAACACGTGCGGAGCGAAAAGCCTAATGTTGTTGATCGTGTTGGACACAAATGTATTGGTCAGCGGCATGCTCAATGTCAAAGGCTCGCCTGGAAAAGTTCTTGATCTCGTCCTGACCAATCAAATTCAAATTGCCTATGACAACCGTATCCTTGGTGAATACGAAGAGGTGCTTATGCGTCCTGAACTTCGGCTTGACCAAAACAAAGTCTTTAGCGTCGTAGATCATATTGAACTTTCGGGAATCATCATAGAACCGAGTGACCTTCCAAAAGATGGGTATACAGACCCAGATGATATTATGTTTGCGGAAGTCTTTATCACCTCGAATGCAGACGCTTTGGTGACAGGCAACCTGCGACATTACAAACCTTTGCTTGATCAAAACGCAGCGGTACTTTCTCCTGCTCAATTCCTCGAAAAATACTTTCCTGAAAGGAAGATATAAGGAATAACTTGCAATATCAAGGGTATGTGCTTATCCACCATACCGTAAGTCCCCGTCAAAAATAAGATGGGGCTTTCATTATTATTTATTGCCGTAACATCAGCAGAAAACACAAAGGCAAATTGAGGGGGAATAAAAGACTTGAAAAGTTACAAATAGTGAAGTAAAATGCAGAACAGGAACAAATATTGCTTTTTCCGCCCAAATTCGTTCCAGAAGTTCTGTCACCCCTAAATTACTTAGTCGCGATTTCGATCCCCGTCGGGACCGCCAAGAATAAACGAAAGAACCGACCTAAAAAGTCGGTTTTTTGTTGTCTTTTTGCCAATTTTAGCGGGAAAACAGGGGTAAAAATAGTTACGCACTGCGGGTTCGTCTATCGGGTATTTTTGTACGAACCCGCGATCTCATAACTCATATCGTTACTGTATAAACCTAAAACAGTCAAGAAAACAACACCTTAGCGAGTCGCCTTTTTTTGTCCAACATCTTCTGACACCATACACACTATACAGTCAATTTTCGTCCCAATGTAGCAACTTGGGATACTTAATATTTTTTACACAATTCTGTGTATTGCCGTTTCATTTTCCATGGTTATAATTTAATTACTGTGGTGAGATTATACAAAAAAAGGAGAAAGATCCATGGATAATGAAACTTTATTCTACATGTCCTCAGATTCACTGGAAGACCTCAAGCCTATGAACGAAGTGCTTGATCTGAGTGGCAAGGTAGCAGTCGTCACCGGTACCGTGGGTCTGGCGCTTTTCGTGATCAACCGTCTGGCAGAGGTTGGCGCCAAGGTCGTGTTCGGCGGACGTACCGAGGAATGGGGCAGGATGGCCGAGGAGACCCTGAGAGCCAAAGGCTACGACGTCAGTTATCTCAAGACAGACGTGCGCGAGGTGGACGAATGTTACGCCCTCACCGAGTTTGCGGAGAAAACCTACGGCACCGTGGATATAGTTGTGCCCATGGCGGCCACCTGGGGTGCCCGCGCCTTCGTGGATATGAAAGAGGAGGAGTGGGACGACATCATCGACACCGACTTGAAAGGCCAGTACTTCACCGTGCAGGCTGCTGTCCGCAGTATGATACGCGGCGGCAAGGGCGGCAAGGTCGTCACAATCGCCTCTGTTGCCTACCGCGGCGACGATATGATTAAGATCGGCATGATGACCAACTACAACGCGGCCAAGGCAGGCGTTGTGGGCATGACAAAGGGTATGGCCAAGGAGCTCAAGCAGTACGGCATCAACGTCAACTGCGTTGCCCCCGGCGGCATGCTTACCCCTGGCGCCATGATGAATAACCTCAAGTCCTCCGCCCTGTACGGCGCGGAGTGGGACAAAGACGTTAAGACCTACGGCATAGCCACCCCCATATCCACCACACCGGATGAGGTGGCGCTAATGATAGTGGCCATGTGCACGGATTTCTCCAACTTCATGTACGGCCAGCTTATAGAGGTGGACGGCGGCAGCCAGTTCTCCTTCCAGGAGAAGCCCTGGAGTTACACAATGGAGGGCGGCAAGCACGCCTGAAAAGTAGATCCGTCGCCGGCGCAGCCGGTGATGCAGATAAAATATCTTATGAGAGGAAAATAAAATGGCTATCAATTCTAAGAGCAAACTGAAGGAAATCCTTGAGGACCCCCGCGCCGTTGCGATCATCGAGGAGTACAAGCCTGGCTTTTCTAGTGACCCCAACTTGGGACCCGTCAAGGGTATGCGGATAAATCTCCTGCTCAATTTCCCCCAAGCGGGCTTTTCTGATGAAGATAAGAAAGCTATCCTCGAGAAGCTCGACGCGCTGGATGCCTGAGCTAAATTGGTCAAAATGGCACATAAGAATCAGATGTGCCATTTTGATTATCGATTGTTGTAACTGATCTGTCCGAGGTAATTAATTTAAATGATTGCTTGGGATGAATTTTATCTAAAGCGAGGAAAAATACTATTGATTTGGGCTGCGTGTACGCATTTCTGTGCGGAGATACAGCTAAGTACATCATTATCAGCGCCGATATCCTTGTTGACGGCGGCGGATTAACCACCTTCGGTCAGTGGACAATAAAATAAACAGGCATAGATCCCGGCTAGTATCCAGCAACAGATGCGCATGCGAAGCCATAACAATCCCGTAAAATACAGAAAAGGCTTCTAAAAGAAGGAGAAAAAGCACGGATGCCGAATATTGCAGTAAAGAACTACAAGGGTGTTGAAGTGGAGAGGGGCAAAAACGCAGAAATGCGGGTAAAGGACGCGATACTGGAGAAGGTCCTGGAAGCCAATGACATTAAGGTGCCGCAAGACCTGGTCGACGACGAAGTCACAATGATGGTCCTTGAATTGAACCATAAGATGAAATACGATGGACTAGCGTCCGGTAAGTATATTGGCTTCACGCAGGATGAGATGGCCGATCGCATGGAAAAGCTAAAAGAAGAAGCCTTCAAGCTGGTAAAAACCAGACTGGTGCTCAAGGGAATCATAGAAGCAGAGAACCTTGAAGTAACCAAAGAAGAATTGGAGGAAGAGGCCAAATCCATATCTGTTCGCCAGCAAATGCCAATCGAGATGGTGAAGGATTTTCTCGGCGAGGATCTAGTGCCGCTGAAAGACGATTTGCTGGTAAGGAAGGCAATCGACTTTGTCAATGCCAACGCTTTAATCAAATAAGGGACGGCTGTTGCCTCCAATGTGCCGAAGCTGACTCCACAAATAATACAAAAAATTGTGTATTTTCTTCAAAAAGCTAAATCGTATAATCTATTGACTAATAAAAGGAGAATAAAGATGACAGACGTAACTAAGGAAGATAAAAAAGGGGTTAAGGGCTCTTTGATGGTGAAAGGCCGCAAGTCCATCGCCTATCTGCAGAATCTCAAGGACGAGGGTACTCCGATCGTTCAAATGTGCCCCGCAATCAGAGATCAGTTTTGGGTCATGGCCGCTGAGATGGCCAACTGCGACGTTTGCCGCCTCACAGTTCCCGGCGACGGCACTGCTAGTATGGAATGGCAAAGCCATATCGCCGAATGGTGGATTCGCATCGTCCGTAACGCCGCGAAGCTTATCCATATCAACTTCTACATGAATACCATAGACTATGCTACAAAGGAAAAGGCTGTGGAGACTGGCTCCAAATACATGTACGCCGGCGCCAACTCCCTGCTTCCCATGGGCGTCACCAACGAAGTCCTGAAGTATATGGCTGATAACTATCTGGTGGTCTTCGGTCACGTAGGTGCGCTGTCCGGCTGGCAGACAGCCGCTCAGGGCGGCTACAAGCGCCTAGGCAAGACGGCTGAGGACGCGATGAAGGTCTTCCGCATGGCTTATGAGTATCAGGAGAACGGCATGCAGGCCATGACCATCGAGCTGACTCCAATCGAAGTTACCAACGCCATCGCAAAGAAGTTGCGCGTGCCCGTGATATCCATCGCCGCGGGCGGCGCCGCCGATGGCTGCGAGATGGTCGATCTCGATACCTTTAACATGATGCCCAATGCGGTTTCTCATGCCAAGTCTTATGCCGACTTCTTCCCGTGGGCTGTTGAAGCATATGCTGATTGGGCAGAAGACGTTCGCAGCGGCGGATATCCTGAGGATAAGCACGGTTACCACATGGAAGAGAAGGAGCTCGAGAAGTTCCTGAATGCGATCGAGAAGTTCTAATTTTCCCCGTTTAGCAAAATTCTTTTTGCTAAATCTTTTACTCAAAGTAATTAATTGAAAGGGCATATTGCATTGCAATATGCCCTTTCAATTAAACGGCAGAATTTAGAGCCTCTGCCAAGAGAATCAGGAGAACAATATGAAAGAAAAGATGTTTGAATACGCCGGCGTCCTCCGCACTTGTTCCCGTCGGTGTTGGCAGCGTCACCACCTCTGTTTTGACCTCCCATATAGTTCAGGCCGCCGGCGGAAAACTGTAAGTCTGATGCTGGGATAATCTAAAGGAGTCTTCTCATGCCCGGTATAACAAAGAGTGAGCAGCGCAAGGCTGCTCAGGCTGCACGTAAGGCCATTCCCGACGATTTACGACAGGAGTATAACAGCGCTATCTGCAAGCGCATTGCGGAGCATCCGGCGATCATGGATGCAAAGGTCGTCATGTCTTACATGGCTATTGCGGGAGAGGTCGATCTGACCGAACTGCACGCAGTTCTCAGAGATCAGGGGAAAAAGCTGGGCTTCCCGCTTTGCAGCGAAAATGGATTCATGCAGGCTTTGTATCCCAGAGATGAGAGTCCGTGGAAATCCGGCAAGTACGGCATCATGGCACCTTTGGCGAAGCTTTCAGACGTGATTGAGCCGGAAAATATAGACGTTGTACTGACTCCATGCGTGGCCTTTGACTCCGGCAGACTGCGCCTTGGCTGGGGCGGCGGATATTATGACCGTTTTCTGCCTCGTTGCCCAAGGGCTGTTAGTATCGCTGCGGCATATGAGGTGCAGCATGTGGACAGCGTGGTTTCAGACCATCCGTGGGACGCAGTGCTGGATGCTATTGCCACCGAGCTTTGTTGGTATTGATGGTTACCTCCACCAGAGGTGCGAGAACTTATGAAAGGCCAACCCAATGCGCCGATAACGGATCCGGATGATGTGGCACGCGTGGTTTACATGATGGCAACTGGCATCAGCGACTATATGCACGGGCAACCGTCGTCGCAGATGTCGAGGCTAGGTTGATGATCCAGAAATAAAACTTTTTGGAAATGTTGGCCCAACTAACGGCTAGTCAGGTCTCGTTCTTTAAGCTTTCTCTTGATCACTTGTCAGTCCCATTAATTTAAGGAGCAATTCCTGGCGATTAGAGACATTCAGCTTCGCATGCAGGTTGGCGATATGCCGATAGGTTGTTGCCAGGCTTAGGCATAATTTCTTGCTTATCTTCTGCGGTGTTATTCCCTTGCATATTAATTCCGCTATTTCCGCTTCTCGGTTGGTAAGAATTTTTTGAACCTCCAAATTCTGATTGTAAGAGCTATTTGTGGAGGCTAGAACGAATAAATTCTTGTGCAGGTTCTCTAGGTGAGGTTGAATGATGCACATTATGCCTATTTCTTGATCAGTATATCCACTGCGATGTGTCCGGTCCAAGGAATAAACGCTCTTCGTAAAGTTGTCGTCGCTGTGGAAGCCAAAACCAGCACTATAATTTATCCCCTGAGGCTTAATATAACCAGTAATGAATTCATCACAGGCATAATCCGTCCAATCATACAAGCCACCCTCAAGTTTGGAAAGCGACAAATGACCGCTTTCTCGAGTGGGAAGCAAATAGTGCCTGGTAGGAATTGCATAGCGGCCGTTTTCTATTCTGGAAAAATATTCAAGATAGATCTCACTCCACCTCTGTTCCACCCCAATTAAAACCTCATCATAGATTTTCCCATAATCGCTTACGAAATAGATCCGAGCCTGATCATAGGGGATCAGTGAATATAATTTTTTTACTACCTGCACGCAAAATTCTTTTGGTTCTCGGATATTCCCGACCTCAATCAAAAAATCATTTATTTTTGACCATGGCAAATTACTGGAAGAATACATCGACCATTCTCCTGCTAACGTATTTATTGCACGACAGTATCCTGTTGAATTCTAGCACCGAATCCTGGTTTGTGCTGGCAATTAACTCATCCGTGCTGGACTGGTTCATTTGTCCAAAGTGATGGAGTAAAATTGACCGCATTGCCTCACGAATGGACATAAGTGGACACTTGTCTCGACTTTAACAAATCCCCCATAAATTGCTTGACTTTCTCTATGCCCTCATATAAAATGGTCCCTGTGCTAGTTGCTTCATCTGTCAGCTTTTTGGGATTTTTGGAAGAAATTTCCCCAGCCTATTGCTAATGTTTTTCGATAAGGCTTGTGACCTGAGGTTATAGTTGTTCTAATTGTAATAAAATGTAACAAATATTGCATGACATTCTTCCTGTCTTTGCAAGAAATTACGAAAATAGCCTTAAAAAGGCTCAAAAATCAACTCATCGTTAGTTTGCGAAAAAGTTACGCACCGCGATTTCGATCCCCGTCGGGACCGCCAAGAATAAACAAAAAAACTGCCCTATTAAGGGCGGTTTTTTTGTTGCTTTTTGCCAATTTTGGCGTGAAAACAGGGGTGAAAAATAGTTACGCACCGCGGGTTCGTCTATCGGACATCTTTGTACGAACCCGCGATCGCAGAACTCGTATCACTACTGTATAAACCAAAATCGGTCAAGAAAACTACACCTTTGTATTTCTTCTTTTTCATTAGAAAACAGCAAGCCCCAGTTTAACAGGATATGTGTAATTCGTATTTTATCTTTCCTTTTTATAAGAGAACGCTGTTTCCCATAAGTGCGGGATTGGCAGAAACACCCCCGGGGAAATCTCAAATCTTTGAGCACAATTTTTCTGCGTGTTCTTCATCCCAAAAATCATCTGCGTCGCGCCCAAATTCGTTTAGGTGTGTTAGGATGATACGCCTCGGCTGCAAGTCAAAATAGAAGTGGCAGAAGGAATCCAACAGCGGAGGTTCATCCATCAGGGCGCAGCCGCGTCCCAGCCAGAGATTGGCAAAGAGACCGTCTACGGTGCCAAAGGATGGCAATTGACTGGCGTCGTAGGTACGGGTATCACCGGGAAACAGCCAGCGTTTATTTTTAAATTCAACCAGGTAGCCTGTGGCTGGAACGCTTTTCAGGAGGATTGACATTCTCATTGACTTGATGCTCCAGCTTTTCCCAATGCAAACCAGGAAAAGGCGTGATCTTTATTCCCGCAATTTCAATGGGTTCCAAGTCTCTTGGAATAATCAGATGCTTTTGCGGCAGGTCAATTTGACTTTGGATCAGCGCCAGAGTAGGTTCAGGAATCACCCAAAGGATGGGCAAATGCCTCAACTCGCGAATCAGACCGAGGTCCAGATGGTCCGCATGTTCGTGAGTCAGCAAGACAAAGGATAAAGCCTTCAAGTCCTGCGCCGTATTAACATCGGGTGCTTGTGGAAGTCTGTGGATCAATCTGAGCGGGTCCATTGCCCAACGCACATTATTTGTGCGAAAAAGATAATTTGCAGAATACATCAACCAAGCCCGGTCATCCGGGCCTGGTGAGTTCCATTCGGCGATCATTTTTGACCAGAGCAATGGATAGCGAACTAAAATTTCTGCACGGCGCTGACTGATCTGGGCTTGCTTTTCAGAGAATCGATCCATGGTTATATTTGGCATGGATCAAGGTTTCGACATCGCTAACGGAACGATTGAACGGTCCTACATTCTCCATCTTCAAGCTGGTGACGGCCGCAGCCCAGATCCCGGCCTCGCGAGGGGATTTGGACAAGCGCATGGCAATGTAGGTGCCAACACATGTATCACCGCGCCCACTGCGACCATCGAGGCGAATTGGATAAAATCCCATTTCATGATATTTGCCATCGGCATAAATTAGCAAGCCATCTCTGTGGGTGAGGACAATTTCCTTGGGCCCCATATCTGCAAAGAACTTGGCCGCTTTGAAGATGTCTGTTTCTCCGGTCAGGAATTCGGCTTCGACAGCGTCGCTTTTGACAACATCCACATGTGCGAGCGCAGCTTGCATTTCGTCCCAGGGTTCATATTTCAATTCATTTCCGCGCAGGACACGCACAAAGCCTTGCATGTCTGCGGCGACGAGCATGTTTTTATCTTTGAGTTTGCGGATGACATCCATACCTACTTCGCCGCGCAGACTGGAGCCAATGACAGCCGCTTTGGCTTCGATCTTTTCCACATCTTCCGCTGTGATAGTGCCAGCCGTACCAGTGACAGAAAGGCTGCGAATATCGGGGTCGATGGTGGGGTATTCAAGTTTCATCAAGGTGGATTGAGGAGTGTATGTGACAAAACAATCAATTCCAGCCTGGGTAAATTTGTCCACTACGCGGTCATCTTCTTTTGCGAGGCGGGTGACAACGGCGACCTGCATGCCAAGCTGTGCCGCTGCATGTGCCGCATAGTTAACTGCTCCGCCGTCCACATATTTTGTGCCTGCGGGAGAAATGATCGTATCTTTAGTATAGTTGCCAATAGAGAGAACATCGTAATTTTTCATGTTGAATACCTTTTGATGGTTATGGAATAAATTGCATAATGATCCAATATACCCCTGCGGCTATCAGTGCGGTTGCAGGGATGGTCAATAGCCAGGCGGTCGCAATATCGCGTGCCACGCCCCAGCGGACTTTGTTCACTCTTTCCCCCGCACCAACGCCCATGATGGACGAGCTGACCACTTGCGTAGTGCTCACCGGACCGCCTATGAGCGAGGCGCCCAGAATGACAGTTGACGAAGCCAGTTGAGAAGAAAACCCATCCACTGGTCGGATTTTAAATATCTTGCCGCCCAGGGTGCGGATCAACTTCCAGCCGCCGAGCGATGTTCCCAAAGCGATCATCGAGGCGCACGCGAAAATGACCCACTGCGGCACGACAAAAGTATCAATTACTCCGCCGATCAGCAGGGCTAATGTAATGATGCCCATCGTTTTCTGGGCATCATTAGCGCCGTGGCTGAGCGCAAGACTCAGACCTGTGAATATCTGACCTTTTTTGAAGAAGCCATTGATGCGCGGAGTGGCATTCCAAGCGAGGAGAAAAATCAGACGCAGGATAATAAAACCAAACACAAATCCGATAATTGGGGATGTAAACAGGACAATCAAGACCTTTTGCAGACCTTCCACTTTAATGGCAGTCCAACCAGCTCCCATGAGCACAGCACCCACAAGTCCTCCGATCATGGCATGGGATGAACTGCTCGGAAAACCCATATACCAGGTAAATAGATTCCAGAGAATAGCGCTGATCAGCGCAGCTAGCAGCACCTCCAGGCTGATCGCCTCGGAATCGACGACTTCATTCCCGATGGTATTTGCCACCGCCACCCCAAAGATGAACGGGCCTAAAAATTCGGCAACGGCAGTCATACTCAGGGCAACCCGCGGCGGGAGCGCTCGCGACGAAATCATGG
Organism: uncultured Chloroflexia bacterium; assembly: GCA_963833175.1. Lineage (GTDB taxonomy): Bacteria > Chloroflexota > Anaerolineae > Anaerolineales > Villigracilaceae > Villigracilis. Next base: position 10,870 of record CAWHXC010000021.1, read on the forward strand.
TGGCAACCACATTACTCAAATCGTGGATGCCATTCAGAAAATCGAACGCAAGCGCCAGGACAATGACAGCAATGAGAAGAGGGTCCATGTAAACCTTCCTCTTATGCGATCTTGACGACAATATCGCCAATTACATTGGCAGCCTCATCACCGCGGTCAGCAGCATTGCTCAGATGTCGGTAGACTTCGCGCGTCTTTAGAATGGTTAACATATGATCAATATCCTTGGCATCGCTGAATAATTCCGCCAGCGCCTCACGGTAGATATCCTCCACGCGGTTTTCGAGGGCTTTGGCGCGTTGGGCGTGTTCACCAGCCACCCCGACATGGTCTTCAAGACAATTGACTGCCATCAACAACTCATTAGCCGCATCTCTGAGCAGGGATGCCATGCGCTGCATATATGGAGTAGCCTGTACTTTAAGAATGACCATTTCACTAACCGTGCTATAGGCATAGTCAAGCACATCATCAATTGCGCGCGAAAGCGCAAAGATATCCTCACGGTCAAAGGGCGTCACAAAGGTATGGTTCAGTTCGTCGATCAAAATACGGCGAGCTTCATCAGCTTCCTTTTCTTTTGTAGTGACAAGTTTTGCTGCGGCAGGGTCATGGTTTTCGAAGTAGGTTTGCAAAGCCTCCAGACCTTCCAGGGTAAGTGCAGCCTGATCGTGGATCATTTTGATAAAAATGTTCTGACGTTTCTTAAAAAGAGCGCGCATGGTAGGTTCCTTTCAACTTAAAGTTTTTTGATACAGCCGTGTTCCGCAAGGAATTCCAAGCCAGCTTTTACTTGTTCAGGGCTGTTAAAGTTCTGGAATTCACAGGTGCGGAAAGCGTCTGAGGGTAAATAACGATATATTGTTTCAAAATCAACATTGCCCGCGCCAGGGGCATAATGGTCGGCGGTGTTGATGACATCGTGCAGGTGAGTCCCGATGATGCGTGGAGCAAAGCGTTCCAACCATTCAATACGTAGATAAAATCCCAGACAGTCGAGGGTCTCGGCGTGACCAATATCGTAAATAAAGCCGATCCGCTCGGGGCTGGCCAGACCAAGCAGGGTTTGGAGTTCATCCGGGCTGGGATGTTCGAGGTAATGGTAGCGATTCTCGATCCCAAGGCGAATGCCAAACGGCTCCGCATGGGCTAATAATTCGAGGATGCTTTTTTTCAACGATTCAAAACTCGCTGTTGCATATTCTGCCCGTATGTCGATCATCTGCGCCTGGATGGTGCGGTACTCGTCTGAATCGCGTTTGCCTTCGTCAATTAATATCCGCAGTTTTTTCTCCAGCTTGTCTTTATCGGGAGTGGAATGCCCGGCATGGATGACAATTGCCGGGGCGCCGATGCGATTCGCAATATCGATGCTGCGCTTGATGGCATTCACGCCTTCAATGCGGCAGGTTTCATCGGTGGAGGAAATCAGCCAGTCGCGTTTTTTCAGTTCATCCTCGCTGATATCCGCCGGGCAGGGTTCGTGCACACTGCTGAACTGGTAATGACTCAGGTCAATGCCAGTTAGCATGGTTGTGGTGACTTTGTGGTTCAACTCGATGCGCGCAAAGCCCATACGGCGCGCAGCTTCAAAGAAATCGGTTAGGGTTGGGAAGTTTTTCATCGCCCACATGGTCGAGAGTGAAGCATCGTAAACAGCAGCAGGCTGAGGGACGGGGCGCTGTGGGAAAATCTCCAACAAGCCTGTCAGGTCTGTAATAACGTGATTCGGTATAAGATGTGCGCCGACATCCTTTTCCAATTTTATTTGGCGCGGATCGCGCAGGATGATCGCCTTCGAAAAACCTGCCTTGCGCGCGGCCGCTACATCGCGGTCAATGCGGTCACCGATGTAGGCACATTTTTCAGGGGCAATCCCCATGCGCCGTGTGGCATCCAGCAGGATGGCAGGGTCGGGCTTTCGTTTTCCGATCACTGCCGAAAGGACAACCGTATCGAAACAGCCGGTCAGGTGCAGTTCTTTCAGCGCGGCAGGGACTTCAACACTGCTGGTAGTGTTGCTGACCAACCCCAAGCGGTAGCCGCGCCGGAACAGTTCGAGGATGACATCATGAGTTTCGGGAAAGACGATGCGCGTGCCTGTGAAGTCACGATATAGTTGGTTGAGTTGGATGGCTATGCCGCTAATTTTCTCCGCTGGCCAATCGGGGAGCATCCACTTTGTCCACAGGTCGCTTTCGTTGAGTTCGACCAGTGTTTCTTCAGCCCAGTGTTTGTAATCCTTGGCACGCGCGGACAGTAGTGCGGAAAATTCATCTACGGGGGTCTGCGCACCCAGCAGGTCAAGTATGCGCTGGATAAGTTCGCATTTTTCAGCCTTGCTTTTTTTGACACTGCTGCGCAGCGTGCCGCCCATATCAAATAATATGGCTTCAATTTGGTTGGTCATATCAGCTCAATACCTGTACCTTTAATAAATCGGCAAAATTTTCTATGTAAAAATCAGCGTTGGCATCTTTATCGTAATTAAACGCGATTGTCAGCATTCCGACTTCATGGGCGCCAGCCAGTTCAGAGGCTTTATGCCCCACGAACGCTGCCTGGTCGGGAGTCAGCCCAAGTTGTTGAAGGGCAGCACGGTAAATTTTAGGATCGGGCTTGCGTGTTCCCAATTCCAGCGAGGAGACAATCGAATCCCAAACGTGTCCGAATCCGCCGCGCTCGAACCAGCTCAATTTGGCGGATATCGAATTGGCAGTATCAGTGACAATGGCCAGCAGATAGCCTTTTTCTTCCAGAGCGCACAAGGTTTCAGGCACTCCCTCGAAAAATGCGACATTATTGTCATCATCGATCAATGCCTGTTTACCGCGCGCAACCTGCTCCGGTTGTGTGATGCCATACATGTTGACAATAGCCTCTCGGTATTCGTCGTGACTGATCTCTCCACGATAGGCTTTGTATTCTATGGGCTTTTTCTCCTGAGTATGGTTCGGCTTGATCTCCATGCCGAGTTCTTTGAGAAACGCTGCAAATTTGGCTCCTCTTTCAGGGCGGAAGTACAGGATGTCTCCGGCGTCAAAAATCAAGGCGCGGATTTTGCCTGCTTCAGTTGGCGTATGTTCACGTTCACGGCTTGAGCGCAGAATATCAAGAAGTTCGGTCATATTGTCGATCACCGCATCGGGAATCGCTCCCTCGTCGCTTTCACCATGCTCAAAATTATGCCTGATCTGAACCGACATGCCATACCCGGCTCGTTGCGCTCCATCGATGTCGCGTGCAATGCGGTCGCCTACATAAAGGCATGCACTGGCAGAAATATTTGCCAATCGCGCCGCATAATGGAAAATTGCCGGGTCGGGTTTGCGGCGGCCGTATTCACTGGATAACACGATCGGGTCGAAATACTGGTAAATGCCGTACTGTTTCAAATTCGTGGGAACCTGCCCACGGCTGTTGACATTGCTGATAAGCCCGATTTTCAAACCCATTTGTTTGATAGCTTCCAATACAGCGGGCATTTCGGGACGCATGGCGCGGTGATAAAAGCGGGTTTCCACGAAGAAGGATAATTTTTCGGCAATAGCAGCCAGTTTGGACTGGTCAATCTCATAGCCTGAAAAAACATACTCGCTCCAAACCCGTTGCGGGGGGAGTTCATCCATGCTCTCGATGCTAAAGAATTTGTATCGTCCAAGTCCGCTAGTGATAACTTCTAAAAGTTGCTCGTTGCCAAGCTGAAGATTGATCCCGGCTTGTACAAGATGCTGCTGGATGACTGCGGTTGCGTCCAGACGCAGTTCACGTGTATAGTTAAAAGTTTCAATCGTCCCGCCCATGTCGAAAAAAACTGCTTGAATTTCTTTACCCATAATAATTTGCCTTTCGAGAATATTCGAGACTGCGCTCTGCGATTTTCAGGCCAGGCGCTTGATTTTCGTTATTCAATTACACAAATCCTTGTGTTGCAGGTTTCTTTGGGCACGGACAGATTGAATCCGTGCCCAAAGAATTTCCACTAAAAGTCCATTCCCCTTTTACGGAGCGAGCAGGTTGATCGCCCAGAAGTCACGTACAGGACTCATGTATGTATAAGCATACAGATCGTCGCTAGGCCAGAGCGCTATTTCATCTCTGGCAGGCATGCCTTCGGCAATGGGTAGTCCAACTGCGGCTGGATAAGCGCCGAACTGATTCCAGGGATCAAATCCCTCCTCTGAGAGAGCAAACTTAATGAACAGTTTGGCTGCATTTGGATGCGGGGCGTTATTGGCGATGCCTAAATATGAAGATTTCAAGATACCTGCCGCGGGTTCAAGACCATAGCAGGGACCCATCGCCAATTCCCCCTCCATAGTGGCTTCATAGCTTGACAGACCTGTCCAGCCATATCCGGGTTCAGTCGCAGGATCCATGCCCAGAGTTCCATAGGCCGAATCGACCTCATCGCCACCGGGCTGAATGCCAGGTTCGTTTTGAGCCAACTTCTTAAGGAACAAATAACCTGCGTTCGTGGTGTCATCGCCATATGCTTCGTCAGTGGTCCAGTCCTTTCCATAAAGACTCTCATAAGCCGTGGCCATCTCATCTGCATGCTTAATGAAGAGCGTTAGTTTTGCAGTGGTGCTGGAATCGGACAGGGGATCTTCCATGTAGAATTTGCCCTTAAGCTCTGGTTCAGTAAACTGCCACCAGTTGGTTGCCGGGCAGCCATCTGTGCGAATCTCGTTGTTATATCCGATCACGTCCACAGAACGGCGCGCCATGGCAAACGGTTGTTCTGCAGTTGCGCCTTCAATTTCAACTCCCGGGGGGGTATACCACCACATCCACTGATTAGGCACAAATTCTCCGTAGAGAAGATGACCATCGCTGTTGAACCAAACATCCCCAACGACATTCCCGGCCTGTTGCTCGGCAGCCATTTTCACGGCGATATCATCCGTGTCCCCGCCTTCCAATTTGATCCCAGGGTATAACGCAGCCCATGGCTCAAGTAATTTTTCGATCTTGGAAGAGTTCGAATACACCACGACTGATCCTTCCTCAATCGCGGCCGCTTCGATTGCCGCCCAGTCTTCGGTCTCGGGTGTAAACGGGCCGACCCCATTATCCATCGCCCATTGTTCGGCATCTGTGAGTCCAGCCGCTGGTGCTGTCGTTGCCTCGGGTGCTGTCTCAGGCGCTGTCGTTGCGGGTGCGCTGCAGGCAGCCAGGAAGCTGATCAGCAACACAATGGTTAATAATTTTCCGAATATTTTCATTTCTGATCTCCTTTTTGATGGTTGAAACGAAACGACGAAATATTACGCTATCCTATCTTTGAATAACTTTTTTTACTGTCTCCTTTCACCGTTCTGGATAAATAATCAAATGGACTTTGGTTATGCTGCCACCAGGTTTCCGCTTTCCTTATCGTACAAATTCAAGGTGTCTGGATCAAATTTCAACCAGATCTTTTGATCCATGTTGATCTTGCTAATGCCCATCACTTTGACAATGAGTTCTGTTCCACCGCGCTTCGCCACAATGGTCGAATCAGCCCCGGCGGGCAGGACGGAATAGGCGGTGAATTCCACCGCATCCTGTTCAGGCTTCGTCAGGACGGAGATGTCTTCGGGGCGGACGGCAATCACGGTATTCCCCGTTGTAGAATGCGTATCCATTGCGATATCGAAATCTGCAATTTTCACAACATTGCTGCCATGGACAACACCATCCAGCAGGTTGACCTTGGGGTTGCCGATAAAATCCGCAACAAACAGGTTGGCTGGGAAATGGTAGACACGATCAGGGGACGCCATCTGTTGAATAACGCCCAGTTTCATCACAGCAATATTGGTGGACATGGTCAGGGCTTCCACCTGGTCATGGGTGACATAGATGGTAGTTGCGCCTGAAATATGATGGAGACGCTTAAGCTCGGTGCGCATGTCCATGCGCAGGCGGGCATCCAGATTTGAGAGCGGTTCATCCATGAGGAATACTTTGGGACGATATGCCAGCATGCGCGCCAGGGCGATACGCTGTTGCTGCCCGCCGCTCATTTCGCGCGGATAGCGGTCTTCATAGCCCTCCATCTGAACCTCGGCCAGGGCTTCTTTAACCCGTTTTTTCATTTCCTCTTTCGGCATTTTCTGGATCTCGAGCGCGAAAGTAATATTCTTATCCACTTTCATGTGCGGCCACAAAGCATAATTCTGAAACACCAACCCCAGATCTCGCTGTCCCGCAGGCATGGAGATGCCCTTGGCACTGGAATAGACCAGTTTATCGCCTACGTAGATTTCGCCTTCGTTTGGGTCTTCCAAACCGGCGATACAGCGCAACAGGGTGGTTTTGCCGCAACCGGAGGGACCTAAAAGGGTCAGGAATGATCCTGGTTCAACGGTCAGACTGACGTTATTAACTGCGGCGACATCCCCAAAGCGTTTAGTAAGGTTTTTAATAGTGATTGTAGTTGACATGATTACCTCTTATTTACATTCCAAGACCTTTTTTAAGGCTGCCGCCCCGGAAGCGGCCAATGATGAAGTTTCCGATCAGTGTGAGGAAGATTAGGATCAATATGACAATGTTTGCCATTTGACCATCTCCATTTTCGATATAAAACATGGTCTGGCTGGCAAGTACCTGGGTTGATGGGGTGACCAGAAGGATGATCAAGGAGAGTTCGCGCATGGTGGTGATGAAAGTCAGCAGGAATCCAGCAACAAAGCCGGCACTGGTTAGGGGGAAGATGACACGCCTGAAGCGCTGCCAGACATTGGCGCCGGCGATCGCAGCCGCTTCCTCCAGTTCCCTGCCGACTTGCAGCATGGCTGAGACCCCAGAGCGGGAGGAGTACGGAATATGTTTTGCCACCGAAACAATCACCAGCAAGGTGAAGGTCCCGTACAATGCCGGGATCGGTCCCAGCGGTTTGATAAACATTGCAATATAAACCGCGCCAAAAGCAATGCCGGGGATGACATACGGAATATATGCCAATTGCTCGACCAATTTGGAGAGCCGGGTGCCCCGCCCTTTGACAATTCCATAGCCCAGAATAATACCCAAAAAAGCTGTGAATAAAGCAGTCCAAAGAGAAAGCCGTATGGAGTTCCAGGCGGTTCGATATATCTTTGGGTTGAGCAGCACTCCAGGTTCTCCATGGTTATAAATTGTGCCCCGTGCTCCTATCCAATGCTGCAAGGAGAGATTGCTCAGACTGTAATTCCCGTCCTGCAACATTAATGAACTCCAGATAAGAAGACCCAATGGAAGAACGATAACAAGGATTTGAAAAGTGATCACACCTATAAATATGGCATGTTTCGTTATGCCCAGTTTACTCAACTGCGCCATAAAGCCACGTCCGCCGATCGTCTCGTAACTCTTTCGTGTCCCGATCAATTGCTGATTGATCGAAATGGTGATCACCGAGAATAGGATCAACACAATCGCCAGTACAAAGCCATCTGCTACATCACCGACCCCCATACTGCCGCGGATCATTGTGGCAACGGTATAGTACCTGACCGGTACCCCCAGAATATTGGGGCCGCCAAATGTACCCATCACCTTGGAAAAGGTCATGATAAAACCCGAGAGGATCGCCGGCAGGACAAGGGGCAGGGTGATCTTGCGCAGGATACGCCAGCGGCTGGCACCCATTAATTCCCCGGCTTCTTCCAGGCTGGAATCGATCGACATCAGCGCTGCTGACACAAACAGGAAAAAGAAAGTGTAGTAATGCAGCGCACTACAGATGATGATCGGTACCGGTCCGTATGACAACCAGACAGGAGGAGGCTGCCCGAAAAAGAACTGATATACCCCCGGCGTTCCCCCGGAAAATTCGGTGCTCTTGAATAGTACGAGCCAGGCTTGCGCCAGAGTCCAGGATGGCATGATGTAGGGGATCAATGCAAGTGAATTGACGAGTTTTCTGCCCGGCATATCCGTGCGGACCACCAGCCAGGCTAATGATCCTCCGATCACGAGCGCAAGCAGGGTGCTACCAATGGCAATGGTAAACGAATGCTTAAGCGGGTCGTACATGAAAATTTTTCCCAAATCACCTGTCAACATGCGGACATAATGATATAGAGAGAAATCACCAATCAGAGCACCGGGAAAGCGGGTAAGATCACGCGATTGCAGTGTAACTGTTGTGTAAACCATGCGATACAAAGGGATGACAACCATGTAGAACAGGACCACCAACATGATCAACGACAGAAGCACATGTGGGGCTGTCAACCAGCGAAAAAACCTTCTGGCGCTGGCAAGCAAACGAAGCGAGAGTGGTTGCTTAGGTATTGCAGGATTTACCATATACAATCTCCTTACATTGAATGAGACTTATTTCGCAGTTGATCCATTGGCTTTCTTGAGACGTTCGCGCAACTGATCCAACCTGTCCAAGTTTTCCATCACTTTTTCCTGGTCCGCAGAACTCAATGCCAGAAGCAAGGCATTGATGATCGTCATGGGAACGGTTAGCGAGTGGAATGCGGACACCGGGCCGCGCCGTGCTTTGAGAACAACATCCGCCTTGTCTCCCACCATTAAATCAAGTGTATCTGTCACTAGAATCACTGGTGTTTTATGTTCGTTGGCATAATCAAGAACAATTTGCAGGTTTGGGGTCATGTTGAAAAAACCGATAGCGATGAGTAAGTCATTGCTGTTCATGAGCAGCATCGGCTCCAGCATTTCCTTCCCTGAAATTTTTAGTGGGATGACGTGCCGCGCCGAACGGGTCAATCGGATCTCGAGCAGTTCAACCAGCGAAACCGACGGTCCCAGCCCAAAAACAAAAACGCGCTGATGAGTGCGGAGCAACTCAACAGCCGCGTTCAACGCATTACGATCAAGGGTTTGCAGTGCTTCTGTTAGGTAGTCGATCTCGGAGGTTACAAGCCGTTCAAAAATATCCCCGGACTCGCGCAAATCATCCAAACGACTGCGCAGCCTGGTAGAGTGCGTAACGCGACGGCGGAAGTTTTCCTGCAAGACCTCACGCATGGCCGGATAACTATCGAATCCCAGGGAGCGTGCAAATCTGACAAGAGTTGCCTCACTTAAGCCCAATTGTTCGGCTAATTCACCAGCTGATAGAAATGCGGATTCTTCCTGATTCTTGCGTAAAAAATCCGCGATCTGCTTTTCACTCTTGGTTAGATCCTTGTAGTGCTCGCTGATTATCTGTCCAAAATCTAATGTTGTGGTGGGTTGGGTTTCTGGGTTCATTATTGATTCATCCTTTTATAAATTCTTAACGGCTCTTACAATTTTTAAATTTATGAAATTTTACTTTCATTTGCACATCATACGACATTTATGTATTAATTGCAAGTACTCTTTCACTAAAAGTGTCAATTGTCACATTTAAAAGTGAAAATTTGTGACCATATTTACCCTTATGTGCCCAAAAAAAGTACGTTTTTTCAAAGAATATTGCCATCCACAAACGTTTCATCCCCGTTGTATTTCCAAAGTTGGGGAAATTTCTTCGCCACAACAAAGGCTGCCGCCACACACCCCACCCCACCCGAAATGATCGCGAATGACACTCCGAATGCCTGAGCCATCAAACCAGCTTCCACTTCTCCTAATTGCGGACCACCCTTAAAGAATATCTGAGTAATGCTCATCATGCGTCCGCGCATGGGATCTGGAGTTAGCAATTGCCTGACCGTGTTACGGATGATGGTGCTCAACCCATCAAAGACGCCTATCAGGATGAGAGCCAGCATGGTCAACCAGAACGAGGTGGAAACTCCAAACAGGATCGTAGCCAGCCCAAACGCTGCGACTGAAATAACGATCAACAATCCCTGTCTTTGTAAGTTGGTTTTTTGTGAAAGATACACTCCAATCATCAAGGTCCCGATGGATTGTGAAGCAGACAACCAGCCATACTGGATCGGGCCAACATGAAGAATATCTATCGCTACAAATGGCAGCAGCGTATTTGCCGATGAAAAGAAAGAGCCAAAGAAATCCAATATCATGGCCGAAAAAATGACGGGAGAGTTTTTAATGAATTCGATCCCTTCGCGAATATCCAGGAATACTCCCTGAAATTCAAAAGGTTTCTTTTCGATTACGGTTTTTACATTCCCCATGGCGATCAATGCCGCGATGACTGCCAGATAAGAAATGGCATTTATCCAATATGCCCATTGAAGACCCAGATATGCGATCACCAGCCCGGATATTGCGGGTCCCATGATGCCGCCCACTTTGGATGCAATGGAGGTCAGACTGTATGCGCTTGCCAGATTTTCGCGAGGAACAAGAGATGGGATGAGGGCTTGCCTTGCAGGCGTATCGAAAGCCACCGCCACCGATTGAACAATCACCAAGCCAAACAACATCCACAGTGATAAATCACCCTGCGCAGTATTCAGACCAAGTACCAGGGCTACCAGCCCCAGCACAACCTGGGTGAGGATCGTCATTTTTCTACGATCAAACCGGTCTGCCGCAACTCCAGCAATCAGTGAAAACAAGACCACAGGCAGAAACCGTGCCAAACCGATTCCGCTGATAACTACAGGCTGGTCGGATATCGTACGTAAATGCCAGTACAATGCCCACAACTGCATCTGTGAGCCCGCGAATGAAATCAGGTGACCAATCCAGTACAACGTGAACGACCTGGATCTAAAAGCCGGAGGCATCACCATAATTTTTTAGTCACTTTGGGTATTGAAACATGTCAATCTCTGATGGAAAAATATCGAGAAGCTCATTTAGCGAGTTAATAACCACATCAGGTGCGATGGTCTGACTCTGTTCATCAGCGCGAGGATTTCCAAACGGCTCAATGATCATCCCGAGCGCAAACCCCGCGCGTTTACAGCCAACGACATCGCGTGAAATACGGTTGCCGAGATAGGCACAGTGCGCTGTTTCTACGTTCAACGCGCGCGCGGCTTCCCAGAATGGTTCAGGAGCGGGCTTGCGACACTTCAAGGCCGAAGACAAAACCACAACTTCAAAATATTCGTTCCAGCCAAAGGTATCCAAACTGCGTGGAATATCCAGTGTTGACATGGTGTTGCTGATGATGCCCAACCGATAGCCGCGCCGCTTCAATTCAACCAGCGTTTCTTCTGCTCCGACGTTGGGAATTGTGCGCCCTTTGCGCTCGCTCCATGCCAGCGTTAACTCAGCCGCAATCGGCTCTATCTTCTCGTGTGGATAATCAGGCAGGATCCAGCGGCTCCAAATCTCTGCCTCGGATAACTGAATCAGGTTCTCTTGCGCCCAATCCCCGTAGGCCCTTTGGCGTCGGGTCAATTCCTCCCAATCGATATCTGAAGCATTTTCTTTTTCCAGCAATCCAAGCATCCGCGAGAATGCCGCCTGTTGTGTTGGCTCGTGTGATTCCCGAATCCGCAGCGTACCATTCACATCAAAAAGAATGGCTTCAATGATAAGGCTATGGTTTTGGCATCGTTGTTTCTTCTAATTCCGATCCAAGATTTCAGCAATTTCTGCGGTTGTCCACAAGGCAGCGCCAGTGGTATCCACAACAATATCGCACACTTTCATGAGGGGCAAATAGCATTCCTCGGCTCTTAAGAACTGCGTCCGAAAGAACCTGTTTTGGAAGTAAGCGGGGTCATATTTCTTCCGATAATCGATATCTCGTTTCCATTTCCGTTTCAGTCGAACAGGATCATCCGTCAGATACACTGCTTTGATGCCGATCAAGCTGGATATCTCATCCATGTGAAATGGAAAATTGCCCTCCATAAAAATAATATCGGCTGGCTCGATCTCAAGCGGAACACAGCCCGCCTTCAAGTTGCCATTCAGATCATGGCTGGATGTGGCTTGGACAAAATCATATCTTGGGATGGTGATCTTCTTCCCTTGCAGAATATCAACGAGACTGCTCATGAACAGTTCAAAATGAGTTGATTCCTTCCCCATCGGTTTATCATCGCGATAATCCCTATCGAGCAGGTAATTGTCCACTTCTATCGTGGTGAATTTCAAGCCCGTCTGTTCAAATGCATTGACCAGGCGTTCTGTAATCTCCGTTTTGCCCGCCGCCGTGGGACCAGCCAGCGTGATCAGCAATGGAGTTCCTTTGGCGTCAATGAGTTTCTTTATACTTTCGACAAATGCCTGGTCAATTTCTGCATTTGCTTCCTTAAAGTCTTTATAGCCCACCCCTTGACAGCGCTCAAAACGCTTTTGCTTCCGTTCGAAATATTTATACGGCTTGCCGCCAAAGTGCGCTAAAACGTCATCTGTAAAATAAACCGTGCGGGGTAAAAAGTAAAAGCCCCTTAGATCGAAATAAAAGTGAGCGCTAATCCACTCTTCGGTATATTCTTTGCTCACCAAGCCCGCAAAAAGCATTCGGGTCAGGCGGACAATGGTCTCATCCAGTACGATCTTTTCGCCAACCCGTGGCTTGAGTTTGATGCTCGTATAGAAATCACGAGTGCCGATCAAGCGTTCAATTTCATCCCGTTGATCCAATTCCACTGAGCCCCAACCAGCTTCAGGGGAGATGTTTTCAAGCGCGTAGCGGAATTCATACAACTCCAAATCCTCGATGCCCGCATTGATCCGCTTCATCGTCTCAAACAGAACTGCGGAAAAAGTTTCCGCAGTGTGCAATTGATTCGTTTCAGTCATACGCCATCCTTTAGCTTTTGTTTAGGATTTCCATGATCTCAGGCGATGCCCAAAGAGCCGCGCCGCTGGTGTCAACGGTCATATCGCAGACTTCCATCTGGGGCAGATACGCGATCTGCGCCATGATGAACTGATCTTTGAAATAGCGGTTGCGGAAGTAATTGAGTTCATACTTCTTGCGATAGTCCATATCCCGCTTCCATTTGCGCTTCATGCGGACAGCATCGTCAGTCAGGTACACGACTTTGATGCCGATCAAATGGACAACCTCTTCCAGCAGGAACGGGAAATTGCCTTCGATGAAAATAATGTCAGCAGGCTCGATCTCGATCGGTACGCCACCGGGTTTTAATTTGCCGTCCAGATCATGGCTGGAGGTGGCGTAAACAAAATCGTAACGGGGGATGCTTATTTTTTTTCCTTGCGCAATGTCTTCCAGAGCCTGCTTGAAAAGTTCAAAGTGCAATGCTTGCTTGCCTTCCGAATAAATGCCCTTTGCTTCACGGTAATCGCGGTCGGTCAGGAAATTGTCCAGTTCAACAGATGTGACATGCTTTCCCGCTTGTTCAAATGCTTCTTGCAGGCGTTCGACAATTTCAGTTTTCCCAGCCGCAGTTGGACCGGCAATCGCAAGCAGGATGGGTGTCCCTTTGGCGGCGATCAGTTTCTTCGCGCTTTCGATGAACGCCTCATCCACTTCGGCATTTGCCGCTTTGAAATCTTTATATCCCACACCTTGATAACACTCGAATTTCTTTTGCTTCTGTTCAAAACTCTTGAACGGTTTACCGCCAAAATGTGCCAGCACTTTATCTGTGAAGTAGTGCGTGCGATGCAGGAAGTAAAAGCCGCGAATGTCAAAATAAAAATGTATCTTCACCCAATCGTGTGAATACTCCCCAGTGACCAATCCAACAAAAAGCATTTGCGCCAGACTGACAATTTGTTCGTCTAAAACAAGGCGATCTCCGACCTTTGGTTTGATCTGGATGCTGTTATAGAACTCGCGGTTGTTGACTCGCGTTTCGATCTCTTCCATGCTGTCCAGTTTTACGGATGCCCAGCCTTTTTCTGGAATCAGGTCATTCAGTCCGTAGCGAAACTCATACAACTCCAGGTCATTAATACCGGCGTTGATATGTTTCATTTTCTCGAACAGCGCTTCAGAGAATAAGTTGAGGTCAGACAAGATCAAAGTTGAAGACATTAAGAACTCCATTTCATAATTCGCCCGGCGTTGGCGAGGGCGATAGGCATGATGTGTTTGGCGGGCAGGACGCCCAAACTGCCGCGCGTGCAAGCGCGTTCTCCAAATTCAGGAATACAATCCGCACGGACGTATTTGCTGTAGATCAAGACCGGCACCGGGTGCCAGGAATGTCCCTTGAGCGCCGCCGGGGTGGAATGATCCCCACAGACGATGACCACATCCGGCTGGAGCGCGACCAGGCGCGGGATCAATCTGTCCACTTCTTCAATGACTTTAACTTTGCGGGGAAAGTCACCGTCTTCGCCTGCCAGATCTGTTTCTTTGATATGCAGATAGAAGAAGTCGAAATCATCCCAATATTTTTCAAGGGTCGCAAATTCATCCGCCGCTGTGCCGCTTTCCACGGGTAGTGTCTGCATCCCAACAAGTTTGGCAATGCCACGATAGGTGGGATAGACCGCAATCGCAGCGGCGCGCAAACCATACAATTCCGGGAAAGACATGAAATGCGGATATTGGTCAATGCCGCGCACGAGCAGCATATTGGCAGTTGGTTTTGGTTTATAAGCTTCGATCACCTGACGGGAACGTTCAATGAACAGATTCAGCACTCGTTCAGTTTTCCCAGCCTCAGGGTCGAGAGCGCGAACCGGCAATGGGCGATAACCATCTTTCAACGGGTCAGTGCCGCTGACGTTGGCGCTCAGTCCCGGTCCGCGCATAATGATTGCCAGGCGATGTTCGCGGACGGTCTCGACGAAGAAATCAACATCCTCGATGCGGGTGGTCAGCAATTTCGAAAGTTCCCTGCTGATCTCGCTTGGGATGCGCCCCGCGCGCCGATCGGTCACTACACCATCTGCGTCCACGGTGCAGTAGTTGCCGCGTATGGCAATATCGTTGGGTTCAAGGTCGAAGCCGATGCCAACCGCTTCCAACACGCCGCGCCCGATGCGGTATTCAAGCGGGTCATATCCGAACAAAGCCAGGTGACCCGGTCCGCTCTCGACCGTGATGCCCGGTCCGAGTGGCACGGAAAGACCCAGTGCTGATTTTTCCGCGAGCGAATCGAGATTGGGGGTATGTGCGGTTTCCAGTTCGGTTTTGCCGCCAGGTTCAAGGGGCAAGCCGCCCAGCCCGTCCATGACAAGCATGACGATTTTGGTATGGGCTGGGGCGATCAGTTCATGCAGGAATTTGAAATCCATTCGATCCTCCACTACTCAATGGCAAATTGTCTTCCTTTGCCGAATACCATTGCATCGAAGGCATGCTGGGTCTTGACGTAGTTGCCGTCACGGTCGAGGGCAATTCCCCTTCCCACTCCAGATGCCACTATTCCGATGCCGATCTCTGCCATCTGACATTCAAGTTTTTCCAGCAATGCAGGCGCGCTGCCCGGCTCGGTACTGCGACCGTCAAAGATCACATGCAGATAAACATTTTGAAGCCCATTTTCCTTTGCCATTTTCAACAGCGCCAGAGGATAATCTATCGAGCCATGTGAACTCTTTTCAGTGAGCAAGCCGATCAGGTGCAAATCCGTGCCGCGTTGTTTTACGTCCGCGATCACGCGTTGGAATATTTCATTGGTTTGGAATGAGCCATCCTTCATGGCAAGGTCGAGGCGGACATCATCTTGCAGGACAACGCGCCCTGAGCCAAGATTCAGATGACCCGCTTCGGAGTTCCCAGCCTTGTCTGCCTGCAACCCGACCGCATCGCCTGACGCGTGCAGTTGAGAGTGTGGATACTGGCGGAGTAATTCATCCCAAACAGGAGTGGGGGCAATATTGATGGGATCGGAATTATCCATCCCACCGATTCCCCAACCATCGAGAATGATCAGCATAACACGTCGCTTGCCGCCCCATCTGTGAGTTGGGGCGAGCGTCCCGCCAGTCATGGATTCAGGCTGAGAGAGTCCGAGAGCAGATAAAACTGTCGGCGCCACATCAGCCAGTTTTCCATCACACAGCTCAAGGGGCGATTTGAGACGAGGGTCCATGAGGATAAATTCCACAGGGTTGGTCGTGTGCGCCACGTGTGGAGTTCCATCCGCATTGGTCATCACTTCCAGATTTCCATGATCGGCGGTGACAAGAACCACATAGTCCTCGGCAAGCGCAGCTTTTACAACTCGACCCAGATGCTTATCTACAACGGACGCGCACTTGATTTTCGCATCATTGCTTGATGTATGCCCGATCACATCTCCGTTGGCAAAGTTGGTGATAATAAAGTCATACTTCTTTTCGATGCCGCGCAAAACTTCATCTACGACCTGTGGGAGACTCAATTCGGGAACTTGATCAAAAGGAATGCCTTTGGGCGATGGAATACGAATATCATCTTCACCCGCAAAAGGCTGATTGTTGCCGCCATTGAAAAAGAAAGTGACATGCGAAAATTTTTCAGATTCGGCAGTATGCAATTGCCTTAATCCTGCCTTGCTGACAACTTCACCGAGCGTATCAGAGATTTTCGATGGTGCAAAAGCCACTGGCAGGTCTTTGAATTTTTCATGATAAAGCGTGAGGATCACAAAAGTGAGATTCTGAAAATCGGGGCGCGGGAAATGATCATAACCAGCTTCGGTGAACGCCTCAGTTAGTTGAATTTCACGTTCACCGCGGCGGCAGCAAAAGATGACCGAATCGCCATCCTTGATGCGACCGACTGAATCGCCCTGTTTGTTTGTAATCACGATCGGTTCAAGCGAATAATCAACCTGTCCCTCTGCATATAATTCCCGTACAGCTTTTCCTAATGCAATCGCTCCGTGGGTGGTTTTATTAATGATCATATGTCGCGCTCCTTGTCTTGAGCAGAAACCCCAAGGTCTTACACTTTTTAGAGTTTGGTTTTCCAGCGTTGGGAAAATATCCAGCAATCTTTTGAATTCGTGAATAATCACATCGGGACGGTTTTCATCCGTGATGGTTTCTTCTGCGAGTTTTTCGGGTGAGATCATAATGATGACCATCCCGAAGCCAGCGGCGCGAGTGCCTGTCACATCGCGTTTTAGATTGTCGCCGACATAAGCGCATTTCGAAGGGTCAACCCCGGCAATGCGCGCCGCTTCGAGATAGATCGCCGGGTCTGGCTTGCGAATGCCAAAAACTGATGAAAGCACCACAGACTTGAAATAGGGTGCAAAATTTTCAGTTTCAAGCCATTCGGGGATTTCACGCGTGCCGATCAGGTTGCTGATGATCCCCAGCACATAGCCGCGTTTTTGGAGTTCTTCCACAACTTCCCTGCCAGTGTCCACCACCACCCGCCGCCCCATAGATTGGCGGTATTGAAAGGTCAACTCAGCGCCCAGCGGGGCAATTTTCTCGGCAGGGAATTCCGGCACGAGCCAGCGAGTCCACATTTCGGATTCGGGAGCTTCCTTCAAATTCTCGAAAGCCCACTTGCGGTAAACCTTGTAGCGCTCGTCGAGTTTGGCGCAAAATGTTACGGGGTCTTCATCCGTCCCAACCAGTTCGGTGATTTTTCGCCGTGCCTGTGATTGGTGCAATTCGTCTTTCAATAGAATCCGCAGGGTATTGCCAAGGTCCAAAAAAATAGCTTCGATTTGTTTGGAGATCATTTTTCACCTTTGAGAAAAACTAACGCGGTGGAAAAATATCCAGCAAATCCTTGATCTCGAGGATGGTGTAGTCAGGTTTGACTTCACCCGTAGGCGGCTCTTTTTTGAGAGTATCCGGTTCAAGAATGAGGATCATCATTCCGTAACCGGCAGCACGAGTACCTTCCACGTCGCGGACGGGGTTGTCTCCCACATAGACACATTTTGCCGGCTCGACTCCCATTCTGCGGGCGGCTTCCCAGTAGATTTCCGGGTTGGGTTTGCGGATTCCGACTTTAGAAGAAAGCACCACTGTCTTAAAATATTCGGTAAGACCATATTCTTCCAAATAGTCGGGGATTTCCGTCTCGGTAATGGTGTTTGCAATAATTCCCAAAAGATAACCGCGCTTGTTCAGTTCAATAATAGTTTCCTTCACATCGTCCCTTGGGACACGGCGGCCATCACAATCACGCCATAGGCGGGTCAATTTCCCGGAAAGGGGGGCGATCTTTTCAGCTGGGAAATCCGGCAGCATCCATTTTGTCCACATTTCTTTTTCAGAGGCTTCTATCAATTTTTCTTTTGCCTGCTTCCGCAAGACCTGATACCTTGTCTCGAGTAATTTGATAAAGTCATCAACGGGCATTTGCGAACCAACCAGTTCAGTAATTTGACGCCTGGACTCAGCCATAAAAGCTTCGTCTTTGATAACGATCCTCAGTGTATTGCCAACATCCAGAAGAATGGCTTCAATATTTTGGCCCATTTAATACTCCTTCATTATCTGATTTTTTGAAACATTGCTTTCATTTGAATATAATACAACATTTTTTTTATTTCTGCAAGTATTCTTTCAAAAGTATTGACATTTGCTAGTTGAGGCGAGTAAACTGTGCTTATTACTGCACACGTGTGCATAGGAGCTTGGAATGTCGGTTACTGTCAAGGATATTGCCAGAAAAGCAGGCGTTTCACATTCAACCGTCTCGCGGGCGTTGCATGGCAGTACCCTTATTGCGCCAGAAACTACTGAACGCATCCAGCAAATTGCTGATGAAATGGGCTATTCTCCCAGCGCAGCCGCCCGCGCCCTGAAAACCAACCGCTCACAAGTTTTGGGAGTTGTTCTTAGCAATGTGGATGACCCGTTCTTCAGCGAAATTCTGCAAGGCATCGAGAGTGGAGTCCAGGGAAGTGGGTACAGCATCTTTATCGCGGCGGCACATCGGGATCCTGAGCAAAAACAGGAAATTGTCCAGGCGATGGTTGAACACCGCGTGGATGGTGTCATTATTTGCTCCACCTCTTTCAGCGAGAAACAAAGCGGGCAACTTCTCCAATACGGAGTTCCCCTGGTTGTGATCAATAATCAAACCGCGGAAGATTTCCGCTACTCGATTTATCATGACGATGTAGACGGAAGCCGGCAGGTCACCCGCCATTTGATCGAACTGGGACATCGGAAGATTGCCTATCTTGGAAATTCACTCTCCGGGCGCACCACAATGGACCGTTTGGCTGGTTTCCGTCAAGAGATGGAATCAAACGGGCTGGCAGTTCCCGATGACTATGTATATGACATCCCAGGCAGCGAACCTGAAAAAGGAATTCAGGCAGTAGATCATTTCATCAATCTGCCTGATCGTCCAACAGCCCTGGTCTGTTTCAACGACATGATAGCCATCGGTGTACTGAAAAGTTTGCAACTGCGCGGCCTGCGGGTTCCAGAGGAATTCTCAATCACCGGATTCGATAACATCGTTTTCTCCGATTACACCAATCCTCCGCTGACTACATTTGACCAGCCCAAAAAATTCATCGGACAGAAAGCTGCGGAACTGATCTTGAATCTGTTGGACACAACAACCGAAATCGGTGTGCCCGAACAAAAGATACAAGTGCTTAAGGGAAGCCTGCTGGTTCGTAAATCCACCGCCCCTCCGTCAGTTGATATTCGATAAGGAGTTTTTTATGCAATCCAATTCAACTTCTCTGCTCATTGCCCCAGATTTTAGCCGCCCGGAATATATCCAAATAACACCACGCTCCGCACAATGGGAATACCTCCACTTTGCCGCGCGCCAATTGAGTCGCGGCAGGATGTGGCATTTCGAAACTCACGAGAACGAACTCGCTCTCGTAGTATTAGGTGGAACTTGTGAAATCACATCGAACATTGGAAATTGGACGGATGTAGGCAGACGTCCAAATGTATTCAGCGGCATGCCATATACGCTTTATCTTCCACCAGAAACAAGATTCACAGTGGAAGCCAAAAGCGAACATTTGGATATTGCTTATGGGTGGTGCATTGCCAAAGAGGCGTACCCTGCCCGGTTGGTGAAACCAGCCGAGGTCCAGATAGAGATCCGCGGCGGAGGCAATGTCACACGGCAAATTAACAAGATGATCCCGCCCGGTTTTCCATCCAGCCGACTTGTTGTCGTTGAGGTGTACACGCCATCCGGTAACTGGAGTTCGTATCCGCCGCATAAACATGACGAACACATCGTTGACAAGGCGGGGAATTTACTGGAGGCTGACCTGGAGGAAGTTTATTTCTATAAGATCGACCGCCCCGAGGGATTTGCCTTCCAGCGTATTTACACACGTGACAAAAAAATGGATGAATTGGTCATGCCGCGAGACAGCCACCTTGTACTTTCACCAGAAGGCTATCACCCCGTTGTTGCTGCACCCGGCTACAACTGCTATTACCTGAACATGCTGGCTGGTTCTGCGCAATCGCTGGCGGCAACAGATGACCCTGACCATACCTGGGTCAAGGATACGTGGAAGGATAAAGATCCGCGCCTGCCCCTTGTGACCATGGCGATGGAATAAACGAAGGAGAGAAAGATGTCTGAATTCAAAAGTAAATTACATCAAATGACCGTGGAATTCCCGACCGACTACTGGAATGATTCCTGCTCGGAAGAGGAACTCACCTATGCCGTCAGTCAAGGTGCCGTGGGTGCCACATCGAACCCAACGATCGTTTA
>CAWHXC010000022.1:0-27619 GCA_963833175.1 uncultured Chloroflexia bacterium
GTTCATCAAATATTGGGGCAACCGTGATAATGCCCTGCGACTGCCCGCCAATGGTTCCATCTCAATGAACCTCGACGGGCTTTTTACGCGCACAAAGGTTACGTTCAATTCATCTCAACGTGATTCTTTGCTCATCAACGACCACGTAGTGACAGGCAAGGGACTTGACCGAGTCTCATCAATTCTTGATCTGGTGCGCGGGATGGCAAATATCAATGAACGCGCTGAAGTTTCCAGCGTAAATAATTTTCCCGCCGGGGCTGGGATCGCCTCCTCTGCGGCGGCTTTTGCGGCACTCGCGCTCGCATCCTCCCGCGCCGCAGGTTTGACTCTGTCCGAGGGACAGTTATCCAGGCTGGCGCGGCGCGGTTCGGGCTCGGCATCACGTTCCATCCCCCGCGGATTTGTCGAATGGATGATGGGCACTGGTGACGATGATTCGGTCGCAGTTTCGATTGCGCCTCCTGAACATTGGGCGCTTGTGGATTGCATTGCAATTGTCAACGCATCGCATAAAAAGACAGGTTCCACCGAAGGCCATGCCATCGCGGGGACAAGTCCATTGCAGAATGCACGCGTGGCAGATACCCCGCGAAGGCTGGATATTTGTCGCAATGCAATTCTCAATAAAGATTTTGAAGCGTTTGCACATATCATCGAACTCGATTCGGACATCATGCATTCCGTAATGATGACCTCCAACCCGCCGCTGATGTATTGGCAGTCCGCGACAGTTGATATTTTTCATGCTGTGCGCGAGTGGCGCAGTAAAGGACTGCCCGTCGGCTACACAGTGGATGCCGGCGCAAATGTCCATGTGATTTGTTTGGCAGAATCTGCCAAGGAAGTGGAAAAGCGCCTGCGTGAGATGCCTGGTGTCAGTGATGTGCTTGTGGCTGGCGTGGGCGGCGCGGCAAAAATAGTATAATAGTCAAAGAGTTTGATATGATCAAGCATTTATAAAAACAGGAGATAAACGATGCAAATAGTAACCGACACTGGCATGGATATGTACCTGCCGCCCGAACTCATGCCTGAAATTCCCATTCACATTGTGCCGCACACCATCACATTGGATGGAAAGTCCTACCGCAGCGGGGAGGAAATCCAGGCGGAGGAACTGCAAAAAATGCTGATGGCAACCACCAGTTTCCCCGTCACGTCCCAGCCTTCCGCGGGAGATTTTGCCGAGCTGTATCGCAAGCTTGCAGTCGCCGACCCTGAAATTCTATCCATTCAAATGTCATCTGGTTTGAGCGGCACTTACAACGCCGCCCGCCTCGGAGCAGAAATGGTTCCCGAAGCCACAATAACTGTGGTGGATACCAAAACCCTGTGCGCCGCATTGGGCTGGCAGGTTGCCGCAGCTGCGCGAGCCCTCAAGGCTGGCTGGCCCGTGGAAAAAATTGTGGCGCTTATCGAACGCATTGGCGCGGCCACAGAAAGTATATATACGCTGGATGATTTGAAGTACCTCATTCATGGCGGGCGGATCAGTCACATGAAGGGGTTGCTCGCATCCATGCTTAAAATCCGCCCGTTGATCGGCGTGGAGAAAGTAGGCGGCACTTACTCGCAATTGGGTATGGCGCGCACATTCGAAGCAGCGTTGCAAGGTCTGGTGGATAACATGCTCAAATATCACAAGCCCGGCACTGCTTTACGCGTGCAGGTTTTGCACTCTTATAATCAGCCTGGCGCGGAAGCCTTGCGAGATCTGATTTCGCCAGTTTTCAAATGCACATGGATGCCCATCCATTACATGTCGCCTCCGCTGGCGGCGCACACTGGTCCCAGTATGGTGGGCGTGGCTTTCGCCGCAGCGGATGTGTTTGAAGGGCTTCCGTAAAAATACAGGCTATCGTTATTCTTCAACAGCATATCTAGTCTGACGGATTGTGTGCACAGTTTAGTCAGATTTTTTTTTTCGATCGTGAAAATCTGTGCCATCTGCGGAACCATGATTTTCAAGCGTCTAAGGGGAGAAACAATCTCTTTGCAACAGAATCAACCTTCAGCGGGGTCGGAAGCGCAAAATTTATCTAATAAATCTTTAACTATATCCAATCCTTTTGAAGATATAATCCCAATTGTCGTCAAATTAGACTAAGGAATAAAAATGACATCTGGTTTTGTAACGTTAATCATCTTCCTGTTCGCTTTGGGCGGGATGATACTTATTCATGAGTTCGGTCACTTTATCGCCGCACGCTCGGCAGGGATCGAAGTGGAAGAGTTTGGCATTGGTTTGCCATCTTATAAACTTGCAACACTCTTTAAATGGAAAGGGACAGAGTTCACCATCCACGCGCTGCTGCTTGGCGGTTTCATTCGGCCAAAAGGTGAAAACGACCCCACTGTGCCGGGCGGTCTTGCATCAGCCAATCCGTGGAAACGGCTGGGTGTTTTATTTGCAGGGCCCATGATGAATTTGGCCACTGCCGTTGTGGTGTTCTCTTTTCTGATCGGCTCACAGGGTGTACCCGTACCAGGATCCATAAGAATAGATTCAGTTGCTGAGAATTCCCCCGCACAGCAAGCAGATGTCCAAACTGGTGATATTCTACTTGCCCTCAATGGACAAAAAGTAACTGAAGTAACTGCAGCCATTGCGATCATCAAGGAGAATCTCGATCAACCTGTCGAACTGCTGATCGAACGCAACGGCGAACAGGTCACGCGCACAGCCACGCCGCTCTCCACTCGAAAAGCAAGCGAAGGCGCGCTTGGTGTTGGGCTTGGTTCTCCAACACGCCCCGCCACATTTATCGAAAGTATCTCCGGCGGATTTACGGTGACAGGCATTCAAGCCGCCACCATCGCCTACCTGCCCATCGCGCTGATCCAGGGCGCAGTTGCTCCTGAAGAAGCTCGCTTCATCGGATTCAAAGGCATCTTTGACATGTTTGGCGTGGCAGTTAAGGAAGATGTAACCAGCCGACAGGAAGTTGCCGCAGCCCCCAGAGGCGCAAGCACGCCGCAACCCACCAACTGGACACTCAACCTGATCGGCGTTCTCAGCATTTCACTCGGCGTAATGAACCTCTTCCCCATCCCCGCGCTCGATGGCGGGCGTATCCTGTTCACTCTTCCTGAGATCCTCTTCCACAAACGCATCCCCGCCCAATGGGAAAACACGGTCAATGGTATTGCCATGCTCTTGCTCATCAGTTTGATGCTTTTTGTCAACGTGATGGATTTCGTCAACCCCGCTCAAATCCCCACCCCGTAATTATGGCAGCAAAACTTACTTTTCAAAATGTTCTCGATCACCTGTCGGATTCCAAAAATGCTATTCCGCAAAGTCACCTGAAACTGTATTCGGACCTTGACCCCAAATCCCTGAAACTTTTTTTGGATGTATGGCCCCGTGTCCAACCTACCCGAAAGTTGGTCCTGCTCGATCAGCTTTTAGCTAACCTCGAAACTGATTCCATCGTCTCATACGAAGAGATCGGCCGCGCACTGCTGAATGACCCTGACGGAGAAGTGCGCGCGCGCGCCATCCGCCTGCTTGTCGAATCAGACGACCCGAAACTTGTAGTCAAATTAACTGACATTCTCCTGCACGACGAAGAGCTCGCTCCGCGCCTGGAAGCCGTGCAACTGCTGGGCGAATTCGTCCTGCTGGGCGAGTTGGAAAAAGTAAAAGAAGACCAGCAGCGCAAAATAGAAGATGCCCTGATCTCGGTGATCCACAGTGAATCCGATTCGGTTTTACGCAAACGCGCACTCGAATCTCTGAGTTTTTCTTCAAGGCCTGAAATCGCCGCACTGATCGAATCTGCCTTTGAGCGTGTTGACCCTGCCTGGATCGCCACCGCCCTGCGCGCCATGGGACGTTCACACGATGAGCGCTGGAACGAAAACGTGGTGAGCAAGCTGCTCGATGAAGATCCGCTTATCAAATTTGCCGCTGTTGAAGCGGCGGGTCAACTTGTCATCGAGGAGGCGGTACCCATCCTGCTCCAAATCCTTGACGATGAAGAAGAGCCCGAAGACGTGGCCACCGCAGCCATTTGGGCGCTTTCCCAGATCGGCGGTGACGATGCGCGCACTTACCTTATGGCCCTGATCGACCAAACCGAAGACGAGGATTTGGTTGAATTCCTCGAAGACGCACTCGAAAACCTAAACTTTACCGAGGAGTTCAATAAGTTTGAACTATTAACCCTCGACGAAGACGATGAACTGGATGAAGACGATTAAAACAAAAAAGCCCTCCAAAACTGGAGGACTTTTTGTGAGCTCGGAGGGGGTCGAATAACATCCCCCCTGCGGGGACACTCAACAAAACAAAAAAGCCTTCCAAACAGAAGACTTTTTTGTGAGCTCGGAGGGGGTCGAACCCTCAACAAATGGCTTAAAAGGCCACTGCTCTGCCATTGAGCTACGAGCCCATATATGAAGCGGATTGCATTCTATCACGTGTAATTATTTGCGTCAACGTAATAATGATAAACAACAATGCGTCTATTTGACTGGAGGTAAAAATGACAGATATAAATTATGTAACAGAAGCAGACTTTCAGGAAGAAGTGATCGGCTCCACCCTGCCCGTCCTTGTGGATTTCACCGCGACCTGGTGTCAGCCGTGCAAGATGATCGAACCGATCGTGAAGCAGCTTGCTGGTGAATGGGATGGCAAGGTCAAGGTGGTGAAACTTGATGCAGACCAAAACCCAAATATCATGATGCAATACGGCGTCATGGGCATTCCCACACTCATGCTTTTCAAAGGCGGTGAGATCAAGGAACGCATGACTGGTTTTCAGCCAAAAGAAAAACTGGCAGCAAAAGTCACCCCGCACGTTTGATAAAAATAGAGCCGAGTAACTCGGCTCTATTTTTATTTACGGAGTGCAAAAGATTTTCTCCAAACTTTGTACTCCGCACAAATTAATCGTAAGAATATGTTGTGCAAGGGAATTTTTCACCTGCGGGGGTAATCACCGTGACAGGGTAATCAGCGTCTTTAATTTTATATTCTTCAAGATCATCGCTGATGGAAGCCAGCGCCTTGTCTGCGTTGAACGTGGCAAAGTGGAAAGACTGCCACGCGGGTTCACTAGTGTCCAGTCCGCGATTGTAGTTGATACATGCCAGGGATGCGCCAATTTCTTCTTGGACGGTATCAGGCAGATTTGGGGACTGATATGCGGAAACAAGCGCTGGAACAGCATCATCGGAGAGATCCAAAAAGTATTGCGTGTCCAGGTCTGTGCTGTTCTTTGCCTGCGCATGGATCTCGCGTTGAATATTTTGATTCACAATGAACTCATCCACATTGAGAATGGGAAGCGAAATCGCAAATCCAAGTGCAGCGATCAGCATGGCAAGAGTAAACATGCGTTCCTTGCGTGAAATTTCAAGCGCAATGGTGACGATCAAAAGCAGGCCAAGCCAAATCAGAAAAACATGGGTGTAGGTTCGCAGGCGTGAGAAGCCGTATGCTTCTTCATACAAGTTAAGGCGTTTGAATGCGGAAAAAAGCATGACCAGCAAAAGCGCAACCAGAGCCACGCCCAATCCTGAAAAAACACGGCGTTGGGTTTCAGTTTCGCGTTTGGTGATGCCGCTCAGTGTGAGAAGCATAAGCAGGGCGAAGAATGCCACAGCCACCAGTTCACCAAATCCGCGGCGGGCGTATTCGGCGTAGGTATATCCGTCAATGTGAATATTGGCTGCGCCGCCAAAAAAATACTGGAATTGAATCACTACAAACGTGGTGAAGAGCGCAACCATACTGCCCAATACGATGGTCGCTTCCACATAGCCAAGAAAGGGAGGAATGAGCGGCTTGCCTTCGCTGGCTAGTTTTTCATCTTTTGATTCTGTCGCGGCGTGCAAGATAACGCCTGCAAGCGCATACCCGATGACCAGAATGTAAACAAAGCGGAAGATCAACTGAGGCAGATCTTCAATATTGAACCAGTTGATCAGACCCTCCAGCCGCTGACCGAAGACCACATCCGCTGAGGCAAGCAGGGATGCAAAGATGGCGATGATGGGCAGGGCGATCACAATGCCGCGCACCACAGGCCAGATATTCCGCTTGGGGGGTTGAATACCCACCTCTGCCTGGTCTTTGCGGAACTCAGTCATAAAAGTAATTGGCCGCCCGATCATGCTCCCAACCAACTGCAGGAATTTGGCAACATAATCGGCAAGGGTATACAGATACCAGCGCCCGCCAAGATAGGTCACTGCGAGCACGGTCATCATCAACAATGTAAAAGCGTAGGCGAGGAACATAGTCATTGGTTCGGCGCGGATAAATGTAACGGCGGCGAAAAAGCCAAAGAGTGGGAGCAGGATCAGGCTGGTGCGGTTCGGGCGAAGCCCATCGCTTAACAACAGGTAGAAGGCAACTGTCAAACAAGCTGTCGCAAAAATCGCGAAGTTAATGCCAGGCTTCATTTCCCAAAATAGGAAATCGAAAAGCCAGCCGAGGGCAAAAACAAGGATCCAAAGTTTGTTGGGATTGGTTTTCATAAATCGCTCCTGATTGAATTTCAGCAAGGATAGCTTCGATAGTCTTGCGGAGGCTCTCAAAAGGTATCACAAATCGTCAAAAATACAATATTACAGTTTTGTGAAAATTCAAATTGGGCTATTGACATCCGATTTGTTTTGTGACATACTTTCGCTACTGATCGGGGGCAAACAATTAAATGCCATTCTATGAAATGGAGGAGGTGATGTCACTTATGAATAGTAGCAGTAAACCCAGCGCTGTGGCATCCCTCTCCAAGATCTAACGAAGAATTGCCACAGCGCCACACGATTGCCATCTGAAAAGATGGCAGTCTGGTTTAAAGGGATGGTGTAATTTTTGCAGGTTTAAAAAATGAAGGTTGAAAGTTCTCGCGCAACTTTCAACCTTCAAACCTGTCAACCTTCCAATATACACCGATCAATAAAATCCAACCGAAGAGTCTACTTTTCGTGCGTATGCATCAATTCCCCCGCTGACGTTAATCGCATTTTTATATCCCTGCCGGGCCAGCCACATGGTCACTTGCATGCTTCGATTACCGTGATGACATAAAACATACACGGGAATTTCCTGGGATCGGGCAAACTCAGATAACGCGGCGACACCTTCACTCCCCAGGCGACTCATGGGCACAACCTCGAGCCTGCTGTCTGTTACCCTGGCATGTTCCAACTCTGACAGTTCGCGCACATCCAACAGGATAAATTTTTCGTCTGACTTGAGTTTTTCACCAAGTTCGGTGACGGTAATTTCGGGGTACATTAATTTCTCCAATAACATGGTATGGGCGGCTCGCGAGCCGCCCCTACCATGAAAATATTATTTTTTCAACGCGGGTGCGTAGAATTTCTCCACATATTCCTTCACCATGCGGCGGGTGGAGAACTGCGGAATGATGGTCTTCATTGTGTCTTTCATCATTGCGATCCACTCGTGTGAAATCTCTTTCGGGTCGCGGTTGTAATACAAAGGAATGATCTTGTGCTCGAGGGTCTGATAAATATCTTCCGCATCGGCCGCATCTTGTATCTCATTTGACGCATATTCCTTATCCTTGCCGATGGACCAGCCGTTGTGACCGTTGTAGGCTTCACGCCACCAGCCGTCGAGGACAGAGAAATTCAGGGCGCCGTTGAGCGCGGCCTTCATGCCTGAAGTTCCGCTGGCTTCCATTGGGCGGCGCGGGGTATTCATCCACACATCCACGCCCTGGACGAGGTAACGCGCAAGGTTCATATCGTAATCTTCGAGAAATACCAAACGTCCGCCTGTTTCAGCTTTCTTGACGGTGCGGTAAACCTTTTGGATTAACTGTTTGCCAGGCTCATCGGCGGGATGCGCTTTGCCTGCGAAGATAATTTGCACAGGCATGTTCGGACGGTTGATGAGATCGAGCAGACGCTCAATATCTGACATGATCAGATTGGCGCGTTTGTAAGTGGCAAAGCGGCGCGCGAAGCCAATGGTTAACGCGTAGGGATTGATCAACACGCCAGATGAAACCACCTGCACGGGATGGAATCCGCCTTCAGTCCAGCGGTCGCGGACGCGTTCTCTCATGTAAAAGGCAAGTTTACGTTTGAGGTGCAGGCGCACAGACCAAAGTTCCGGGTCGGGAATTTCATCCAGTTTGGACCAAAAAGCGGGTTCATCCAAATGGTCGTACCAGTCGCCGCCCATATATTTTTCGAACAGGTCCTTCAAGCGGCGCGCCATCCAATTGGCGGTGTGGACTCCATTGGTGATGTGTTGGATGGGTACATCATTTTCCTTTTTGTCAGGCCAGAGGAAATTCCACATTTCGCGGGAAACTTGTCCGTGCAATTCTGAAACGCCGTTGCTGCCGCTGGAAAGTTTCAAGGCGAGGATGGGCATGGAGAAGGTTTCGTTGTGAGGCTGCTCATGCCTGGCGATGTTCACAAATTCTTCGCGGGTGAGACCCAGTTCGGGCCAGAGTTTGGCGAGATATTTATCGAGCAGCCAAAGTGGGAATTCGTCGTTGCCCGCAGGGACAGGGGTATGCGTGGTGAATACATTTTGTCCGAGAGTTTTTTGGGCGGCTTCTGCAAAGGTGTAGCCAGATGCCACAAGTTCACGAGCCCGCTCAAGGGTGAGGAAAGAGGCGTGACCTTCGTTCATGTGCCAGACTGCGGGGTCGAATCCCAAGGCACGCAAGGCGCGCACACCACCCACTCCGAGCAATACTTCCTGCATCACGCGGCGGTCGAGGTCAGACCAGTACAGGCGCGCGGTAAGCTGGCGGTCAAATTCATCATTGCCTTCGACATTTGAATCGAGTAAATACAGCGGAACACGGCCGACACGCACTTCCCAAATTTGCGCGGTGATGTTGCGGTCTGGGAGTTCGATTTGAATGGTGACGGGTTTGTTTTTGCGGGTGACCAGTGAAACAGGAAGATGTTCAACAGTTAACGGGTTGTTGATCGCTTCCTGCCAGCCGTCTTCGCTGATGCGCTGGGAGAAATATCCCTGCCCATACATGAAGCCGACGGCGATGAGCGGCAAGCCGAGGTCTGAGGATTCTTTCAGGTGGTCGCCAGCCAGCACGCCAAGTCCGCCTGAATAAATGGGAAGTGTTTCGTGCAGACCGAATTCCATCGAAAAATATGCGACGGGTTTGTTCTCGAATTCGGGGTGCGCTTTTTGCGTCCAGGATTGTTTGGTGAAGTAGGCGTCAAATTTTTCAAAGAGCGCATCATACAGTTCGAGATACTCTTTATCCCTTGAGGCTTGGACCAAACGCTTCTTGCTGAGTTCTTGCAATAGACGGATCGGATTATGTCCAAGACGTCCCCAGAGGTCATAATCGAGTTTTCCAAAGAGGCGCGCGGCTTCAGGCTGCCACGTCCACCACAGGTTGTAGGCCAATTCACCGAGGCGCGCAATGCGCTTTGGCAAGACAAATTTTTGGGAGGGTTTTGTTTTAAATTCCATAGCGGCAAATCATACCGCATTTTTACAGGTCGGGAACCTTTAAATCGAAAAACTCAGATTTCGGAAATCCTCCTGCCTTGACGCACCATGACAGATTTCGCAGTCTTTTGTGACATGTTTATTAGCTGACTTCATCCAATTCAGTACTATAATCCAGCCTGGAAATTAAATATTCATACGGAGAGTTTTATGTCTGCAAATCAAAATGTGCAAATAAAAAAAATAGCGATCAGCACCGGTGGCGGTGATGCGCCTGGCTTGAATGCTGTCATTCGCGCGGCGGCGCTTTCCGCACACACACGCGGCTGGGAAGTATATGGTGTGCTGGATGGTTTTCACGGGATATTGTCACCGGAAGAATACCCGGGCGGAGGTTTTGTTCCGCTTACACGAGAAAGAGTGAGCGGAATTACTCATCTGGGTGGGACCATTCTGGGAACAAGCAACCGCAACAACCCCCTTAGGTATCCGATCACACGCCCCGATGGGACAATCGAAGAAGTGGATCGCACCGATGAGATCGTGCGCGGATTCCGCCTGCATCGCATTGATGCGCTTATCACAGTCGGCGGCGATGGTTCACTGGAGATCGCAAATGTTCTGTCGAAAAAGGGACTGCGCTTGATCTCCGTGCCAAAGACAATTGACAACGATCTGGACAAGACAGACGTCACCTTCGGTTTTGATACCGCAGTCGCATTCGCTACCGATGCGCTTGACCGCCTGCATTCAACCGCCGCTTCGCATGGACGGGTAATGGTTGTGGAAGTGATGGGACGTTACGCTGGTTGGATTGCCCTGCATTCAGGCGTGGCTGGTTCTGCGGATGTGATCCTGATCCCCGAAAAACCTTACGATATCAATAAAGTCATTGAGAAGATCAAGGAACGCGATGCGCGCGGCAACAAATTTACCATCGTTGTGGTGGCAGAGGGCGCCACACCACTGGGTGGCGGAATATCGGTAGTCGAACATGAAGCTGGCCGCGCAGAGCGTCTGGGAGGTATCGGTGAAAAGGTGGCAGCTGAGATCCATGAAATTTCAGGAAAAGAAACACGTGTGGTTGTCCTTGGGCATCTCCTCCGTGGTGGTTCACCTACTTCGTTTGACCGCCTGACTGCCCTGCGTTTCGGTGCAGCCGCAATTCGCGGGCTGGAAGAGGGACATGCTGGCGTGATGGTGGCTCTCGACCCACCGCAGGTCAAATATGTGCCGATCGAAGAAGCCATGGGCAAAATGAAGATGGTGCCGATGAATTCGGATATTGTACTGACCGCCAAGGACCTGGGAATTTCGTTTGGATAACATCCAATCTTTATAAATCAACGCGCCCGGCTCATTATCGAGTTGGGCGCGTTTTATTTTGGGATTACGAAGTACCGAAAAAATAACCATGTCAGGATTGATTTTTTATCCGCAATTTATTCCGAGCAGTTTTATGATTTATATAACAAGCGGTAAAATGGATACATGACTCAAGTCCAACTCTTCGTCACCTGTCTCGTCAACTCGTTCTTCCCTCAAACTGGTCAAGCCGTCGTGGATATTTTCCACCGCCTCGGCATTGGTGTGGATTTTGCCCGCGGGCAAACCTGCTGCGGACAGCCTGCCTTCAACGCAGGTCTCCGCAAAGACGCGCGCGCCATTGCCGAACACACGATCAAAGTCTTTGAGAATACAACGGGGGATATTGTCACGCCTTCTGGCTCATGCGCGCACATGTTCAGGCATAATTATCCCGAACTATTTGAAGGCGATGCCATCTGGTATCCGCGCGCCAAAGCGCTGTCCGCGCGGACGTATGAATTCACCGAATACCTCGTAGATAAATTAGGCGTGACCAACGTCGGCGCAAAATGGGATGGCTTGCTGACCTATCACCCATCCTGCCACACTCTGCGCGGAATTAACGTGGACAGGCAGCCGCGCACGCTGCTTGCAAATGTCCAACGTGCGACGCTTGTTGAATTGCCTCACGCCGAAGAATGTTGCGGCTTCGGCGGCATCATGTCTGTCGAGCATCCTGAATTATCCGCGGAATGGTTGAAGCGCAAGATCAGCAATTTGGAATCACTCACCCCTTCGACAGGCTCAGGGCGAGTCCCAACCTTGGTCGTGACCGATGCTGGCTGTCTCATGCACATTGCAGGCGGATTGAGTCGACAGAAGAAAAGTCAACGAGTGATGCATATTGCGGAAGTGTTGAACCAGAGATAAATATCGAGGTGCACATGTACTCAAAATCAGCAAAATATTATGATGATATTTATGCTTCAGTCGGCAAGGATTATCCTGCTGAGGTGCGCGAAGTCCGCAAGTTCATTAAAAAATACAAGCAATCAGACGGTAATCGTTTGCTTGATGTGGGCTGTGGGACAGGTATCCATGCGAACCTGCTGAGCAAATATTATCAAGTTGAGGGTATGGATCTTGAACCAAAGATGTTATCTGTGGCTCGCAAGAAGTATCCTCAAATTCGATTTCAGCAAGGCGACATGGTTGAATTCAAATTGAAGAAAAAATTCGATATTATCGTGTGCCTGTTCAGCGCCATCGGTCATGTCAAAACAAAATCACGTTTGCAGAAAACAATAAAGAATATGAGCCAGCATTTGCTTCCTGGAGGTGTTATGTTGATCGAGCCGTGGTTCGCGCCAAATCAATGGCATCCAGGTCGGGAGTATGTCATCCAGGTTAATAAACCCGATTTAAAGATCGTCCGCATGAGTCACAGTTCACAGAAAGGCAATATCTCCATTATTGAATTCCAATATTTGATCGGAACTCCCAAAGGAATAGAGCGCGATACTGAAATCCTTGAATTGGGCCTGTTCACCAAAAAAGAATATCTTGATTCATTCCGCTCAGCAGGGTTGAAAGTAACTCATGACCCCATAGGCTTGTATGGCCGCGGATTGTATATTGGCGTAAAGCCTCTTGAATAAAATTCATGGATAATGAAAGAAACTTCAACGTACAACTTCGTAAAAGTGGGCAACGGACGACTTGCCCTTTACCACCGTCCGCGCGGCGTGGATTTTTCACATCTGCACAAGATCGGCTGTACGCATGTTGTCACCTTGCTAAAAGAGAGTGAACACGCGGAAAGGTACGGCAACATGACGAAGAACGCAAATCTCAATTGGATCTGGCTGCCAGTCCCCAATGGCAACTATCCCGAAGGAGAAGTTCACGAACGGCTTATTCATGCCATGCCGCAACTTTCGCAATTGCTGGATGAAGGCAATTCGCTTCTCATTCATTGCTCGGCAGGCATTCATCGCACAGGGACAGTGGCTTACGGTCTCTTGCGCTGGAGAGGGATAGAAAGAGACGAAGCCATGCAAATCATCGGCACGATCCGCAAAGAGACCGCCGAAGGCATGATGGAAAAACGCAGACGCTGGGGCGACGAAAACGCAGGACCAATTGTTCAACAGGATACAACATGGGCACATTCCGTCAAAGAATTCTTGAATCAATTAACAACGAAACTCTTCAGATCGCGTTAGACAACAACACCGAACGCCGTCTGAAAGGCCGCGCCCTCGCGTTTGAATCCATCCCCGATTGGCGCGAGAGACGCCAGCGCGCCCACACCATCCGCGCGGATGTGATCGATCACCTTGATGAATACCTCGCGCAATTCATCGCAAAAAGTGAAGAGAACGGAGTCATCGTCCATCGCGCAAAGGATGCAGCGGAAGCGATTCAAATCACGTTGAATGTTGCACGTCAAATGTCGGCGCATTTAATTGCAAAATCAAAATCAATGGTCTCGGAAGAGATCGAGTTGAATCACGCGCTTGAAAAAGAAGGCATCGAAGTTATCGAAACCGACCTTGGCGAATATATCGTGCAGCTGCGCCACGAAAGACCGAGTCATATCATCACGCCCGCTGCGCATTTACGCAAAGAGCAAGTTGGCGAACTCTTCCACGAAAAGCTAGGCATCCCCTACACAGTGGATATTCCCACGCTGACCGCCACCGCGCGTAAAGTTCTGCGTCAAGTTTTTCTCACCGCTGATATCGGATTAAGCGGAGTCAACTTTGGCGTAGCAGAAACTGGCGGCGTATGCGTCGTCACCAACGAAGGCAACGCGCGTATGGTCACGACCCTTCCGCCCGTTCACATCGCCCTGATGGGCATGGAACGCATCGTCCCCAATCTCGATGACCTCGCGCTCATGCTTTCGCTTCTCCCGCGTTCGGCGACGGGACAGAAGCTCACGGTCTACACCCAATTGCTTCACAAACCTTTTGCGGGTCAACAGCGCCATATCATCCTGCTCGACAATGGCCGCACGCGCCTGCGAAATTCCCCGCTCAAAGAATCCTTGTATTGCATCCGCTGCGGCGCGTGCCTGAATGCCTGCCCCGTTTTCCGCGAACTAAGCGGGCACGCCTACATCGGCAGCGACCTGTCCATCGCGCCATACCCTGGTCCGATCGGTTCGGTCATTTCGCCTGGCTTGCTTGGCGAGAATTATGTCCAGCTTGCGCAGGCTTCATCCCTGTGCGGCGCGTGCAAAGAAGTTTGCCCTGTGGATATTGACCTCCCGAAATTACTAACCCGCGTGAGGGCTGATATGTCCCCCTCGCCTTCAGGGAGAGGGGTTAGGGGTGAGGGAGGGGCTGGACTTTCCCCCTCGACCAGATTTGGTCTGCAACTGTTCGCCCGAGTCGCAACTCACCCGAAGCTGTTTGCCCTTTCTCAAAAATTCGCCTCGCTGGGAACTTTTCTGCTTGCCCCGTTTTCGCAGTGGGTTCGCCTGCCCGCATTTACAGGCTGGGGATACAGCAAGGACTTTCCAAGATTTGCAGGGAAGACGTTTCGGGAAAGTTATCAAAATAAATCAGTGGATGATGAATTGGCAAACCAGAGAGTCTCCAAATCTGTCAAACCCCGATCTGCCACATTACACACCAATACTCGGCCGATCCCCGATATCCAATTCACCACTGAGCTTACCGCGCTTGGCGGGCACGTCCTCTCAACTCAAAACCCAACACTGGCGGTGATCGAGCTTCTGAACTCGCGCGGAGTGAAAAAAATTCATCTCGAACCGAACACATTGGATGAACTTCTTTTGCGGGCAGCAGGAATTGAATTCACGCGTGAACCTGATCCGCAAATCCTTGTCGGCGTGACAAATGCCATTTGCGGGCTGGCAGATACAGGGTCTGTTTTGATCGTGGATGGGGTGGGCGATCCGCTCAAAGCGTCGCTGCTCCCAGAGATCCACATCGCAGTCTTGAAGTCATCTGATATTTTGCCTTCACTGCCTGACGCAATGCCTTTGGTAAAAAATACAAGCGCGGCGGTTTTCATCACAGGACCT
The DNA here is from genome assembly GCA_963833175.1 of uncultured Chloroflexia bacterium. Taxonomy (GTDB): domain Bacteria; phylum Chloroflexota; class Anaerolineae; order Anaerolineales; family Villigracilaceae; genus Villigracilis. The sequence continues at coordinate 14,799 of CAWHXC010000022.1, forward strand.
TCGCGCACAGCGGATATCGAAATGACGCTGACCATTGGCGTACATGGACCGAAGGAGATACACGTTTTTTTGACTTGACATCCGCCCGTCACGGTCATATACTAATTTCACAATTGAACGGGGAGCCTGCCCGACAGGCTGAGAGGAGCTACTTGCTCGACCCGCACTACCTGATCTGGTTAATACCAGCGGAGGGACTTTTGATTCAATAAGCCATCCTCCGCCTTCGGAGGATTTTTTGTTCCTAAAACGCATCATCATCTTTGCCAACGGCGACTTGCCCGACCTGGAAAAAGCCCGCGCCCTTCTGCATGACGACGATTTCATCATCGCCGCAGACGGCGGCACACGCCACGCCCTCGCGCTGGGCCTCACGCCCAACATCATCATCGGTGACATGGACTCATTACCCGTGAACTTTGATATTTCGAAGTTCGATGATGATGTCATTCTATATCCCCAGGACAAAAACGAAACCGACCTCGAACTTGCGATCCAACACGCGCTGACTTTGAACCCTGAACAGATCATCATCCTCGCCGCCCTCGGCGGACGCCTCGATCAAACCCTGGGCAACATTGCACTCATCAACAACCTGCAACCTTCAACTTGTAACCTGAAACTCGATGATGGCATCGAAGAAGTTTTTTTCTGTCGTGACCAAGTTGAAATCAACGGGAGAGTCGGCGACCTTGTCTCGCTCATTCCCTGGCAGGGAGAAGTCGCGGGCATCGTCACAACGGGATCTCAAATGGGCTTTGCAAAATGAGACTTTATATCCGCATAAAACACGCGGCATCAGCAACGAAATGACTAGCACCTCAGCCACAGTTCAAATCAAATCTGGATTGCTTCTCATCGTTCATCGCCGCATTGATAACTGATCATAACCAACTATTTATTGGAGACTAAAAAATGAAACCTCACTTTTTACTTTTTACTTTTTACTTTACTTTTTACTTCCTGCGCCCCGACCCCAATAGCATCAACACCAACTCCCGCAGGACCTCAAACCATCACCATCCTCACTCACGACTCCTTTGCCATCGGTGAGGAAACCATCAAAGCCTTCGAAGCGGAAAACAATGCAAAAGTTGTTTTCCTCCAAAGCGGTGACGCGGGTTCCGTGCTCAATCAAGCCATTCTCACTAAAGACGCTCCACTCGCAGATGTCCTCTTCGGCGTAGACAACACCTTCCTCTCCCGCGCCCTTGATGCCGACATTTTCGAACCTTATCAATCTCCTGTGTTGAGTGAAATCGCAGATGAATACAAGTTAGATTCATCCAATCGCGCCCTGCCCGTGGACTATGGCGATGTCTGCATCAATTACGATAAGAATTATTTCGCTGAAAATAATTTAGCCATTCCACAGACCTTTGAAGAATTGGCAAAGCCAGAATACAAAGACCTGCTGGTCGTGGAAAATCCCGCCACCTCCTCACCTGGACTTGCCTTCCTGCTCGCCACCCACGCACACTTTGAAGATGGTTATCTTGACTATTGGAAGAGCCTGAAAGAAAATGGCGTTGTCGTTGTGGATGGCTGGGAGACCGCCTACTACACAAACTTCTCCGCCTCCTCTGGCAAGGGACCCCAGCCAATGGTCCTCTCCTACGCCTCCAGCCCCGCCGCGGAAGTGTTCTTCGCTTCTCCTCCTCCAACGGAATCTCCCACCGCATCCATCGTCGCATCGGACATGTGTTTCCGTCAGATCGAATTTGTTGGCATCCTCAAGAACACGCCAAATCAAGCCCTTGCCCAAAAATTTGTAGACTTTATGTTAAGCCAGCAATTTCAGGAAGATATGCCGCTGAATATGTTTGTTTATCCCGCAAATAAAAATGCAAAACTTCCAGATGTCTTTGTAAAATATGCACAGGTGGCAGAAAACCCCGCTGTGATGTCTTATGCAGAGATTGCAAACAACCGCGACGCATGGATCGAAGCCTGGACTGAAGCGATGAAGTAGAAAGGTAAATGCAAATTCAAATTTTAAACCACGGAGACACGGAAACACTGAGAAAAAAAATTCTCCGTGCCTTTGTGTCTCCGTGGTTTTCACGCTTTTTGCTTTGGGTCGCGCCGATCCTATTTCTGCTTATATTTTTCTTTTTCCCGCTTTCCAAAATCCTTACCCTCGCCTTCAACACTTCCGCTCTTACCAAACCAAATTTTCAATTAATCATCTCAGTAGCAAGTTTTACCTTTTATCAGGCGACCCTCTCTACGATATTAACTTTTGCTCTCGGTCTGCCGTCCGCAGTCCTTTTCTCACGTTTCAACTTTCACGGCAAATCATGGCTCCGCGCCCTCACCGCTGTTCCCTTCATGCTTCCCACTGTTGTCGTCGCATCAAGTTTTAGTGCGTTATTCGGCAATCACGGCTTATTACCTTTTCATCCTTCACCTTTTTCGCTTATCATCCTCGCCCACGTTTTCTACAACACAACCATTGTCATCCGCATCGTAGGCAACGCCCTCTCACACCTGGACCCCAAACTGGACCAAGCCGCACGCTCCCTCGGCGCGGACTCGCTCCGCGTGTGGCGGTATATCACCCTGCCGCTTTTGCGCCCATCCATGCTTGCCGCAGCCTGGCTTGTCTTCCTATTTGACTTCACCAGTTTCGGCGTCATCCTTTTATTAGGCGGCTCGAAATTCTCCACGCTTGAAGTGGAAATTTATTTGCGGGTGCTCAGACTCCCAAATCTGTCTCTGGCTGCATTGCTTGCCATTATTCAACTTATATTCACGCTCATCTTTTCCATTCTCTACACGCGCACCATCAGCCGAGTCGTCACCCAAACCGCTCCACGCTTCGCCATCGCACGCGCCCCAAAATCCTTCCGCGAGCGAGTCTTTGTTTTTACTTTTTACTTATTACTCGTTACTTTTTTCGCCCTCCCCTTAGCCGCCCTCCCCATCCGCTCCCTCACCCGCCTCGAAGCGGACCGTGGTCAACGCGGTGAAGTTCAATATGGACTCACGACCGATTACTACAAGGAACTTTTCATCAATCGGCGCGGATCGTTGTTTTATGTCCCGCCATTTCAAGCTGTACGAAATTCGCTCGCATATGCCAGCATGACAGTTTTCCTTTCGCTTGCGCTTGGTTATCCTGCCGCGTACGCGCTCGCCAAACCGACCCGCCTCGAAAAATATCTCGACCCTCTCATTATGCTGCCTCTCGGCGCCTCGGCTGTCATGCTTGGACTTGGCTTCATCATAACTTTCGGACGCTCGCTCTCTTCGCCGTGGTTTGTCCCCATCGCACATACACTTGTCGCGCTTCCGTTTGTCATTCGCACGTTACAGCCTGCCTTCGCAGCCATTCCCGAGCGGCTGCGTCAAGCGGCAGTCCACTTTGGGCGCGCCGCCTTTTCGAGTTTGGCGCACAGTCGATTTTCCCATTATTTCCCGCGCCACGCTTAGCGCCGCGACTTTCGCTTTTACCATTTCACTCGGAGAGTTTGGCGCAACTCTTCTGCTGACCCGCCCCGAATACCCAACCATCCCGATCGCCATCCAACGTTTTCTTTCACAGCCTGGCGGACTCAATTACGGTCAGGCAATGGCGATGGCAACCCTGCTTATGTTTCTCACCACGCTTGCAATTCTGGTCATCGAAAAACTGCGCTTTTCCGACTCTGGAGAATTCTAATGCTCGAAATCCGTGACATCTTCAAGACCTACGACAACAAACCACTCCTGCGCGGCATTTCATTTTCCGTTTCAAAAGGCGAAACTGTCTGCCTGCTGGGCGCATCGGGCAGCGGCAAATCCACGCTCTTGCGGATGATCGCTGGACTGGAGTTTCCTGAAAGTGGACAGATCCTGTTCAACAAGATCGACCTCGCCCAAACACCGCCTCATGCCCGCGACTTTGGCTTGGTCTTCCAAGACTATGGGCTTTTTCCTCACCTGAACATTTTTGATAACGTGGCGTTCGGGTTGAAAATGAGAAATGTCCCTGCTCGACAGGAATAAATTCACGCGTCGCAGAAATGATGGACCTGGTCAACTTACAAGGTTTCGAAAAACGCAAAGTGACCGACCTCTCAGGCGGTGAACAACAACGAGTTGCTCTCGCCCGCGCACTTGCGCCTCAGCCGCGCCTCCTGATGTTCGATGAACCCCTCGGCGCATTGGACAAATCCTTGAAGGAAGACTTGCTGGATCAAATACGGATTATTTTGCATAAGACAAAGATCCCCGCGATCTATGTCACCCACGACCAGGACGAAGCCTTCACCATCGCAGACCGTATACTCCTCTTGCATGATGGCGAAATTATCCGCGACGGCACACCTGACGAAGTGTGGAAAAATCCAAACTCCGCATATGCCGCAAGGATGCTGGGCGTGGGAAATGTCATCGAAGGGGAAGTGAAAAGGATGAATGATGAAGGAGGAAGGATGAACGTATCCACTGAGTTTGGCTTGCTTGAAGTGACTTGCAAGCACAATCACAAAAAAAACGAGAAAGTTTCGTTGTTGGTGCAACAGTCCCCCTCTCCCTCTGGGAGAGGGGCGCGCAAAGCGCGGGGTGAGGTCGAGATAAAACTCAAAGTGGAGGATGTGCTATTTAAACGGGACCAGTTTCAGGTCAAGACAAGAGGCGGGCTTGTCATCCACTTGAAAGACGCGCCAAAGATCGGCCAAATCATCCGCGTGCGGGTTAAGGTAGAATGTCTCGCATGAAAGTCTTGAAGAAAAATCTCGCAGACGAAGTGACATGGCAATACGATGGCGTGGTTTTGAGCCGCGAAGAAAACGCCGTAACACTCGAAGCATTGTTCAATCGTGACGATATGCCCTTTATGGACATCGTCCTAAAACGCAACGACCGCTTTGTGGAAACATTTTATTCAGACCGCTGGTACAACATCTTTGAGATTTATGACCGCGACGATAATCATTTCAAAGGCTGGTATTGCAACATCGGCAAGCCAGCCATCATTGGAGATGACTTTATTTCTTATGTTGACCTTGCGCTGGATCTGTGGGTTTCAGCAAATGGAGAGCAAACCGTTTTAGATGAAGACGAATTCGAGGAATTAAATTTGGATGTTGAGCTAAAACAAAAAGCAGATGAAAGTTTACGCGAATTGCAAAAACTTCTTACACTGTACCGCAACAGCGGTAAAACAAAAAATCCCCCGAGTTGATCGGGGGATTTTTTGTTTTGGGTCAATTAGAAACCCAGTGATCGCACGATGGCATCGCCAAAGAACCAGCCGCCAGTAACGAATGAACAGCAGCAGCAAAGCAATACAACAACAACGATGCCAATGATAAGACCCGTGTTACTCTTCTTCTTGGGCTCTTCACTTGGGGTAACAGGCATTTCATTCATAATTTCTTCTCCTTGTGATATGGGTTGCGTGAAACAATTTATGCGGCAAGAATGGAAAAACCGGTCAGATTATATCAGGCAGTTTGTGCTTTGTCTGTGTGGCGCCACAGCCACCAAAGCGCCATTGAAAGTAGAACGATCAATATGATTCCCATTATTATGGGAATAACGATCGCGAAAACAGATGTGATGAATGCGACGATATCTTCCGCGATAGAGACAGGGACATTTCCCGCGCCGCCCGTGGTTGCAGTTACCACAGGGCGCACTGCCGCCGCCTTGACCACATGCACACTTCCAGCCATGAGCACACCGCATGCCAATGCAAGTATAGGATGAATATCAGTTATCACTTGTGCGCTGGCGGCGAAGACAATCGCTCCCGCCACAGGACGGACGATGGTTTGAATGAGATCATTAATGTGATTCACCGCAGGGACTTTATCCGCGACCATTTCGATGATGATCAAAACGCCAAGCAGGATCAGGATCCACGGGTTGGCAAGCATGTCAAAAGGCTGGCTGAGGGTGAGGGTGGCAGGGAAGTAATGTGCGATCACGCCTATAACGAAAAGCGGGATGTAGGCATTGAGTCCTGCGCTGGCTGAAAGCCCGAAAGCAGAAAATACACCAAGTAACATTTCCATTTTTTCTCTCCTTTATTTATTCTTCGTCACACCCGCACTTGCGTACGGTGCAAGTGTCGCGAGGGCGATGGGTGTTTCCGCCCGAAGCGCAAGAACGCCTCGCAATGACGGATGAGGACGATTTATCCTGACATTCCAGGAAATCCGCTCCATGTGCCTGTGAGCTGCAGGCGGAGCAGGTCAATGCTGAGGATCATCAGCATTGCCAAAGTAAACCCTCCCAAAACGGGAAGCCAAAGCTGGCGGAGGTTGTCGAAGGTGTTGTCCTGCCGCATGATCATGATCCACAACATGGTAAAGACGATCACGAGCAGGGATAATGTTCCCAGCGCGCTGAGATAGGCAATGGGATATAGAATGATCGGGCTATCGGTAAGGATCAGCAAATTAATAATGATGATCGATCCAACGAGGATGCCAAACGATTTCCATTCCAGTGCGGGGCGGTTATCCAGTTCGCGCCAGAGGGTCTGGTTGATAATGGGGAATAACACCGCCGCGAGCGCAATTCCCATACCGCTGCCTGTGAAGAGACGCAGGGTGTTATTTGGAACATAAAGGTTTGGAATTTTATCCAGCGAACCCTGTGCTGTCTGTTTGAGCAAATAAAGATAGGAATTACTACCATCAATGGCAAAGGCGAGGAAGAAGAGAACCAACACGGCAATGATCCCGCGTGACGGAAACTTGCTGCGCCTGCCGCTTACAAAAGCCATAAAAATAAGCGCAAAGCCAGCCGCATAGAATTCGCCTGTGCAGCGCGCACAAAGTGGAAGTTGGCGGTCATCTATTTGAAACGAGCGCGCGTCAATGCGATGGCAGACTGCGTAGCCGATCGCATCCAGTTTCCCAAGCGCGCCTTCAGGAGAAAGATACATCCATGCCGCAAAGGCAAGGGCTGCCGCAATGGGTACGAACCAGCGCAGGATATTTTGTATTTTTTGTCTTGTGGTTTGGATTTCCATTGGTGTCATTATATGGGGTACGAGAGCGGATTGCAAGAAAGATGATAACTTTGCAATATGATCGTATTGTTAAAAACGAAGGTTGAGGTATTTCACCTCAACCTTCAGCCTTCAACTTTTGAACCTTCAAACCTGCAACTTACACTTATTTCTCAAACACAAACTGACCATTCTTATAGAACAACTCGCCATCAACAAGGATCTCGGAATCCTTGCGCATGTCACAGATCATGTCCCAGTGGATGGCGCTCTTGTTTTTCGAACCAGTTTCCGGGTAGCCTGCTCCGAGCGCCATATGGAAGGAGCCGCCGATCTTTTCGTCAAATAAAATATTACCGGTAAACTGTTGAATATCAAAATTGGTGCCGATGGCGAATTCACCGAGGTAGTGTGAGCCATCGTCAGCATCCAGGGTCTTGAGCAGGAAATCTTGATTCTTATCTGCTTTGGCAGTGGTCACGCGTCCGTTCGAGAAAGTCAACTCTGCGCCTTCGACGCTTGTACCGCCATAGTTGGCGGGATAGGTGAACCTCACCCAGCCGTTGACCGAGTCTTCCACAGGTCCGGTATAAACTTCGCCATCGGGCATGTTGAATGTGCCGAAAGAATTCATGAATGTGCGGCCTTTGACTGAAAGCGTCAGGTCCACGTTTGGTCCGCGCAGGATCACCTGACTTTTGCCTTTCATAAAATCCACGGCGGATTGTTGCTTGCTTTCCACTGTTTTCCAAAACGCGATCGGGTCAGCCTCGTTGGCATGGACTGCGCCGAAGACAAAGTCTTCATATTCCTTGAGACTCATGTTCGCATCCTGTGCGTAACCGTCGGTCGGGTAGAGGGTGGTGACCCATTTGAACGACCCTTCTGCGCCGCGGCGGAATTGCGCTTCGGTGATGGACGAAATCGCTTTATGGTATCGCTGAATTTTTGATGGATCGATATTTGTTGTGCCGTGAGTGTTCGTTGCCGAGTGAATGCGGATGCGTCCCTCAAATTGTTCATACGCCAGTTTATAAAAGGTGGGCACAAAATCAAGCTGGGTGTCTTTTGCGTAGGTCAAATATGTTTCTTCCTGGCTGAAAGGCATCAGCCCAGGCAATGTCATCATCAGGTGCGGATGCCCGCCTTTTTCCAGGATCTGAATATACAGTTCGCGCAGCAATGGTTCGGCGGCAGTTGTGCCTTCAAGCAGGATACGGTCACCGGGAACAACGCGCGCGGAATGTTGCACCAATATATTTGCAAATTTAGTTACACGTGGATCAGCCACTGGAATTCTCCTGTATTATGGAATGGCGAAATTATATCACCGCCATTTTACGCACAAAATATTTCGGACGATACTTTTCATCGACATGGAAATCTTTCATCGCTTCCACGTTGTGACGATGGGGCTGTTCCAGATTTCCTGGGCATTTAACTCGCTGACGAGAACCAGCGACGCCCGTGTTGGGCATTAATTTACCTGCTTTTCTTCCTCAATTTCTGAAGCATTTGTGTCCATTCCGTTTCAGCTTCAGCTTTTCTATTCATATCTTTTTCTCTTTGATCCATTAGCCCCATTATTCTTTCCGCTTCTCCTGAATCCAACCAAAAGCCATGCGAATCCTCGCAATATTCCAATTGCAAACTATTTAGCCGATACTGAAAAACCGTAAGAGTTTTTTCGCAATGAGGACATTTTAATTTGGTCCCTTCTGGGCGATGAATTAAACTCCCTTTAAATCGTCCATCGTAAATTCTGTATCTTCCAAATCGTCAAGTTCTTGAGAGTCAAGCCACATGCCTTGACAGTTGGGACATTTGTCAGTTTCTATTCCCTGGTATATATATTTTTCCAACGTGGACTCGCATTTTGGACATTTCATTGCTTCTTCTCCATAGTAGTTTTTGGGTTGTTGGTTTATGAAAGGCTAGACAAAAGACGCGTAACCATGTAAGCGTGGTTTATCTTAAATAAAAATGCGCACAATTACGCTCCAAAATATTATACCGTATCGGGAACCGGTCCGCATTGCAGCATGGCAAATATTACTATGCGGACACAATGCAATTCGCACCTCCCACACTCCATCCATCCCCTGTATAATGGAAGACCATGATTAAATTTGATCTGCTTTAAACGCCCTTGCGTATTGTCGCCAGTTTAACAAAGTAAAATCGAAAGCAGAGCTTATTCCTGTGTCCAGAATATAAAAACCCTATGTCTTTTTCCGACGAACCCATTATCCCCACTGAACCAACTCCCCCGCCTCGGCGTGACGCAAATGCCGCCGCAGCCGCACGCAGCCGCCGCAGACGCGCCAACCGCCGCGAGATGTTCCCCGCCAATGCCGAAGGGCAAGCCGCGTTCATCTCCGAGCTTTCGCGCCGCGCCTATCCATCTGTTGAATTATTTGTTTTTTCGCTGACCTGTGGCGCGATTCTCGGACTTGGCTTTCTGCTTGATTCACAAGCCATTCTTTTACTTGGAATCCTTGCGGCCCCGCTGATGATACCGTGGGTGGGATTTCTACTCGCCATTCTCACTGGTTCACCACGTTTCCTCTTTGAAACATTCGCAGCTTTGCTGATCAGCGGGGCATTGGTATTTCTTGGAGGCTTGCTGGTAGGTGTAGTCATACGCTTTATTCCGCCTAAAACGCTTACTGCTGTTTATGACCATTCACATTTATGGGTGCCCGAATTGATTGTGATTGTTGTCGGAGCGATCACATTGGTGGCGTCATTCGTACGTTCGGAAAGCAAACCCTTTCTTCCAAGTATCCTCATTGCCTACGCATTTTATTTACCGATAAACGCGGCTGGCTTTGGTCTTGGCTCTGGTTTGGCAGGCATTTGGCCACAGGCAATTTTTGTCTTTGCAACTCATTTTGCATTAGCCAGTGTCGTTGGTTTGCTAACCCTCTTCGCCTTAAGACTTCGTCCCACGCTGCAAGGAATCTTTTTCAGTACGATCGCGCTCCTGCTCTTCGTTGGGATTTTGGTCATTTTTATGGGATCAGGCTCGCCGTCGAAGAATGCAAGTGCAGCGGTCATTGCCTCATCCACACCCGCGACTCAGCCCACTCCGCTTCCATCCCCAACCCCAGGCCTGACAGCAACAACTACAAGCAGTCCCCGCCCTTCGGGTACTTCAACCGCCTTGATCATCACCCCGACGAGTGGAACGATCACAGGTACCGCCACCGCAGCAACTGCAACAGTCTCACCAAGCCCTGTGCCGTTGACACTTTCCATCACACTCCCCGCCACCGAAACCCCGACCGTCACGTTGACCTTTGAACCGCAAACCATCTCAGGCAAGGTCGGCGCGAGTGAAGGCGGCGGCGCAAACCTGCGGCAAACCCCCAACGGAAAATATTTGATGACTTTGGATAACGGCACGATTGTGGAAATCTATCCAGACTTCCGCCAGGTGAACGACGTAGCGTGGATGCATGTCGTTGTCACCCGCAACGGTCAACGTGTGGAAGGCTGGCTGTTGGAATCAGTGGTAAGCTATGCCACGCCCGAACCAAACTTCGAGCCATCTGCAACCCCGACGGTTGGCGTTACACCTGCCCCGTAAAAAAAAATAAATACCATGTCATTGCGAGGGCGGTTGCCCGAAGCAATCTCTGTTTATGTGGAGATTGCTTCGTCGCAAAGTACGCTCCTCGCAATGACATAATTAACTTTGGAGAAAATACATGCCCATTCATTTCGGTACCGACGGCTGGCGCGCCGTCATCTCAGACAGTTTTACATTCGACAATCTTCGCATCGTAACGCAGGCCATTGCAGACGCAGTGGCATCTGACCACTGGGACAAATCCGCTAACGGCGGAAAGACCCCCGACAAGACCAAGATCGTGGTCGGCTACGATACGCGCTTTCTCTCCGACCGCTTCGCAGGGGAAGTTGCGCGCGTACTCGCCGCGAACGGATTCACCGTGTTGTTGGCGCAATCTGATTCGCCGACGCCCACCATTTCATACGCGGTAAAAAATCATGCTGCCATCGCAGGCATCATGATCACTGCTTCACACAATGCGCCGCGCTATAACGGATTGAAACTCAAAGCCGCATTCGGCGGTTCTGCTTTGTCCGAACAATGCCGCCGCGTGGAAGTGTATATCAACGACAACGAAGAACAGGCGCGCGGACCCAACTTGATGGACTTCAAAAAGGCGCGCGATGCGGGCTTGATCCAAAAGTTCAATCCACTGCCAGCGTATTTCGAACATCTGCACACCTTGATCAACACAGACATCATCGCAGAAAACCCGCAGCGTTTTGTAGTGGATGCCATGTACGGGTCAGGACGCGGCGTGATCAAATCCTTTTTGCAAGGCACGGGCTGCGAGATCGCAGAAATCCGCGGCGAGATGAATCCAGGCTTCGGCGGAGTCCACCCCGAGCCGATCGCAAAATATCTCGGTCCGCTGGCAAGCGCAGTCAGCTCTGGGATGGGCAATTTTGGCGTCGTCACCGATGGTGATGCAGACCGCATTGGCGCCATGGATGAGCGCGGAAATTTCGTTGACCCGCATAAGATCATGGCTTTGTCGTTGAAATATCTGGTCGAAAAACGCGGCTGGACAGGCGCAGTCGTCCGCACCGTTTCGACCACGCGCATGATCGACCGTTTAGCCAAACGTTATGGTTTGAAATTATATGAAACTCCCGTGGGATTCAATCACATCGCGGATTACATGATGAAGGAAGATGTGCTGATCGGCGGCGAAGAATCGGGCGGCATCTCGTTCAAGGGACACATCCCCGAAGGCGACGGCCCGATCATGGGCTTGCTGATCGTGGAAATGATCGCCGCTGCCAATAAACCCCTGATCGAAATGGTGGATGATCTGCTCGAAGATGTGGGTCCCGCCTTGTACGAACGCGCAGACTTGCGCCTCAGCCGTCCCGTAGCCAAAGCCGAGATGACCGAGTTTCTAACGAAGAAAGCGCCGAGCGAGATCGGCGGACAAAAAGTGGAGGAGGTCAGTCAGCGCGACGGCGTGAAATACATCATGGCTGACGACTCGTGGCTGCTCATCCGCCCGTCTGGTACGGAACCTGTCCTGCGAGTCTATGCTGAAGGCAGGACACAGGAAATGGTCAAAGCGCTCTTGGGATACGGCAAGACAGTAGCCGAGAGTGTGGTGTAGAAAACAAATGGCTTTGAGTTTGAACTCAAAGCCATTTTTATTACTGAACGGAGTCCAACATCTCCTGACGTTGATGGATAAAATTCAACCTTCTATCCCATCACTCCCAGCCACAACTGATACAGCCCAAAACAAAATAAGGCAATCGCAGAAACTGCCAACAGCGTTCTATTCACTTTTGGACCAAATCGTGAGGCAAGCCCAAAGACAAGAATGATCCCTACGAGACTGCAGATCATGGTGAGATAAAACCCTGCCAGAAACCCGATCCCATTGACTGGTGTTTCGCGCCAGCCTTTGATCAAAATGGGACCCGTCACCAGCGTCCAGAAGATGTATGGATTGGGGTTAAGCGCATTCATCAACGCGGCTTTGAATACACTTTGTCCACCCGTGGATTCTGGCTGCGACGTTTGTAAGTCGAAAGTTTTTCCACGACTTAAATGTGCCGTAGGCGAGATATAAAATAAACAACCCGCCTGCCATGTAAAGAAATCTCTGCAGCCAAGCAGGGACCTGACTGAGCACCAACAAACAAACCAAAATGATCGGGCCGTCACTCACGAGTGGGGCAAATGCCGCAGACAGAGTCCGCTTCCAGCCGCGGGTCAATGTTTGCGAGATGATGTAGGTCTGGAACGGTCCAGGCTGTGAAGCGGCGGCGAGTCCGTAGCCAATGCCTTGAAGCAGGTAAATCC
>CAWHXC010000023.1:0-19490 GCA_963833175.1 uncultured Chloroflexia bacterium
AATCACTACTACATTGCAAGAGACTTTTCACTCCCTTTCAAAAAGACAGCAAGGGATATGAATTTAATAATGGATCGAACTTAGATTATCCAATTTATCCGGGCTGTGTGTGGCATGGATACGGCGAATGGTTCCTGTCAGGCCACGCACGACAAGGCTTTCTGTTGTGATGTGGTTACCGTAATACCGAACGCCCTGAAGTAATTCGCCATCCGTGATGCCAGTGGTTGCAAAGAATACATCTTCCGATGAAACCAGATCAGGCATCGTTAGCACTTTATCGAAATCATAGCCTGCCTCGCGTCCGCGGCGCAACTCATCTTCGTCACGCGCATAGAGCTTGCCTTGAATTTCACCACCCATGGCACGCATCGCGCAGGCAGTGATCACTCCTTCTGGTGTGCCTCCAATGCCGAGCAAAACGTCCACCCCTGAATCAGGCATGGCGGCCATCAACGCGGCGGCCACGTCACCATCTGGTATCTGGCGAATGCGCGCTCCAGCTTTGCGGATCTCAGCGATCATTTCATCGTGACGCGGACGGTCAAGGATGATCGTGGTTAGGTCTTCAATATGTTTCCCTTTGGCTTTGGCAATCGCCCTGAGGTTTTCGGTGATGGACTTCTCAATATCGATCACACCCTTTGCTTCAGGACCAACCGCCAGTTTATTCATGTAAAGGAATGGGCCAGGGTCGAACATTGTGCCGCGCGGCGCAAGAGCCACCATTGCAAGCGAGTTTGAGCGACCAAATGCTAGGGGGCGAGTCCCGTCAACGGGGTCCACAGCAACATCCACGTCAGGAGATGACCCGTTGCCCACCTTCTCGCCGTTGAACAACATCGGCGCCTTATCTTTCTCCCCTTCTCCGATGACAATGACGCCGTTCATATCCACTGTACTAAGGACTAAGCGCATCGCATTGACTGCGGCCTGGTCTGCCCCTTCTTTATCTCCGCGTCCCATAAAGCGACCTGCCAACATCGCCGCCGCTTCAGTGACCCGCACCAATTCGAGGGCGAGGTTACGAGTAGGTGTAGCGCCAAGGACAGCCATTTTGCCTCCAGAGTTTACAGTATGAACAACACCAAAAAATAATAACCGATCACCCCGCCCCATATCCATGAATCAATACGATCGAAGAAACCGCCATGACCTGGAATAATGTCACTTGAATCTTTGATGCCAGACTGGCGTTTGAGCATGCTCTCGCCAAGATCACCCAATGGTGGAAGCGCGCCAAGGACCAAGCCCATCAACGCGCCCTGCCAAATGGTGATCTCGCCTGCAATAGTTCCATAAGAAGTAAAGGCGTTGGCGATCTCGCCTGGAAGGAAGCCATAAGTGGTAAAGACATATGTAAGAACTACGCCTGTTAACATGCCGGGAATTACGCTTGCCGCATATCCTTCCCAGCTTTTCTTTGGGCTAAGGCGCGGCGCCATTTTATGTTTTCCATATCTCACCCCAATTAAGTAAGCGCCAGAATCCCCGAGCCAGACACAACACATTACCAGCGTGAACCACCAGGCGCCTTGCGGAAGATTCCGCAGATCGAAAAGATATGATCCGATCCAGCCGATATAAATGAGTCCGGTAACAGTAATAGCAAAATCGAGCGCGGCCAGGTCTCTGCCGCGCTCGTAATCAATAACGTGATACGTTAATGCCACAAGGATTGCCGCCTCAAAAACAGGCAGGGCGTATTGCGGAAAAAACATGCGCGTGAAGGTAATTAAAAATACACCGCCAACTGTAATGTACATTTGAGGCTCAAACTTCATCGCATTGAACAATTGCACATATTCTCTTGCCGCGCCTATAAGAAATACGCCTATTACTAGATAATAAAAGATGCCGCCAAACAATATGGCGGGCAACATGAGCGCAACAATCCCAACAGTAGAGATCAGCCTTTTACGCATTGGATCCCTGAAGTTCCCCCGAAGCCACCTTTCCATAACGCCTGTCACGATGTGAAAAAGCCTCCAAAGCACGGCGATATTCATCTTTATCAAAATCAGGCCAGAAGGTCGGAGTGATATACCATTCAGAATAAGCGGCTTGCCAGATGAGGAAATTGCTTACGCGCAATTCTCCAGAAGTACGGATAATGAGATCAGGATCAGGAACACCAACAGTATAAAGATATTGACTGACCAGTTCATCGGTCACTTTTTCGGGCGGCACGCCGTCTTTCATCATGCGCTGAATAGCTTGAACAATTTCATCTCGTCCCCCATAGTTGAAAGCTATATTCACGACCAGACGGTCATTATTTTTTGTCACATCAATTGCTTCCAGGACTTTTTCCTGAAGTGAAGGAGCAAGCCGTTCAAGACGTCCAATATGGCGTAACTGTACGCCTTCCTTATGTAGTTCATTTAATTCGCGGTCAATAACATCTTCGAGAATATACATCAGCCCTTTTACTTCCTCAGGCGGACGACCCCAGTTTTCAGTGGAAAAGGCGTAGATCGTTAAATACTTGACGCCAAATTCAACAGTGGAACGAATCACGCGGCGCAGGTTTTCTGTCCCCGCCTTGTGACCAGCCAAACGCGGCAAACCGCGTTGAAGCGCCCAACGTCCATTGCCATCCATAATAATGGCAACATGTTGGGGAATTTTTTCAAGAGGAACAGTAGAGGGGGTCTCAGCCATAGATGATTAACTCTTTTCGATACGCCTTGCGCATCTTAAAAATAACTAAACTACACTTCCATAATCTCTTTTTCTTTTACATAACCGTGTTTGGCAATATCTTCAATGAATTTATCGGTTATTTTTTGCAATTCTTCTTCGCCGCTTATGCGATCATCTTCCGTGATCAATTTCTCTTTCTCGTAATCGCGTATATCATTGTGCAAATCACGTCGAATATTTCGCACAGCGATGCGGGCTTCCTCAAGGCGGTGGTGCATTTGCTTCACCAGGTCACGGCGGCGTTCCTCGTCCAGGGGAGGCAGGTTCAAATGAATAACTTTTCCGTCTGAATTTGGATTCAAGCCAAGATTTGAAGCACGGATCGCTCTTTCAATATCCTTAATGGAAGCTGCGTCAAACGGCTTGATCAACAATGAACGCGGCTCGGGAACGCTAATTGAGGCGAGTTGCATAAGATGTGTTGGAGTGCCGTAATAGTCTACGGGGAGTTTTTCCACCAAAGCAGGGCTGGCCCGTCCTGTGCGAATGCCAGCAAGATCATCTGAAAGGGATTGGATCGCGCCACGCATACGTGTTTCAGCGTCTTTCAATATATCCTTGATTTCATCAGTACTCACTATCTTCCTCCTACCGCTTGTTGTATAAGTTTCCAAACCTGTTATAAGGAAATTAAGTATATAGTTATGCTTTTGGTTTAGCTACACATGTCAAATATGCGTGCGGCACTTTGTAAAAAATGATTATTCTACAAGGATACCTTAAAACAAGAATTTCTGCTATGGGAGCGCGAATAAACGAGAGGAAATGCAAAAACTTGAGAGCCTCTCAGATATTAAATAAAACTTTCCTCTTTCTATTTTAAGAAGAGCAGAGAGAGGAAAGAAGATAAAAGACCGTTACAGAGTATTTCCAGGAATTACGCGCTCACCAACGTACCCACTGCTTTGCCACGCAATGCATCAAGCAAGGCGTTTGGATCCCAAAGATTAAGCACAAGGATGGGAAGGTCATTTTCCATACACAAGGTAATGGCTGTACTGTCCATTACTTCAAGGCGGCGATTAAGGACTTCAATATAGCTTAATTGGGTAAACTTTTTTGCGTCAGGATTCTTCTTTGGATCCGCATCGTAGACACCATCCACTTTGGTGGCTTTGATCACAATTTGAGCGTCAATTTCCGTGGCACGCAAAGCAGCTGCAGTGTCGGTGGAAAAGAAGGGATTCCCCGTCCCTGCACCAAAGATCACAACACGGCCTTTTTCAAGATGACGCACTGCTCGACGACGGATGTAAGGCTCTGCGAT
This sequence comes from uncultured Chloroflexia bacterium, assembly GCA_963833175.1. GTDB lineage: Bacteria > Chloroflexota > Anaerolineae > Anaerolineales > Villigracilaceae > Villigracilis. The sequence continues at coordinate 3,974 of CAWHXC010000023.1, forward strand.
GGCGCGCATTTCAATCGCAGACATCACCCGCGTAAATACACCCTGGCGCTCCAAGGCATCCATCAAAGCCATGGCATTCATCACCGTAGCGAGCATACCCATATAATCTGCCGTAGAGCGATCCATGCCGCGCTCAAGTCCCTGTTTGCCACGCCAGAGGTTGCCCGCACCGATCACGACAGCCACATCCACGCCCATCTCGCGAACTTCCTTTATGCGACTGGCGATGGATTCGGCTTCATCCACATCAATGCCAAATCCTGATTTGCCGCTCAGTGCTTCCCCACTTAATTTGAGAAGAATACGCTTGTATTTTAGATCAGCCATTTATGCCTCCAGGTTAGTTTGTCTTTGCACAAATTATAAAAAAAGCCAACCCGAAGGCTGGCTTTAAAAACCTATTCTTCTTTCGTGCCTTCACCCAGTTCCCATCGCTGGAAACGGCGGACGATTACACTTTCACCAATGGCAGCAACGTTTTGCAGGATGAGCTTTTCAACCGTAAGGGACTCGTCACGGATGTAGGTTTGGCGCATCAGACAGACCTCGTCCTTATACTTCTCAACTCGGCCTTCCACGATCTTCGCCATTACGTTCTCTGGCTTGCCTTCCTCAACTGCACGCGCGCGGGCGATACCGGCTTCATGCTCAAGTTCTGCGGCGGGAATTTCATCCGCTTTGATATATTTGGGTGAGCTTGCGGCGATCTGTAAAGCGATTTCATGAGCCAAATTGCGGAACTGCTCAGCACGAGCCACGAAATCGGTTTCACAGTTAACTTCCACCATCACGCCTACACGCCCGCCACCATGAGAATACATTTCCACAATGCCATTTGAGGCCTGGCGGTCAGAACGCTTGGCTGCGGTAGCCATGCCTTTTTCGCGCAACCAATCAACAGCTTTATTAAAATCTCCGTTTGCTTCCTGCAAGGCTTTGCGGCAATCCAGCATCGGAGCGCTGGTCGCGGCTCGCAATTCCTTGATCATCTGTGTCGTTATTTCCATTTCACTATCCTTATTTATACTTATTATTGACTATTCAGCAGTTGGGGCGGCAGAATCATCTTCTGCTGCTACTTCAACCGGTGTATCGCTTACCGCAGGAACATCATCCACCATACGGCTGACATTCAATTTGGCTAAAGTGGATTCACCAAGCAAAATATCTTCGCTGCTCTCATCCAGTTCGGTGTCAACAACAGATTTTCGAGGTCCACGAGGCTTGAGCTTGCCGTCAGATTTGACATCCTCAGGCTGCTCGGGATTCTCTTCCTTGCGCATGGCTTTGCCTTCGAGAACTGCATCTGCAACCTTGGCAACCAACAACTTGATCGCGCGGATGGCATCATCGTTCGAAGGAATAACATAATCCACATTTTGCGGATTGCAGTTGGTATCGACCATGGCAACAATGGGAATCTTGAGCAGATTCGCTTCGCGCACTGCGGCATCTTCACGGCCCACGTCAATGATGAAAAGCAGGTCAGGGCGGCGTTTCATGATACGAGCGCCAGACAAACGAGTTGACAGGCGGGTAATCTCGCGCTCGATCAACAAGCCTTCCTTCTTGGTCAGGCGGTTAATTTCTTCCGAATCACGCACTTTTTCCAAGCGCTCCAATTCCTGAATGCGCTTAAACATGGTATCCCAGTTCGTGAGCATACCACCCATCCAGCGTTCGGTGACATAGGGCATGCCACAACGGGCGGCTTCTTCAGCCACAGTCTCTTGCGCCTGGCGCTTGGTACCAACGAACAAAACATTGCCGCCATTCGCAACAGTATCGCGAATAATGTTGTAGCCCTGATTTAACAACTTAACAGTCTGTTGCAGGTCAATAATATGAATACCGTTACGCTCGGTGAAGATGTACGGTTTCATGCGGGGGTCCCACTTGTTCGTGCGATGCCCAAAATGGACGCCGCTCTCAAGCAGGGCTTTCATAGAAATAACTGCCATTTATTACTCCTTAACTTGTGCTGTTCTCCAACGCGCAATTAAAAGATCGGCGTGGAACAGAATGAGTTTAGCGGGGATTCGAACCCGCTCAGGGACGCTTATTGCCCGTCCCGGGCAAGATGTGCCTTTTTCAAGGCGGCAAGATTATACCACAGGAAATCACACGCAAATTTCAATATTTCATCCATAAAATTAGGCGGATAAACATGAAATCAATCATCTGTTTTCGTAAAACAAATCAGCCCCACAATAGAGCTGATTTGTTTTACGTTCGAGAAAATTCCTTCTAATTTTTATGCCGCTACTGCTTGATTTAATAAATTGTTCAAAATATTCTCTGCCCGTCTTCTAAGCTTCTCGTCACCCGCAACTTTCTTTATTCCATACAACACTGTGGAGTGATCACGCCCTCCAAGCAGCTCACCAATTTGGGGCGAAGAAATATCGATCGTGCTCAAAATATACATCGCCAACTGACGGGGAATAGCGATTTTTGCAGTTCGGTTCTGTCCGAGCAGATCATCCACATTAATTCCTTCATAAGCTTCAGCAACAGCCTCAATTACTTTATTCGGCTGGACATTGCGTTTCCGAGGCAGCAAATCTGCCAAAGCTACTTCAACCAGGCTCGGTGTTAGTGCGGAGCCGCTCAAATCTGCAAAGGCAATAATACGATTTAATGCGCCTTCCAGTTCGCGGATATTGGACTGGATCTGCTTGGCCACACTTTCCAAAATTTCATCTGAAATATTCCGACCAGTGCGTTCGGCTTTGGAACGCAGGATCGCGAGGCGGGTTTCAAAATCAGGGGCTTGGATATCAGCGCTTAAGCCCCACTCGAAGCGGGAGCGCAGGCGCTCTTCCAATGTGACCAATGACTTGGGCGGACGGTCTGACGAAACGATGATCTGCTTATCCTGACCATGCAAGGTATTAAAGGTGTGGAAGAATTCCTCCTGCGTGGACTCCTTGCCTGCAATAAATTGAATATCATCCACCAGCAGGACATCGGCAGAGCGATATTTTTCGCGAAAGGCTTGTGTGGTGTGCGTACGAATGGCATTGATCATGTCATTCGTGAATTCTTCAGAGGAAACATATAAAACATTCAAGCCATCGGCATGACAGGCATTGCCGATGGCATGTAATAAGTGAGTTTTGCCTAATCCCACGCCACCATACAGGAAAAGCGGATTGTAGGCACGGGCGGGTTTTTCCGCCACAGCCTGACAAGCCGCATGAGCAAGGCGATTCCCTGAGCCGACAACGTATGTGTCGAATGTATAACGCGGATTTAGCGTAACATGTCTTGGTTTTGGCTCAGGCGTGGTAATCTCGATGGAAGACGCCACCCGCTCCGCGTCAGGGTCGGTATGCGAGTTGGTCTCATTCGCCTGAGAAACAACAAATTCGACTGCCACGTTTGAATTCAGTATCCCAATCAACAAACGGCTAACCGTGGTCGCAAGGCGGCTCTCCAGCCAATCACGCGCATACGCATTGCGTACTCCAACAGTAATAATCCCGTTCTCATACGCCGTGGGACGGGTATCACGCACCCAGGTGTCGTAGGATGCGCGGGGCATTTCCATTTGAAGTTGTGCGAGTACAGATTGCCAAGCCTGCTCTGCGTTCATAAACTTTCCTCAGTGAGAGATTTAGAGTACAAAAAACTAGCCCGCCTTATTCGCGGCTTAGTAAGTTGATGATATGTTCTGTTTTAAAGATTTCTACAGGGATTTGGATGCAACGGGCATACATCCTTTATATCAGCGTGCAATCATTCTAGCAGATACTTGCTATAGATAACAAGTCGTTAGACCTACGTTAAGTTAAAAAGATTTGTTTTGTTAAGGTTTGCTTATCTTAAAAAAACAATCCGCGCTCAATCCCAATCATGCCTTTGAATAGAACAGGCGTTTCAGCCAAACACACCAGCTTCAACTCCTCTACCCCCCATATATGGGTATCAATGACCTTTTATGGGCAAGCGGTACATATTTACCTTAAAAAATCGTGAGGGAAAACTTTTTTGCTTCATATCAAACGAGACTCGAGTTCCTGTGACTCGTTTGGCAATGATTCGTTGATTCGGATGGTTTAGTGTTTTATTGCGCGGGGAACCCAAACAAGTATGGTCGTTCCGTCTTTAATAGTTGATGAAATATCCACTTCACCACCGACTGCGTGTGCGCGTGTTTGCATATTGGCGAGTCCATGCCCGATGGAGGTCTTTACCTGTTCAATGTCAAAGCCATTGCCATCGTCTGAGATCTCCAACAAGGCACGCTCTGGGGTCGTCCACACTGCCACTTGCACATTTTTTGCCTTTGCATGCTTGGCAACATTGGCTAATGCTTCCTGACAGATATGAAACAACGCCAATGACTGTGCTTGCGGAAGGTCTTTCAGGTCGTCTGAACCGGTAAAGTTCACTTCAGAGAAAGTATTGGCGCGATATTCAGAGATGAGACGTTTTATGCCAGCTAATAGGCCTTCATTCCCAAGTTGACGTGGTCGTAGGTCAAGGATATAGGCGCGGATATCACGGATCGCCTGGTTTAATCCGTCAATAGCGTGGAGAATACGCTCTTTTGCAGCTTGAGGGTCCTCTTCCAATGTGAGCTGTGCCCCTTCGAGACCCAAGCCTACGCCATAAATGGACTGAATGATACCGTCGTGCAAGTCCATGCCAATGCGATCACGTTCTTCCAGCACCGCAAGTCGGCGGGCATCGGAATGCAAGCGCGCATTTTCAATTGCCAGACCCGCCCATGTGCCTACTGCTGTGAGCAATTGCACACTTCTTTCATCAAATGGATCGGTGACACGCGTGGCAACGCTCATTACGCCCATCAGGTTATCACCTGAAAGCAAAGGAATACACGCAATCTGCTGAAAACCAGCCTGGACGACTGCGTCACGCAGAAAATTCGAGTCGTTTGCCAGATGCATACCGACCATTGATTTGCGACTTTTCGCCACAAGCCCAGGATAGCCTTCGCCGACCTGGAAAATATTCCGTGTCCAGAATGCTTCGGCAGCTTGCCCGCGATGCAAGACCATGCGCAGCGTGGATTTATCATCTTCCAACAAGAAAATATCCCCCGCCTCGACCTTCATGTAGTTCATCACAAGCCCAAGGGTCTTGTTAAGAATCTCGTCGAGTTCCAAGCTGGAGGTTAAGGCAGATGCGATGCCGTTGAGCAGTCCCATATCCACGTTGCGGCGGGTCAATGTCAGGTCGCGTTGTCTCATCTGCTCGTATAAACGCGCGTTCGTGATGGCTGTGGCAGCATAAGTTGCCAGCATCTGAATGATCATTTCATCGTCTGAGGTGAATTCAGGCGCATCAATTTTTTCGGTAAGATAGATCTGCCCCAACTGTTTATTCCCCGCGCGGATCGGCACACCTAAAAATGACGCCATATGCGGGTGGTGCTCAGGGAAGCCAACCGATTTTGGGTGATCCTGGATCATTGGCACACGAAGGGGCAACTCCGTGTTCATCAACTCACCCAATAAGCCAAGCCCAACAGGAGGGTGCGCCATTTTTTTTATTTCATTGTCCGACATGCCGACAGAAATGAACTGCTTGAGTTTGCCTTCATCATCCAGAACCCCTAATGCGGCATAACGCGCCCCTGCCTGCTCACAGGCCGTGGTTGCAATTCGCTCGAGTAAGGTCTCAAGCGAAACATCTTTCACCAATTCCAAACTTGCACGGTGAAGCGCAAATAATCTTTCCTGTAACTGTTCACGAGTTAAAAGCATACAAAGACACCTCTCAGCCATTATAATCAATTCGTTGATTTTTGATAGAAATTGGCAGAAAGCCAAACCTATACTTGGGACACAATAAAAATGACAAACTCCCGCATCTCTGGATTTTACAATCTGACTCTCGAAGAGCGCCGCGCCAAACTTGCGGAAGCCGCGAATCAGACTCCCGAAGACCTGATCCCGTTTACTACAGGCGGACTCTCCGCTGAATCAGCCGAGCACATGATCGAGAATGTGATCGGCATGTATTCGCTGCCTATGGGCATTGGCTTGAATTTCATGGTCAATGGACGCGATGTGCTAATTCCCTTTGTAATAGAAGAACCTTCGGTTGTAGCGGGCGCATCTTTCATGGCGAAACTTGCCCGCGCAGGCGGCGGATTTACAGCCACCACCACCGAGCCTTTGATGATCGGGCAAATGCAGTTGATCAACATCGTCAATATGAACGAAGCGCGCTTGAAAATCTATGAGCACAAAGCCGAGCTGCTTGCCGAAGCGGATTCAATTGACTCGGTCCTGAAAAGTTTTGGCGGCGGCGCGCGCGACCTCGAAGTGCGCATGATCGAAGACTCACCCATCGGGCCGTTCATCGTCATCCATCTCATTTATGATGTGCGTGACGCGATGGGCGCGAATGCGATCAACACAGCCTGTGAAAGACTCGCGCCGCAGATCGAAGCCATCACAGGTGGAAAAGTCCACCTGCGAATTTTGTCCAATTTAGCCGACCGCAGAATTGCGCGCTCGCGCTGCACCATCCCAGTCAGTGAGTTGACTGTCGGGTTTGAATCCTTCAAAGGCGAGACCGTGCGCGATGGCATCATCGCCGCCTGGGCTTTCGCCGCGACCGATCCATATCGCGCCGCGACACACAACAAAGGCATCATGAACGGCGTGGACTCGGTGGTCATCGCCACTGGCAACGACTGGCGCGCCATCGAAGCAGGAGCACACGCCTACGCGGCACGCTCGGGCAGGTACACATCCCTCTCCACCTGGGGCAAGGACAAGGACGGCAACCTGGTCGGGACGCTGGAAATGCCAATGGCGGTGGGAATCGTCGGCGGCGCAACCAAGGTTCACCCTGGTGCCCAAGCCGCAGTTAAGTTGATGGGCGTAAAGACCGCATCCGAGCTGGCTGAGATCATCGTCTCCGTGGGACTGGCTCAAAACATGGCGGCATTACGCGCTCTCGCCACCGAGGGCATTCAGCGCGGACATATGTCGCTACACGCAAGACAGGTTGCCCTCGCCGCTGGAGCCTCTGGCGATATGATCGAGAAGGTCGCCGCGCAAATGGTGGCGGAAAAGGCAATTCGCGTTACTAGAGCCGAAGAGATTTTGAAGGAAATGTTGGCAGATACACAGATAAACAAGTAGATAGGTAAAAAAATGAACGATAAAAAACTGCTCACCCCAGAAGAAATCTCCGCCATCGTGGATGGATTCGATCCCATTGATTGGGTGCAAGTGGATTTATTAGCAAAGTTGCCGCCTGCAAAACAACTCATTCCTGGCTTGAACGCACAGGAATTTTCCATGGCGGCATTACGTGGTACATTTCGTAAACGCTATCCTGAATTATCCATGCCTGAAATCAATATGAAGGTACTGGCTTATCTTACTCCAGTGAGGATGGAATCCAAATGACCGCAATTTCATTTTATGTCCAAATTGTAAAAGCGCTGGATGAAATTGGTGCGCCGTATATGATCGTTGGCGCGTTCGGCGGTTATCCATTCGGAATCACCCGCGTAACTTTTGACATTGATATTCTTGTGGATTTGCGCGGGCAGGATTTTGAAGCGTTGTCACAAAGATTTCCGCTGCCTCGTTATTATGCCGATCCTGAAATGATGAGGAGTTCGGTGCAAATGGGAATCATGTTCAACATCATAGACACAAATGAAGGTATCAAAGCCGACCTTGTGCCGCTAAAGCGTGAACCTGATTATGAGTTTGCTTTTGAACGTCGTATTCAACGCGAATTCGTAGATCCATTTGGCAATCAATTTGAAGCCTGGGTCGCTCAACCAACGGACATCATCATCGGGAAATTAGAGGCATGGAATGAAGGCAGGTCTGATAAACACCCCAAAGATATTTTGGCGATTTTTCTCTTTCTGCTTGAGTGGATATAGTGACTATGAAGTTAACTTGGATGAAGTTAAAAGAGAAGCCGCACGTATTGGGCAGGAAACTCTCGATATGTGGACGAAAACACTTGCCAGAGCAAAGGAAGAAATTGAAAAAGGAAGCACGCCGCGAAAATGGTAAATCCCCTTTGGCAAGTACGCGCCTTCGTTTACAGCCATTTCGCAGACACAACTCACGCGCCCAGCGTAGATGAAACTGCACAGCACTTTAACATTAACACTGAAGAAGCTGGCGAAATTTATAAGGAATTACACAATCGCCACGCATTCTTTCTGGAGCCAGAAACCCTGAAATCCGCATGGCAAACCCGTTCTCTGGGATTCCGACGGATTTCAAAGTCCATGCGAATGGGAAAACCTATTTTGCCAACTGCGCCTGGGACATGCTCGGCATCCCCGCCGCTTTGCACTGTGACGCGAGCATTGAAGCCGTCTGCACGGAAAGCAATGAGGCAGTTCAACTGGAAATTCGGGATGGAAAGGTTTAGCCAAGGCGGCACGGCGAAGGTTGGACTTGTCCATTTCCCTTTGCCATTCGCCCGCTGGTATGATGACCTGGTATTCACTTGAATGACAATGCTTCTCTTCCAGTCGGAAGAATGGATCGAAAAATGGTGCAAACGAAATAATCTTGAACGCGGAGAAATTCTGACAATCGATCAAGTTTGGGAGCTTTCCAAACTCTGGTATCACAATCGCCTGTCCGTGGATTTTCATGGACGAAGCACCGAACAAGTTGCAGAAGTTTTTAGGCAAGCAGGCTTGAGATCAACATTTTGGTATTTACGGTAACAATCATTAATCAAATTTGCATTACGCTTGGACAAAAAAGAAAATAGTTTTTAGGAAATAATAAGGAATAATTTATGACAACTCCTCAACCCTCCTCCCCCACCCTCCTCAAACCCGTCAAGCCAGTTGGCATTGTCGGCTATGGCGCGTATGTGCCGCGCTATCGTATCGCCGCCAAGGAAATCGCCCGCGTCTGGACAGGCAAGACCAGCGGACTTCCCATCAAAGAGAAAGCCGTGCCTGGTCTCGATGAAGACGTGATCACCATGTCCATCGAAGCGGCGCGGAATGCCATGCTGCGAGCCCAAATTGACCCGACGGAAATTCGCGCGGTCTGGGTCGGCTCTGAGTCGCATCCGTATGCGGTCAAGCCCACCTCCACCATCGTTGCGGAAGCCATCGGCGCAGTCCCCAACACGCAGGGCGCGGATTTTGAATTCGCCTGCAAAGCGGGAACCGAAGCCATTGTCGCCGCAATGGGCATGGTCGGCTCAGGCATGGGACGTTACGCCCTCGCGATCGGCATGGACACGGCGCAAGGCAAGCCAGGCGACGCGCTCGAGTACACAGCAGCGGCAGGCGGCGGCGCATACATCCTCGGTCCCGCCGAAGAGTCGCTGGCGGTCATCAACTCGGCGTACTCCTACGTCACCGACACGCCCGATTTCTGGCGGCGCGAATATCAAAAATATCCCGAACACGGCATGCGCTTCACGGGCGAACCCGCCTACTTCAAGCACATCACCGAAGCCGCCACACATCTCATGGAAGCCAGCGGCACAACCGCCAAGGATTACAAGTGGGCGGTCTTCCATCAGCCGAATGTGAAATTCCCGCAAAAGGTCGCGAGTCAGCTTGGATTTTCGCTGGAGCAGATCACGCCTGGACTGCTGGTAAATGTGATCGGCAACACCTACGCGGGCGCGGCTGTGATCGGCTTGACTGCGACTCTCGACATCGCCCAGCCTGGGGACAGAATCCTGTGCGTCTCCTTCGGCTCTGGAGCAGGGTCAGACGCCTTTGACATTCTCGTCACCGACAAGATCACCGCCCGCCAGGGTCTCGCCACGAAGACACAGGAATACATCGCCCGCCGCACTGAGATAGATTACGCGACCTACGCAAGGTATCGCGGAAAAATTACGATGAAATAAAACCGATATTAGATAATTCGAGATTCGAATCTCGAATTATCTAATATCGCCTAATCCATAAATCAACAACCTTGGTGAAATCATGGCATTCTTCGACCTCACCTCTCAACGAACTCAAAACCTACCTCCCCCCGCGCGAAGAACCCGCGGACTTTGACTCGTTCTGGAAATCCACATTGGATGAAGCACGAGCGTTTCCGATCAATGCAAAATTCGAGCGCGTGGATTATGGTCTCGCCGCACAGGAAACATTCGACGTCACCTACTCAGGCTTTGGCGGACAACCCATCAAAGGCTGGCTGATCCTGCCCGTAAGGGCTCGTCGCGACGAGCCCCTACCCTGTGTCGTCGAATTCATCGGCTACGGCGGCGGACGCAGTTTCGCCTTCGACTGGCTGCTCTGGGCAAGCGCAGGCTATGCTCATTTCGTAATGGACACACGCGGACAAGGAAGCAGTTGGTCATCGGGTGATACGCCTGACCTGTACGCCGAGGGCGGCAACGCGCAAATCCCAGGCAGCATGACGAAAGGTATTCTTGACCCCAAACATTATTACTATCGCCGCGTTTTCACAGACGCAGTCCGCGCAATTGACGCGGCACGCAGTCACCCCGAAGTGGACGCGTCACGCATCGCTGTGACTGGCGGCTCGCAAGGCGGAGGCATCACCATCGCCGCGGCTGGACTCGTCCCTGACGTGGTAGCCGCCATGCCCGACGTGCCGTTCCTCTGTCACTATCGCCGCGCAACCGAGATCGTGGATACCTATCCATACAAAGAGATCGCAGATTACTGTCATATCCACCGCGATAAAGTGGACACAGTTTTCAACACGCTTTCCTACTTTGACGGAATTAATTTTGCCGCACGATCAAAAGCAAAAGCATTATTCTCGACTGGCTTAATGGATCAAGTCTGCCCGCCTTCGACAGTCTACGCCGCGTACAATCATTGGGCTGGCGAAAAGGATATAAAAGTCTATCCATACAACGGTCACGAAGGCGGCGGAAGTTATCAGACGGCTGAGAAGTTGAAGTTTATAAAAAACATTTTCTAAACATCTCTCTCCGCTGGTCGAGTAGCCCCGCATGGTTTTCGCGGGGCATATCGAAACCAGCAATTAAAAGCTAATATCGTGGTCTCGGTACGGGCTTCGCCCTACTCAACCACCAACACCACAAGGAAGCAATGAAACCATTTGAAATTGTTGCCCATCGCGGCGTTCCTGACATCCACCCAGAAAATACCATCCCTGCTTTTGAGCGTGCGATCGAACTCGGAGCAAACTCTATCGAACTGGATGTACGTCTTTCATCTGATCACATTCCAATGGTTTATCACTATTTTTATCTCGATGTGATCGCATCCGCATCGGGAACGATCTTCGATTACACATGCGAACAACTACGCAATGTGCCCATCAACGGGAAAAACGGAACAGACAAATATCAGATCCCAACTTTGATGGAAGTTTTGGAAATTATCGGCGGAAGGATCGGCTTGGAAATCGAGATCAAAGGACCCGAACCCAAATCTGCGATCATTGTTGCAGACACGCTTTCAGATTACAAAAGGCTCTGGGAGACCATCGAAGTCACATCGTACGAGCCTTCACTTCTGCGCGACTTTCACCTGGAATGTCCGAACATCGCAATAGATTTTATTTTCCCGCGTTCTGAATCCTGGATGAAATTGGATGTAGTTACTTATGCGTCAATCCAGCGCGCAAAACTGGCAGGCGCCCGCGCAGTGCATTTGCATCCGACGCAACTAACCAGTCAAGTTGTTGACGAGATCAGAAAAAATAATCTTGAAATCCACACCTGGGATGTCAACAACGAGCAAACCCTAAAAGCGGTTGCAGATTTGGGTATTCCTCAAATCTGTACGGATAATTTTCAACAAATAAAAAAATTCCGTCAGCAATTGATGATGACAAACTAGAGGTAACACATGACAGACATAGTAATCGCAGGTATCGGACAAACACCCGTCGGCGAACATTGGGAGACCAGTTTGCGTGATCTCGCCGTAAAAGCCATTCAAGCCGCGCTCAAAGACAGCGGCGGACTTAATCCGCAGGCGCTCATCGTTGGCAACATGCTCGCGCCGAATCTCTCCAACCAGGCGCACCTTGGCGCGCTCATCGCAGATTGCGCGGGGCTGACTGGCATCGAAGCCATCACCACTGAGGCATCGGGCGCATCGGGCGGAGCTGCGCTGCGGCAGGGCTATCTCGCAGTTGCCAGCGGCATGGTGGATGTGGCGTTGGTCGTTGGCGTTGAAAAATTCACCGACAAAATTGGTCCCGAAGTAGAAGAAGCCATCGCCACCGAGAGTGACGCGGACTTTGAATCCATACAAGGCATGACCCCCACCGCGCAAGCCGCGATGTTGATGAAGCGTTACATGCACGAAAATAATGTCCCTGAAAATGGGTTGGCTGGCTTCGCGCTTACTGCCCATGCCAACGGGGTTGCAAACAAAAACGCGGCATTCCGCAAAGCCATTAAAGCTGAAACGTATGCCAAATCGGAAATGGTCAGCGACCCGCTCAAAGTATTTGACATGGCTCCCCTTTTGGATGGCGCTGCCGCGCTCGTTCTGACCCGCCGTGAGTTGGTCCCGTCCAATGGGCAGAGTCCACTCGTGAAGATCGCTGGCTCGGCGGCATCCTCCGACACATTGGCATTGCATGACCGCAAAGACATGCTGTATTTTGACACAGCGCAAATCTCCGCAAGCAAAGCCCTGGCGCAGGCAGGCATTACCCTGGACCAGATCAACTTCTTCGAATATCACGATGTATTCAGCATTTATGCGGCATTGCAGCTCGAAGCCATTGGATTTGCGGTCAAAGGCAAAGGCTGGAAACTTGCCGCGGATGGCGAGATCGGCTTGAAAGGAAAAATTCCATGCGCCACCATGGGCGGCATGAAAGCGCGCGGATTCGCAGGCGGCGCTTCAGGCGTGTACCAAGCCGTCGAAGCAGTTACCCAGCTTCGGGGACAGGCAGGAGCAAATCAAGTCGCTGGCGCAAAGTACGGACTACTCCAGTCGCTCGGCGGGCCAGCCTCCACGGCAGTCAGTCATATCCTGCAAACATTGGATTTTTAATCCTGATAGTCTTTGAGAGTCGCACGGGATAGAATTAAGCTCATAGAAAGGAAATATAAAAAATGGAAATTCCAAGACATTGGCAACTCAAGAAACAACGATACGGTCTGGTGGGCGAAGTTTGCCCGCATTGTGATCACAAGATTTTCCCCCCCCGCGATGTATGCCCCAATTGCGGCGACGAAGCAAAAGAACAATTTGCGTTCAGCGGCAAAGGTGAGGTTTATTCCTACACCACCGTTTACGAAGCTCCCGCTGGCTTTGACGCAAATGCTCCCTACACTGTGGCAATTGTGAAGCTGGAAGAAGGCCCCATGCTCACCGCACAGTTGACCGATCTGGGCGAACAGCCGATTTCAATCGGCATGCCCGTGGAAATGGTCACCCGCAAGATGCGCAACGACGGCGATGAGCGAGGACTGATCGTATACGGGTATAAGTTTCGCCCTCAAAATTTTGTACCCCAGAAGTAGAACCTCTGCTTTCAGCATCTTTTCGTAAAATATCAAGAAGATTCAGTCGGATTTGTACAAAAAGGTTTCGATCTATATCGATCTCAACACGTTCGACCAAAGTATCAATAACCCGTTTCTTTAGCACAAAAATCTCATGTTGCTCCTCAGGTGTCTGGGGAGCAACAATTTTTAACTCCTCAACACCAGCCCTCAAGTCGGCTAAGAGTTCAGCTACATTCTCTTCCCAATTATTCAATGCATTAATATTTATGGTCTCTCCGAGGGTAGCCAACTCCTGTTTAAGCGTCACCTCTTGAAAGGTAAGTTGGCTAAGCTGATACTCCATATCAGAAGAGGTAAAAACGCCCTTACGCGCCTGTGTAATAACCCACTGACGCTCCGTCATCAAGGCCTCCAGTTCGTTTTCAATTCGTATTCGGTCCTGCTCCAGTGTGCCTTGGCTTTCCCTGATTTGATCAACAATCTGTCGCGCCTGACCAAGCAGATATTCAGGCTTATCAATTGCATCGCATACCTTCTGCCAGACAATATCCTCTGCCTTCCTAGCGCCAGCATGCCTGTTTCTTTTTGAATTGGATTGAGAATTATGGGACTTTTGGTTTTGAATTTGTGAATATGGTTACCTTTCAATTGTTTGAGATGTGGGATGGATACAACGGGAGAAGCCCGGCGTTGGCCAGGTTTCTAGAAAAAGAGGAACAGATTGTGGGAAGGTTGAACGGTTGGGATTATATGGAGGAACTGTCAAAGCACGTAGGCGGCAGGAATACCCTGAAATCACGCCTCTATTACCTGCGGGTGGGGACTTGAGATGGACGGACATTTAAAACAAGTATCCATAGCATTCAGCTTAATCCATCCATCTTGACGCTCTAAGGAACTTATTTAATGCTCATTCGCAACGGGTATCCTATATACCGAAATCAAAATCAAATTCAGATCATGGATTTTGGTAAGCAGACCAAATAGAGCCGCCTGATCGGTTAAGAGTCCGGTCAGTGTCGCATTGCCATTGGGGTTATTGAAGATCACAAGCCCTTCAAACCATTCGGACCAGCGATCTGCCAGATGACCCTCCACACAAATTTCATAAACACGAGGCGCATCCATGTCGGCTAAATTGATTTATCGGAGCAATAAGGGATGAAGGCCATCCGCCCAAGCACTAATGGACTTCCAATCGCGGCGGTCACCCTTTGGGAAAATTCCAAGGGCGACGACCGCACGCAGAAGCAGGGTATCAAAAGTCAACGGCAGTTTACTAAAATCCAACCTTCCGGCAAAGAGACCTTCGCTGACCGGGCTCACTTGCGTGCGCACGGGTTGTATCCACTGTTTCACCGCCTGACGATACTGGTCAGTGTTTGACATCGCCAGCGTGATACACACGGTGAATGTGGCAAAAGGCTTCTGCGCCAATTCTGATCGATGAGTTTGAACAAATTGCATGGCTTCCGGCAGCCATTTCGATTTGCGGATGGCGCTGCCTGCCACTACCGCCCGATACAAGGACAGGTCTTTTACATCCTGCATGGGAAGCACATCCACCTGCGCGCCGCCCTGGGTCAGGGTTTTGCCAATGGCTTCTGCAATCTCCGCAGTGGAACCAGCCCGGCTGGCATAGGTAACCAGGATTTTATTATTGTTCATGGCTGTGTCTCCATTGATTTGATCTTGAACATCTGCCTGAGCACAAGACCCCAGACGAAATCTCGCAAATGAATAAACGAGATTCAGTCAATCTTTGAACGAGGTGGCGCCCAATACCTGTGGAGCAACCTGTAATGAGAACGACTTTAGACATTCTCGTTCCTCCCCAGTTGAAAAAGTCTTCGAGCGACCAGCGCAAACCAGGTTAGGGCGAGAATTCCGCCGATGGATCCGAAAAAATAGAAGGCAATGGTATAGAGGGCGGGGACAAAAGTGGCACAGATCGTGAATAAGGATAAAAATGTAAAACCAATAATCCCGACCCAGGCAGTTGCTTTTCCGAAAATTCCACCCCGCAGCATGACAAAGGAGATTGCAATGGCAGCGCTGCCACCGAAAATAAGTCCAATAAATGCGCCTGGTG
>CAWHXC010000024.1:0-20662 GCA_963833175.1 uncultured Chloroflexia bacterium
TGTGATTGCCGATTGACGAGTAAGGATGCCGCGGTCTGAAATATCGTCACGGACAAACTCAAACCCATTCAAAGCCTGAAGCTTCTTCAAACGATATTGTTTTATATGCGGGTCATACGCGTCGTTGATATTATCAATGCCGACGACAGTATGTCCCTGCTCGAGGAGCATGGTCGAAGTCCGTGCGCCGATAAAACCAGCCGCGCCTGTTACCAAATAATGTGACATATAACCTCACCTCCAGTGTCGAGGTCAGGTGCTTCAGCCGAAGATATCCCTGACACCTGAGATTGCTTCGTCGGGAAGAGACCCTCCTCGCAATGACATTTATAATCTTTCAACCTTTTCGCTGTTTTTCCCATCTTGCCTGTGGCATTACGGGAATCAAAAACAAATTTTGCCGATTCAATGATCGCAGTGTAATCATATTCCTTATGATTGGTAATGATGATCACCGCATCCGCTTCCCTCACCGACTTCATCATATCCTTCACGCTGTCCATGTGCCAGCCGTCATACTCATGATGAATATGCGGAATATATGGATCGTGATATTCCACAAACGCACCCTTTTGTTTCAAAAGACCGATCACATCCAATGCGGGAGATTCCCGCACATCATCAATATTTGGTTTGTAAGCCACACCGAGCACAAGTACTTTCGAGCCTTTAAGGTGCATGCCGCGGTCATTCATTGCTTCCAACACGCGACTGAGAACATATCTAGGCATATTGGTATTGATCTCAGATGCAAGCTCAATAAAACGCGCATTATAGTGGAAGGACTTCATCTTCCAGGAGAGATATAGCGGGTCGATTGGGATACAGTGTCCGCCCAAGCCAGGTCCGGGGGTGAATTTCATGAAACCAAATGGTTTACTGGCAGCAGCGTCGATCACCTCCCACACATCCACACCGAGGCGTTCGCACATGATTGCCAGCTCATTGACCATGCCAATATTGATCATGCGGAAGGTATTCTCAAGCAACTTGGACATTTCCGCCGCTTCGGCAGTTGAGACACGATGCACAGTCTTGATCGCACCTTCGTACCAGGCTGTCGCCACTTCACCGCAGTTCTCAGTGATGCCACCCATAACCTTGGGTGTGTTGATCGTTGTAAAATCTTCACGGCCTGGGTCTACACGCTCAGGCGAGAAGGCAAGGAACCAGTCCTCACCAACATTGAGATCATGTTCCGTACCTAATTTTGGCAAAAGTAATTCGCGCGTGGTACCAGGATAGGTGGTGGATTCCAAGACAACCACCATACCCTTGTGCATATATTTCGCCAGCTCTTCAGTGGCCGAAATAATAAATGACATATCCGGGTCGCCTGTCTGGCGTAGTGGAGTCGGCACACAAATGCTGACCGCATCCATTTCTTTCAAAACAGAAAAATCCGTTGTGGCTGTAAAATGCCCGCTCTTCACCAATTTTGCAACCGATTCCGTCTTCACATCAGGGATATAGGACTTCCCTTCCACCAAGGCATCTATCTTGCGGTGGTCAGGATCCACGCCTGTCACTTGAAAGCCTGCTTCGCCAAATACAACAGCAAGGGGCAGCCCCACATACCCCAAGCCAAGAATTGCCATTTTTGCAGTTTTATTTTTCAACTTCCCGATCAGAATTTCTTTTGCAGACATTTTTTCCTTTCGCCAGTAAAGCTGGCTTCTTAATTAAAATAAATTTAGTTGTTTCGGACTATCGTCATGAGTTTCTGCCGCTATCTGTCTCACGGAAACGACAGGTTTCCCCAATGCAGCCCGTGCTTCATTCAACTGATCTGGCAATTTGGCAAAATCACCCAAAATGGACGGTTTCAATGCCGCCTGATGTAGCGCCGCCGCGGGGTGAAACATCGGAATTACGAAACGCTCGCCGATCTTTTGCATTTGTCCATGCACCGCGCTGATCTTCGCGCCCGGGAAAAACTTATTCATCGAAAAACGCCCAAGCGTCACAATGATGCTCGGATTTATTGCCTGAATCTGCGCTTCCAAATATAAGTCACAAACAGCCAGTTCATCAGGCAGCGGATCGCGGTTACCCGGCGGACGGCACTTGACCACATTGGCAATGAACACATCGGCGCGGGTCACACCTGCCTGCGCCAAAAGCTGGTCCAAAAACTTTCCCGAAGCCCCCACGAACGGATGTCCCTGCTCGTTCTCGTGAAAGCCTGGACCTTCGCCAATGAACATGATCTCCGCATTTGCAGGGCCGTCACCCGGCACTGATTTCTTGCGCGATTCATGCAGCCCACATTTGGTGCAGGCAGAAACTTCATTGGCAATTTGGGAGATGGTTTCTTCGGCGGTCATTTCAGTTCTCCGGTGAGATTCAGTAATTCAGCGAGTCCAGGGTCATTAGGATCGCATCTTCGCCATTATCCTTGTAATACCCCTCGCGGCGTCCGTTTTCCACATAACCGAATTTGCGATACATCAGTATTGCGGCGTCATTACTTTCTCGGACTTCTAAAAATGAACTGACCGCGCCTTCGTCTTTGGCAGACTGCAATGCAAACGAGAGTAACTTCTCGCCAATGCCCTGCTTGCGAAAATCGGGATGGGTCGCAATTGTCGCAATATGAATTTCATCCACGATAAACCATGCAACCAACATGGCTGCAATACGACCGTCCAACTCAGCCACCCAACAGCGCGAGGCCGGGTTATCGGTCAACTCATAATGAAATGAACTTGTGGGCCACGGCAAACTGAAAGACATCTTATCGATCGCAGCCACCTGTTCCACATCATCCAATGTCATTTTGCGCAGGATGACGCTCATAAAATCGGCGTTCCCTCAACGTGCAGATAAACAGGCGCAAGTGTGGCGGCATCATCCACGTCATTTTTTTGCCAGCGCGCCCACGCCAGATCCGCGAGGATGGATGGACGGCGAACACAATGCACAGGCGATGCCAACAGGATGTTGACCCGTTTCCGCGCCAGCCGACTGCGGTCATCGGATGATAACTCGCCTGCCACATAGGTCGGACTTTCGATCTCATCTGCCAATTCATCAATGGTCGTGCCTTTGACTCCGCCCTGGGCTTGCCACTCATTCTTCAGGCATTGGTACCAGCCGACAGCGACCCGCTTGCGCCCGGCCTGGATCACCACTGCCAGCGGATGTTTCCCTGCGGGCTGTGCCGCCGCGATAATATCCATGGTTGAAATTCCGATCACAGGGATATGACGCGCAAGCGCAATGCCCTTTACCAAAGATAAGCCAACCCGCAGGCTTGTAAAAGAGCCTGGGCCGACTGCCACACCCAAAGCGCCGACCATGTCCATGGGAACGCCGCACCGATTCAAAAGTCCCGAAAGAGCCGGGGCTAATTCAGTGGTGTGATGCTGGCGTGTTGTCCAGGTCATCTCGCTTAGGATTTGCATCCCATCATATAAAGCCAATCCCACTTGCGCCGTGGATGTATCAATGGCAAGTAACATTACGACCCTCCAAACATGGATTGACGAATGCCTTCCAGCAACTCATCATATCGTTTGCCGTGCGCGTTAAACCGCATCTGGCGATGTTCTTCTTCAATGTGATCGAGGTTGATCCACAGCCGTTCCTTGGGTATCAACCCGTCCAACCGCTCAGGCCATTCAATGACAAGTGCGCCTTCGGCAAGCATGGAATCAAGATCAAGCTCTTCGGCCTCTGGCACAGACTCAAGGCGATACGCATCCAGGTGAAAAAGTTGACCACCATTCGCGCGGCGGTATAAATTGACGATCACAAAAGTTGGGCTTGAAACAGAATCCTGGGAACCCCACCCTTGCGCAAGTCCCTGCACAAAAGTCGTTTTGCCGGCGCCGAGGTCGCCCTGCAAACAGATCACGTCACCTGCTTTGATCTCGCCGCCGAGACGCATTCCGATACGGCGCGTTTGCTCGGGGCTTCGGCTGAAAAATTCAATGGTATGAGAATCCAAGTATGGGCATCGGGGGAGAATTATACTCCCTGATAAATCAAAGGCGAAAAATCAAAGGCTATCCGCAGATTAGTTCGATTTCACAGGCATTAAGAGAAATGAATCTGCACAATCTGCGAAATCTGCGGATAAAAAGTAATTCACTAGAATTTCAATTTTGCAGAAATACGCGAGACAAAACTTCCGCGCCAGTGTTGCAGGATGGCTTCAAATAAAGGTTTTCAAGGGAGCGCACCTGCGTTTCAATGGAATATTTCTTGCTCAACTCAGCGGAACGTTTTCCATACCGTTTAAGTCTTTCAGGGTCATTTATCAGCTTCACCAATGTATCAGCTAAACACACCAATATCCAGCGGGGTCAAATGACCGTTTTCGTTTTCCACGATCATGCCATCAAAGGCTTCATCCTGCACTGCCACCAAAGGCAAGCCAGACGCAATCGCCTCGATCACCGAAATGGGATGCACCTCTGTTGTGGAGGCGGAGAGAAAGACGGTTGAATCATGCAAAATATCAGGCAGTTCAGAGCGGTTGACCATGCCAAGAAAATGGATGCGATCATTCACATTTGTAGCTGCGGCATGCTCTTCCAATCTTTGGCGCGCGCCTCCATCTCCTACAAACACAAGATGTGCTGTGGGTAATTGATCTGCCATATGCGCAAACGCATCGATCAAAAATTCGAGACGCTTCTCCGGGTCCACTCTGCCAACGGATACTAGAATCGGCGCATCGGGCTTTACCCCAAGCCTGGCGCGGAAACT
The DNA here is from genome assembly GCA_963833175.1 of uncultured Chloroflexia bacterium. GTDB lineage: Bacteria > Chloroflexota > Anaerolineae > Anaerolineales > Villigracilaceae > Villigracilis. The sequence goes on from CAWHXC010000024.1 coordinate 4,717, forward strand.
ACCGGGATTTTTCGCTGTGTTGAAATTACTTAGATCAATTCCGTTTGGAATAGTGTGGATGGGTTTGGTAACTTTCTGCTCCAATAGCAGGCGATGAAATTTTGGAGATGGCACAACGATCTGGTCGCCGAGATTGGTTGACTTTGTACTGAACCAGCGCGCCGCATATTGGATCACTCGTGTTCCGCCAATGAATTTGACGTAATGAGTGTAATCGGTTATGGACGTATGATAAGTATAGATAAGGGGCAGGTTCTTTGTCGAAGCCGTGAGATATGCCAGGAACCCGACCGTCATGGGACTATGCGCGTGTAGCACATCAAAATGTTTTCGGGTCAATGACCACGTACTTCGCGGAGTACCCAATACAGCAAGATAAACAGGCGGGTCATTCAAATATTTCAGGGCAGGGATACGCAGCACACCCGGCTTATCATCTGTATAGCCGGGAACCCTTGGCGCAAAAATTGTGACCTGATGTCCCCTGCGCAATAAGCCCTCTGACACCAACTGTAGGGAAATGGAAATACCGTTTACCTGCGGCATATAGGTATCTGTAAATAACCCAATGCGGAGGGAGCCCAAATTAGGATTTGGGTTGGTTCCTGTTGCGGTTTCTGCCATGTTGAATTTCTCCTGAAAATTTATGAAACGTCCCGCGGGTTTATCTGATAAACAAAGTTAATCAATCTAAACCTGCGGGACGCTGTTCTTCCTTATTTTCTTCATGCTTCGTCAAATTCGTTTTCATGCGTTTCGCCAATTCGCGGCGGGTAAGCATGACACGGTGCTGACACCCTTTGCATTCCAGGCCAATGTCCGCGCCGAGGCGCACGACTGTCCACTCGTACGAGCCGCATGGATGTGGTTTCCTCAAACGCAAATGGTCGTTCAACTGCAAATCAGGAAGCATGGATAGGATTATACCGCCATGACACCATCCTTCGACTGCGCTCAGGACGGACAACATAGTGTGACATATTTCCCAGCAAGCATGCGAAAACTTTCCTTGAGAAAAAATTGATAACAGCGATAATGAGGGTGTAACTTGAAAGAGGAGGCAGTGACATGAACGATGAACTGAAAATAAAATTCTGGGGTGTGCGTGGAAGTTATCCCACACCGGGCGCGGGGACAGTTAAATATGGCGGAAATACAGCTTGTGTGGAAATCAACGCGGGCGGGCGCACGATCATTTTGGATGCCGGCACGGGAATTATTCCGCTGGGACGTGAGTTGGCGAAACAAAAACATCCGCTGGAATTGCTGCTGCTATTCAGTCACTTGCATCACGATCACACGCAAGGCTTTCCATTTTTTGTGCCTGCTTATATTCCAAATACACGCCTGCACATTTTTGGTCCGGGCGGCACGCCTGAAACGTTGAAACATATTTTGGAGCACAATCAGTCTGCAGAGACATTCCCGCTCAGTCTGCGGGATATGTCTGCGGCGAAGACAATTGAGTCGGTGTGCGAGTCGCGGGTGATTGTTTGGGATGAGGAAAATGTTCGGATCGCTGAATCGGGCTTGGGATTAAGTCCAGAGGCGGTGGTCATCCGCATTCACAAATCGCATGCGCATCCTGGCGGGGTCTACATCTATCGCATCTCATGGCGCGGAAAATCGGTGGTATATGCCACGGATACCGAAGGCTACGTGGGTATGGATCGTAAGCTGGTTGCGTTCGCGCGCAATGCGGATGTGTTGATCCACGATGCGCAATATAGCGAGGAACATTATCGCGGACAACTTGCGGGATTCCCGTCCACACAGGGATATGGACACTCGACAGCGGCGATGGCTTGTGAAGTAGCCGCAGCCGCTGAGACGGGTGAGCTGGTCCTGTTTCATCACGATCCTGCCTACTCTGACGATTTGGTGGCGGCGCAGGAATTTGTCGCGCAAAGAATTTTCCCAGATTCGCGCGCAGCGTATGAGGGATTTGAAATTAAGCTTTCCCTCACCCCTTCCCCTCTCCCAATGGGAGAGGGGAAAAGAAGAATGGATGTAAAATATGTTGAGAATGACTGAACTCAAGAAAGACGACACCCGTAACATTCTTTCGGACATCAAACTGTTCGAGGGGTTAACACAAACACAATTGGACTGGGTGGCAAAGAACGCGCATCGGCGTGTCTTCGCGGCGGGGATGAACGTGATGACCATCGAGCAGCCTGGCGAAGCTGTATTTATCATCTTGCACGGCACAGTGAAAATTCACATCGAGCAGGGTGAACGTGATGTGATCATATCTGTGTTGGGAAGCGGTGACTTGCTCGGCGAGATGAGTTTGATCGATAGCGTGGGACGTTCTGCCAGCGCGATCACGCTCGAAAACTCGCTCATGTTGTGGATGGACAAAGCCACGTTCAATTACCTGCTGGATAACTTCCCGCCTGTGGCGCGCAATTTGGTGAAGATATTATCCGCGCGCGTGCGGCTCTCCGACCAGGTGATCCAATCCCTCGCCACACTGGACGTGAACGGACGGGTTGCGCGTCAATTGCTTGCCTTCGCGGAAAGATATGGTCGTGAAGTGGCTGACGGTGTACAAGTCCGCATTGTGTTGACTCAAGGTGACCTTGCCGACCTGGTGGGAGCCTCACGTAAACGTGTCAATCAGGCGATGGTATTCTTCAAAGAGCAGGGACTGGTCAGCACCGATGCGGATGGGCGGTTCATTATCCATGACAAGGAAGGGTTGGCGCGGTTTTGTGATTAAGATGGTTGGGTGGTTCTGTAGTCGCTGGTTGATAGGTTTTCAACTGGCGACTATTTGACTATAATCCCGCCATGACCACTTTCAAATTCTTCCACCCAGTCGAAGTCCGCTACGGGGATTTGGATCCGCAGGGACATGTCAACAACGCGAAGCATCTCACCTTTTTTGAGCAGGCGCGCATTGCCTACATGATCGAGTTGGGATTGTTCACGAAAGACCAATCTTTCATGGAGATCGGCGTGATTCTGGCGGATATCCACATCATCTACCTTGAGCCGATCTATTTTGGCGAATATATAAAAGTTGGAGTTCACGCTCAGAAACTAGGCACCAAGTCCATGACGTGGGCGCAGAATATCGTGGATGCGAAGACGGGTAAAGAGTTAGCCAAAGGGGAAGTTGTGATGGTGACATATGATTATAGCCAGGCAAAAACGATCAATATTCCGCACGAGTGGCGCGAGAAGATAAAACAGTTCGAAGGTTTGTAGGTTTAAACGTTGGAAAACTGAAAGCAGATAATGATTTGCTTCCTGGTTCCCGGGCTGGGAATGCGATCGAGCTACTCACATTTCCTGCGATAATTGGTTCGTTTCCATCTTAGGGCGTCACTATTCTTAAGCTATAATTGCGACCAATGAATTCGATGGATGCCGTGCCTGGGAAAGGGTAGACACTCAAGGTTCTGTCTGCACAATTGGGGCTGGTCTTGAGAAATTAAACCTAGCCATAAATTACCTGCATAAGGAGACGTACTATGGAAATTACTATTACACTTCAGCAAATCCTCAGCTTGTTGTTCGTTATCTATATAATTATCGTGGTGGGGGTGATCGTGCTGGATAATCGCACCCCAGAATCAACCTTCGCCTGGTTGTTTTTGATGATAACATTTCCGATTCTGGGATTTATCATTTATATAATGTTCGGGCGCGGCTATAAAGCCTTCAGCAACGAGGCTAAACTGGCACGTGTCGGCAGCAGCGACGGTCTATCCAGGAAGGTGATGGAGCCATTATTGGAAGCTCAGAAAAATTATGCAGAAAAAGTCAGGCTCGAAAAACCCGAGTCGTATCGCCAAAAATTGTTATCTCTTGTACAGCGCAACTCACAGTCATTATTAACTGCATACAATCGGGTGGAAATCCTGCAGAATGCCACGGAAAAATATCCGCGCTTGTTGGAAGATGTCCGCAATGCCAAATCATCGATCCACCTTTTGTATTACATCTGGTCCGAAGACGACTTCACCACCCAGCTCAAAGACGCTTTAATTGAGCGGGCGAAAGCAGGTGTCAAAGTGCATGCGCTTGCGGACGCAACCTGCCTTAACGTCAGCAAGCAGTATCTTCAGGATCTGAAGGATGCCGGGGCTCAGCTGCTTCCCTACAAAGGATACATGAAAATCGGCTATTTCCATACACTCAATTACCGCAGTCACCGCAAGATCGTTGTGATCGATGGAAAGATCGGCTACATTGGCGGCTTGAACCTGGATAAAGAACAATTACCCGGCGGCAATAGGCTCGGTTCATGGCGCGATACCCATCTGCGGATCGAGGGCGAAGCCGCGCATGCGCTCCAGGCAACTTTTGCCGTAAGCTGGTATAACACGACCCAGGAAAAACTTGACACTGAGGAATATTTCCCCAAGATGGATTTGAGCCAGCTGCCACTCACACCCGTGCAACTTACCTTGGGCGGACCCGACTCGCAGTGGTCAGCAATGCGGCAGTTATATTTCTTTATGATCATGACCGCCGAAAAAAAGGTCCGCATTCAATCGCCATTTTTCATTCCAGATGAAAGTCTTCTCGAAGCGATCAAATCCGCTGCCTTATCAGGCGTTGAAGTCGAGATCATGTGTTCCAAGCATGGTACGGCAATTGAATTGGCTCACCGCGCGTCGTTTACATATTTGGAAGATGTTGTGAAAGCGGGAGCAAAAGTTTATCTATACAATAAGGGCTATTTCCACAGCAAAACGATTAACGTTGACTCACAGGTCTGCGCAGTCGGCACAGCAAACTTTGATATTCGTAGTTTTTCCATTAATTACGAAGCGATGGCGGTCATTTATGATGCGGAAACGGCGCGCGAACTGGCGGCTGATTTCGAAAATGATATGAAAGACTGTGATGTATTTTCTCTGGAAAAATATGAAGCCTCTCCACTTTGGCGCCGTTTGCTGAACTCAACTACGCGGCTGGCTTCCCCGATTTTGTAAAAGAATCAAATATTAACTTTACCAAAAAGACACTCCAGAGCCATGGAGTGTCTTTTTGTTCATGATGAAAAATGGCAAGGCAGTACCAATCAGTTTAGCATAGGAGAGACGGGCAAGCCGTAAGGACTATATTCCAAGGTTGATCTGGTCAAGTTTATCAGTTGCGGGAAGGTACAATTGTCCCGCCCATATTATGTAGTCCATCTGGAGAAAATAATGACACTTCCAACTATAGACACTAACTATTTCACCACCTTTCTCGTTGACCTGCTCAACATTCCCTCGCCGACTGGCTTTGCGGAACCCGCAATTGAATTTGTGGAAAAGGAATTATCCAAATACAAGCAACTCCAACTTTCACGCACACGCAAAGGTGCGCTTGTTGCAAAATGGGAAGTCGAAATCTGATCTGCCTCCCGTTGCTCTGACCGCTCATGTAGATACACTCGGCGCAGTGGTGAAGGAGATCAAATCCAATGGGCGGCTGAAGTTGAGTCGCGTCGGCGGGATCCAATGGCCATCTGTGGAAACCGAAGGCGTGTGGATATTCACATCCAAAGGCGAAAAGATTCGCGGCTCGGTGTTAATTGATACGGCATCTGGTCATGTTCATGGCGCGGCAGGAAGTGAAACTCCGCGCGATGATGCCCACATGGAAGTGAGACTCGATGCGCGCACAACTTCTGAAAAGGAAACGCGCGCGCTTGGCATCAACATCGGCGATTGTGTGGCGTTCGATCCGCGGGTGGAAGTGACGAATGGATTCATCCGCTCACGCTTCCTCGATGACAAGGCTTGCGTGGCAAATCTCATAGCGGCGATCAAGTCAATGGCAGAATCAGGCCAGGGTCCAGTGCGAAGCGTGTACTTCCTCATATCCAATTATGAAGAGGTCGGTCACGGCGCGGCGGCGGGCATTCCATCTGATGTCGTGGAATTGATCTCAGTGGACATGGCCGTGGTCGGCAACGGACAGGAGTCGGATGAATTCCACGCGACGTTGTGCATCAAAGACAGCGGCGGGCCGTATCACGAAGCGCTCAATAAAAAAATGCGCGCACTTGCCGAGAAGCACAGCATTCCATACAAAACAGATGTGTATCCATTTTATGGTTCGGATGGCGAAGCCTTCTGGCGCGCGGGCGGCGATGTGGCGCTCTCGCTCATCGGTCCAGGCATCGACGCTTCGCACAATTACGAGCGCGCCCACATGGATGGTTTGAACGCGACAACCAATTGGATCATGGCATATTTGCTTGAAAATGTTTCTTAGGTTTTTGAAGTTTCAAATGTTTCAAAGGTTAAGCCTCGTTTACACGGGGCTTTTTATTTTCCCATTTCCTATTCACTTCTCACTTTTTACTTCTTACTTTTCCCTGTATACTTGCCCTATGAAACTAGATGCCGCACTTCCCCCCGTTCAATTGAAGGATGTCCCTGCGATTGCAAAAGCCGCACAAGAGATGGGATTTGACGCACTGTGGACACAGGAAACTCAGCACGATCCTTTCCTACCCTGTGCGCTGGTTGCTGAACATTCAGAGACTCTACGCTTTGGCACAGCCATCGCGGTCTCGTTTGCGCGCTCGCCCGCGAACCTCGCCTACACAGCATGGGACTTGTCCGCGCAGTCTGGCGGGAGATTTATTTTGGGGCTTGGCACACAAGTCAAGGCGCATATTGAACGCAGGTTCGGCATGACCTGGCCTGAATCGGTGACAGGGAAATTGCGCGAGCAGATCCTGGTCATCCGCGCGTTTTGGGATTGCTGGCAGAACGGCACAAAACTAAATTTCCGCGGCGAATATTACAAAGCCACGTTGATGTCACCTTTCTTTAATCCTGGTCCTCTCCCCTCGCCCTCAGGGAGAGGGGCTGAAGGTGAGGGACTTATTCCCATTTACATTGCAGGTGTCAACACGGGGCTTGCCAAACTGGCAGGCGAATTGTGCGAAGGATTCCACGCGCACCCGTTCAACAGTCCACGATACATGAATGAAGTGATTTTGCCTGCGCTTGAAGAAGGTCTGCAAAAGAATGGACGAACCCGCAAGGACATCACCGTTTCGATGACCCCATTCGTGGCGACATCTCCCGAAGAAGAATCCTTCGCGCGGATGCAGATCGCATTTTACGCATCCACGCCATCCTATCACTCCGTGATGGACTTGCATGGCTGGAGCGAAACCGCCCAAAAATTATCTGGCTTCGCCGCCAAAGGCGAGTGGGCTGAAATGCCCATGCTCATCACCGATGAAATGCTGAATGAATTCTGCCTGGTCACCACGCAGGAAAATCTGGCAAACGATTTGAAGAAACGCTACGATGGCATTGCAGATCGGCTGACACTGTACACACCCTTTGTCCCGAAGGAAAAGGATGAGTGGTGGAGAGAATTAGCGAAGGCATTCAATTGAACATTTACCGTGGAATAAAACATGACCTCAATCTCCAGCCGACTCTACGAAGGTGAAAAAGACTTTCAAATCATGCTCAACCTGCTGAACAAGATTCGTCCAGCCAGTCATGTCAACGACTTCCCTGTCAAAGTGAATATCGAAGAAAACCTGGCGGTTGAAGAAATCCGCGCCAACACCAGGCTGTGGTTTGACGGCGGTCATCCCATTGGCTGGGCATACGTGGACGATTTACATAATTTGTATTGGGAACTTGAAAAGCAATACACCGAACTAGTCGGCGCGGAGATGGTTGCCTGGGGCGAAACCTGCACGCGAAGCGGCAAGACTCTCGCGGCAGGGGAAACGTCCACGCTGGATGCCAGTTGTCGGGAAGATTACAAAGAGCGGTTGGATTTTCTAAGCCAGCATGGATTTCGCCAAACAGAGACTGTGACAGTTCACATGAAACGGAATCTGTCCGAACCCATCCCCGAGTTTGAACTGCCAGATGGATTTCAAATCCGCTCGGTGAAAGGAGTCGAGGAAGCCGAAGCCATCGCCAGCACGCATCGCGCCGCCTTCGGCACAGATTACATGACCACTGAAAATCGTCTGGTCATTATGAATACAAGCGAATATGACCCGTCGCTTGATCTGGTGGTTGTAGCTCCCAGCGGGACAATCGCCGCCTATTGCACATGCTCGGTCAATGAACAGGAAAAAGAAGGCTGGACAGATCCCATCGCCACTCACCCCAACTATCAGCGTAAAGGGCTCGCCAAGGCACTACTGCTCAAAGGCATACAAATGCTCAAGGAACGTGGCATGGAATCCGCTTGTCTTGGCACAAGCGGGGATAATATCGCCATGCAGAAAACCGCACAGTCTGTTGGGTTTTACATAAGTCACAAAAATCTTTGGTTTGAAAAAACGCTACATAAATTATTTATTCTCCCCAGGAACTGCTTGCTCCGTGAAATTCGAACAACACATCACCTGTGTCAACATCCCAAAAGCGGACAAACTTAATGCGTCGTCTTCATACCGGTTTCGGCTGAAACCAATGGCTGGTTGTTGTCAAGCCATTCCAAATGGGTGTAAATGGAAGCATCATTCATCCCAAAAGATTTGATGAGTTTTCCCGTATTGGAATCCCAAATTCGAATAATGCCCCCGCCTGTCGCAAGTTGGTTTCCATCCGCGGACCATGCAAGGCTGAATACAGAATTTTGATGCGCTTTGATGAAACCATCACATTTGTTTGTTGCCGCTGTCCAGAAACAAATTTTCCCATCATAAGTTCCTGACACAATCCGTTTACCATCATGTGACCATGCAATTTGCACGAAACCAACTGCGCGCTGATCGAACAATCGAACAGCTTCGTCCGTGCTGACCTTCCAGCGTCGTATACCGGAAGCCAGATCACCAGTAGCAACCAAACGCGATCCATCAGGCGACCACGAGATACTATGAGCGGCAAGAGTCTCCTGCTTGAGATAATCTTGCCCGTCTGAATATCATGGACAAGAACACCCATCCCGTTTATTCCGCTTGCCAGTGAGTGACTATCGGGAGACCAGGCAATATCTCCATACATTACATCCAAAGTGTCATCTTCACCTGTTTGTTCAAATACAGTTTCCCAAGTGGATGTATCCCATGCAACAAGATCAGATTTTCCAAACTCAGAGCCTCCCATAATAAGCCCGCCTGCCGCCAGTTTTGTCCCATCGGGTGACCAATTCACCAGATAAAAACTCTCCGTTTGATTAACGTTTTAAGATGTTTGTATGATTTGAGATCGTACAAAACCACTCCCTGTGAAGTTGCGAAGGCGATGGTTTTCATGTCAGGGCTAACGTTAAAAGAGCGAATACGTCCGGGAAGTGTCCCAGCAACTTTTGACTTGACTGGAGAAGGCGGAATGGGAGTTGCCGGTCCATACGTTGAGGTGAAAACAGGTTGTGCTTCCGCTGGCCGGCAAGCTGACAGCAAGGATAAAGCTAAAGCAATTACCAAGTAACATTTGATTTTCATGGAGATAGCCTCCTTTTACTTTGCCAATCATAACGGAAATTTCAAGATATAAAACTACGCTTCGTTGACGACTACCCTACGTACGCTGTATCATTTGTCCGCCAGAAAGCAAATAAAAAAATGGAGAGCTTTACAGCTCTCCATTTTTTATTCTCTTAAGAGTTTGTCAAAATCTGAAAACTTCACCCTTGCAGTCATATCCAAATTCAGCGGAGTTACTGCGACCATTTTCTTTTCCCGCAAAACATAAGCGTCGGTATCTTCAGCATCCTGTTCGATCCCTTCACTCTGTTTATAAGAGATGGTCCCGGGCTGTTCCCAGGAATCCCGTTTTGTGGGCACGGGTTCATAGTATCGGCTGGAAGTAAGCCTCGCCACTTGCCACTCAGTTGTCGGCGTGGCATGAGACGGCACTTCCACTTTGATCAGATCCACTCCCTGCGGGAATTTCTTTTCGAGAAGCAATCGGGCAAAATAGGCGGTGAAATATCCCGCCGCGGAAAAATCAATATCTTCTGAATGAGTCAGGTGATATTGCGTTTCTGTCTGGAGCGAGATCGCCAGCGCGCGGAATCCCATCGACGCAGCTTCCATCGCCGCACCGACTGTGCCGGAGACGGTAACTCCCAGCCCAACATTCTCGCCGTAATTAATTCCAGAGACGATCAGATCAGGTTTGTGCGGGACGATCTCCAACACGCCATGCAGGACAGCTTGCGCAGGGGAACCGCCCACTGCATAAACGCTCCACTCCTGACCGTTGACCTGCACCTGTTCCTTGCGAATGATCCCGTCTGACGTGCTGGGCAGGCTGCGCCCCATGCCCGAGGATTGCTCACGCGGCGCGGCGACAGTCACATAGCCGATCTTGGAGAGCTCACTGGCCGCGGCCCAAAGACCCGGGGAGCGAATGCCATCATCATTTGTAAGAAGAATGTGGGGTTTGTTCTTTTTCATGCCGTCCATTATAAACAAAAAGAACGAAGTCTCCTTAAACATAAAACCGTCTTTCAATATGAAAGACGGTTTTTGTGCTCCCGGGGGGACTCGAACCCTCGACCTATTGCTCCGCAAGCAAGCGCTCTAATCCACTGAGCTACGGAAGCATTTTTTATGCGGGTGATATTTTACTGTAATGTACCATGACGGTCAAGGAAAATTTTGCCGCAAATCACAGCTGAAGGTGCACTGCGAGGTCGAGGGTGAAAATTTCCGACATTTCATTGACGATTCGCCGTTGGGCATGGTATTATTCGTCCGCTAAAAAACCAGCCGCAAAAAGGCTGGATTTGTTTCATAGATAATGAGGAGTAGCATATCAGCGCCAACGAATTTCGAGTAAATGAGGGCATCCGCGTCGCGGAAGTTCGCCTGATTGGTCCAGACGGCGGCAATGTCGGCGTTGTGCCGATTCGCCAGGCTTTGCAAATTGCCCGCGATGCCGATATGGATCTTGTGGAGGTTTCTCCCGGAGCCACACCGCCTGTTTGTCGTGTAATGGATTTTGGTAAGTTCATTTACGAAAAGGCAAAAAAGGAACGCGAAGCCAAAAAGGCTCAGACCAAGATCGAGATCAAGGAAATCCGCCTTCGCCCCAAGACTAATGGAGCTCACCGCGGTTTCAAAGTGGATGATGCCCGCCGCTGGCTGAACCAGGGGCACAAAGTACGCGTCACCATCAAGTTCCGTGGCCGCGAAATGGATTATCCTGAGATCGCGCTTGAAGATTTGCGTGAGATCGTTCAGGACCTTGTGGATGTGGCTGTTGTTGAAGTTCCACCGCAAATGGAAGGCCGCACCATGCTCGTGGTTTTGGTCCCAGCCAAGACGGCGGCAAAAAAGAAGGAAAAGAGCGAACAGGCTGAGGGTAAGAACGAAACGAGTCCGACAGCTTAGTAGTCCCAAAAATGTTGATAGTCCACGGGCGTAGTCAAGTCCCGAGGTTAATTTTCTGAAAGGAGCGAATTTAGCAATGCCTCGCAAAGCAAAACAGTCTGGCAAATTAAAGCTGAAGACCCACAAAGCGACATCCAAAAGATTTCGTTTGACGGGTTCAGGCATACTTGTGCGAACCAAAGGCGGCAAGAGCCATTTACGTCGCCGTACTTCGGACCGCACCAAGGCGTTATTGAGCGAAACGATCGTAGTCAAGGGTCGCAAGTTCATCAAACGTATTAAACGCCTTGCCCCCAACATGGAATAATATTCCGGTCATCGTCAATTTTTATTTGCGGCTTTCGGGTGTATGCAACTGGTGTGACCCACCGACGCCCGCGAGTTTGCAGGAGGTAAAGAAATGCGCGTAAAAAGAGGGCCTCACAGCCATCTACGTCACAAAAAAGTTTTGAAGATCACGAAAGGCCAGCGCGGCTCAAAGCACTTGTTATTCAGGCGTGCGAACGAAGCCATGCTCAAGAGCCTGTGGTACGCCACCCGTGATCGCCGCGTCCGCAAGCGCGACCTGCGCAAGTTGTGGATCGCCCGCATCAACGCCGCGGCCCGTTTGAACGGAACCACCTACAGCAAGTTGGTGGCGGCGCTGAAGAAGGCAAACATCGAGCTCAATCGCAAGATGCTGTCCGATCTCGCAATACGCAATCCGCAGGCATTCGCCGCGGTTGTGGCAAAAACAAGATAATTTTTTTGTAGGGGCGGATCGCGATCCGCCCCTACATTATTTAACAGGGGTAAAATAAACGTATGAATACCATACTGGCAGAACACATTCTTTCAACAGGTCAATCCCTGCAAATCGTTCAAGGTGACATCACGACCGAAGAGGTGGATGCCATTGTCAATGCTGCCAATGAATATTTACAACATGGCGGCGGTGTGGCTTGGGCGATCGTAAAACGCGGCGGGGACGTGATCCAGGATGAAAGCGACAAATGGATCAAGCAGCATGGGCCCGTTTCTCACGCGCACCCAGCGTGGACCTCGGGCGGGGCGCTGCCTGCGAAATACATTATCCACGCTGTGGGTCCCATTTGGGGTGACGGTGATGAAGATAAAAAACTCGCAGATTGCGGTTATTGGCTCTCTGCGCGTGGCTGATGAATTGAAATTATTATCCATTGCCATGCCTGCCATTTCAACAGGGATTTTCGGTTTTCCAAAAGAACGCGCAGCGAGGATCATTTTTTCTGCGATCGAGAATTATTTTTCAGGTGGGAAAAGCTCAACATTGAAGGTTGTCCGCATTGTTCTATTTGACGATGCCACCATCCAGCCTTTCCTAAAAGTTTGGAATGGATAGAAATTCATCCTTTCTCTTTTATCCTTCCCCATGATCACGTCGCCCCACAATCCAAAACTAAAACTGATCCGCGCTTTACAAGGACGTGCAAAGGAACGCCGTGAGACTGGCGCATTCCTTGCGGAAGGGATACGGCTTGTCGAAGAAGCGCAGACTGCGAATTGGCCCTTCCGTTTCGTTTTGTATGATGAAGTATTGAACGAGCGCGGAAGTCTGCTGGTTGAAAATCTAATGTCACACGGCGTTGAATGTGAAATGGTCTCATCCAGCGTAATGAAATCTTTAAGCGAGACCGAATCCCCGCAAGGTATTCTGGCTGTCTTAAATGAATTTCACATCCCAATACCCAATTCCCTCGACTTTATTCTCATCCCCGACAAGATCCGTGACCCTGGTAACCTTGGCACCTTGCTGCGGACTGCGGCTGCGGCTAGTGGTGTCCAGGCTGTGCTTCTCCCTCCCGAAACGACGGATGCGTTTGCGCCAAAAGTCGTCCGCTCTGGGATGGGTGCGCATTTCCGTTTGCCGATCCATTCAATGACGTGGGACGAAATCAATCAAGTTATCAAAGTTGGCAGGTTTGCATGTTTTTCTAGCAGACATGGATGGTCAATCCTGTTGGGAGACTGACTTATGCCAGCCTTTGGCATTGATCATCGGGAGCGAAGCAGAAGGCGCAAGTGAATTCGCAAAACAATTAGCAAACCAAAAAATTAGCGTTCCCATGTCTGGCGGGGTAGAGTCGCTGAATGCAGGTGTGGCAGGCAGTGTATTAATGTTGGAAGTGGTGAGACAAAGATGGGAAAATATTTAAAAGGAATGTATAAGTAAGTTTGAACTCTATAAAACACAATTGGTTGAAAGCGATATCCAAAAACTCAAAATGTATTCCAAAATTATATGAAAATCCGTTCAATCACCTATTTCCTAAATCCAAAATATCCACTTGATGAAACAGCCTTGCGAAAAGCAGGGGAGTTTCTTGCGCAGGCAAAGTCTGCTTATGAAGCGGCGGGATACGAGGTGCAGACGACGCGCCTGGCTACAATTCCGTTTCCAAAATTGTTGAACGGCAAAATAGATCAGACTCCGCTCCTCGCACAGAAAATGTCTGGGATGTTGAATCAGATCGGGGTGTCGTATGCGGCGCTTGGTCCTGCGTTGATCGAATTCCCAGAGAGTTATTCTGTCATCCCCGAAGCAATATCCGCAAGTGAAAATATCTTCTTCGGCGGCGTCATGGCGGATAAGCAAAATGGAATTTCGCTTCAAGCGATAAAAGCCTGCGCGAAGATCATTCAACAAGCATCCACGATCACACCTGATGGCTTTGCCAATTTGCGCTTTGCCGCGCTGGCAAATGTCAAAGCTGGCGCGCCGTTTTTTCCCGCAGCATATTGGGACCAGGACCAGCCCGCGTTTGCGGTGGCAACTGAGGCGGCTGACCTGGCGGTCAATGCATTTGCTGGACAACAAACCATTGACGAAGGACGACGCGCGTTGATCTCTGAGATCGAAAAGCATGGTCAAGCCATTGCCCGAATATCGAATACCGAATTATCGAATACCCGTTTTATCGGAATAGATTTTTCCCTCGCCCCATTTCCCGATGACGCTCATTCGCTTGGGCGCGCAGTGGAAAATATGGGCGTGTCCAAAATTGGCTTGCATGGTTCGCTTGCCGCCGCCGCCATTTTGACCGAAGCCGTTGACCGCGCCGATTTTCCCCACACTGGCTTCAGCGGATTCATGCAGCCCGTGCTCGAAGATTCTGTCCTCGCGCAACGCGCCGCGGAAGGCACGTTGACCATTAAAGATGCCCTGCTTTATTCTGCGGTGTGCGGCACAGGCTTGGATACTGTCCCGTTGGCGGGGGATACGACTGCCGAGCAGATTGCTCCGCTTTTATTGGATCTGTCCGCGCTGGCGATGCGATTGGACAAACCGCTCACGGCGCGGCTGATGCCTGTTCCAGGTAAACGGGCAGGGGATGCCACTGAATTTGACTTCGCCTTCTTTGCAAACAGCCGCGTCATGGCACTGGACTCTGCGCCGCTGAATATGCCGCTAGGCGGAGATGAAAGTTTCTTGCTTAAAGAAAAACGTTCCAACGGTTAGCCGTTGGAACGTTTTGTTATTCGCGCCAGTAATCCCCGCCCCCGCCTTCACGTTTCATTAATCCATAACCGACCAATTCACGCCGCAAACTGGCTGTGTCTTCGTGATATTTGCTTAATATTTCGTTGACCTTTTTCTCGCTGTATCTCTTGTTCACTTCAAATGCCTTCACCACATAACGCAATATGGCTTCCAGTTTTTTGCGCTGGGCAGGGATCGTTTTCAGGCTTCCATCCTTGCGGACATAATCCTTGATCACCTTATTATCATAGGCATCTGCGTCCACATCCACAACGGATGCGGCTAGATTTTCCTGTGAGAACAGATCGCGCGATTTGCTTTGCAATGCTTTTTCATCCAGCTGATAGACATTGTAGTAGCTCTCGGTTTTCGCGCTGACCAGCCCAACCTGCGCCAACTTTGCCAGATGATGCGAAACCGTAGACGGCTTTAGGTCGAGCAGCGCAGCGAGTTCTTCCACGCTGTAAGGCTGTTGCGCCAGCAAACCAACGATCTTGAGTCGGTTCGCATCTGCAAGCGCCTTGAAGAAAGTGACAACTTCATCGCTCATTTTGAGCCTTCATCCACGCGCCAGTAACGCGAACCGTCGCTGATGCGGTCCAGCATTTTAGCATCCACCAGGTCACGGCGCAGACCAGCAGTATCTTCATGAAAGCGGCGCAGGATTTGGTTCACTTCCTTTTCGGTGTAATTCGTGTTTGGCGCAAAGGCTTGGATGAGGTAATTCAGAATCACCTTCAACTTGGCGGGTTGGGCTTGGGATCTGCCGAATGCTTCCATCCGCATTGAGATAGGCTTTCAACACTTTTTTGGATTGGGCATCCAACTCAGGCGCAGGGACATAGGCTGGGCGTTCTTTTGCAAAATTATCCCGCGCGAGGGTGGAGAGTTTACTCTCGTCCAATTCGTATACATCATCTTTCTGGCTGAGGACACCGACGAATTCAAGGAAAGCAAGATGATCCACAACATCACGCATGGGGAGATTAAGTTTTGTGACAATATCGGCGCGGCTGGCAGGGCGCTGGGTCAGCAGACCAATAATTCGTAAACGGTCTGCGTCAGACATGGCTTTCAGGAAATCAAGCATTTCGGGGTTTGTATTCATATTTCACTTCCGTAAATCTAATTAGATAATTATCTAATTAGATTTTAGCAGA
>CAWHXC010000025.1:0-69328 GCA_963833175.1 uncultured Chloroflexia bacterium
CCGCATCCGATACATTCCAATCTGATATTTTGATTGAAAACGAGACCATTTCACTGGTTGGCAAAAATCTTACCCACCCCAATGCGGAAGTGATCGACGCAACTGGCAAACTCATCATGCCAGGCGGAATTGACCCGCATGTCCATTTGGATCTGCCGATGTTCGGCACAGTCTCATCCGATGACCATTACACAGGTCACAAGGCGGCGGCTTTCGGCGGGACAACGACTGCAATGGATTTTGTCGTTTTGGAAGATCAGGGATTTAAATATTCGACTGACTTGTGGATGGAAAAATCCGCGAAAGCCGCGATCGATTATTCCTTCCACATGAACCTGAATCATTTCAATGACAAACTCGCCGCAGAGTTACCGTCGCTGATGGACATGGGCATCCAAACCTTGAAAGTATTCACCGCCTACAATGGAAAACTTCGGCTGGATGATGGAGGTATTTTCCGCGCTTTGAGACTTGCCAAAGACAACGGCATGTTGATGATGGCGCATTGCGAAAACGGAGATGTGATCGAAACGCTGATCCCCGAGGCATTAGCGGCGGGACACACCACTCCCGAATGGCACGCGCTCACCCGCCCAGGCTGGGGCGCTGTCGAAGCCACTCTGCGCATGGCCGCGATGGCAGAGCAGGCAGACGCGCCTGTGTATATTGTCCACATGAACATGGGCGGTGAAGTGGATATGCTCAAATATGCACGTGAACGTGGAATCAAAGTAATGGGCGAAACTTGTCCGCCGTATCTGTTTTTCACGATAGATAATTTGTATCGCCCTGATGGCGCAAAGTGGATCTGCTCGCCGCCAATGCGGAGCGAAGAAGATAATGCGCGGCTGTGGCAGGGTCTGCACGACGGGACACTGCAAACCATCGGCACCGACCATTGTCCATTTTTCTTTGATGGCACGAAACCTATCATTTACGAAGGCAAAGAGATCGCCATCCCAGGCAAGGAACTCGGCGCGGACGATTTCACAAAAATCCCGAACGGCTTGCCAGGGATTGAAGACCGCATGCCCATCATGTGGACCTACGGTGTGCAAACGGGGAATATCACAGCGAATCAGTTTGTGGCGTACACATCCACAAACCCTGCGAAGATTTTCGGCTTGTATCCGCGCAAGGGAGCGCTTGTCCCTGGCGCCGATGCGGACGTTGTGATCTGGGATCCCGAAAAGCGCGTGAAATATGGCGTGGCACAATCGCATCAACGCACCGATTACAGTCTATACGAAGGCTGGGAGTTGGTCGGCTACCCCGAAAAAGTTTTCCTGCGCGGCAAATTGATCGTGGATGGCGAGAAGTGGCTGGGAAAGAGCGGAGATGGAAAGTATTTGAAGCGCGGCCAAGGCGAAATTCTCTGATACAAAACGTCCCGAAGGTCTTCATAATGTAGGCTCGCTTTCCACCCAACCTTCGGGACGATACATATTATTGGTAGATTAAATAAGGATAACATGCCAACAAAAAAACCTATCATTCATTGTGACGCTCTTGTTGTTCATTGCATGGACTATCGCCTGCAAAAATTCCTACAGCCGTGGATCACTGTCCGTTTTGGGTATGACAACTTCGACATCATCGCGCTGGCAGGCGGCGTACATGATTACGAGATGATCTTGAAATACGTCCAACTCGCGGTGCAAATCCACAGGATTGAAACAGTGTGCCTCATCAACCACGAAGATTGCCGCGCCTACGGACGGGATGGGACATACAAACGTCACAAACATGACCTGATGGATGCGCAGGCAAAAATCAAAGCATTATTCCCCAATTTGAAAGTGGAAATCTATTACCTGCATTTGGATGGGACTTTCGAGCCGATCTCGTAGATCGAGCTAAGGTCTTCTGCCTTTTTTCGTTTCATCCTCCAACTCCCCCAGCAAGAGATCCAACGCCCCAACTGAAATCTGCAATTCACGCAGAGAGATCCCCATCGAAATGATCATCAGGATCAATGCGATGGCAAAACTCCACTGCCCAGCCACTATCCAGCCCGCGAAAAGCGCGAACATGCTGATCACACAAAACAGCAAACTGAGCAAACCTGCGATCTGCATATCACGGATCAAATAGATGCGATAACGCAGATTGGCGATCTGAGCGAGTAAAGATTTATCATCCTCTGCTTTGTATCGGTCATGCAAATTGCGGATGATGGACGCAAGCGTCAGGAAACGATTGGTATAAGCCAGCATCAGCAAGGATACCGTGGGAAATAAGAGAGCGGGAGTTGTAAGAGATATGTCCATGCGGGGGATTATATACCCGTACCCTTTGAGTATTTGAATCTTGATGGCTCAATCCCGAAGGGATGGTATGATTTTAGAAACGAGACATGATGTCAAATATTTATTCGAGTAGATGACAATGAAAAATATCCTTAATCAAATGGTTCATGGCGATCAACGCTTTTCTGATCAGAATTAGCAAGGGACGGATCGGCAGTCAACTAGGTACACAAACCATCCTGATCCTAAATACGGTTGGACGAAAATCTGGTCTGCCGCGCAGTATTCCGATCGCGTATTTCTTTTACGAAGGGAAATATCTCATAGTGGAATCCAATTGGGGAAAAGACAACCACGCGGATTGGTATTTCAACTTGCAAAAACAGCCTCAAGCCAGTATTGAAGTGAGGGGCAGGACGATAAAGGTTAAAGCAAGTTTTGCCGAGGGAGAGGAATACACCCGACTGTGGGAGTATTTGACAAAGAAACATCCTCCCTATTTGGAATATCAGAAGATGACCAAGAGAAAAATTCCGATCGCGGTTTTTGAACCAACGGAATAAAAAGACATCGGAAGTTTAGAAACTTCCGATGTCTTTAGCATTCAATGTTCCGATCGTCTTCAAGAATGTGACGGTCATCCTGGCGGTGGCGCCCCAGAGAAGCTCGCCGTCATAAGGGTGGTAGGTGATCAAAGACCGATCTGAATCGCGCAGGAAGAATTCCCAATAATTATTTCGATCTGACAGCCACAAAAGGGGAATCGTGAACACACGCGCCACTTCAAAGGTTGCCACTTTGAAGGCATAGGGAAACGGCACCACCCCCACAACTGGAGTGACCCGAAAACTGCTGATGGTGATCAATTGGCTGAGTCTGCCAAGGATCTTTACATCCGCAGGCTGCATCCCGATCTCCTCCTCAGATTCGCGCAGGGCGGTTTGTTCGGGCGTGGTTTCGCCTTCGTCACATGCGCCGCCTGGAAATGAGACCTGTCCCTTGTGCGATTGCACGCGGTCGGTGCGGCGTGTGAATAAGATATGCCATTCATCATTGACATAAGTCAGTGGAACCAGCACCGCCGCGCATTTCAGGCGGGTAGATGGCTTTACGGGAATTTCCGCATACCCATCTGAGTCATCTGCGTTCTTTCGGGACTCTTTTAGTTTTTGGGCAATGTAGTCTTGCGTTAAGTTCATAAGTGTAGGTTATTTCTTATTGGGAGGTTGCTCACCGCACTGGCGTACGGCGCAAGTGTCGTCGGGGAGAGCACCCTCCTCGCAACGACATCTAATCTTCTATGCCAACTTCATTTTCCAGTTCTCTGCCGCGCGGATCGGTGTTGGGCTCGATCCTTCTGGCAAATATCAAATAGCCGGTGTGCGCCACCATTCGGTCAACGGGACGGATGCGGGCTGGGTCAGATTTATAGTGACGGAGCATGATCTCGCACACTTCCACAAATGCAAATTTATTTACTTTCAAAGCAGTCAGCGTCTTTTCCACTTGATTGAAAGTGGGGATCAACGTGCCGAAGAATCCACCGGGCTTGAGCGCCGCGCGGACTTGTGGAATGTAATCGTGTGGAAACTGCACATCGAGGAAGAACGCATCTGCATCAGTTTCGTCGAAACCCTCTCGAATGTCACGCAGCTTGAAGTCCACGCGCGAAGCGAGACCGACCCGTTCCACATTTTTTCGGGCGAGATTCTGCGTATCCTGTTTTTGTTCATAGGATATGACCTGTCCATCCGCGCCGACAGTGGTTGCCAGGGCAATCGTCATCGAGCCTGAACCAGTCCCCGCCTCCATCACACGTTGACCGGGCGCAATCCCCATCATGACAAGAATGTAGCCAATATCCTTTGGATACAAAATCTGCGTGGTGCGCGGCAGGTCGTTGAGAATATCCGCAATGGACGGCTGCAATAAAAAGAACGGCGCGCCCATGTGACTAAAAACCTGCGAACCATACGGCTTGCCGATCAGGTCGTCGTGCTTGAGCACGCCGCGATGACTTTGAACATCGCCGCCCGATTTGAGGTGAAAAATAAAATGCTTGTGGGTCAAGCCGACCAGTTGAACAAGGTCGCCTTCACACGCAGTGGATGAATAGATCATGCGATTTATTGTACTCCCTCGTCTTTGCCCTCACCCTGACCCTCTCCCGAAAGGGCTGAGGATGAGGGTGAATTTCTTAGTTTTCTATTGGCTGCGATCAACACTGCGAACATTCCGATCCCAAGGACAGACATGCCGCACAACATGGCTGGGATAATATTGAAGAGCCATTCGGGTTTGCCAATATATTCTCCGACCATTGAAACTCCCACGCCGACGGCGCAAGCGTTCCAAATTCCATGGATGGCTACCGCGGCAAAATATGCGGCAAAAAATTTCGAGGGGCGCTTTTCGTGAAAAGCCGAGACAATTCCCCAACCGACCAGTCCCGATGCGGTCATGTGTAAAAGACTTGTGCCTGCGCGAATACTGACAATGGCGAACCAGCTCGCCGTCCCGTCACCGCTTGCATTCAGGCTTTCGATCAACGCGAAAGCTGCGCCGCTTAACATCCCCAGGGCAAATCCTTGCGCCGGAGATTCTATTTTCTTCGCAAAAATCCAGACTGCCAACGGCTTGAACAACTCTTCCATCAACGGCACGGCGAGAGCGATATACCCGACCACAGTTGCGATCACAAGCCGATTGGAAATATAAGGCGCAAGCAATTTCAGGATCGTTTCCTCGTTCGTTTCCAGTTTAAGGATTTTGCCCAGATCTAAAATTTCCTGAAAGAGTGCAGGCTTTTGCACATAAACTATGCCAGCACCTGCAACAAGAATGCCCAATAATAGGATCATCTCCAGAACGATCATCACCAGCGGACCAATGGTCATACTTAAACCAAGCGTGCCAAAAAAACGCCAGCGTGGACCAAGTTCGATACCCCTGGTGCCAATGCCGAATAACATCCAGATGGGCGGCACAATGACGAGTACAGTCAATACTGGGAGCATGATCCACGCGAGCCATGCGATCTCTGCATATGCAATGAGTCCGCCAAGTACCGCAGACATCGTGACCACCCCGATCACTGCAACAATCTGCCAATCAGCAAATGGAAATTTATAAGGGGCATCAGCCTGCTCACGTCCCAGTGTTTTTTGCAGAACGAACCATGAACATACTAATAAAATCACCATCTCGAAACCAAAGGTGAAAGAGCTGATCATTTGCCCGGCTGGGTCACCATTCTTTGTGAAAAGGCCGATGATCGAACTTACACCCAAACCAAGAGTCAGTATTAGAATGAAGGTCACGCCCAGGCCAAGGACGATCAATATCAACAAGGAAGGCCAGTGAGTTTTTTTTGTTTGCATCATTTTTCTTCCATATCCACACTTAAGATTTTATCGCCTGGCTGTAAGGCCATGCCCTGTGAAGGATCGCGCGGCGTTAATTTTTCAGCGACATCCAAACCGCTCAACACCTGTCCAAAGATCGTATAACCGCCGTCGAGATGAGGTGCAGGAGCATACGTGATGAAGAACTGACTCCCATTTGTATCAAATCCGCTGTTTGCCATGGCTACCATGCCGGGTTTGTCAAATTTCATATCGCTGATTTCATTCTTAAAAAATATCCGGGGTTGCCCTTGCCCGTTCCGCTTGGGTCACCTGCCTGCGCCATAAAACCGGGGATCACGCGATGAAATGTCACGCCGTCAAACCAACCCTGGCGTGCAAGGAACACAAATGAATTTACGGCCAGCGGCGCCTTGTCTGGAAATAGCTGGATCACAATATCACCTTTTTCTGTGTGGAGCGTGGCGATGTATTGTTTCTTTGAGTCCACACTGAAAGACGGGCATTGAGTGAATTGCTTTTTACCCAATGCGATCAAGCCAATCACGTCGCTCATACTTTGATAATCGAGGATATACGATGGCTGGAGCGCGCCATTGATCAGGATGATCGGAACGGCTGGGATGCTCAACTTCTTCGCCGCATCATACATCGCCTGCATTTTGGTTGCTGTTTCATCGGCATTGATCGCCGCCTGAAGTTTTTCCCCATCCATCCCCGCCGCGACGGCTTCTTTCACAATCCAGGCATTGAACGCCTCTGGTTTTAGTCCTGCCCATTCATCATGCTTGACGAATAACAGGTCGTACATCTCCCAAAATTTACCCTGCTCATCTGCTGCGAGCGCTACAAGAACAGCCTTATCAGATTTATCGAGAATGCCGATCAAAGGCAGGGGACGGAATACAAAGCGCACGTCTTCGTGATTTCGCATCAACTCAGCGACGGTTGATGCCATGTTGCGGCAGCTTTCCGATTGAAAATCGCAATATTCAACCAGGGTCACAGGCGCATCCGCGGGGCCAAAGGAAAAATCCGCCTGGCTGACGGGAGGGAAGTAAGAGTCAGCGCTGGGCACAGGAGTTGATTCGGCAGTGATCACAGAACAACTGACAGCGGAAGTCGGCGTGTCAATGATCGTGGGTACTACAAGGATGACGGGGGATGTTGGGGTTGTTTTCGTTTCCGCCGCACAAGCGCTGAGAATGAAAATAATTACAATGAAAAACAATAAAATTAAATAAGCCTGTTTCTTCATGATGTCTCTTTTGGGAATTAGAGATTGCTTCGCAGGGAAAAGCATCCTGCTGGCAATGACATAGTTTTACGGGTTTACCGCATTCTGTAACTGTTCAAAATTTGTCATCCAGGAAATGGTATTGACAAAATCTGCCAGTGAATCACTTCGCTCGCGCAAGGCACGCACAGCAGGGCCAACGGGGTCTTCGCCTGCCGCGCCGCCCGGGGAATCTGCGTACGCTCCATGAAATGCAAAATAAGCCTGATTGAGTTTGCGAATTAAATATCCCTGTTTCACAAAGACAATGCGGCGCGCATCCATGTAAGCTTCGGCTTCGTCAATTTTTCCCTCTGCCAGCAGAGCATCTGCTACTATGCGCGTTTCGTGCATCTCGGCGCGGAAGTCAAAGGGAGGGGGTTCTGCAGAGTCATTCGAAGCAGGAGTCTGAGCTGGGGCTTGGAAGCGAAGCGCGGACCAACTCAGGATAAAAGCGTTCGATCACGAGTTGGCCAATTTCATCCCCGGCAATGGATGCAGTCGTCTCATTCATGGTGCGAAGTTCAGGGGTTTCGCCGTATAACATTCCAAGCGGACGAAGTGTGAGGTAGTTGTGAATCCATTCGTGTGCTACGGTGCTGAGTATCCAATTCACGTCTGTGCTTTGCATGACCATGGTTGGGTAAACACCCACCCCGCCAATGTTCACAGCCAGCGATGAAACATCGAGGCCTTCATCCACGCTGTCTTCGAGCGTGGATATTTGATCGATCTGCAAATCGGCGTCAATGGAGATATTTGCAATTTGTTCAATATGGTCGCGCGGAGAAATGATCAGCGCCGTGGGCAGAGGGGTGGAGTGATACCAAACATTTGGCATGGGCTGACCCGCAGTGGTGAGGCCGACCTCTGCGAGAATCTGGCTCACCTGCTCTTGCAGTGTCGCCTCGGCGAAAGGGGCAAGTTCTTTTTGTCTGGCATATTTTTTTGCAAGTTCTGCACGCAATGCTTCGGAGGCAAGTTCCTTATCGGTAATTGCCGCATCTGCGTAAATTTGTTCAAGCTGATATTCTTTTTCAAAAATTTGTTGTGTCAAGTTGAAAGTATTCTGTGACGATCTTTTTTTGTGCGTCCTGGTCAAATAGCTGCGGCGCTCCAATGGAGGCGGAACGCAGTTTAATAAGTGCGGCATTTCCCATCCATGAAAAGTAGTCAAATTCGATCTGGCGCGTATATGCGCGTATCTTTTCCATTCCGTCTGTGATCGATGGGTTGCTATAGCCCACGACCAGGGCAAGGATGAAAAGAATGAGGGTTAATTCAAGTCCGCGTACGATGCGTTGAAACATGCGCTGGATTATAACAAAAGCGCAGGGCGAGATTTTGCAATCCCGCCCTGCCATTTATACCCTGCCCTCACAACAGGTTATTTTTTATTCAAATATTCATCAATTGCAAGCGCGGCCTTTTTTCCGTCCCCTGCGTAATCTCTGCCAGTAAATACACCCTCGCGCGTGGTACTGATAATTGCCGTATCTGCGGCGACGCTGAAATTGGATCCTTCCACTGGGACAGGGCTTCGGCGTCCCTGTGCATCTGGTTCGCCAAGCTTCATCTCGATACATTCCACAGCCGCAAGTTTTCCGTCTGCGCCTGCGATAAATTTTACCGGCTGGGTAAGGAAGCGGTATTTAGCGCCTTCCTTGCGCGCCATTCTGGTAACTAATTCATTCTCTGTACAGTTGCAGAGACAGGTCACATCTTCAGAGCCAAGTCTTAGGGCTGTGCGCAAACAATCAGAGGCCATATCCCCTCCACCAATGACAACGACGCGCCTGCCAATTTCAAAAGGCGTACGCATATCCTCCGGCAGGCGGTTAAGGTCTGCGTTGGCGCGAATTAAAAAGTCGGTTGCTTCGTAAACACCGGATAGATCTGTGCCAGGAGTATCTTTCATTTTCGTATCCATTTCAAGGCCAATATCAATGAAAACGGCATCAAAGCCTTCTTCAAAGAGATCATCAATCGTCTTATCTTGATCAATATTCGGAACAAACTTCACGCCTGCTGATTCAAACTCTTCCCGCTTTTCCTGCCATATATCTTCAGCGGGTTTGAAATTTTGGATTCCATAAATAGTGACCTGACAGCCTTTTTGAACAAGGGCGTCAGCGCATCCCAGGCAAACATGGCCTGCCCCAATGACGGCAACTTTTCTGCCAGAAGAGTTTGCATCTCCCTGCATGTGAGATTTATTATCCATTGTAAAAATTTCCGACTGACCGCTCAAAACAGGCATTACGGTCAATTGCTGAAAAATCACTGGAAATAGCCTGCATATTGCCTCATGCCTGGATGAATTGTCTTTTATTGCCTTCTATGATGATACTCAATCTAATTAAGGAGACACAGGTTTATATGTCACCAAGGCAGGCGACAATCGTCACGACTTTCTCATTAGACATTTATTAATCCGTGCACCCAAAATCCGTGGATTTCGTATTACTGAATTAGAATTGGAAGGACGGTTTGTAAAACCTCCACAATTTTTACATATTAATTCGATACACTTAAAGCTAAATCGCAGCTGTGTAAGATCACCAATACACGAGCTGCCTGTATCCCTGGAGCATAACTAATGAAACAATTTTTTTCAAAATTTTCACGCAGAACATGGATCATCCTGGGAATAGTTGCGGCTATTCTGATTGTGGTCATCGTTGTCATCAGCAGAAATGGAAGTAAGCAGTCAACCGCCTTTCAAACTGCGCCAGCAGAACGAGGTTCACTGGTTGCGACAGTTGGCGCCACAGGAAGTGTCCGCGCGAAACAAAACGCAGTTCTCGTTTGGGAGACAACTGGTATTGTAGATAAAGTCAATGCAGGTGTGGGAGACAAGGTCTCGCACGATGACGTACTGGCCAGTCTCGATAAGGCTTCCCTCAATCAGAGCGTGATCCTTGCCGAATCAGATCTTGCCACCGCTCAAAAAGCGTTGGACGATCTATTGAATTCAGATACCGCTCGCGCGCAAGCGATACGCACTTTGGATGACGCAGAAAAAAAATACACAAACGCATATAATTATCGTTTGGGGTTGAATGGCAAAATAGATATTGTTGATACCTATCTTCAAAATGGCATCCCCAAAGTTCGATACATAAAGGGTTACGCAGATGCTGAGACTATTGCCGATGCAGACGAAAAGCTCGCATTGGCTAAAGCTCAATTGGATGATGCACGCCGCAATGCTGACCGTCTAAAAAATGGCGCCGACCCCGCTGACGTGGCAGCTGCCGAAGCACGCATTGCCGCCGCACAGTCAACCCTGGATATGGCACGCATTATCGCGCCGTTTGACGGCACAGTAACACAGGCTAATTCGGCAGTTGGTGATCAGGTTTCCGCTGGGACAGTGGCTTTCCGCGTGGATGATCTTTCCCATTTACTGGTGGATGTGCAAGTTTCGGAGGTGGATATCAATACTGTCGCAGTTGGTCAGGATGCCACCTTAACCTTTGATGCAGTCCTTGGCAGAGCCGAACCGTATCATGGCAAAGTGATACAAGTCAGCCAGGCAGGTGATACAGTACAAGGCGTGGTCAATTTCACAGTCACAGTTGAATTGGATGATGCAGATGAACTTGTCAAACCTGGCATGACCGCCGCGGTAAATATTATTGTTGAAGAAGTCAATGATTTATTGTTAATCCCGAACCGTGCGGTGCGTTTGGTGGATGCCGAAAGAGTGGTTTATGTGCTGGTTGACGGTCAACCTGTCAAGGTCAAGGTGCTGCTTGGTTCTACATCAGGTGTAGATAGTGTGCTTGTGGAAGGCGATATCAAGGAAGGCGATCTGCTCATTTTGAATCCGCCTTCGATGATGGGGGGCCGTTTGGAGGCTAACATGGATTGGGTGATCGAAGCTCGTGATCTGGTAAAAACCTATAAGATGGGCGAATTTGATGTGCATGCCTTGCGCGGCGTTTCGTTCACGATCGAGCGCGGCGAAGTGCTCTCCATTATGGGGCCTTCCGGCTCGGGAAAATCCACGATGATGAATACTCTTGGTTGTTTGGACAGGCCGACATCGGGCGAGTATATTTTGGATGGTGAATCGGTTGCCGATATGGATGACGATCAACTCGCAAGCGTCCGCAACCGTAAGGTTGGATTTGTCTTTCAAAGTTTTAATCTACTCTCGCGCCTGACTGCCCTGGGCAATGTTGAATTACCTTTGCGTTATGCAGGTCTTACAGAAGGACGCCGCGAGCGAGCAAAAGCCGCCCTCGAAGCCGTGGGGTTGGGTGATCGCATGACCCACCGCCCTTATGAATTATCGGGCGGTCAACAGCAGCGCGTGGCGGTTGCGCGCGCCATTGTCAACGACCCAGCCATGATTATGGCGGATGAACCGACAGGAAATTTGGATTCTAAAGTTGGAAAAGAGATCATGCAACTTTTGCTGAACCTGAACAAGGAACGCGGAACGACTTTGATCATCGTAACGCATGATCCTAAGATAGCAGAACAAACCCAACGCGTGATCCGTTTGCGTGACGGTGAACTTGACCTAGCAGTTGAGAAGAAAGGAAGGGAGTAAAAAATGACCTTTGGACAAGCCCTTCTCGAAGCCATTGAAAGTTTGAATGGCAATAAAATGCGTTCCGGTCTCACAGTGCTTGGCATTGTGATCGGCGTTGCCGCAGTCATCGCCATGCTTGCGGTTGGCAACGGCGCGCAGGCATCCATTACAGGCTCCATCAGTAGCATTGGAACAAACCTATTGTTTGTATTCAAAGGCAGCGTCAGACGGCCACTCCCGGACCAGGCGGTCCAGAAGCGGAAGCGGAAACAATGACCGTCCGCTGACCTTGGCTGATGCTGCGGCAATAGCAGATCCATTTGCTGCGCCATCCATAGAATCGGTTGCGCCTGCAATTCAAGGAAATGGGACAATCTCCTTTGCAGGTGAAAATACAACAACAACGATTTCCGGCGTAACTGCCGGACTACTCTCCAGTTCGTAATATGGAACTTGCCGAGGGTGATTTTATTAATGAAGAGCAAATGAACGGGCGCATGTCTGTTGTAGTGCTTGGACCCGAAACAGCAGATGCGATCTTTGGCCGTCATGATGGGATTGTCGGTGAGACGGTCCGTATTGAAGGTCAGCCTTTCCGTGTGATCGGTGTTTTGGTGGCAAAAGGCGGCGGCTCATTCGGCAGTGAAGATAATGCCGCGTATATCCCATTTACCACAGCGCAAGCGCGCCTGATCAAACGCGATTCGCGCGACGAAATGGATGTCCTTTATGTGCAAGCCACCAGCGCCGAGACTGTCGCTACAGGCGTCAGAAGAGATTTCGAATATTCTGCGTCAGCGTCACCGTACACCCATTGGCGATGATGATTTTACTGTGTTTACACAGCAGGATTTTCTTCAAGTTTTTGAAACGATCACAGGTGTGTTGACGATTTTCCTCGGCGGCATTGCGGGAATCTCTCTGCTTGTAGGCGGCATCGGCATTATGAATATCATGCTGGTTTCCGTCACAGAGCGTACACGCGAGATCGGTCTTCGCAAAGCCTTGGGCGCGCGCAAGAAGGATATTCTGCTTCAATTTTTGACCGAATCTTCATTGCTTAGTTTGATCGGAGGCATTATCGGCATTATGTTCGGATGGCTGATCGCGTTTATCGTTGGCAAAGTTGCCACTGCGACGGGAAATAACTTCACTCCCATCGTCGGCTTGCAGGCGATCATACTTTCGACAAGTTTCTCGGCAGCTATCGGTCTGTTCTTTGGTATTTATCCTGCCAGCCGCGCCGCGAGTCTCGAGCCAGTGGAAGCTTTGCGATACGAATAGGCCTGTAAATGACCAAGCCCTCAAGGAAATATATAAACGTTTCAATCGTTTTACTCTTTGTGCTGTTAACTCAAGCATGTGCAGCCGGGCTGGATACACCCACAGCGTTGCCCACTGCACAGGATGTTGAACCAATTTCAACAGAAGTGCGAAGCGCTCCGTCTGCCACGTCAACTGTCGAGATTCCAACTGCAACAAAGGTCGTTCCGACCCCAACTCCATCCCTGCCCAAAGTCACCATCACTGCAGTGAAAGGAAATCTCTTCATCCGCCGCGGACCTGGTATGCCATTTAATTCCATTGCCGTGCTCTATAAAGATATAAGCGCAGAAGTTATTGCGCATGATGTGCTATCTAATTGGGTGCAGATTAAATTTCCAAATTCCGATCAAACGGGCTGGGTGTCGATCCAAACGCAATATTCAATGATCGAAGGGGATTTACAAGACGTGCCCGAACAATCTCCCACCGAATGGCCTGTACCTGCATATTTGCGAAATTGCACTTACCATCAAATGTATGTTGAGCCCAGCGAAGTAGTGATCCCTTCCTACTATCAGTATCCAAATAATGAAATTCGGATCAACCCCGGCTCTTACTCAGTTTATGACATCGATGTTCCCGATGAGCCCATAGTGGCTGAAATAGAGATCAGGGAAGGTTCGGAAATTGAAATCGTTAAAGATGGATTGGGTGATAATCATAAGTGCCCATAATACGAATTCCATCATGTAAAACCACATAATAATTCTGGAGGTTTTTATGTCTGAAAAATTGAATCAGCTTAAGGAAATTCTCGGAGAGGTCTCAGATCTGCATCACGCTGAAAGCGTACTGGAATGGGATCAGAACGTGAGTATGCCATCAGGCGGCAGTGAGGCGCGCGGTCAACAACTCGCCACACTGGGCAAGATCGCCCATGAAAAATCAACCACAGATGAAGTTGGTAAATTACTTGAAGAACTCAAGCAGGAATATACAGATCCGGAATCGGATGACGGCGCACTGATCCGTGTATCTGCGCGTAATTTTGATAAAGCCACGCGTGTGCCTGCCAAATTTGTTGCCAAACAAGCCATCGTTACCACCAATGCATTTGAAGCCTGGGTTGAAGCAAAAGGCAAGTCTGATTTCTCCATTTTCCGCCCGCATCTTGAGCAGGTCGTAGAACTTGTGCATGAATACATTTCCTTCTTTCCGCCTGCAGATCATCCATATGACACCCTGCTCGATGATTATGAACCTGGTATGAAGACCGCTGAGGTGCAGACGATCTTTGATAAATTGCGTCCGAAACAGGTGGAGCTTATCAAAGCCATTAAATCTTCCAAACAGGTAAAGGATGATTTCCTGCATAAAAAATATAATGAAAAGAAGGTCTGGGATTTCGGCGAGACCATCATCACCAAATTTGGCTATGACTGGAGCCGCGGCAGGCAGGATAAAGCCCCGCATCCGTTCCAAACAACATTCAGCGTGAACGATACGCGCATCACAAATCGCTATGAAGTTGGTAATCCGCTGGCAACCCTCTTCAGCGCCATGCACGAGGCAGGACATGCCATGTATGAGCAGGGAAGCAACCCGGCATACGAGCGCACGCCGCTCGCGGGCGGCACATCTCTTGCGGTGCATGAATCGCAATCACGCATGTGGGAAAATCTTGTCGGACGCTCACTTCCATTTTGGGAACACTTCTTCCCGGCACTGAAAAAAACATTCCCATCTCAATTGGAAGGTGTCAGCGCCAAATCATTCTACAAAGCCATCAACAAAGTTGAGTCGTCTCTCATCCGTGTCAATGCGGATGAAGCCACCTATAACCTGCATGTCATGCTGCGACTCGAACTTGAGATCGGCATGGTTGAAGGTAAATTCGCGGTCAAAGATCTGCCTGAAATCTGGAATGCAAAAATGAACGACTATCTTGGCATCGTGCCGCCGAATGACGCGCAGGGTGTTTTGCAGGATGTTCATTGGTCCAGTGGGCTGATGGGTTACTTCTCCACATACGCGCTCGGCAACCTCGTCTCGGCGCAATTGTGGGAAAAGATCAACCACGACATCAAAGACCTCGATGAGCAGATCCGCAAGGGCAAATTTGATTCGTTGCTCGGTTGGCTCCGCGAAAAGATCCATGTTCATGGTCACAAGTATGATCCGCAAGACCTCGTACAAAAAATCACCGGCTCAAAGATCGACGCTGCCGCTTACGTCCGCTATTTGACAAACAAATATAGTGATATTTACGGCCTGTAAATAAAAAACATCCCGCAGGATTTTCGATATAAACAACCCGGTCGATCCTGCGGGATATTGATTCCAAAACACCATGAAACATAAATTTCTGATCATCGCATCCATCCTTACGCTTTTATCTGCCTGCTCGCAATCGGCAGAGTCAGCGCCCACGCCTTTGCCCCCCAATCACATCTCCACAGTTGTCGCGTTGACCGGGCAAGCCGTCTTCGCCACAGCCAGTGCCTTGGCGCCGACCGCAACCGAGACTCCCCTCCCGACAGAAACGCCCATCCCCACAACGCCACTCCCAACTGTTACACCAACTTTCGAACCGGGTTTTACCGAGTTCGCACAGATTCGTTTCATCTCGCCCGGCCCAATGTCCAGCCTTGTCTCCCCGATCAACTTGCAATTGCTGCTCGTTTCGGGTGAAAGCGAGATCGTGCGGATAGACTTGCTGGGCGAAGATGGCCGCACCCTGCAGCGTGGACTGGAACGTGTGAGACGCAACCCAAGCGGCGGCGTTTACCGAAATTTTGATCTTTCATTTGAGATCCGCGCCGTATCTGAAAAAGGTTACATTCGTATCAGCTCGAAAGATGACCATGGCCGTATCCAGGCGCTTAACACCATGCCTGTGCTTTTATACTCCATCGGCGGCAACCAGGTCACTCCAGTGGGAAACATGATGTATGAACGTGTCATGTACGAAGGATTGGAAGATGGGGATGAAGTACATGGCGGAGTCTTAAATCTAAAAGGACGTTTTTGGCCGTTCAACACCCAGCCAGTTTTTCTTGAATTACTCCTGCCAAATGGGAAACCCATTTCATCCCGTGTGCTTGACTTTAAGGGAATTGATACCGAATCATTTGAAACCACGCTCCCTTACAAAGTCACCGAACCGACACTGGTACGGCTTTCCATTCATCAGGACAACCTTGACCTTTCGGTAAGCGATCCTGACCTGAAAAAATATATTTACGTTCACACCATGGAATTAATGTTATATCCATAATCCAGCAATTAAAAAACCCGTCATCAAATTGATGGCGGGTTTTTTTTGATCTACACAAAACTTACTTTTTAGCAGGAGCTTCTTCTTCTTTCTTACCGCGCTCAACGCTAATGCCCGGGGCGGCAGCTTCAGCGCCAGGTACCACAACACCCTCTTCAGGTGTTTCTTCCTTGGCAATCGTAGCGATGATCACAATATCATCACCATCATCCAATACAGTGACATTCTCCGGGAGAGGAATTTCGCTCACACGAATGTTATTGCCGATTTCCTTAAGAGAGGAAATATCGACATTAATACGCTCAGGCAGGTTGGCAGGTAAACATTCCACTTCGAGCGCATCCATACGATGCACAAGCACAGCGCTGAAATCCTTTACAGCAGACGCAACGCCCGTAAATGTAAGGCGGACCTTGGTGCGGATCATCTCGGTCAGATCCAACGCAAGAAAATCAACATGCGTGAGGTTACCTTTAATAAAATTACGCTGTTTTTCACGCACAAGAGCTGCAAATTCCTGTCCTTCAACATCGATCGTCACAAGGGTGGATGATGTCAACTTGGTAAATACAAGTTCTGTGGAATGCGCATCCAGTGAAATGACAATTGGCTCCACGTGGCGGCCATAGATCACAGCAGGCAGTTCACCCGCTCGGCGCAAGGCTTTCACCTGCTTGCCAGTTACAGTACGTTTTGTAGCTTTTAATACAACCTTTTCCATCGTTACTCCTCGGGCGCCTCTCACCGTGTAATTCACGGTTACCTTCACCCTATCAAATGAATTTCTGAAAAGCGACCGCGTCGCCAAACATTCAAATTAGTATTTTCGGCCGAACAACATGCGGCCCAACAGCAGCATGATCCCTGCAAACAACCCGCCGACCAAACCCGCGATCAACGCGCCGCGCGTGTCTATCAGGGTTGTAACATTGCCTTCCACTTTACGAGACAGGAGGATGACCAACTCGATCTTCTCTCCTCGGACTACATCTCCGATCACGATTCCCGCATACGCATTGCCGAATTCAACGCTTTCTGCCACGACCAGGCCTGCGTTGCCATTTACAGACATTGACTCCGCCCGAGCCGCAGCCACCGCGCCATCATGCACAGTTACCACGTCAGCTTGCACAAATCCCAAGCCAACTTGACTAGCGCTTACGCTTCCAGCGTTCAACTCCAGTACCGCGCCCTGATTCAGTTCCACATTTTCAGCATTAATAACCCGCGCCGAACTTTGGTGCATCTGCACCAGTCCAGCAGCATTGAGAGTATCCATATCTACGTTCGAGAGATTGGTTACTTGCGGTTGGTCATTTTCAGAAGGTATGTTTTCTTCGGTCATTTCAACCTCTTGGCAGAAAATAAACCCCCTCGCGGAGGCACAAGTTGACAACGGCTCGGATTGTATACTTGGGCAGATGTTTCGTCAAGGCTGGATACTTCAATTTTTTCAAACACTTCTCCCAATTAGCAACCCATAAGGCAGAAGCCAGTTTACGCAAGTCCTTTTGCCTCGTGAGAGATTATTTGCTTATCAAGGGTGAGAATAGAAAACCTCCACCCTGTCAGGTGGAGGTGAGAATGTTCGGGCGGAGATAAAACTAAAATCGCGGGAAACAGGTTGGGGTTAAGTACGAAACGGTTCTTTATCCCAAAATTATGGATCTTGAATTTCCGCCGCGCGAAGTGTATTCTTCATCAGCATGGCAATGGTCATGGGACCTACGCCACCGGGAACGGGGGTGATAAAGCCCGCGACTTCCTTCACTTCGGCGAAATTGACATCACCCACAAGGCGCTGTCCGCTTTTCTTGGTTGCATCTGGCACGGCGTTGATGCCAACGTCTATAACTGCCGCGCCGGGTTTGACCCAGTCGCCGCGTACCATTTCGGTTTTGCCAATGGCCGCGATAATGATATCTGCCTGACGAACGGTGCCGGGCAAATCCTTCGTGCGTGAGTGGCAAACCGTAACGGTGGCATTTTTTCCGATCAACAACAAGGCGGCGGGCATGCCGACAATATTCGAGCGTCCCAATACAACTGCGTTCGCGCCTTCAATTTTCACACCAGATTTTTCGAGCAGATAGATGCAACCATAAGGTGTGCATGGCACGAACAATGGCTCACGTCCCTTTTGAGCCAAACGACCGATATTCAACGGCGAAAAGCCATCCACATCCTTCTCGATATTGATGAGGGAAAGAACGCGTTCTTCGTTGAGATGGGACGGCATGGGCAATTGCACAAGAATGCCGCTGACTGTTTTATCGGCGTTCAGCCGCTTTACCAGCGCTTCCACTTCTTCCTGGGTTGCGTCGCCAGGCAGATGCTCGCTAATGGAGCCCATGCCAAGTTCCTGGCAGGCTTTGCCTTTGGATGCCACATACGCCGCCGAATCAGGTCTGTCGCCGACGAGCACAGTTGCCAAAGTCGGTTTCATTTTTCCAGCCGCTGTGCGTTTTGCAACAGTTGCGGCAACCTCGTCACGTACTTGCTGGGCGATCAATTTTCCGTCAATAAGTTGTGCTGTCATTTTTTGCTCCTGCATGGTTTTTGTGAAACAAAACACAAGCATTATACGATTATTCTTCTATTTCAAAAGGTGACACTTATCCTGATTTTCCCGCATCTGATTTAGGAAAGGCTCACGGCTTTAAAGCCACAAAATTATCAAAGATCACATCCACGCCAGGCTGAGCGAAGGTGCCAACCAGCAAGCCAACATCACCCGATTTCAATCTGGCATCCTGCGCAGAGACAACTTGAGATCCATTTACGTAAAATGTAAGCGTATCTCCGGCACAGTCAGCCCGCAGGTGGTTGACGGCTAATCCCGTGTTGATGTTGTCACTAGCCTGCATTTCGCTTTGACCGAGCAACATTGCCTGTCCGCCCGTGTAAATGCCAATGCCATAATAACCATCGCTTGTGATCATGAAAAAATAATAATCATCCCCCGTGTAACGGCAGATCAAACCAATGCGATTTTCATCCGGTCCGCCAAGTTTGCCCGCATCCACTTCCATACGAACATCGGCAAAGTTCTTATGCGGCGTGGACCAAAAATTCGTGTTCAGCGAATTAACCAATATACGGTACCCGGACGCGTCATAGTCCATTGTGCCTTCAGCATTTATAAAACGGTCCCAACCTGCGGCCTGGGTCGCAAAGTCATCTTGAAACAACACGGTCCCCGAGGGCGCAGTTTGGTCTTGCGGCACAGGAGTAGCAGGAACCACAGCAGTTGAACAGGCCAGGGAAAAAACGAAAAGTAAAGAGAAGAAAATAAGCATGCGATTCATAGGCGTGATTTTATCATGGCGGCTCGCATAAAATATCAACCTGGGTTGAGTAAACAAAAAATGCCCAGAAAATATTCTCTGGGCATTTTTTGTTTACTGCTTGGGAGCTTTTGGTTTCGTTGTGCTCTTCTTTGTGACTGGTTTTTCCTTGGCCGCTGTTGCTTTCGCTTTTGGCTTTGCCTGTGCTTTCACAGTAGTTTTTTTCTTTTCAGGCTCCAAAACCTCTTCATCTACCCTATCTTCTTCCATAACATTCTCGGAGGCAGCTTTCGCACGAACACGTGATCTCTCAGCTTGTTCGTCAACTGGTTTAATGTGATATTCCTCTTCCCAACCTTTGGCAAACGCTGGTTGCAATTTACCATAACGAATAAGCAGCATCACCACACCTGTAATTGCCATCAGAAACGAAACCAACATTGAATATGTGACAACGGAGTTACCGATGTGTGGCTGGTCTGGGCGGAAGAATTCAATGAAAGCACGTATCAGCCCGGCGCTGATCAACCAACCCGCAAAGATGGCGCCTGGCTTCATCTTCTCCGAGTATTGACGGGCGATCCAGAGCAGCAATAGCCCAAAAATAATATTCAAGATCATCTCATACGCGAAGGTCGGGTGGAAGCGGGTGCTCTCAACGGGAAATCGGCTCAAATCGGAGAATTGTGCCAGGCGGTGTTCCGCGTCAATTGGAATGCCCCACAGCAACTTGGTCGGCGGACCGTAAAGCTCCTGATTAATAAAATTTGCAGGCCGCGCCAATGCCTGACCAATCAATGCGGCAGGAGCAATGGAATCAAGGAAAAGCCAAAAATCCATCTTATTATTTGTTAAATAAAGGTATAAGGCAATTCCCCCGAACAACAGACCGCCGAAGAAATGCAAGCCGCCTTCCCAAACGTAGGCTATCTTAGCGGGGTTATCCAAATAGTAGCTGCTGCCACCTAACATATTATTGGCCACATACCATAAACGTGCGCCAATGATCGCCGCAGGCAATACCCATACCATGGCATCCCAGATCGCATCACCGTTCTCACCGCGGCGTCGAATCTCCTTTGCCGCGATCCAGGCACCTACTACCGCACCGAGCATCACCAGCACACCATACCAGCGAAGTGTGATCGTCCACACAAACAGTTTGAAAGAAAAAATTACAGGATCTATCATTTATTACCTCATGAATTAAGTTTTGGGGATTATATCATCCAAACATTACAGGGAATTTATCCTGTAAAAAATAAAACTCGCATTGCACCATCCTTGTGAGAGTGCTATAATATTGTCACTTCCCCTGAATTTTGACAAAATATTTTTAAAATCCGCATATAATAATCATTGCGTGCGGAAAACATAACGAGAACCTTGACCAAAACCCCTGATTCACCAACAACATCCTAAGGAAATTCACCAGCCCTCAATAAGGGATGCTGGCTTTTTGCGTTCATATTCCAATTCCCCAAGAGAAAACATAACATGAAAATACTCGAACTAGAGAACGAACCGCTGTCAAAACTGCGCGGAATGGCAAAAACCCTCAATATTCCGGGTTACAACCGCATGAAGAAGGAATCCCTCGCGATGATGATCCGCGAGGCAGAGGCGCAAAAAGAAGGCATCGAACTGCGCGGCGGTATTTTGGAGATCATGAGCGAAGGGATCGGCTTTCTGCGGGCAACCAATTACCGTATCAGCGACCAGGATGTTTACGTTTCGCAGGCCCAATTAAGAAAATATGACCTGCGCGCAGGCGACCTCGTCATTGGGCAAGTCCGCCCGCCGCGTGAAAGTGAAAGACATTTCGGATTGCTTAAAGTGGAATCCATCAACGGGTTGGAACCAGACGCAGGGAGTTCACGTAGAGTTGTTTTTGAAAACCTGACCCCTATTTTCCCAGAAGTACGTTTTGATCTTGAAATTGAACACGACACCCTCGCCCCCCGTCTCATTAATTTAATCGCACCCATAGGACGAGGCCAGCGCGGATTGATCGTTTCTCCTCCCAAGGCGGGTAAGACCACCATCCTCAAGCAAATTGCAAATTCCATCTCAACCAAATATCCCGATGTGCATCTGATCATTGCATTGATCGGCGAACGTCCCGAAGAAGTAACCGACATGGACCGCTCTGTTGACGCAGAAGTGGTTGCCTCGACCTTTGACGAACCCGTAACTGCCCACGTCCGCACGGCAGAGCTTGCCTTAGAGCGCGCTAAGAGATTGGTTGAGATCGGCCGCCACGTGGTAATCTTAATGGACTCGATCACCCGCCTTGCCCGCGCCTACAACCTGGTGGTCAACCCATCAGGGCGCACGCTCTCCGGCGGTATGGATCCTTCAGCGTTGTACCCGCCCAAGCGCTTCTTCGGCGCAGCACGTAATGTGGAAGATGGCGGCTCGTTGACCATCATCGCCACCTGCCTTGTGGATA
Organism: uncultured Chloroflexia bacterium; assembly: GCA_963833175.1. GTDB lineage: Bacteria > Chloroflexota > Anaerolineae > Anaerolineales > Villigracilaceae > Villigracilis. Next base: position 21,719 of record CAWHXC010000025.1, read on the forward strand.
CCGGTTCCCGTTTGGATGATGTGGTATACGAAGAATTCAAAGGCACTGGCAACATGGAATTAATTCTTTCGCGCAAACTCCAGGAACGCCGCATCTTCCCCGCAGTGGATATCGAACGCTCGTCCACACGCCGCGAAGACCTGTTGCTTGGACCCGATCTTCTCCAACGCGTTTGGCTGATGCGCCGCATGTTCATCCAGATGATCTCCCCCCCGCCCCAGGGCGCAGGCATGGATAATTCCGTTGCCACCGAAGCCATTATTACTCGTATGGAACGCGCGAGAAATAACATTGAATTCCTTGAAAACCTGACAAAGGATGCGTAGTTTTTGTCGAACAGCTCGCTGTTCGACTCCAGAGTAACTTAGTGAATGAAAAACTTTTTAGAAAAAATCCGATCCCTCTTTGCCACGTTTGGCACAAAACTCAACCGCAAACCAAAGGATGTATCTGCGGTTAACGAGCCAATTACCACACCACGCGCGCAGGCGAAACCAAAAGCGGATCGTTTTACCGTCATCAGTTGGGTTGTGACCATCCTTGTTGTGGCTGCATTGCTTGGTTCAACAATTTTTTATAAAAACTCACGCCCCACAACGTACGCCCCAGTAGCACAACCAACAAGCTCTGCAGGTGAACCATCAGACGCCACTCAGCCTCAAGTTGGCGCACCAGTTGCCAGCGTTGACGGAGGCGGGGCTCCATCCATTCCCCGTAAACTGCAATTGATCACCAACATCCCAGAAAGACCCAGATACGAATTTGTCCTTTATCGTGTCTCACGCGGCGATGCCATGCTCTCAATTGCAGAAGACTATAAACTTAAATCAGAGACGCTCCTTTACGTTAACACGCAATTGGAAGACAACCCGCACAACCTTAAGCCCGGCATGGAATTGACCATCCCGCCTGTAGATGGGCTGTTCTATACCTGGAAAGAAGGCGATACTTTTGAAACCGTTGCGGAAAAATTTTATACAACCGCAGACGAGATCATTAACTTCCCCGGCAACAAAGTTGACCTGACTGACCCTAAAATAGAAGTTGGCACAACCGTGATGATCCCTGGCGGTTCACGCGAATTACGCAGTTGGGAACAAGACCTTGCAACCAACGGGCGCGGCGCAAGCACAGGTACCGGCGAAATTGGTGGAAACGCCTGCGGCGGCGGACCTGTGGCAAGCGGTTTTGGCTGGCCCGCAGGCTCGCATAATATTTCTGGCAATGGATATGGCCCTGGTCACCTTGCAATTGACATTCAAGCCAATGAAGGCGAGCCTGTTTATGCGGCTGGCTCTGGCATTGTCACCATGGCGCAAGGCGGTTGGAATTATGGCTATGGCAACGTAGTGCAAATCGATCACGGCAATGGATATGTGACGGTATATGCCCACTTAAACTCGATCAACGTCGGACTATGTACTCCTGTTGGTCAGGGCGCGATCATTGGCGCGGCAGGCAATACAGGTAATTCCTTCGGCGCGCATTTGCATTTTGAAGTGCGCAGCGGCGGTGCAAACGTTAATCCATATAGCATTGTTCAATAACAACGCAAACCCTAAAGGTTTTAGAGACCTTTAGGGTTTTAATTTATATGAACGAACACTCCCTTAAAAAAACTCTCTCCAAATTTAATATCGGCGGCCTGCGTTATTTTGATTCCATTGGCTCGACCAACGATGAAGCACTGGCATGGGCAACCGCTGGCGCACCTGACCTTTCAATCGTCATTGCGGATGAACAGACGCAGGGCCGCGGCAAACTCGACCGAAAATGGTTCACACCCAAAGGGAGTGGACTGGCTTTCAGCCTGATCCTGCGCCCCAGCCGCAACCCTGCGCCCGCATCTCTCGCGGACCGTTGGGCTGGCTGCGCTTTCAATAGCTGAATCCTGTTCCGCGCTGGGTCTCACTCCGCGCATCAAATGGCCGAACGATATTTTATTGAACGGCAAAAAAACAGCAGGGATCCTCGTCGAAACAGTCTGGAGTGGCGAGGATGTGGACTCACTTGTTATCGGCATGGGAGTCAATGTCCACAAAGCTTCCGTGCCGCCTGCTGAATTATTGCAATTCCCCGCTACAAGTCTTGAAGATGAATTGGGGAAGGAAGCGCCTGCACGCGAGGAAATCCTTTTTAGTATCCTGAGTTCATTCGTCCGCTGGCGCGAACGGTTGGGAACAGATGAGTTGATCCAAGCCTGGGAGGAGATGCTTGCCTTTCGTGGCGAGCAAGTTCAAATCCACACGGGAAACGAAGACCCCACCAACGGCAAGTTAATTGGACTCGAATCAGATGGAAGCCTGCGCTTAAGCGACGCCCATGACAAATCCGTAATAATCCGCTTTGGGGATGTCAGCCTGAGACCAGGTGCGTGATATACTTTAAGAAAAGAGGCCACCATGTTTGATAATCTCCGCGAAGATGCCACGTCCAACCCTTACGAAGAAGCACAATTCCAATCCACCGCAGGCACACAATCAGCCTTTGGCGCGCCAAGTTCAAGGCGTATTTTAGGCATGACAGCTGTGCAACGATTTGTCATTGCCTTCATGCTCTTTCTCGCAGTGTGCACGATTGGCGGGATGGCATTACTGGTCTTGGGCAAGATGGGGTTCTAAAGACATCAACGTCGTCCTGAGCGCAGTCGAAGGACATTTTTGCAAGTGCGCTTCGACTGCGCTCAGCGCGAATAATTAAACAAAAAATGGACGCGGCTGGTAATTGCCGCGTCCATTTTGCTTTAAACTAATTTGGGCTGTGCTTCTTCAGGCTCAAGGCTCTCGCTGACTTGCGCCCCCACCTTCTTCAAGTCTTCGGCGGAGGTGCGCGCCACGGAAGCAACGCTATCCCCTTCATTCGGTTTGATGAGATGTACGCCCTTCGTGGCGCGACCTGATTGTTTGACTTCCTTCACCTTCATGCGCAACGTTACGCCATTGGATGTCATAATGGTTAGATCGTCGGCATTTTGCACAACACGCGCTGCCGCAATTTTGCCTACTTCCGCTATGGCTTTCGGATTTATCGTGGAGATACCGCCTGTCGCGCGTCCCTTTGCTGTGTACTCATTAAGAGGAGTTTGCTTGCCAAATCCTCTGGTGGTCACGATCAACAAAGCGCCGTCTTTTTCAACCACATCCATGCTGGTGACCAGGTCATCTTTCTTAAGGCGAATGCCCTGCACGCCCGCCGCCTGACGTCCCATCGAGCGGACTTTGGCTTCGCTAAAGCGCAGGGCTTGTCCATTTTCGGTGACAATGATGATCTCATCCTTGCCTGAGGTCAAACGCGCCCAGCCCAACTTGTCGCCTTCTTCCAAAGACATGGCGATCAAGCCCGAGGGACGCACAGATGCGAACTCTTCCATGGATACACGTTTGATCTTGCCACGCGCGGTCATCAACATACAGAAATTGTGCGGGGAGAAATCTCCCACCGCCATTGCGGCCGTCACTTTTTCGTTGGGATCGAGCGATAGCACATTGACCAATGGAATGCCCTTGGTGGCGCGGTCTGAATCAGGGATCTGATAGATCTTCTCGGAATAGACCTTGCCTTTATCTGAGAAGAACAACATGGTATTCAAACTGCGCGCTGGGATGAGCATCACCACTTCGTCTTCGTCTTTGGTCGTGTGCCCCATCACGCCGCGTCCGCCGCGACTCTGTGACTTGAAAGCCGTAGCCGCCACGCGTTTGATATATCCGCGCTCGGTAAGACTGATCAACACAGCTTCATCTGCAACCAGGTCTTCATCGTGAATATCTTCCTTGGCTTCAGCTGAGATCTGCGTGCGGCGTTCATCGCCGAATTTTTCAACAAGCTCATTCAAGTCAGATTGGATAAGCGCGAGGATCTTCTTTGGGTGTGCAAGCAAATCTTCGAGATGCTCGATGATTCCGCGCACCTGCTTGTGCTCTTCTTCGATCTTCCAGCGTTCGAGTGCGGCAAGCCTGCGTAATTGCATATCCAAAATTGCCTGAGCCTGCAATTCGCTCAATTTGAAGCGCTTCATCAAATTGGTCTTGGCGACATCTGCATCTTCGGCTTCGCGGATGGTTTTGATAACAGCTTCAATGTTATTAAGCGCGATCACATACCCATCGAGAATGTGTAAACGCGCCTGCGCTTTGGCAAGTTCAAATTTTGAGCGGCGTGTAATAACGTTTTGCCGATGCTCAATGAAAATCTGCAGCATGCGTTTGAGGGTCAGCGTGCGAGGTTCGCCGTCCACCAATGAAAGCATTTGCACGCCAAACGTGGATTGCAAAGCCGTATATTTATATAGTTGATTGAGGACTTTCTTCGGCTGTGCGCTGCGTTTCAACTCAATGATGATGCTCATGCCGCGTTGGTCAAATTCATCCCGCAGGTCCGAGATCTGATCGATCTTGCCATCGCGCACCAGCTCGGCAATGCGTTCGATCAAAGTGGATTTATTAACCTGATACGGGATCTCTGTGATGTTGATCTGATAACGCCCTGCCTTGGTCTCTTCGATATGAGCAATGCCGCGCATGACAATTCTTCCGCGCCCCGTACTGTACGCAGCGTGGATTCCCTCCGTCCCAACGATCATGCCGCCAGTCGGGAAATCAGGCCCGAGCACGAACTTCATCAAGTCGTCCACGGTGACATCGTCAATGTTGTCGTAATTATCGATCAGGTAATTGATCGCGCCAGCCAACTCGCGCAGATTCTGCGGCGGGATATTGGTCGCCATACCTACAGCAATACCTGATGAACCGTTCAATAAAAGATTCGGCAAACGTGCTGGGAGAACAAGCGGTTCCTGGAGTGAGTCGTCAAAGTTGGGACCGAAATCCACGGTGTCTTTTTCGAGGTCAGCCAGCATTTCCTCAGCCATTTTTTGCAGACGGGCCTCGGTATAACGCATAGCCGCTGGCGAGTCGCCATCCACCGAGCCGAAGTTGCCCTGACCATCCACGAGCAGATAACGCATGGAAAAATCCTGTGCCATGCGCGCCATTGACTCGTACACCGCCGAATCGCCGTGCGGGTGATACTTACCGAGCACTTCACCCACGATACGAGCGGACTTTTTATAAGCCGAGTTAGAACGCATGCCCAGTTCGTGCATGGCGAACAAAATGCGCCTGTGGACAGGTTTCAAGCCGTCTCGGGCATCTGGCAGGGCACGCGCTACGATCACGCTCATGGCGTAATCAAGATACGCTGTACGCATCTGCAAATCAATATCAACGGACTGGATGTTGCCTGTATTTGCGGGGAGTACTACATTGTCTTCAGCCATAAAATGTCCTTACAGAGTACTGCATGAATTGATAATCCGAAATCTAATTTTTACCCATAGTTTGGTGTTTGAAAGTTCAAAAATCTATACACCAAGCAGTAAATGGTCAAAAATTGCGTGAAATTGGCATAAAAAGACACGAAGGTGGGGAAAAACTTCGTGTCCGCATTAGATGAAGGAAACGCTTTTTATTAGTGCAATTATACCATTCCCAGCCCTTCTCTGACGGAATTCATCTGTATATTATTACACGCAATCGACCATTAAAAAGCATCAAGGAAAGTCTGACAATATATGCCTCAAGGATAAATTTTGGGATAGTGAAAAATAAAATAGACCCGCGCAATGCGGGTCTATTTTATAGGTGCCGAAGGAGGGATTTGAACCCTCATGAGCGTAAGCTCACTACGCCCTGAACGTAGCGCGTCTGCCAATTCCGCCACTCCGGCTGGAAATCGAGTTGTATTTTATCTCAAACGCTTGTTTTGTCAAATGCGAAGTGCTTTTACACCAAAATATTTGGGAACAAATTTTCCTTCAGGTTCGTCTTTTTGGTATTCCTTACATAATTGTATTGTTAGCGCATTACAGTACTGATAGGGGATACATCTTTTTGCTTCGAATATCGTTATACTATTTATCATAGAGAAAGGAGTTGCCAATGTTGGTCGTACTTGCAGTAGTGGTCATTTTGTTATTGCTGGTTCTCGCTGGCGCAGACTTGTTCGTCGCCCAATACAACTCGGACGAACTGAGCAATATGGGAGTCCAGGAAAAATGACGGATGACCACCCCACCCCCTAGCCCGACGCAAATCGAAAGACGCGTCGGGCTTTTTGTTTTAACGAGCGTGTATAATTAGGGAGAAATTTCACAGAACAGACTTCTTCAAAGATATTGCTCGCTCCAGGAATTGTACTATTTACACAATTCAAAAGATACGATAATCTATGCAGGTAATTCGGAAGTGCAAGCACTGCCGCTTTTTGCGCAAATTACCATATTTATTGGAAGAAAATCATAATTTTGGTTATTTTGTCAGTCATGCCCTCGACCAGCGGATAGTGAGTTATCCGCAAAAACTAGAGAGTGGCAAGGATAGGTGAACTATGGATGTTGTAGCCATTTACACAGGTATTGAAAAAACGATCCAGGTCAATGCTGGCGTGATCGTGTTGGAGAATCCAAGTGGATTTCCTCGCAATGAGACCAATCTGTACTTGATCAGCCAACGCGGAGAAATTCTTTGGAAGGCTGAAAAGCCCGAACTAGGCACCTGTTTTTCCCGCGTCAAACTAAATGAAGACGGCGATACTTTTTCAGCCTATACCCTGAGTGGACACGCCTGTGAACTCGATTTGCGAACAGGGAAATTGATCAGTTTTACGCGGACTTCAGTAAACGCCGTCCGTCATTGCGAGGGCGCTCCTGTACTTCGCCCGAAGCAATCTTCCCACCGTGACAGAGATTGCCATGACGATAAAAAGAGAGTTATGAAGCGAGAACTCCGCCCCTGTATTTACATTATGACCAATCAATTCAACACAGTTCTCTACACAGGCGTGACCAGTAATTTACTGAGAAGAGTGACCGAGCATAAAGACAAAACGATTCCAGGTTTCACAAGCAAATATAATGTGACAAAACTGGTTCACTACGAAGATTATGCTACTATGGAAGAAGCCATCGCTCGCGAAAAACAGATCAAAGGCGGTTCAAGGCAAAAGAAGGTTGATTTGATTAACAGCATAAATCCCGAATGGAAAGATTTATATGATGAGTTTTTTGTATAACGCCTCTTCTCCGTCATTGCGAGGGCGTTCTTGCTCTTTGCCCGAAGCAACCTACACCCCGCAAGACGGAGATTGCTTCGTCGGGGAGAGCACCCTCCTCGCAATGACGGAGAATTGCGGCATGAATTTGACCAACATCGATAAACCTCCCTTCGGATTTGTACTCATCTTCCTCCTTTTCAGCGGACTATTCCTCTCGAACACCTACAAACTGTGGTTCAAAACGGACTCGTATTACCAGGATATTTACAACAGCCTGACCAACGAGAAGACCCCTTACCCATTCAAGAATTTCTTTTTGAAACGGCTGGAAAATAGAAAGCGCTGGGAAGTGGAGCAAAAGATTTTCAGCCTGATTGGATTTGTGGCAGTGATCGGCGCGGATATTTTGGTGATTATGGCTTTCATGCTTGGCAAGTAAACATGGCATTTAACCACAAAGTACACTAAGGTACACAAAGGACAATCCTTTGTACACTTCGTGGTAAAAAAATAATCCAAAATCAAGGAGAAACATCTTGAAAATCATCGCATGTATCAAGCAAGTACCTGAACTCGGAAGCGAAAGTGAGAGCCGAGGATGGGAAGGTAACGTGGGGGGACGCGCCGTTGGTCATCAACCCGTTCGACGAGTATGCGGTCGAAGGCGCGCTTCAGCAGAAGGAGGCGCAGGGCGGCACAGTGACAGCCTTGTGCATCGGACCTGAGTCCGCCAGGGATGCGCTCAAGCATGCGCTTGCAATGGGCGCAGATGACGCGGTGCTCGTCTCAGACCCAGCGCTTACCGAATTGGATACCGTCGGCGCGGCGCGTGTGCTGGCGGCTGCCATCAACAAGATCGGCGGCGCAGACATGGTCGTCTTTGGTCGGCAAACGCTCGACAATGGCGCAGGGCTGACCCCCGCGCAGACCGCTCGTGTCCTCGGGTGGCCAATGCTTGGGTTGTCTGGCAGTATCAAAGTCGAAGCGGGAAGCGTGACCGTTGACCGCATCATCGAAGAAGGCAGGCAAACCGTCAGCGCAAAATTGCCCGCCGTGCTGAGCGTCGTCCAAAGCATCGGCGAACCGCGCTACCCATCGTTCATGGGCATCCGCAAAGCGTCGAAGGCAACCATCCCTGTTTGGTCGCTCGCAGATGTCAACGCCAGCGCGCCCGCGCCCGTGGTTACGCGCACCGAGTTGATGAACCCGCCCGTGCAGGAAAGAGAAGTTGAGATGATCACAGGCGAAAGCGCTGCCGAGATCGCCGACAAACTCGCCGATAAAATTCTCGCGGAGAAAGTGCTATGAAAACTTTTGTTTACATTGACCATTTCAAAGGCGAAGTGCAGCCTGCTTCGTGGGAGGCGATCGGCGTCGCGAAAAGTTTTGGAACAGCCGTCGCTTTGGTGTTTGGCGAAGGCGCGGATGAAATCGCAAAAGCTGCGTTTGAATATGGCGCCGATGAAGTGATCGTCGTGGATGATGCGGCGCTGACAGATTACCGCGCTGAACCGTATGCCTCCACCCTTTCGGCGCTCGCCTCTTCTGCGACCCCTGACCTGATCCTGTTTCCGACGACTGCTCGGACCCGTGAGTTAGCCGCCATGTCTGCCGTGGACTTGTCCACAGGCGTGTTGACCGATGTTTCAAAATTTGAAATGAACGGCGAGCAGTTGGTTGCCACCCGTCCCATTTACGAAGGCAAAGTTTTGGAAAAGACCGTCTGCTCGGGCAAGCCAGTCATGGCGACCATCCCCGCGCGCGCCTTCCCCAAACCCGAACGTGTGGCAGGCAAGACTGGCACGCTGACCAAAGGCGAAGCCAAGACTGACGCGCTCACAACCGTACTGGGCTACGCAGCGACCGAAAGCGCAGTCAACATCGGCGATGCGGCTGTAATCGTCTCTGGCGGGCGCGGTGTCTCGAATAACCCATCCCTCGGCTTGGATGAGGCTGAAACCGCTAAAAAAGGTTTCGAAATGCTCAGCGAACTTGCCACCCTGCTTGGCGGCGCAGTCGGCGCATCCCGCGCGGCAGTGGACGGCGGTTACATCACCTACGCCCATCAAGTTGGGCAAACAGGCAAAGTTGTTACCCCCGACCTGTACATCGCCTGCGGCATCTCTGGCGCAATCCAACATCTGGTCGGCATGAGAAATGCAAAAGTCATCGTCGCCATCAACAAGGATGCCGATGCGCCCGTGTTCAAGCAGGCACGCTACGGCGTGGTCGGCGATCTGTTCCAGATTGTCCCTGCGTTGACTGAGTCGTTGAGGAAGAAGTTGGGGAAGTGAGTTAGGGAGAAGTAAAAAGTGAGAAGTAAGACCTCTGAGTTTTTTATCCCAGAGGTCTTTTTGTTTTTATTCCCCAAATCCTGCGGGCGGAATTCCCAATGCTTGGATCAACCGCGCCCAGTAATTGACCTGTGCGGCAGTGCTGGCAAGGATGACAAACTCACGCTCGGTAAAAGCGGATTTGACCCGCTCAACCAGATCAGGGTGGAATTTCAACGGCGTTTGCGAGATGACACGGGTATAGGCAATTGCCAGTTTCTCGCGCTCGGAAAAGGTACTCACCTGCTCGAAGTCTCCGCGCAGGGATTCGGCTTCCTCGTCTGTGATTCCATGCTGGCGATGCTCGTGTGAATTCATGTCAATGCAAAAGGGACAAGCCGCCGCGTACGAAGCGGTCATGCGGATCAGTTTGAGCATCCGCGGGGTCATCTGTCCGTCTTCGTGCGCGACCAATGCTTCCATCACGCCTGAACCGATGGCGGCTTTGGGATACCAGGCTAAAATCCGCGCGGGGAGCATGGTTTTGCCAGTGATTCTTTCCGAGATCAAAATTCCCAATTTGAGAAAAAACGGGATACGTTCTGGTTGTTTGATGAATGCCTGCATGTCGTCCTCCACTTTGATTTTACTTTAGACAGGTTAAAAAGATTTCACCACAGAGATCACCGTGTTCACTGAGAAAATCTTTAAAAATCTCTGTGAGCTTTGTGTTCTCCGTGGTGATGGGTTTTCTTGAAGAACTCCTCCATTTCTTGACATCCTTCCCTTGGGGGGTATAATTTCGCAACTACAAAGACCAGCGCGAAGACAAGTAATCACGCAACTGTTCAGAGAGTTGTCGGGTAGTGTGAGACGATCAGCCAGGTGATGAAATCCCCTTCGTCCACGTTATTCTCGCAGAGGCTTATGCCATAAGAGAATTGGGTTGCGCCCGTTATAGTGCAAGCCAAGAGACCCCCTCCCTGCCTCCCCCATTTTTTCAAAATGGAGGAGGTGTCCAAAGGAGGAAGGGGTTTGAAAGCAGGTGGCACCACGAGACGCCCCCTCGTCCTGCGAATGGACTGGGGGCGTATTCTATTAATGCACATGGAGGTGCAACATGTTGGATATCAATCTTATTCGAGAAACACCTGATGTAGTCCGCAAGGCTTTGAAAGACCGCCAAATGGATCCGTCCCCTGTGGATGCAATTCTACAGTTGGATGAAAAGCGCCGCGCCCTGCTCGGGCAGGTGGAAGTGCTCAAGGCGGAGCGGAATACTGTCTCAAAGGAGATCGGGCAAATGAAAGAGGCAGCAGCCCGACAGTCCAAGATCGAGGCGATGCGTGTGGTCGGAGAAAAGATCGCAGAGTTCGACAAACAAGTTGGCGAAGTCGAATCCGAATTGAACGCGCTGACTGCCTCGATGCCGAACATCCCCGATGCGCGAGTCCCGTACGGAGTGGATGACAGCGAGAACGTGGTCATCAAGACAGTTGGCGAGCCGCGCAAATTTGACTTCACGCCGAAGCCCCACTGGGACCTCGGACCTGCGCTCGGCATCCTGGATTTTGAACGCGGCACGAAGTTAACTGGCTCACGTTTTTATGTCCTGCAAGCCGCAGGCGCACGATTGCAGCGCGCCCTGATCGCGTGGATGCTTGACCTTCACATCCGCCAGGGATATCAGGAAGAATATTTGCCGTTCATGGTGAAGACTGCAGTTGTGTATGGCGCGGGTCAATTGCCGAAGTTTGCAGATAATTTATACAAAGACCACGAAGAAGATTATTATTTCGTGCCGACCGCCGAAGTCCCGCTGACAGGTCTGCACATGGACGAGATCCTCGATGAAGCGTCACTGCCGAGGATGTACACCGCCTATACTCCATGCTTCCGCCGCGAGAAGATGAGTGCAGGACGTGATGTGCGCGGCATCAAGCGCGGACATCAATTCGATAAAGTTGAAATGTACACCTATTGCCTGCCAGAGGAATCAGAAGCTCAGCACGAAAAGATGGTCAAGGATGCAGAAGAGACCTGCGCCCAGTTGGGTGTTCCCTATCGCGTGAAGCGATTATGCAGCGGTGATCTTGGCTTCGGTTCATCCATGACCTATGATCTCGAACTCTGGGCGCCAGGCTGTGACGAATGGCTGGAAGTTTCATCCGTCTCAAATGTGACCGATTTTCAGGCGCGCCGCGCAAACATCAAATACCGTCCCGCAGATGGCGGCAAGGCAAAATTCCTGCACACGTTGAATGGCTCAGGGCTGGGCATGCCGCGCACGTTGATCGCGGTCATGGAGAATTATCAGCAAGCCGATGGTTCTATCGTTGTCCCCGAAGTGCTGCGTCCGTGGATGGGCGGGATTGACGTGATCAAGTAATAAAAGGTGACAGTCACTTATAAGTGACTGTCACCTTAAAATTTGGAGAGCCCATGGCCGATTTTGAATTTTGGTTACAGGTAATGGTCGAATTGATCACCCTCTTTGTCCTGATCGTAGGACTGTTAGGTTTGGTCGTCCCTGTCTTTCCTGGGCTGACGGTCATGTGGCTTGGAACGGTGTTCTATGCCATCGTGCAGTTCCTTGGCAGAAACATGACTTGGGTGGATTGGGTGCTCTTCGCCTTGATCACCTTGCTTATGTTGGCCGGCAACGTTTTGGACAACATCATCATCGCCAAACATGTGCGCGATAAAGATGTACCCTGGAGCTCGATCATTTGGGCATTCGTAGCAGGCATTATTGTCAGCATCATCCTCACTCCCCTTGTTGGCATAATCGCTTCTCCCCTTGGCTTGTTCCTTGCGGAGTGGTATCGCTTGAAAGACCGTAATACTGCCTTTGCAAGTACAAAAGCCTGGCTGAAAGGCTGGGGATGGTCGTTTCTGGCAAGGTTCGGTGTTGGCATTCTCATGATCCTGCTTTGGGCATTATGGGCGTGGTTGTAAAAAAACAAGAAATAATAAAAGGGCTTGGCATGACATGCCAAGCCCTTTTATTATCAAAAAAGTTAGAAATTTGCAGGCTTGCTCAACATCGCCGTCAGCAGTTTCACTGAATTCTTTATATCGTTGTAATCCATCATCTCCGAAGCGGAGTGGACATAACGACACGGAATGGACAGTGCCCCTGTCATCACACCCGCGCGGGAGATTTGGATTTCGGCTGCGTCGGTGCTGCCGATCAAAAGCACTTCGCGTTGATACGGGATCTTTGCTTTCTCTGCCGCCTTGATCATCCAATCCACAACACGCGGGTCGGAGATCATACCCACATCGCGGAATTTCACACACGGTCCGCTGCCAAGTTCCATGACCATTTTTATGGAACTCGGAGTATCTCCCGTGGGCGTCACATCTATGGCGATGCCAATATCGGGGTTAATGCCAAAAGCCGCCGCGCCCGCGCCGCGTGTGCCGACTTCTTCCTGCGTAGTGAATACAAAATACAAGTCATGTGGTGTGGACTTTATCGCACGCAAGGTCTCGATTAAGACAATCACACCTGCACGGTCATCCAGAGATTTGGCAATGAGGCGGTCGCCCATTTCGATGAAGGCACGCTCGAACGCCGCCACATCACCAACTTTTACGGGACAATTCTCTTTGCTGGTTGCGCCGACATCAATATACATTTTGTTGATCGGAAGCCAATTATCGATCTGCTCCAGGCGGTCATAGCCAACCACGCCCGTGACCCCGTTCAAAAAGTGGACTCGCGCTCCAAGTGTGTATCTGCCGAATGTCCCGCCCACATTTGTAAAACGCACGAAACCTTTTTTATCAATGTGGCTGACAATGACACCGATCTCGTCCATGTGAGCGGCGAGCATTATCTTCTTGGGCTCTTTCGCACCAACTGACGGCTTCTTATGCACGATCAGATTACCGAGCGCATCCACGCTCACTTCATCAGCGAGAGGCTTCACCTCTTTTAATATCACATCCCGGACAGCGTCTTCATAGCCTGATGGTCCATAAGTTTCAGTCAGCGTTTTTAATAATTGTTTCATCCGTTACTTTCCTAAAGAGAATTTTTCGCCTGCGCTATAGCTTTGGCTGTTATCTTTTGTAAACACGTGTGCCTTGGATTTACCCAACACGGTCCAATCTTCATTTAGTTTTCCAACAATGGCTGTATCTTCGTCAATGCCGATCATGATCTCACCTTCCAATAATCGGCGGCGAAGGGTGGCGACAAGCGGTTTCCCAAATAATGGAATGGCATTAAAGTGAGGCATGATCGAAGCAACTGGCAGAATTGCAAACGCAGCAGTGGAGCGGATACCTGCCGCCCGAAAATCGGGCATTTCTCTGCCCAATATCATTGCGCCAGCGGAACAGCCCGCATAGACCGCGCCGCGTGCCCATGCCTTTTGTGCGGCTTGCCAGACCAGGCTATCTTTCAGGGTGCGATATAAATAACCTGGATGGCCGCCAGAGAAATAGATAAGGTCCGCATCTCCCACAGCCGTGGCATGGTTCAAATCGTTGGCAGACTCTGCGTCGATGACAGGGACAGCTTGAACGTCAGCGCCAAGCAGAGTGAAATGTTCAACTCCCATCCTTGACCAGCGGGAGATACTCTTTTCGCCTTCCTCGCCTGCCGCAGTCGGCAAACAGACCACGCGCGGCTTTCGCCCGTCTGCGCCGCAGTTTGCGAGCAGATAACGATCCACGTCATCCATCACGGGGAGGTATTCACCAGAACCAAGTAATGCGATTAATCCGTTCATATTTCACCTATCTACTTTTTACTAAAGCAGGTGTCATTTTCTTCAAAGCCGCGTGCAATAAATTCAATGTGCCTTTCCAATCATCCACGCGCGAGACGCTGATGGGCGAATGTGTGTAGCGATGCGGCACAGAGACCGAGACCACGGGCACGCCCGCGCGTGATTGTTGGATGGCACCCGCATTCGTTCCGCCTCCGCCAGGCTGACGGAATTGATATTGAATTTTTTCCTGCTCAGCGGTCTCTGCCAAAAAGCGCACCAAACGGGGGTCGTCTATCGTGGATGAGTTCGCCAGGTAAATTGCGGGACCAAAGCCAAGCCTTGTGTTGTAGGTGAAGTTTTCTTTGCCTTCGTAATCAGGCAGGTCGCGCGCTGGCGTGGAATCAACTGCGATGGCGAGGTCGGGTTCAAAATAATGAGCCGCGACCTTTGCACCGCGCAAACCAATTTCCTCTTGTACGCTGAATGCCAGGCAAAGCTCAATATTCTTCGGCGCATGTTTTAGCAGCTCGATCAGGATCGCCACACCGATGCGGTCATCAATGGACTTGGACATGATGGAAGGACCAACACGCTTGAACTTTGTCGCAAAGGTCGCACGGTCGCCGACATTTGCCTTTCCTTCGGGACCAAGGTCAATCCGCATCGCATCCGCTTCAATGGCGTGCAGGCGTTCTTCGGCAGTCGTTAAGTGGATCGGTTTCGCGCCGATCACACCCAGCGCATGATCTTTGCCGACGATGACCTGCTTGCCAACGAGATGGCGCGGATCAATCCCGCCGACACATTCAAATTGAAAAAAGCCTTCGCCTTCATCGTTCACGATCATGAAGCCTACTTCGTCCATGTGGGCATCGAGCAACACACGCAACGGTTTTTTGCCCGCGCTTCGACTTCGCTCAGCACGTTTCCGCACAAGCACACTTCCGAGCGCATCCACTTTGACTTCGTCGGCATAGGGTTTTACTTCTTCCAGGACAATGCGCCGCACCTCTCCTTCATCCCCAGAGACAGAC
Source organism: uncultured Chloroflexia bacterium (assembly GCA_963833175.1). GTDB lineage: Bacteria > Chloroflexota > Anaerolineae > Anaerolineales > Villigracilaceae > Villigracilis. Next base: position 36,806 of record CAWHXC010000025.1, read on the forward strand.
ATTGCGTTGCATAATTTTTCGAGCAGTTTTATTTGCGGTGTGCCAATTGAAAGCATATTTATTCTTTAACCTTATATTATTAGATATGTCGTTGCGAGGGCGCTCTTGCCCTTTGCCCGAAGCAATCCCTACATAATTAGGAGATTGCCTCGTCGGGGAAAACACCCTCCTCGCAAAGACATGGCTATTAATCCCACGCGATCTTATTCATAAAATCTGCTTCAAGCGAAGCGACAAATTCTGCGAGCAAACGACCTGCGCGCTGAATATCTTTCAACGCCACCAATTCCACAGGCGTGTGCATGTATCTCTCAGGAATACTGACCACCATCGTTGGGATGCCTTCGGCGGTCAACTGCATGGCATCAGCATCGGTTGAAGAAGCGGAAGGCATGGCTTCATCTTTGACAGGAATTTCCACGCGCTCGGCAACTTCCTTGAACCGCTTATGCAAGAACGGATGCATGCTCGGCCCAATGCCCAGCGTCACACCTTTGCCAATCGGGAACGACGAATAATCATTTGAGCCTGTGCCTTTGCCAAAGGTCACATCCAAGGCAATCGCAATCGTCGGGCGGATCTGATAAGCGGATGTGAACGCGCCCGCGTATGTTTCCTCCTCTTGAACAGAAGCCAACGCCCACACATCCCAAACATGCGACTTGGCTTGCAGTTCTTCGAGACAGATGGTGAGCGCAGCGACGGATGCACGGTTATCGAGGGTATGACCGCTCACGCATCCACCTGACATTTCAACTGGTTCTGTTCCGAAAGCGACTCTGTCCCCGATGCGGACCCGCTTCGCGACTTCCTTTGGCGTGAGACCTGTATCGATCAAAAGATATTCCAAAGCGATCGCGCCAGCGCCTTTTCCTTCAGGAAGTAAATTGGAAGGAGGCATGACAACGACGCCGTAGAGTTCCTCTCCCCCATTCCCCGAAGCATGGACAATGACTGGCGTGCCAGGCAAAACTCGCGGATCAACGCCGCCAATATTTGTTACATATAAAAATCCATCCAGGATGCGGGAGACCATCAAGCCGATGGCATCCATGTGAGTGGCGATCAAAACCGAGGGGCGGGATGATTTGCCAGAACCAGAACCAACTTTCAGTCCATGAATGGAACCGAGTCTGCTGCGGCTGATCTCATCCACCAGCGGAGTCCACTTTTTTTCGATCAGATTCGCAACAGGCGCTTCATATCCAGAAAGTCCAGCGACAGAGATGATTGATTTTAGAAAAGGAAGGATGTCACTCATATGTAATAAGTCCTAAAAAAAGACCTCGCCTATGGCAAGGTCTGTATGCGGCTAACCGCCAAACGCAGTTGGCGAAGCGGAAGGTGTAATGGTAGGAGTCGGTGTGGTCGTGGTGGGTACAGGCGTATCCGTAATAGTAGCTGTGGGCGTATTTGTAGGCGTGAATGTGGGCGTATATGTATTGGTGGCCGTAAAGGTTGCGGTGTTGGTTGGTGTGTTTGTGCTCGGTTGGAAGGGAGTCAATGAAATAGTGGGCGTGGGTGTTTGAGTTGGAGTATTGGTAGCGGTGGGCGTCGGGGTGACAGTGCCTGTCACAATAGTCGGGGTCAGGCTAAGAGTTGCAGAAGGGAGCAAAGTTGCGCTAGCAGTAAAGGTGATCGCAGGGGTAACGGTGGGTGTGACTCGTGTATCGGGCGCTACGGAGAGGAAAAAAAAGCCAACACAATAACATGGAATGGTGGCTAGAATAACCGCGAGGATGATCGTGCGGCGGCGTGCGCGGGGCGAATCAGATACAAACATGTTGGGTCGATTATAATCCATCATTAATTAGAACCTTGAGACCTGAAAGGTTTTTAAAAACCTGTCAGGTCTGAATCCACAGGATACACTTTGTTATGATCCCTCTCCATCTTCGCATTTCAGGCTTTCTCTCCTACCGCGACCCCGTTGAATTGGACTTCAACTCTTTTGAGCTTGCCTGTATCTCTGGACAAAACGGTGCGGGCAAATCGTCCCTGCTGGATGCGATGACATGGGTCTTGTTCGGCGAAGCGCGCGGAAAAAGTACAGATGTGATCAATTTGAATTTGGATGTAAAAGCCGCAGAAGTTGCCCTGACATTTGCCTACGAAAGCAACGTGTTCCGTGTGCAAAGGACTCTGCCGCGTGGAAAAAGTACGGTACTCGAATTCCAAATTCAGGATAAAGATAACTGGAAACCGCTGACTGAAAAAACCACCCGCGATACCCAGGCACGCATCGAGCAGACCCTGCGGCTGGATTACGACACCTTCATCAACGCATCCTTCTTCCTGCAAGGCAAAGCGGACGAGTTCACGCAAAGAAAATCCAGCGAACGAAAAGCGGTACTCAGCACCATTCTTAGGCTTGGAAATTTGGGATACCTACAAAGAACGTACCGCCGAAAAACGAAAACTGATCGAGAGCGACGTGCAGGAAATTGATGGGCGTGTGGCGGAGATCGACTCGGAACTTTCCGAAGAAGATGCCCGCAAATCAAGGCTCGCTGAACTGGAAAGCACGCTCAAACAATTATCATCTGCGCGCGAGGTGCAGGAATTTGCTCTGGAAAATATCCGCAAGAATGCAGCGCTGCTCAACGAACAACGCAAACTCGCTGAGACTTTATCAGCTTCGACCGAGCGCGCACGCACATCGCTGGCAGGTCTTGAAACACGTCTCGCCGAAAAAGAATCCGAGCGTGCAGCCTATGCGGATTTGGTCAGCCGCGCAAAGGAAATCGAATCCGCTTACAAAGCGTGGCAAAAAGCGCGCAAAGGATTGGAAGAACTCGATCAAGTGGCAATGGATTTCCGCGAGCACCAGGAACGCAGACAGCCCCTATTGCGCGAGATCGAAGTGGAAAAGGCAAAGTTGGAGCAGGAGTTTGAGGCGCTGAATAGTCAGTTTTCAGTGATCAGTAATCAGGGATTAGTAATTAGGGATTTGGAAGAGCAAGTCGAGTCGGCGCAAATAGCCTTACAGGAAGCAGAAGCAAAGATCAAGGAACGCGGCGAACTGGAAAGCCAGCGGAATGAAGCACGCGAAAAAAATGCAGCGTTGAAAGTCGAAAACGAATCGCTCCGCAAAGAAATGGACGAGATCAAAAAGCGCATTAATACACTCGAAGAAACCGAAGGCAACGCGACCTGCCCAGTCTGCGGACAGGAATTGAGCGAGGCGCATCGCAAATCCACACTGGAAGAATTGAACAAGTTAGGCACAGAGAAGGGCGACCAGTTCCGCGCCAACCAGGCAGAATTAGCCCAACTCGCCCAACAGATCACGGAACACGCAACCCGCATCACGCAACTCGCATCCGCCGAAAAAGATCTCCTCACCCACTCGAATACTATTTCACAACTCACCGAGCGGATCGAAAGTCTCAAGTCTGCTGAAAAGGAATGGGAAAAGACAGGCAAAAAACGATTGGCAGAAGTGACGAAAATTTTGGAAAAAGAATCCTTCGCCGCAGAAGCACGCAAGCAACTCGCCAAACTCGACAAGGAACTTGCCAAACTTGGCTATGATGCGGCAGCACATGAATCCGCAAGGCTCGCAGAGTCAAGCGGACGAAACACGGAAGAAGAATTCAGCAGCCTGAAATCTGCGCGCGAGGTCAGCAAACAGATCGAAAGTGAGATCAAAAATCTGGAAGAAGAAAAAAGTAAAAAGGAAGAAGAAATCAAGGAAAACGAGAAAGCCTATCTTGTCGTCGCGCACACTTTAGCGGAATCTGAAACAAACACGCCCAATATTCTTGAAGCCGAAAATAAATTGCGCACCTTGCGCGAAGATGAAAACGAAACTCGCTCCCAGGTCGGTGCGGCGCGCCAAAAAGTGGACACTCTAGCCACACTCCGCTCACGCAAAACAGATTATTTCAGTCCAGCGCGAAGAACTTAATCAACAGATCGTGCGTCACAAAACCTTGGAACGCGCCTTCGGCAAAGACGGCGTGCCCGCCTTATTAATTGAACAAGCCCTGCCGCAGATCGAACAAAAAGCAAACGACCTGCTTGATAGATTGAGCGACGGGCACATGTCAATTCGATTCGTCACGCAGTCGGAATACAAAGACAAAAAACGCGACGACCTGAAAGAAACACTTGACATCCAGATCAGCGATTCAGCTGGCTTGCGTGATTATGAAATGTATTCGGGCGGCGAAGCCTTCCGCGTGAATTTCGCCATCCGCCTCGCGTTATCTGAAATCCTTGCACAGCGCAAAGGCGCGCGCCTGCAAACGCTGGTCATTGATGAAGGTTTCGGCTCGCAGGACTCGCAAGGCCGCCAAAGACTGATCGAAGCCATCAATCTCGTAAAACATGATTTCGCAAAAATCCTCATCATCACCCACCTCGACGAACTCAAAGACGCCTTCCCAAATCGCATCGAAGTTGAGAAGACCGAGCGGGGAAGTTCGGTTACAGTAATTTAAGTGAGAAGTAAAAAGTGAGAAGTGATAGGTCTTACTTTTTACTTCTCACTTTTTACCTATTACCCAAAATCCATGCCCTACCTCATCACCTCCACCCTCCTCTTCATCGCCGCACTGGTTATCATTTATTGGATTCACAATCAATATCATCTTGATATTATTGTTGAACCTAAACCTGCGCCTCCCTCCCCGCCGCTCATTTCAATTTGCATCCCCGCCCGCAACGAGGAAAATAATATCCGTCGCTGTGTCGAGTCCGCGCTTGGGCAGGATTATCCGAATATCGAAGTCATCGTTTTGGATGATCGCTCCACCGATTCAACTCTGACTCAATTGGCAGAGATCGCATCCCGTGATTCTCGTCTCCTCCCAATCAACGGAACCGACCTGCCCGATGGCTGGGCAGGAAAACCCCATGCCTTGTTCCAAGCCTCAGCAGTTGCACACGGAGAGTGGCTCTGCTTTGTAGACGCGGATACCTTCCTCGCGCCGCAAGCTATTTCATCCTGTTATGCCAAAGCCATCGAAACTCAAGCGGACATGTTCACCACCATGAACGAACAAATCCTCGGCACGTTCTGGGAAAAAGTTATTATGCCGCTCGTGATGACCGCCCTCTCGGTCGGATTCTCGCCGCGCAAAGTCAACGACCCACACAGCCGCGACGCCATCGCCAACGGACAGTTCATCATGATTCGGCGCACAGTCTACGATGCCATCGGCGGACATGAAAAAGTCAAAGACCAGATCGTCGAAGACAAAGCAATCTCCGAGCAAGTCAAATGGAACGGTCATCGTCTGGTCGTTGCAGACGGGTCAAAGGTGATCCGCACGCGCATGTACACATCCCTGCCCAGCATGTGGGAAGGCTGGACGAAGAATATTTATCTCGGCTTGCGCGACCACCCATCCATGTTAATGCTTGGCGCATTCGGCGCTACCCTGTCAGTCATCGCAGCACTATTCCTCCCGCTTTGGACGTTGCTCGGCATTACCTGGCTGTTCAATGGCGGAGCCTGGCTGGCAATTGCTATAATCGTTCAATCCTTGCTTGTCTGGGGCTGGCTGATCTACTTCCGTATAAGAGTGGCACGCGGCATGAACATCTCCGCATGGTATGCGCTCACAACCCCACTCGGCGCAGGTGTCTTTGCCGCCATGATGCTCACCTCTGCCTGGAAAGTCATCTCAGGTCAGGGCGTCACATGGCGCGGAAGAAAATATCATTCGAACAGGTCTTGAAATAATCAAAATAAAAAGGAAAGATAAAACATGAAAAAAATATTGATACTCGTTTTTGCGGGGACGCTGCTCTTAAGTGCGTGTGGTGCCGCTGGGAAGCAAGGGACAGATATTGAGGCAAATGATTATTGGGCACGCTCTGCGATGAAGGATGGCAATGGCGCCGCCTACATGCTCCTGCACAACTACTCTGCGAATGATGATGCGGTGATAGGCGCTTCTTCTGATGTAGCAGCTGCCACAGAAATTCACCTAAGCCAGATAACAGCCGACGGCACCATGGAAATGATCAAGCAGGAATCCATTGCGCTCCCCGCAGATGGTGAAGTGGAATTCAAACCAGGCAGTTATCACGTGATGTTGATCGGGCTCAAGCAAGACCTCAAAGCAGGCGACGAGATCACCTTAACCCTGCATTTCAAGAATCACGAAGATATTACGTTGACTGTCCCCGTGCTGGAAGCCTCAAATATGGGCGGCTCCGGTATGGATGGTCACATGCCGTAACAGACAAACCTGCAAAAACATAATTAAATTTGACGCAGATAACCGCTGATTTTCGCTGAGAAAACGCAAAAATCAGCGGTTTTTGCGTTCATCTACATCCTGTTTTGTTCTTAAAAACAAACTCACCCACAAAAGAATAATTTTGGGGCGAGTCATGTTTAACACAAGTACAAATTTTGAATGGTGGACTGTTTATATTCCCGCAGTACTCAAAATAGCGGATGCACTGGAAAGTGCGGCAGTCAAGTCGGGGTGCGAGACTTCAAAATGATCAATGGATGCTTGAAGACGCTGCATCATGGAAGGCGGGGGCTGTTTGGATTCAGCGCGCTCCAACAACTCACGAATATCCGCAGAGAGGTCGCGTAAAAGTTCCTGCCCCTTTTCATCGTCCGGTTCAATCCCTTCGATCTCTTTATTTAGTTTTTCGAGCAGTTCGTCAATTTCCTGATTGTCCATGGAAGCACCTCTTTTTGATCTGAAGAATTGATAAAGTTAATATTATCTATCTATATTTTACAACCTTTTCCATCTTCCGACGCACCTCATTGCAGTAGTTCGCGGTCTGCCTGCTCGGCTTCCTGATAGATGCGCTTGACCTCTTCCTTTATCTCTGCAGATGCGCTGGGCGTCATGGAAATAAATTTGACCATATCACGCGCCTGGCGCAGCAAGTCTTTGACATTTGCGATATACGAAAAATCATTGCGTCCGCTCTCAGGCGGGACGGGCAGATCGCGCGCCTTCTGGATCAACGCCCGCGCGCGGACAATACGCTCGGCGGCTGGGATGAGTTTTGCCATGCTCTGCTCCTTCTAACAAGATGATTGATGCCTTATTATAAGGTTTCATCGTAAAATCAAGGAAATAAAAATCGTCATTGCGAAAGATTGCTTCGTCCCGACAAGAGCATTCGGGATGATATCGCAATGACGAGACTTTCATAGGAGCATCATGAGTCAACCCCATCAACGCGACATTATCCTGCTATTCTCCACACGTATCATCCGTTTGTTTTGTTACGGATTCCTCTCCGTCATTTTGGCGCTATATCTCACCGAAACAGGCTTCGACGAAAAAATGGTCGGCTTGTTATTTACGCTCACATTGGCTGGCGATGCAGCGATCACATTATTTCTCACGACTCGGGCAGATCGGTTTGGGCGTAGGAAAACCCTTCTGGTTGGCGCCCTGCTCATGGTCGCGGCAGGAGCCGTGTTCGTCATCACCCACAATATCGTTATCTTAATGGCGGCGGCTATCATCGGTGTCATTAGTCCAAGTGGAAATGAGATCGGTCCTTTTCTCTCGGTGGAACAAGCGAGCTTGTCGCAATTGATATCGAATGAAAAGCGCACAAAAGTTTTCGCATGGTACAACATGGTCGGATCGTTCGCAACGGCCACGGGCGCGCTCGCGGGCGGATGGCTGGCACAGATATTGCAAGGCAGCGGCTGGACACAATTGGAATCCTATCGGCTGGTATTGATGGGCTACGGGCTTGGCGGACTCGTGCTGATGGTTTTATTTTTGTTCGTGTCGCCTGCAATCGAAGTGACGCACATCACCGAAACAAAACATACGCTCGGCTTGCATCGTTCGCGCAAGATCGTTTTCAAACTCAGCGCGCTCTTTGCGTTGGATGCATTCGCAGGCGGTTTGATCGTGCAGAGTATGGTCGCTTACTGGTTTCATGTGAAGTTCCACGTAAATGCTGGCGTACTTGGCAGTATCTTTTTCGGCGCGAATATTTTGGCGGGCATCTCTGCGCTGCTGGCTGTGCCGCTCGCCGCGAGGTTTGGATTGATCAACACCATGGTCTTCACACACATCCCATCCAATATTCTATTGATGCTTGTGCCATTGATGCCGACTCTTCCACTCGCCATCGGAACCCTGCTTTTGCGATTCAGCATCTCACAAATGGATGTGCCCACGCGTCAATCCTACACGATGGCTGTGGTGGCGCCCGACGAAAGATCCGCCGCCTCGGGTGTGACCTCCATTGCGCGTTCTGTCGGCGCAGCCATCTCTCCCATGTTGACAGGCTTGTTCTTCAGCGTGCCGATGCTGTTCAATGCGCCATTCTTCCTGACTGGCAGTTTGAAGATCGTTTACGATCTGCTTTTATATCAGAGTTTCAAATCCGTTAAGCCGCCAGAGGAAAAGAAAGAGACGGCTTAGGCTTTATCATCCCGCACGGACAACTGGAAAACTGATCATTGAATATTCAATTTGACCGTTATACAATTTAATTGCCCGGGCGGGGTTTAAGTTGATAATTGCCGGTTGAACAGTATCACCATTTTTTAACTCTTACGCATGAAAGGAGGTGAAAAGTTATGGTGAAAGTTCAGAAAAAAGTTACCATCCACGCTCCCGTTGACGAGGTTTTTGCTTATATGACCGACCCGCGCAATCTGCCGGAGATCTGGCCCAGCATGGTGGAAGTCAAAAATGTGAGATCAAGCAAGCACGGCGGATACAATTTTGACTGGGTATACAAGATGGGCGGCATCCGCTTTGACGGCGCATCTGACACAATTGAGTTCGTGAACAACAAACACCAGGTTACGAAAAGCACGAAAGGCATCGAAAGCAAATTCACCTGGGACTACGAGACGATAAAGGATGAAACCCAATTAACAGTAGAGATCGAGTACAAAGTTCCAATATTGTTGATAGGCAAGTTTGCTGAAGCGTTCCTTGCCAAACAAAACGAGCGTGAGGCCGATCTGCTGCTTGAGAACTTGAAGAACAAAATGGAAATGGAGATGCCCATCAATACATAGGTCCATATTTGCCCGGACAATAAAAGACCACGGAGTCCTTTAAGAACTTCGTGGTCTTTTTGCCTGCACACTTTGTACAAGGAATATAATATTGACATGAGCACGGCGTATTTTTTATTTCACGGCAGAGTAAAGGATTTCCTGCATCGAGATCAAAGAGAGCAACTGATCGCCATTGATTTTCAAGGGCGGCAATCCATCAAGCACCTGGCAGAATCTCTCGGAGTGCCGCATCTTGAGATCGGACAGGTTCAGGTCAACGGGCAGGATGCGGCGCTGGAGTGGATCACACAGGACGGAGATCGAGTTGAAATATTTCCAGTCAAAAATGGATGTCTCATTGAGCCGCGGTTCCTGCTTGACTGTCACCTGGGGCGGCTGACTTCGCATTTGCGTATGCTGGGATTTGACTGCCTGTATCAAAACGATTATGAAGATTCAAATATGGCAGAGATCGTCCAACGCGAAGAACGCATCCTGCTGACACGCGACCGCCGCCTGTTGATGAGAAAAGTCATTTTGCATGGCTACTGCCTGCGCTCGCTCAACTCGCTTGAACAACTAACAGAAGTCATTCATCGTTTTGAGTTGATGGATAAAATCCAACCTTTTCATCGCTGTCTGCTCTGTAATCATCCGCTGGAGGCTGTTGACAAGGACACGATCCTCCACCGCCTCGAGCCGCTGACCAAACAATATTTTGATAAATTTCACATCTGCCCCGCCTGTGGACAGATCTACTGGAAAGGTTCGCATTACGAGAAGATGCAAGGCTTGATCGAACAGATCAAAAAAGATGGGGCGGGAATATAGATATTTGGGCAGAAATCTCATCCAATTGGTCGTATAATGACAAACTCAAATTCAACTTATAAAAAGGAAAAAATAAATGGGACTCTTTGGCTTTGGCAAGAAATCAGACAAAAACATTCCCGTACTTTCTGTGGATGAAGTCCGCCAGCGTTTGCTGACCTTGAACCGTGAAACCGCCCCCTACCAGATCATTGACGGCGCATCACAAAATGTGGACTTGATCGCCGAGTGGAAGATCGTGGATGCAAATGGTACGAATTTTTGCAAAAGCAAATCTGACAAAGGTTTTCCGCATCTACATGAAGTTCGATGATGCCAAACATCAAGTACGCGGCAAGGATGAGGAATTCACCGTGGAATGGCGCGCAGGAGTGCCGTCGCTTTCGATCGCGGCTTCAAAATTTCAGGGACAAATGACTTCGGTCGAGTTTGGCGCGGCGTATGCTTATACCGAAGAGCTAAAGCCTGGCGTGGTCTACAATTATCGCTTCAGTACCAGTGAGATCAAAAAGCCCATCCAGGAGGCAGTAGCTGCCTGCGGATGGGACTATAAAGGTGTGTCTTTCGGAAAATTGTAGGAAACTCAAGTGACAGTCACCTTAAAGGTGGCTGTCACTTTTTTTTGCACGTTATTCGATCACAACCCCATCCAGGTTTTCTTCTGATACCGGATATTTCATCTTCAATCCTTCAAGTGCATTCACCAGAACAGACGAGATCACCAGGTCACGGTACCATTTGTGGTTGGCAGGGATGATATACCACGGGGCATATTCGGTACTGGTTTTGCTCAACATATCTTCAAAGGCTTCCATATAGTTCGGCCACAATTTGCGTTCCTCCAAATCACCGAGGCGGAACTTCCAGTGCTTGGTGGGGTCATCCAGGCGGGCTTGCAGTCGCTCCTTTTGTTCATCCAGGTCAATATGCAGGTAGAACTTCAAAATAGTTGTGCCATTTTCAGCGAGCATGCGCTCGAATTCGTTGATCTGATCGAAGCGTCTTTTCCACACCTCAGGCGGGACAATATCATGCACGCGCACAACAAGCACATCCTCATAATGACTGCGATTGAAGATGACCATTTCCCCTTTGCCTGGCACCTCCTTGTGGATGCGCCATAAATAATCATGATCGAGTTCTTCCGATGTGGGCGCTTTGAAACTCGCCACACGTACACCCGCAGGGTTGACACCGTCAAACACACGGCGGATCGCGCCATCCTTTCCGCCTGTATCTATAGCCTGCAAGACTATCAGCACTTTGTGTTTGTGTTCGGCAAACAGCAATTCCTGCAATGTCTCCAGTTTGCCATTTAGTTTTTTGCTTTTGGCAATTCCTTTTACCTTACCACCCTTGAAACCGCCCGTATCACTCGGGTTCCATTTTGAGAGATTTACCTTGGTTCCAGGTTTGACCAAATATTGTTTCATTGGATATCCTTCTCCTTGTGGAATTAACTCATGCAATCATAATCCATAAAAACGAGATGCGGGTCAGGAAATCCACATCAAGCAGACGGTAGAATACAAGATTCCCTGCTCTTTCGGCAATTGCCATAAAGTTTGAATTTTATAAATTAAGCTTTATACTTTAAAAAGTTTGGATGCTTTTACTGGCAGGAGATCAAACCATGCAAAACAATCTGAGCCGTAATGACTGGCTGAATATCCACAACCGCGCGGCAAGGGATTACATCAACAGTGAATGGTCAAGGGAGGTCTTATTAGGAGTAGCCAGACATCGCAAAAAACTTTTCGCTAACGCCACTGGGGATGTGCTGGATGTAGGCTGCGGCTATGGCATGAACTTCCCATATTTGACCAATGCAGACAGCATCACAGGTGTTGACTTTAGCTCCGTCATGCTGGATAAGGCACGCGAAACCATGCGAGGGTCAACCATAAAAGTGGACTTACGCGAAGGCGATGCGGAAGCACTCGAATTCCCAGATAATTCTTTCGATACCGTCATCTCGACATTATCCACCTGTTCGTTTTTCAACCCAATTGCAGCGTTAAAGGAAATTCGCCGCGTTTGCAAACCCGATGGAAAAATATTATTGCTCGAGCATGGACGCAGCACCTGGGAATGGGTCGGAAGATATCAGGATAACCATGTACATCAGCAGATCGAGCAGGGTGGATGCCGTTGGAATCAGGAGCCGCAAGAGTTGGTGAAGGAAGCAGGCTTACGCATTCTCCACGCGCAGCGGACTCTGCTCGGAATCTTTCACACGATGATCGTCTCGCCTGCAAAAGATAAATAACAAAATCAGGAATGGGAATTCACACAATTATTTTTTGACAGCCCAACCCAGATAGGAGGCTTGCAACCCACCGCCTGTCTGGAACTGGAGTCGGCGCCCCAGTTCGGCAAAGGTCAGGAATCCCAGCTTGCGGCGAATGAGAAGTCCCGCCACTTGCATATCAGGCAGACCAGAGTTCAGCCCGGTCATGTCGCGGTTTTCAAATCCCACTTTTTCATATAGTAACAGCAGTTCTTCAGGCGTGATGAACTTATCCCAGACATGCGTATTGGGAGGGAAGAAACTCGTCAGGGCGAAATCCTGGGCGGCGAAGATGTTGGCTTTGCGTGATTCCTCAGTGCGGTTGATGGTGTCATAGCAGAACATGCCACCAAGTTTGAGCACGCGCGCAGCCTCGTGGATGGTCCTTTCAAGGTCATCCACATGTTCGAGCACGTCACAGCAGACCACCACATCAAAACTTTCCGCTTCAAACGGCATGTTCTCACCGCTCCCCTGACGATAATCAATTGTCAGACCCTGCATGGCAGCGTGTTTGCGAGCTGCATCCAACGAAGGCGCGGAGGGGTCAATGCCAGTCACGCGGCAGCCGATCTTTGCGAATTCCTCGCTTAGTATCCCGCCTCCGCAGCCCACATCCAGCACAGATAAATTCTCGGGTTGTAATCCCAACTGACGGGTGAGCGCGTCGCGGAAATATCCGAAGCGGGGCGGGTTTATGCCTGTCTTGAGCAGGTGCAGGAAATGATTCTCGTCCCACCACCCGCTGGCTTGCAAGTGAATAGATTTCGTTGTTGATGGACATGAAGGGTTTCCTTGAAAGACCTTGTTACCGATTAGATCATCGGTGCATTATATTTATCGATCAGGATTTAGAATTACGATTATCCCGATCCCAACGTTGACTTGCGCTCTCGATCCATTTCCGACGGGTGGACTTGGGTGCTCGTGCCCGTTCATATTCGATCAGACGGTCAACAGTGGCGCGGTCTCCGCCAACTTTTTGGAGCAGGTCATTATATAGAACGGCTTGATCGAGCGCATCGCCAAAGATCTCGTCAGCGGAATAGGGTTTGTTGAAGACTTTGTGGAAAACATCCTTGAGTTTGCTGAACACCCCTGTCCTGCTCAGACTGGGCCCCGCCACATCATCGGTTTCATCCTCTGGCTCATATAAGTTGACTCCACAGTTGGGACATCGAGTCAGCTCATAGTGGAAGTAAGCTCCACAGTTCGCGCATTCAAATTCGTTTTCCCCAGGTTGAGGGTCGATACTGGTTGGCATTAGGTTTTCCTTTCGTAACTCGTAAAGACAATTTACTGGCAATATACCTATGGAGATGGGATCATCATCCACCATCCCGATCCATCGGGGTCGCCGTTGTTTTTCCATGCGTTCCAAACACCCTCGATGCCCAGCCAGTAGCCCCACCTGTTCGTGCCTGTCAGCGGATCGTTGAAGTAGATCCTGGTCTTGTTTGGATTTTTACCGTCTATCGCCAAGCCAGTGACCAACACGAAGTGCGCACCAGAGTCGGGGTCATAAAGGCGGGCGAGGCTATCGATCATGACAGGATCGCCGCTGGTCAATTTTTTCTTCAACAAATCCAATCCCTCTTCAGCAGTCTTTACCCTGCCTGTTGAAACCGAATCAGCATAGTGTTCGGCGATCTTCGCCATGTCCGCTGGGGTTGTGAAGGGAGCATCCTTTTCAGTATAGTATCCCTCAGCCAGTGCAAAATCGATCACTTCCTGTTCGCTGATCTCCGTTTCGGGATATGCATAATTGTATGCCATCGTGATGGCTGCTTCGCCGCAGGAGGTCTTCCTCAATTGCAGGGTCGGCTCCACGGGCAAATTCATCTTGCCCCGCAGACGCAGCTGCCGCTCCCAGTATCCCTCGCCCTTATCCGCCGATGATGTGAAGCCGAGTGACAGCAATGCCCCAATGCAAAATAGATTAAGAATCATCATTTGAATTGAAGTAGCTCTTTTCATTTTAGCTTCTTTCATAGATCAGCCGTACTGATCAGACTTCGCGGTTAATTTATCCGAATTATAAAACAATTGAGAGGTCTATCCTCCACTTCCAGAACTGCCCACGATCCCGCCTTCTGTCAACTTTCGTAAATCGCCCAACGCAGACTCGATCTCTGCCGCAGTGACTGGGCGGTCCTCGTCACGATGTTTTAATGTACCTGCTTTTGCTTTTTCAATTGCCAACTCTTTTATGGAAGCATTATTTGCCAGAGCCTCTTTGACCAAAGCCGCTCCCTGCGAATATCCGATCACAGGATTTAATGCGGTTACAACAATTGCATTCTTCGCCAGCCAGCCCTCGGCTTTTTCGCGGTTGGCAGTGACGCCTTTCACTGCCCGCTCGGTAAACGCATTCACCGAGCCGATCATCACCTGCATCATTTCAAATAAATTATGCGCCAGGATCGGCATCATCACATTTAGTTCCAATTGCCCCGCCTGCGCCGCCATCGCCACCGTTGTATCGCAGCCAATAACATGGAACATGGCCTGGTCCAGCATTTCAGCCATCACAGGATTTACCTTGCCTGGCATAATGGACGAACCAGGCTGAACGGCAGGTAATCTAATTTCGTCGAAGCCAGTGGAAGGTCCAGAAGAGAGCAGCCGAAAATCATTTGCGATGCGGATCAAGGTCAAAGCCAGGGTCCGCAGTGACGCGGAGAAGTCTGCCGCATCTGCCATCGATTGCATCGACTCAAATAAGTTATCGGATTGAACCAACTGCAAGCCAGTCAACTCGGATAATTTCTTCACCATGCGCGCGTGATATTCGGGATGCGCGTTCAATCCAGACCCGACAGCTGTTCCGCCGATCCCAAGCCAACTCAACCCCTCAGCCGATCTGCGGACGCGTTCGATGTCGCGCTCCACTGCTTTGGCATACGCGGAAAATTCCTGACCCAAACGGACAGGCACCGCATCCTGTAAATGTGTGCGGCCTGATTTGACGACTTCGTCAAACTCGCGTGCCTTAACTTCAAGCGCAGATTGTAAATTCTTCAAGGCAGTTAATAATTCATCCAGCCGCCACAACGCTCCGAGGCGGATCGAAGTTGGAATAACATCGTTTGTAGATTGTGCCATGTTGACATGGTCGTTTGGATGAACATAATACTGACCCAATTCGCCGCCCAAAATTTGTGTGGCTCGGTTGGCAATGACTTCATTGGCATTCATGTTGTGACTGGTCCCCGCGCCCGCCTGAAATGGATCAACGACAAACTGGTTATCCCATTTGCCGTCCATCACTTCTTCGGCTGCCTGAGCTATTGAATCGGTTAATTGTTTTGCTGTGAAATGTTTAGTGTCTATCTCACGGTCATTAAATAATCCCAATTCAAAGTTCACCAGCGCCGCCGCTCGTTTGACAGCTGCTATGGACCAGATGAAGGCGCGCCAGGGTCGCAGGCCGCTGATAGGGAAGTTATCCACTGCGCGCTGTGTTTGTGCGCCATAATAAGCCGAAGCTGGCACTTGTAGTTCACCGAGCAAATCTTTTTCCTTGCGAAAATTCAGTGAATTCATTTTATCTCCTGAAACGATCTACTTTAACAAACCACTCCAGATGACTTTACCGTAGCCTTCAACATGCTCTCCACTACTTTGAAATCGATCTTCTCAGGCTTGGAATAGCGGATGCATCCCTTGCCCAGGCTGACACCTTTTACTTTCAGCAAGTTTAGATGTGTTTTCATCACGTCAGTGCGGAGGATGTAGAGTCCGATGAAATGCTTCTGGCTGGCAAACCCAACTTCGATCACCCCGTTGCGAGAATAGCACGGACCGCCGTATTGCATCGATTCTTCAAAACCGTTCAAGACGGTGAGACATTGCCTGCGCAATTCCACAAGCGCCGCCTTCCGCTCGGCTGGGACTTCTTCCAAATAGCTCGTTACGTCTTTGGCTGTGCTTTGCATGGGATTTACCTCCGATCTCTAAAGTTGTTTTTTTAATCATAATTCAAGGGGTGCGATGCTCGGTCAATCCGTTGTAGAAACCGCATCCCAGCCAATATCTGATCCATGCGCTCTTTGGTCAGTGACCCGATGTATTCCCCCAACTGAGCTTTATCCACAGTGGACACTTGTGAAACAACCACGATGCTTTGCCTGGGCAAATTTGCTTCGCCCGCTTCAAGCAATACATTGCCAGGCATATTTGCGCGCTTCATATTTGTCGTCAATGCACAAACAACCACGGTATGGATGCGGCTGTGATTAATAACATCATCTTGAATGATGACATGCGGATGGATATAGCCTGGTTCCGCTCCATTCGGTTCTTCCAACGGCACCCAATATATTTCGCCTTGATTGACTATCATAATCCTTATTTTACCTGCCCCATCCCGACCTTCCCGCATTTACGAGACAAATCGAGTAGGGGAAGGAGAAAGGAAATAATCGCAAAAAGGGAAATTTGAAATATAATCAGTCTTGAGATCGTGCTTTCAATCACAAAAGGAGAATCATTATGAAAGGCAATGAAAAAATCATAGGCTTGTTGAATGAATTCCTGTCAGACGAACTAACTGCCATCAACCAGTATATTGTCCACTCGGAGATGTGTGCCAACTGGGGATATGGCAAATTGCATGGCAAGACCGAGAAGCGTGCCATCGATGAAATGAAACATGCGGAAAAGCTCATCGCCCGCATCCTTTTTCTCGAAGGCATCCCTGTCGTCAGCAATTTGAGGAAGATCAATATCGGGGCAACAGTGGACGTTCAACTCAAGAACGATCTGGCAGGGGAAGCGGATGCCATCAAGGGTTACAACGATGGGATCAAACTCTGCCTCGAACTGGGTGATAACGGCACACGCGAACTGATCGATGCCAACCTGCACGACGAGGAAGACCACCTCGACTGGCTGGAATCTCAACTCGACCAGATCAGCCAGATGGGTTTGCAAAATTACCTGCTTGGGCAGACCGAGTAATACACCTCCAAATATCATTGCAAGATCGTTTTTTCCAAGATGACAGTCACTTTCGCGGAGCGGTGACTGTCATCTTTAAAACTGGTATGGATTTTAAAATAAAAAGGAGGATACCATGTCCAAATGGTCTGATGGTTATGTAACTTCAAACAATATAAGGATCCACTACTACCGCACTGGCGGGGATAAACCTCAAGTGGTCATCAACCATGGGGCAGGAGATGACGGTTTGTGCTGGACACGGGTCGTTAAGGAATTGGAAAAAGATTATGACGTGATCATGCCGGATGCGCGTGGTCATGGAAAATCCGACTCTGGAAAAGGGGATTATTCCACCCGGCAGCGTGTTGCGGACCTGATCGGGTTGATGCAAGCACTGAAACTGGACCGCCCAGTTGTCGGCGGTCATTCCATGGGAGCCGCTACATCCATGCACCTCGCAGCAGACCATCCCCAATTGACTCGGGGAATCTTTTTGGAAGACCCGCCGATCATTCTTCCCGGGGAAAAATTTGGCAGTGGAGAGCAAGCCATGAATGCCGAAGATATTGGAAAAATGATGGCGAAGTTTATGCGTATGTTCAAGCTCATGCCGAAATTCATCGGTGTCCGCATGGCAAGGAAAAATTCCCCGACCTACCCGGATGATGAGATCATTCCATGGGAGGACTCAAAGAAAAGAGTGAGTTTTGATTTCTTGAAATCCATGCCAACCATGGAGATGGATGTTTCAGCTCCCTTTGAAGTGTTTGGAAAGATCACCGCGCCTGTCCTGTTGTTTATCGGTGACAAGGAAAAGATGTCCATCGTATCTCAGGCTGCCGCGCAAGAGGCAGCCAGGGTGAATAATAAGGTTCAGGTGGTTCATTTGGAAGGCGCCAGCCATGATATCCGGCGGACTCGTTTTGATGGGTATGTACCAGCATTACAGAAATTTCTTGGAGAGAGATACTACTCCTGATTCAACCAGCGTGACAAGCCTATGGAAAATGAAGCCATCCCCGCCGCATATGACTGGATGCCTGATCTATCCAATTGAAGAGATCCTGGAGAAACTGCAGGCGTTGAATTTGGAGAGAGGGGAATAATACTATGGTGGAATTTGCGCTTCTGGTACTGTATTCATCGCCTTATCCTCATGCCTATCAGTTTTATCGAGAAAATGCATTAACTTGAAGGGACGGAAAGGAATATAATAAACTATGAAATATTTGTATTCACGTACTATAATTTTTACACTTGCAATTTTAATAGGAGCTTGCGCGCCTGCGCCAACAAATCCTATTGCAGCCTCGCCACTCATTGCAAATTCGCCAAGCGCTGTTGCACCAACAGCGGCAGAAGCAATAACAGCGCCGCCCGTTACAGATACGACTGTCCCATCACCTGTGCCTGCACCCCCAACCGCTGTCAACGGTCAGGCTTTTACCGAGTATATAAACGGAACTTTGTGGGTACATTTGTTTTCTCCACAAGATGAGGCGGTGGTCCAAACAGCCCAGATCGCCGTCACTGGTCAAGCGCCTGTAGAAACTGTCATAAGTTTGAACGATGAAATTTATGTTGTTTCTGCTGACCAATCTTTTACCATCCCCATCAACCTCGAAGAGGGTCCCAATGTGCTTGAATTCGTTGCCAGCGACCTCTCCGGAAATGAAGTTACATTTATTTTAACTGTAACTTATGAGCCTTAAGGAGAAAGCCATGAATCTAAAACGGATCCTTTTCGTACTTGCCATTACAACACTATTGCTCGCCATGACAACGCAAGTATTTGCCAGCACAAGCGTGAATGCGCCGCTGGCAAAACCGACCAAAAAGTCACAACCGACGCAAGTTGGTGAACCTCCCAGTACACCGGGCGCTAATGGAGCGGAAAATTCAAACAAACCTGATAAAGCGCGCGGAAAACACGAACATTACAAAGGCACTATAGCGAATATAGACCCGGCCAGCATCACGCTGACACTTAAGGATGGCTCTTCTGTAACGATTGGTCTGAGCGCCGAGACTCGCATCAAGGTTGCGAGCCTGAAAGATGCGACCGCCGCCTCCATTCAGACTGGTATGATGGCAACCGTTCAAGCAATTCGCGACCAAAGCAGCGGAGCTTTAACCGCCCGCATGGTTGTTGTTATTCCCGGCAAGCCAACTCGTTCTCATGGTGTGGGCTGGGTGACACAATACTCAGGCGCGAGCATCACCATACAAGCACACGACGGAAACTCATACACTTTCCTGCTTTCGGGCGATACAAAAATTCTTCCTGAAGAACGCGCCGGGGAACTCGCTGTTGGTTCACGCGTGACGATCATTGCGCCACGCGATCCATCCAGTACTCAACCAACTGCCAAAGGTATCGTCGTCCACCCGGCTGGTTCGGGCGAAGGCAGTATGCCTGCCACACAATAGCCTTAAAGCCTGCTTTTTATTCACACTACACTCAAAGCACGTATTAAAACAAACATAGAAGAGCACAATTAGGGGAAGGAGAATGTGCTGTTTTTATGAAAAATTTAATTTCCACCCGTCGCCGCGCTCTTCCTCCTCCAAATACGGCATGAAAACTTTCAATGAATATTCCAAAGTTTAATGTCGTATTTGGGGGAGGTGCCGAAGGCGGAGGGGGTCGCACGTCATCTCCCGCATGGACAAATCCACTCACACAAGACACTTTTCCGTCAAAGGCTTTAACCCAACCACTTCCGGGAGAATTTGCTGTTTTTATGAAAACTTTAATTCCACCCGTCGCCGCGCTCTTCCTCCTCCAAATACGACGGGTGAACTCTTTATGAACATCTCAATTTTTATGTCGTACGCTTTGCGGGCGGAGGGGGCAGACACTCGCCATCTCCCCGCATGGATAAATGATAAACAACGTCTGCTCCGCAGACATCTATACTCCCAAGTTTACGGAGGCTGGCTTGCTTTTTTCTTTTCGAATTATTGCGGCCTTCTGTTGTAAATTTTGGAAAAAATCAAAATCGGTAATTTCAGATATTTGTTTCTGCCTCATAAGATGGTCAATTTTGATATTTAGTTCTGTAATTTCCACCTGTAATTTATTTTCACGTTTCTGTACTTCTTTCATAACCCGTTCAATAAGAGTAAGTAGAATGGCAGCTATAGTTGCAGATGTTAATGCTTCCACAAAATAGATTGACTCTACAATATCAGGATATTGCTGCATGGTAATCCGTACGCTGCCTAACGTGCCAAGTGATATGGGGAAACATGCGAGAATGTAGAGAAGAAGTCTTATACCAGCCCATTTCCAGGACTTGCTGGCTTTATCGCGAATAAGCCAACGCTCAATGGGATACACAATGATCAAACATGATATTAGTGTGCCTATTGTCCCAAATATTAATAACCCCAGGAAAGTTTTTAGAAATGGAGCTCCTGTTAAACTTAGGTATGCGGCGCCTTCCCAACTGGTTGTAATCCCAGTTAGTGGAATAACTATCATTCCAAGGACGAGGAGACGCAAAAAAACACTTTCTGAAAAAAGGGAGGTGAATTTCTCGAGCATGATGGTTTCCTTTTTCGGAAAATACTTTTGTTTTTAGAACAGGTTGCCTAACGGTTTGTATTACTGGGCGTAGATAATGTTTAGGAAAAGTATAAACCCGAAGCCAGAAAAATACTCAAAAATGGCGACCACATGGGCAAATCTCTCACGCAAGATGCTTTCTCGTCAATTTAACCCACCCCCATCCCAACCTTCCCCCATTTGAAGAGAACAAATGGGGGAAGGAGAATTTGCTGTTTTTATGAAAATTTTAATTTCCACTTATCGCAGTTTTTCCTCCTCCAAATACGACATGCAAATTTTCAGTTAATATAGGCAAAGACTTTACTGTCGTATTTGGGGGAGGTGCCCGCAAGGGGCGGAGGGGGCTGTCACTTCGCGCTCCTTCTGTAGGATTAGAGCCCCCAACCTAGCGGCCATGAGCCTTATTCCTGTTCGGCTATTTTTTGACTTTTTAGGTGAAATTTTTATTAAATATGCTTACGCCTGCGGTGATATTCACGTACTGGACCGCTAAATCCAGAACTCTTTGTATAGAGATACAAACACATGATCATGCTAAGAATCGAGAGAAAAGAAAAAATTATTTTTTCAACTGTATTGGACTCAGAAGAAAACACTATTCCAACAAATACGGCAAAGAAAATTAAATAAAAACAAGCCTTTACCGCGTATAGTATTACATTATAGTAATAATAGCCAACCTGTTCTGGGTCAGCCAGCATTTCACTCACTTGGTTTTCCATCTTTTCCATTAATAATTTATTTTTAGTTTTTCGCTTGTCTGAATACTTTCCCCAAACTAAATCAATTCTATCTTTCAAGTAGTTGGAAACTATATTGATAATTATTGCCAATACTATAGTTGTCAAGAACCATGATAACCAGCTTGGGGTATTTGACGACATATTTTTATTCTCCTAACCCGAAAAACATGTTTTCGATAAATCCTAATTATCATCAACTGAAAACACAAACAATATTTACAAATTCCGCCAGCAGAGTATCTGCTGGCGGAATTTCATTTATTTCTCTAGCACTCACTAAACCCACAAGCATAGCACTTGCGGCAGCCTTCCTCGTTCACCACCGCCGCCTCGCCGCACTCGGGACAGATGTCACCGATCTTCATGGCGGCGGGAGCATGGGATCCGACATGACTGTCAGATTTCACTTCTTCGGTCACAACTCCATTTTTCTCATTCAAGTATTGATCCAGCACCTGTCCAATGCCGTCGGGCAGGGAACGCACGCGGTTGATGCCAAAGCCCAGCGAACGTCCGCCGCCGATGCCGATCAACTGCACGATCACCTCGCGCATTCGGTCAATGGGGGCAATGGGCGAAGCCATGCGCAGGATGTAGGAGATCAAGCGTCCAATGGCTTCGGAGACTGCGGCAATTTCAGAGCCAGCCTTGGCGGTGTTGATGAAAACTTCAAAGGGTTGAGTCCCGCCGTTTTCGTTGATGGTGATAAACGCCTTGCCAACGGGTGTTTCGATGTTGTACGTTTTTCCGCTCAACGCTTTGGGACGCGACTTCTTTGTCCCATGCCACAGGACAGGCTCGGGCGGGGTGGCGCGGCGCTCCACCTTTACTTCAGGCGTCACTACTTTCTTATCCGCAGTGGCTTTGGTCTCCAGCACAACCTTGTCGCGTGAACCCGTCACGTACACGGTGATGCCCTTGCAGCCGAGTTCCCACGCCATCATGTACACCTTGGCAACATCCGCCTCGGTGGCGTTCTCATGGAAGTTGACGGTCTTCGATAGCGAGTTGTCCACAAACGCCTGGAGCGCGCCCTGCATCAGCACATGCTCATCAGCGGTGATGTCAGCCGAGACCACAAACGTATCACGCACAGCCTGCGGAATTTCGATGATGTTCTGGCAGGTGCCGTCGTTCATCACCCGCTCCACAATTTCCTGACGCTTCTCTTCGCCGAGACCCAAATTCTTCAACGCCTCTTCGAAACGCGGGCTGGCATAGGTGAGTTTCAAGTCCTTGCCGTTGTCGTTGACGTGTCGAACATAGGCGAGCGCGAAGACAGGTTCACAGCCATAACCTTCACAGCCAGCCACAGTGGCGATGGTTCCAGTCGGGGCGACGGTGGTCTGCGCGGCGTTGCGAATCCCGTGACTTTTGATTCCGCTGATGATCGCATCCCACTTAACCTCGGGCATGCCCCAGTTATTCTGATAGTTGATCAGCGATTTGGGTGCTTTCCACTGCATGTCATCCATATCGTAAATGGAATTTTGGATGGCGGGGAAAGGTCCGCGCTCTTCGGCGAGTTCGATGCTGGTCTTCATCGCATGGTAGCGCACGAATTCCATGATCTGCGCGCCAAACTCCTGCCCTTCCTTCGAGCCGTAACGCACGCCCACGTGATACATCAGGTCGGCAAGTCCCATAATGCCAAGACCGATGCGGCGCGCCTTGTGTGCGGCTTCTGTCAACTGCGGCACAGACGGCACATATCCATTGGCTTCGACCACATCATCGAGGAAGCGCGTGGAGGTCACAACGCTCTGGCGCAGGGTTTCCCAATCCACCGTGTTGTTTTCTCCACAGTGCTCATTGAGATTTACAGAACCGAGACAGCAGTTCTCGTACGGTCCAAGCCACTGCTCTCCGCACGGATTTGTCGACTCCAGCGGATACAAATGCGGAACAGGATTATCCCGATTCGCCGCATCCAAAAACAACATGCCAGGCTCGCCGTTATGATGCGCCTGCTTGACGATCTTATTGAACAGGTCACGCGCGCGGACTTTTTTATAAGTATTGATCTTTATTCCTGCGGCTTCGGCTTGTTCGAGCGTGCCGTCGAAATTTCGTTCCTTCACTTCAGAGAGGTCGGGGAAGCGTAATTCCCAATCCTCGTCATTTTTCACTGCGCGCATAAATGCATCGGTAATGCCGACCGAGATATTAAAGTTCGTAATTTGGTTTTCATTCGTCTTGCATTCGATGAATTCCTCCACATCGGGATGATCCACGCGCAGCACGCCCATATTCGCGCCGCGCCGTGAACCGCCTTGCGCCACCTCGCCAAAGGCATGGTCATACACGCGCAGGAAGCCCACAGGACCCGTTGCACGTCCCGCCGAGGTCTTCACCATCGAATCTTTTGGGCGCAGGCGTGAGAACGAGAATCCATTTCCGCCGCCTGTCTGCTGGATCAACGCGGCGTCGCGCAAAGTTTGGAAAATGCCCGAGCTTTTGCGTCCCATGTCATCGGAGATCGGGAGCACAAAACACGCGGCAAGCTGACCTAAAGGAGTTCCCGCACCAGTAAAGGTCGGAGAGTTTGGGAAGAACTTCTTGCTGGAAAGCAGGTGATAGTATTCAACTGTGCGCTTCGCGACATCGGCGCCCCACTCTTCTTCGACCTTCGCAACGTGATAAGCCACACGCCAGAACATTTCCTCCACATTCTCGGCGGGCTTGCCATCGTCACCACGGCGCACATAACGCTTCGTCAACACCTGACGCGCATTATCGGTCAACTGCGCCTTGGGCAGTCCCTTCGCCATCGGCGGCGTGGGCAGCAGACCATTCTTTACTTTCGGTTCAGCAGGTTTTGTAACCATTGATACTCTCCTATAAAATTGGTTATTGGAACAAAACAGGCAAAGACACGCACTCCACGCGACGGAGGCATCCTTGCCTGAATAATTAATCTTCGAGTAACTGATCTATTTCTGTGCGGATGGACTGCAGGTCATCCAGTCCCAAATACACGATCGCATAACGGATGTATGCAATTTGATCCACCTCCTTCAACGTTTCCATCACCAGGTCTCCCACCACGCGCGAGGAGACCTCAGCCTTGCCAAGTTTTTGCAATTGCGTTTCCACCTGTCCGATCATGCGCTCAATATCGGCCGCAGAGACAGGTCTCTTGGCGCAGGAAATTCGAATACCGCGCGCCAGCTTCTCACGATCAAATTCTTCACGAGCGCCATCCTGCTTGATCAACAACGGGGTCGCCAATATCGGGCGTTCGTAACTGCTGAAGCGTTGTCGGCACTTCAAGCATTCGCGGCGGCGGCGAATCCCGCCGTGGCTATCGTGGGATGTATCCAGCACCTTGGAATCATGGTGTTTACAATAGGGGCAGCGCATTAAATCTCTCCAATGTTAGAACAAATGTTAGAGCCATATATGGGCGTTTCTGCTCTGCATCCCCGTACATATGGCTAATGTGGACGGCATTTTAGCATCATTTGCCAATCATGTACAAGAGGGACTTTAGTTCATCTAATTCTTAAAATATCCCCACGTTTCATTTTTTAAGTTTTAGGTTTCTCATGTCGCTGCGAGGCGCTCTTGTTTTTGCCGCGGCAGCCTCCTCATTATAGGAGATTGCTTCGGCGGAAAGAATAGCGACGTGCCAAGAACGTTCCTCGCAATGACATCATCATAAGAAACTAAAAGTTATAATCATTCAATGACGCGCATACGTTTACGTCAACCCATATTTCCCATCTTAATTGCACTCCTGCTTGGTCTGCAATTGATGGATCCTTCGCGGGTGTGGACGATCCTGCTCGTGGGATTCGCCGGCACATTTGTCATCGCATATCTTTGGGCGCGCGGGCTTGGCACGAATATTCAACTGCGCAGGGAAACCCGTTTAAGATGGATACAGGTCGGGGGGCAAATAGAAGAGCGCGTCACTTTATCCAACGGATTTTCATTCCCCGCGGCATGGGTCGAATTTATCGATCAATCCACACTGCCTGGCTTCAACGCAAACAGGTCAACCAGCATCAACGCGGGTTATTTTGATCAATGGACTTTCACCGCCACCTGCACACAGCGCGGACTCTTTTATCTTGGCGGCGCAAAAATTTTGACAGGCGACCCGTTTGGGATATTCGAAGCAGCCATCCACGCATCCGATCGGACCCCGATCCTGGTCCTGCCCCAAATAGCGAATCTACCCGAATTGCAGATCGCGCCATCTGGCTCGCTTGGCGATGGTCAACCGCGGCGAAATGCGTCTGAGAAAACGATCCATGCAGCCACTGTGCGGGAATATGTGCATGGCGACAGCATGCGCATGATCCACTGGCCGACCACTGCGCGCATGAACGAGGTCTTTGTGCGCCTGATGGAAAGCACACCCGAAGGTGACTGGTGGATCTTGCTCGACCTTGATAAACAATACATGCTCGGTGAAGGCTCGGACTCCATTGAAGAACAAAGTGTAACGCTTGCCGCTTCGCTCGCAGACCGCGGCTTGCGCCTGCGAAAATCCGTTGGCCTGATCGGCAATGGCAATGAATTGACCTGGCTGACTCCCAAAAAAGGCGAAGGTCAACGGTGGGAGATCATGCAGGCGCTCGCCACCGCAAAACCAGGCGACCTTGACCTGGGCACCGTTCTTGAACGCACGCACAGCGAGCTGTCGCTTGGCAGTCGGCACAGCCTGATCATCATCACCGCATCAACAAAATTTGACTGGCTCAAAACGCTTCTGCCTGTCACCAAACGCAACAGCATCCCCACTGTGATGTTACTCGACCTTGCTCCCTACGGTGAGTCGTCCGCTGAAAATACCGCCACCATGCTTTCTGAGCGCGGAGTGATATGCCATATCATCCCGCGTGGGATCATGGAACTGCCCAAGTTGGATCAGTCAGAATCCGTCAAAGGCAGCTGGCAAATCACTTCCACTGGCGAACTCATCCCTGTGCAGCTCCCCTCCCAGCAGGCAAAGGGATAAGATGAAAAAAATTTTCACCTTGCAGACGGGCATCGTACTAATTCTGTTGATGATCACCATGAGCGCACTGGTCGCGGGCATAAAAGTCAGCGTGGATGGAATTGAGGATGCGGCGTTGGTGCCTGTGGCAATATTTGCGGTGACGGCTGGTTACCTGCTTGGCTGTACGAGCATGTCTGCGCGGCGTGCGTGGAGCATTCTCATCCTCAGCGGACTGCTGGTCATATTTATAGAAACTGCCAGACTCAATGAGATCATCGCAGAGATCATAAAATACATTCCAAAATTTGACCTGGAGTTAATCCAGAGTTTGCTAAAAAGAGAGTCGCCTGACCTATCTTTTCTACAGGTTCAATTCGCAGAGATTGCCGCGCGCACATCCGCCTTTTTCAAATATTTGCTGAGCAGAAATCTGGAAAACCCGACCGTTACGCGAAACCATCTGGGATATTCCCGTTCTACTGCTTGCCGCGTGGGCTGGCTGGCAGACAAGCAGACGCAACAACGTGGTTATCGCGCTTGTGCCTGCCCTCGCCTTGCTTGGATTCATACTCAATTACACAGGCGCAGGCACACTCTCGCTACAGATCGCGATCTTTACTTTTATTTGCCTGATAGGCATCCACCAAAGCTGGAGTTTGATCCAGCAAAAGAACAAGGCGGTCAGCGAAGCACAAAGGGAAACATATATGGCTGTACTCGTGATCTCCATTGCGCTTGGTATCGCCGCAGGGCTGACACCGGTCATCTCAGTGAGAGACATTGCAAGGCATATTAATGAAAAGGACAGCCTTAACAAAATGCTTGGGCTGGAAGCAAAGCCAGTAAGAACCTCCTGGGCTTCCCCTTCGGGGCTGCCGCTCCAGCATTTGATCGGACTTAGCTCGGCACTTTCTCAAACGGTAGTATTTACCGTAAAGACGGGAGAAATTCCTGCTTCTGAAAGTATGATCATCCATGAAGCTGTGCCGCGCCATTACTGGCGCTGGCTGGTTTATGATGTTTACAACGGGCAGGGATGGTCAAGTTCGCCGACAGAAAACAATGCCTACAAGGCAAATCAGGCATTGCTCCCGATCAACGGCGAAAGATATAAAGTCATCCACCAGCAGGTGGAAAAAGCCTCCACGCAGGATAACCGCCTATATTGGGCGGGTTCACTTGCGCGAGTCAACCAGCCCTTCAACGCAAACTGGCGCACATCGCCTGAGTCTCTTAATTCAGGTCTGACCCCAATCCTCAGCGTGGATATGTTTGGCGCGCTCGCGAAAAAACAAAGCTTTGAAGTCGATTCGCTTGTCCCTGTCATCAGTGAAAATCAATTGCGGAGTTCGTCGCAGACCTATCCAGAGGAAATTCGACAAAGATATCTGACCCTGCCTGAGACCACTCCACAGCGTGTGCTTGACCTTGCCCAGGAATTGACAAAGGATATAAAAAATCCCTACGATAAAGCAAAAGCAATCGAAACCTACCTGCGGACTTATCCTTATTCATTGGATGTACCCCCTCCCCCAACAGATCAGGATGTGGCGGATTTTTTTCTCTTTGACCTGAAAACAGGCTATTGTGATTACTACGCCACATCCATGATCGTGCTGGCACGCTCGGTTGGATTGCCTGCGCGGTTGGTGATCGGATACTCGAATGGCATTTACAATCCGATGAAGGCGGAATACATCGTCCGCGAAGCAAACGCCCATAGCTGGGTGGAGGTCTACTTTGCAGGCGTTGGCTGGGTGGAGTTCGAGCCGACCGCAAGTCAACCGCCAATTACCCTGCCTGAAGAATTGCCAAAGGAGGTCAGTCCATCCATAGCGCCTTCCCCGATGGCATCTGAATTCGGTGTGAGCGCCTCTGCAAAACTGGGGTATTCGATCAAACAGGACATTCCCTCGTTTGCGGTTCTACTGATGTTCATCATTTCACTGGCAACTTTATGGCTTCTGCGCGCACAGGGATTATTACGGACGCATGGTTCGATCAGTTCAATTTATGAGTACGTTTATTATCACGGCAAAAAGATTTACAAAGACGCGCCTCTATATGAGACCCCATCCATTTTTGCGGAAAACTTACAAGGCAGGCTGCAGACTGGCTATCGCTGGCTCAGTCCCGCGCCAGGTGAGATCAGGCTGCTGACCAAACTCTATTTGCAGGAAACATACAGCGCCCATCCGATCACAAAGGATGAGCGCATTCATGCGGTAAAAGTATGGAGAAAACTATTTTGGAGGCTGCTTTACGCGCGAGTTGTTCTCGCCCGCTCTATCGGGGCTAAGCCTTCGGGAGAGTCTGTAAAAAATTCATCACAAGCGGGTTGAATCTTTCAGGATGACATTGATGCGGCACGTGCCCGCAGATGGGCATGGTATGAGAAGCCACCACATTTGGAAGTATTTTTTCAATGTTACGGAAAGACTCAGGGGCAAGGGTTGGGTCGCGGTTTCCCCAAACGAGCAGAGTCGGCTGTTGGATGTGCGGCAGGTCCAGGGTCAGGTCTGGAAGCGTGCGCGGGATATTGTAGATGCCAGAAGAGGCGCGCGTATAATCCAGCGCGGTCTGATGGCGAATATGCTCAGGCAGCATATGTGTCTTGCGCTCGCCGAAAGAATAGTTCAAACTTGTTACATCCACCATTAAGCGAAAGAGTCGATAGGGCGTGCGTTCCATCAACGTGGTGTTGATCAATTTACGTCGATAGGCTATCCGCAAGATAAGTGGAAGTTGGTGAATATCATAAAATGGATTGACCAACCCAATCGCGCGCACGCGTTCAGGATATTGAAGCGCATACAGCAAAGACAATCCTCCGCCCAACGAATGCCCAATAAGTGTCATCGGCTCGGCAATTTCCAGCGCATCGATCCATGCGCAATAGTGATCGAAGACCGCGTCGAATGTATATTCATCATGGTCGGCTGGTTTATAACTTTCACCGTGACCAAACAGGTCAAGCGCATATCCTGCGTAGCCTGATGCGGCAAGCACTGGCAGCAGGTCATCCCAATCATGCAGCGAAGCAGCCAGCCCATGTGTGAGGATAACTGGCGCGCCAGCCCCTTGGTGAACAAAATTTACAGTTTGGTTGTTTTTAAGAACCCCACTTTGTGTCATGACTTGATTCATCGTAGATATTTTTCCTTGTCAAACTGTCCTTCGACTACGCTCAGGACGAAGATACTATTATTCATCCTTCAAATTCATCTTCCCCTATTCCCCTGCAATTTGTTTTCCATATCTCTTTGCCAGCTCGCGCCGAAGTACCTTGCCAATATAAGATCTTGGAAATTCAT
Source organism: uncultured Chloroflexia bacterium (assembly GCA_963833175.1). GTDB lineage: Bacteria > Chloroflexota > Anaerolineae > Anaerolineales > Villigracilaceae > Villigracilis. The sequence goes on from CAWHXC010000025.1 coordinate 66,421, forward strand.
CCATGAAGATCACGAAGCGCGGGATCAATTGCGGAGGCAGACGCCGCTTGCAATAAGCAATGACCGCCTCGGCGGTGGGACGTTCTCGTCCCGCGATCACAAATGCAAAGGGATGCCCTGCTACTGCAACGACAACCACTTCTTTTACCTGTGGGATCTCATAGATCACTTCTTCGACGTCACGAGGGAAGGCTGGCTTACCAGGTTTTTCGGGATACCACATGTCGGCTTTGCGCGCGATGATGCGGAAATAACCGTCCTCATCCATTTGAGCCACATCGCCAGTTAACAGCCAGCCATCGTCCAGGATGACTGCGCGCGTGGCTTCTTCATCTTTCCAGTAGCCCATCATCACCTGCGGACCACGGATCGCCAACTCGCCGATCTGACCTGTTTCCACTTCCTTACGCCCACGGGCAAGGTCAACGATGACAGCCTGTGTAGATGGCAACGGAATACCTATGCTTCCAACCTTGCGTGTGCCGCTCAAAGGATTCGCGTGAGTCACAGGCGAGGCTTCGGTCAGTCCGTAGCCTTCCACGAGTTTGCCTTTGGTGAGTTTCTCAAATGATTCCTGAACTTCCACATGCAAAGGAGCGGAGCCGCTGATGCAAGCCTTGATCGAACTGATGCCATATTTACGCACGCCGCGAAAATTGCTGATCGCGTTATACATGGTCGGCACACCCGTGAAGATGGTCGGCTTATATTTCCTGATCGACTTAAGAATATCCTTGATCTGGAATTGCGGTTTCAAGATCAACGATGCGCCGAGGGAAACAGGCACATTCAAAGATGTGGTGAGTCCATAACTGTGAGAGAAGGGAATAGCACACAGGAAACGCTCCCTGCCCTCTTCTGCCTTTGGCAGCCAGTGACGTGTCTGCAATGCATTTGCGACCAGGTTGCGATGAGAAAGCATCACGCCTTTCGCTTCGCCAGTTGTACCGCCCGTAAATTGAATCACAGCCATGTCTTCAGGGACAACTTCAACAGTCGGCGATTGATTGCTCTGGCCTGATATCCAGCGGCGGAAGTGCATCGCCCCTGGAACATTTAATCCGCGATTACGCGAGCGCGAGATCAAGCGTTTGGGCAGTGATAAGATATTCACCCGCGTCAGTCAACACCAGCAAAGGCAATCCGCTGTTTTGTTGTACCTGTCCCGCCATGCCCGCCCACAAATTCAATGTGACCAGCGCACGCGCTTCCACCAATTTCACCTGCCTCGTTAATTCCTCTGCATCGGTCATCGGCGGCGTGAACACGACCACTGCACCCGCTTTGATAATGCCGTAAAATGCGATCACCGCTTGCGGGATATTCGGCAAATACAAGACCACACGTGCGCCTTTGCCAATTCCCATGGCCGTCAATGCGTTGGCAAAGCGGTTGGCTTCGTGATTCAACCTGCGATACGAAAGCCGCGCACCTTCAAAATAAATCGCCGTGCGGTGTGGATATCTACGGACAGCCGAACGCAAAAGATGATGCAAGGGAATGCGCGGAATGCCGATCGTGTACGGCACGCCTTCTTCATAATGTTTCAACCACGGGCGTTCAGCCGCCAATTCATCACGCTCAGATTTGACTGATATGAATGAATCATCGCGCCATGATTTTTTGGATTCACCTTCGAGGAAACGTGAGATGGCGCGATTAACCGCATCACGGCGCTCCAACATGACCATGTGACCTGATGCGCCGATATCTTCCTCTTCAGCGCCGACGATGGATCCTGCCACTTTCTCGAAGAGAGGTCTCTCGAAGAGTGCGTCACGATTTCCGCGGATGACGAGTGTGGGCACATTTAATTCCGCAAATTTGTCCCAGCCGACCCACTGTGATAGATTTTCGGAATAAAAAGATTTCAAGGCACGCGGAGGACCAGAAAGCCACTTTCTTGTGAACGGCTCGATCAAACGCAATAACCACTTTGGAAGATTCAGTCCAAATTTGAAAAGCGGATTTAGTTTGAACTCGCCAGCGGTGGCGATCAAGATGAGGCGTTCAACGCGTTCGGGATGGTTGAGTGCAAAATCTGTAGCAATGGCGCCGCCGAAGGAGTGCCCCACCAAAACTATCGGCGTGGATACTTTCAACAGGTCGAGAGCAGTTTCCAGGTCAAGCTGGATGCGGGGCATATCATAGCCAGTGGACGGCTTGTCGGAGAGACCATGCCCGCGCATATCCAATGCGATGACGCGATTCTTCAGGGCAAATTTAAGCAGTTGATATTCCCACTGCATGGCTTGCCCGCCAAAGCCGTGGATAAAAACAAAAGTCCGCTCGGGGCGTTCGGGAGAAACATCAACAGCCGAAAGGCGCACAAGCGGATCAGAGGAGACTCGGATTTCATGACGATAAAGGTCGAGGTCTATGTCCATGAAGGGAGTTTACATGAGACAGGAGTGAATGTCAATTTTATCTTTCAATAAAAAACCTGCGACAGTGTACTCTGTCGCAGGTTGACATGCGCTCGCGGAGGAGTAAGCAGGGCGAGCGGTAGTCCTAAACCAGTCAAAATAGTTGGCGTCTCTGTGCGCGAAGTTTCTCGATCAAGTCATAGGAACGATCTGCGATGGAAGCATTTGTGAGTCGCCCGAGGCGCAGTTGCTCGACCTGGTCATAACCGCGGTCAGCTTTAGCCCCAGCTGCCCGATTGACGCGCAGACTTTCAACAAGATCATAACTGCGATCTGTTGCCACATTCCCTTCAACGGCGCGCTGACTACGGACTTGTTCCACCGCATCATACGAACGGTCACTAGCAGGGCTGGAAGGGGTAGTGGCGGATAGAGCTACGAAGCCGGCAGTCAACAAGGCGACAACAATCACAACAGCAGCGATAAAGAGTTTTGAGAAACGTTTGGTAAACATTTTGATCTCCTTGATCGGGGGATTAAAA
>CAWHXC010000026.1:0-48335 GCA_963833175.1 uncultured Chloroflexia bacterium
TTACATCTCAACAATACAAGGCTGTTTCTTCTTTTACGATCACACTCTCCCCATTTGAAAATGTCACAACGGTTTGTTCCAGTCCGCGCACCACGGTGAGACCTTTGTATTTGATCGTGACCGCCCAAGGGAATAGATTTTTACCTTCGAGTTTTACTTTTGTGGAGGAAAGAATTGTCACGCCCAGGGTTTGCATGAACAGTCCCACGGGCGCGAAACCGTGCAGTGAGTTTCGTTCGCCAATGCCTGTGCCTTTTTCCGCGTGATAGCGCTGGTAAAAGGCGCGATTTGTTTTAAGTTTTGGATGACTGCATTTATCAAATGCACGGTCAACAGTGTGGCTTCGGTACGGAATCCGTAGGCCAGCAGGCCTTCGCCGATCAACTGGTTCCAGGGGAAGGTAACACTCATTGAAACCGCATCAGCTTCAGGGTCGGGTGAGGTCGGGAGCGAGGGCATTCCAAATGGTCGGTCGAATCTATCCGCTGTTGAAATGTTGCGTCCGATCAATGCGTTCGCTTGCTGCGCCTCGGGGACGCCCGCCCAAAGCGGAAGCGCCAGCGTAATATCCTCGCCAGTGGTGTCGATCAGTTTTACGATGATCTTGTCTTTTTCATCAAGCCCCGCCACACTGACCCTGCCCACACGCGTAAATAATTTTTGAGTGGTGGCGACCAGCCCGCCCGTGCGCCATTGGAATTGATGACCAAAAATGGTTTCGACTTCGCCTTTGGATTTTGTGAAGTATTCGCTGATCTCCACCTCGGGGCGTCTCGCGGCTGGATTATTGGTCTGGATCTCGATCAACAAGCGGACTCCAGCTTCGAACTCTTCTTTTGGGCGCAAGTTGCCGTTGCCCCTTTTTTGGGCGATAACCTTGCCTGTTGAGACCAATCGCGTTTCACGGTCACGATAAGAATAGAAACTTTGGTTCGCATTCCAGCTTGCGACAAGCGATGCTTTGAGGTTTTCGGCTTGTGCCTGTATCAGCATGGTCTCTTCTTCATGCTTGCCGAGTTTTTTTGCGATCTTCATCACTGACCTGGCTTCGCGATACAGCATGGCTTCCAGGGCTGGGCTGTGTACCAGCGAAATATCCAGGCCTTGTGACCAGGGATTTCAGACATCGAAAATGGGATTATCGTCGAAGCCAGTCTGCAGGATGTGATCCCACTCGGGCGCGCCGTCGCGGTTGCGGTCGTGCGCGGAGGAGAACCATGCCCAGAAAAATTTATATAATTTTGGATACACCTCTGCGAGAAATGCCTCATCTTGTGTGGTTTCAAAATATTTCCACGCAAGGCTGGCAAGCAGGGGAGCGGCGATCAGTTTGCTGCGCTGTGCGGCAATACCAGGCTTGCTATCCACTTCGCCGTCTTCATTTTGCGTGGAGAGGAAATTGAGGATGAGATTTTTTGTTACCTTTGGCGCACCCTGCAAAATGCTGGAGATATAGTAAGTCTCCAAAAGGGTTTGTCCATTCCACGAAGGCGGATAATCTGCGCCGTCACCTTTGCGTGAGAAACCATTGTCAATATGACGCGCATGTACAAAAGATGGATTCGGTAAACTCTCACTGCCGCTGAAGAATAGCCCGTGTGCGGCTGTTTGGCTGAATGCGAGTGCGGCATCCCAATCAGGGTCGCCAGTGTGGATATCTAAAACCTGTGAGGCTTGCAGCATTTCAATGCGGGTGCGTTCCGCTTCCCAGGGGCGTGCGGCACTGCGGCGCGCCAATTCAAAGGATGTGGCGACAGTATCCAGCGCAGCTTCAGCGAAGGTGATCTGTCTCGTCGAACCAGGACCAAGTTCCAGGTCCAGCAGGAGCGAGGGCTGAGGTCCAGGACCGTGTTTCGGTCCGCCAGTCATAAAGACGACAGGCGCAATTCCGCTGGTTTGTCCCGCTAAAACATTCACTAATTGTTGTTGAGTTGGGACAATGGATTGACCATCGAGAGGGGCGAGTGCGGCGACCACTTCCAATTTGAGTTGGCGTACGGCATTGCTTTTATTGGTCAGGATGACACGCCCCGCAACTACATGGGATTCGGGAACCCAGAATTCGGTTGTGACGTGCAGAGCTTCCAGGGGAACAAAATCGAGGGTTAGGAAGTTTGGATAGAAGCGGCGCAGTGACGGTTTGACAACAAAGGTGTTAGGGTCTGTGACGGCGACGTTGTTTTCCGTGAAGCGCAGGTAGAGGCGCATGGAGCGTGCGCGCAGTCCAAAGGTAGTGTAGAGTGAAATAAAGGCGGGGTCAGCCGCGCCGAGTTCCACTTCCCAAATGTGGTCGTTGAGGTAGTCGGGCTTGCAAAGGCGGGCATCCGCTGCCAGAGAGAGGTAAAGCGGGTCGCCGAGATGTAAAGACCAATCGCGCATGGCGCTTATTGTACGGGCGAAATGGCGGGAGGTCAAACGGGTATAATTTAGTTTGGGTAGTTTGATGGTTTTGTAGTTCAGTAAAAAAACCTCCGTGGTCTCTGTGATCTCAGTGGTGAAAGCTTTTATAACAAGGAGAGAAAAATGGCTGGACTTTATTTTGAAGAATTTTCTGTTGGGCAAAAGGTCAGCACGGTTGGACGGACTGTGAGCGAAGGTGATATATTCAATTTTGCGGGGCTGACAGGTGATTTCAATCAGATCCATACCAATGCGGCATTTGCCAGCAAAACCCAATTTGGTCAACGCATCGCGCATGGACTTTTGGGATTGTCCATTTCAACAGGCTTGATCATGCAGACGGGATTTCTGGAAGGCACGGTATTGGCTTTCCGCGAGATCACCGAGTGGAAATTCGTTAAACCATTTTTCATTGGCGATACGATCACAGCCGAGTTGACGATCACTGAGACCAAAGCCCTGCCGCGCATTGGCGGCGGTGCGATCATTGCGGCGATCGTGGTGAAGAATCAAAATGATGAAATATGTCAACGCGGAACTCTGAATTTGCTGGTGTTGAGTAAACCGAAATAATTAATGTATCGTCATTGCGAGGAAGGCGTTTGCTCTTCCCGACGAAGCAATCTCCTTGCCGTGTTGGGGATTGCTTCGGGCACACCTGTCCTGGCGGACGGTGCCAGGGAAAACAAGAGCGCCCTCGCAATGACATGGAATGGATAATGAGTAACGAAGATAACGACCGATTACGCCGAATTTTAAAATCAGAAGAAGAAACGCAACAAGGGGAATATAAACCCGCGTCTGTTGAGCCTCCCTCCCAGGTAACCGACAAGCATTATCGCCCCGCATTGGACAAGGACAATATGCCCCTGCCGCGCCGCGTGGATGAGTTTGACATGGATGGCACGCGAGTCACACCCGCTGCGTATAAGACAACCCAAAACCAACAGCCACAGTCCATGCCTGTGGAAGCCGCCTACAACCCTCCGTCAAAGCCGCGCGCGCAGCGAAAATCGAGATTCAATTTCAAAAAAATCAACTGGCGTGGAAATTGGGGATGCTTCCTGCGCGGCTTGATCGCAATCGTTTTTGCAATTGTCCTGATCGGCCTATTGGCAGGCTCGTATTTTGTTTATCAATATTATTCCATTGCCAGTACCCTGCCTGATGTGGGTGACCTGCGTAACCGTGCCTCGCAATTCGAGACCACGCGCATTTTAGACCGCAATGGGCAGGTGTTGTACGATATCCTTGACCCCAACGCGGGACGCCGCACATATATTCCGCTTTCAGAAATTTCCCCCAATCTTCTTGCGGCAACCATTGCCACAGAAGACAAGGAATTTTACAGCAACCCAGGCTTTGACCCGATCGCCATCGTCCGCGCTTTGTGGCAAAACTATGTCACGGGCGGACAGGGTGGCGGCGCATCCACCATTACCCAACAGTTGGCGCGCGCGCTGCTCCTCTCTCCTGAGGAGCGCAGTCAACGCACAGTGAACCGCAAAGCGCGCGAGATCATCCTCGCCGCTGAGATCACACGCCGTTATACAAAAGATCAGATCCTTGAACTGTATCTCAATGAAATTTATTACGGCAACCTCGCCTACGGGGCGCAAGCTGCCGCTGAGACATACTTCGGCAAATCAGCCAAAGACCTGACGCTGGGTGAAGCGGCGTTTCTCGCAGGCTTGCCGCAGTCGCCTGCTGTGTATGACATTTACACAAACTCGGAAACCACGCTTACCCGCCAGCAGCAAGTGCTGGTACTCATGTTTGAAATGAGCAACCAGCAGGGCTGTATTGATGTCAGCAACAGCGAAACTCCCATTTGTGTTGACCCTACTGTCGCCACGCAAGCCGCGGACGAAATGAAGGTTTACTCATTCCGCGCGCCATCGTTTGATGCGAAGTATCCGCACTGGGTTAATTTTGTCCGCGCGGAACTTGAAAAGTTATACGACCCGCAGACCATCTATCGTTCAGGCTTCATAGTGCAGACCACACTTGACCCTGTCATGCAGGATAAAGCGCAGCAACTGGTCACCGATCAAGTTGCCGCAATGGTGGATAACAATGCGCACAACGGAGCTTTGGTTTCCATACGCCCATCAACGGGTGAGATTCTCGCCATGGTCGGCTCGCCTGATTTCAATAATGATGCCATCGCGGGTCAGATCAACATGGCGGATAGTCCCACGCGTCAGCCGGGTTCATCCATGAAGCCGTTCACTTATGCCGCGGCTTTTGAAAAAGGCTGGACTCCTTCCACGCTGATCTGGGATGTGCCCACAAAATTCCCCGATGGCGCAAATCCGCCTTACGAGCCTCGAAACTATGACGGCAAATTTCACGGCGGTTTGACCGTGAGACTCGCGCTTGCCAATTCGTTCAACATTCCCGCAGTTAAGGCATTGGAATTCGTCGGCATTTACGATGACCCGAACACGCCCGAAAAGGAAGGCATGATCGGCATGGCTCAAAGGCTTGGCATCACCTCGCTCACCCGCGGTGACTACGGACTTTCCCTCACACTGGGCGGCGGTGACGTGAGCCTGCTCGACATGACCTCAGCCTATTCTGTCTTCGCCAATGGCGGTCAACGTATGCCGCCAGTGTCCATCCTCAAGATCACAGATTTTGCGGGCAACATTATTTATGAATACAAGCCACAGGCTGGCGAACAGGTTATCCGCCCCGAACATGCGTACCTGATCTCATCCATTCTTTCAGACAACGAAGCGCGTTCATTTACATTTGGACGCAATTCAGCGCTCAACCTATCCTTCCCCGTTGCGGCAAAGACAGGCACCACCAACGACATCCGCGATAACTGGACAATGGGCTACACTCCCGATCTCGCCACGGGTGTCTGGGTCGGTAATGCAGATTACACCCCCATGGTCAGCTCATCGGGCTTGAGCGGCGCGGCTCCGATCTGGTCACAGTTCATGGAGTTTGCCGTGCCATATCTCACCAACGGCGCGCCGACCCCGTTCAATCGTCCAGCGGGTATTGTGGACAAGATCGTGTGCCGCCTCTCAGGCACAGAACCATCCAACTCCTGCGATAGTCAATATACAGAAGTGTTCGCCTATGACCAGCCTCCGCTTCCGCCTGGCAAAGACCTCGCCCGCCGCGTCAAAATTGACCTGTGGACTGGGCTCGAAGCATCCGATGCCTGCAAAGGTCCAACCGATGATGTTATGGTCTTGAACGTTACCGATCAATGGGCGCGTGAGTGGTTCGGAACTGAAGACGGTCGTTTCTGGCTTGAAGATCATGGCCTGCCGCGCAAACCGTATTTTGCGCCAGATCGCGAATGCAGCGCCAGTGACCCGCAGCCAGACATTGAAATTAATCTTAACGACGGAGAAGTCATCACCTCTGCGATGTTGGATATCAAAGGCTCCGCAGCCGCGGATGAAGGATTTGAAAAATGGCGTCTTGAGTATGGCCTGGGCGCTGAGCCCGCAGCATGGATCGTCTTAGCCGAAAGCAATAATCCCGTAAAAAATGACAGGCTGCATTTATGGGATCTATCCACCCTGCCGAATGGGATTATCTCATTGCGCCTGACTCTGGTCGGCGATAAAACGGAAGTGGAAAAACGCATCCTCCTTAACCTCAGCCTGCCCACTCCCACCCCGCCTTCACCTACGCCAACTCTTTCGGAGACGCCCGCCCCTCCAATCCCTTCGGAGACTCCCACCGTTGAGATCATAATTCCCACCGATACACCCATCCCGAGCGAGACTCCAACTGAAATACCAACAGTAATTCCGTAAAACATGCGGCGCAAGAAATTTCTTGCGCCGCATGTTTTCAATATCAACTGTCTGCATTTCCTCGCGGGGTATAATTCAACAATGAGGAAGGCAGCCATGCCAAAATCAATTATGCAAAATTAGTAATTTATCAAAGGATGGGTAATTATGCCGCTCTATCAAGTGAAACAGCAAAAAACACAACAAGTTAAGCCGTCTTCATTCAAGAACGAAAAGGAACTCCAAAATTTATTTGAAGGAAATCTCGAAGAGTTGCTTGGAGTTCGTTACGTGGCATCTGAATTTACAACAGGTGACAGGCAGCGCGGACGTATTGACACCTTGGGGATTGACCAGGATGGAACGCCTGTAATCGTTGAGTATAAAAAGACAGCCAAGGAAAATGTGATTAATCAGGGTTTGTTTTATTTGGACTGGCTCGTAGATCACAAAGGTGATTTCACCCTTGCTGCCCAGGAACAATTGGGAAAAAACATTGAGATAGATTGGTCAAGTCCAAGATTGATTTTGGTCGCCGAGAGTTTTTCGGAATACGACAAATATGCAGTTAATCGCATTGGCGCTAATATTCAACTGTGGACATACAGAAAATACGGAAACGACTTTCTGTTTTTAGACTCGATATTTGCTACAATAAGCCAGAAACCATCCAAAAAGGATAAGTTGGATAGCAAAGGCGAAACCAAAGATGAGCAAGTCGAGGAAGATATTGCATATACCCTCGAATATCACTTAAGCGAAAAGTCCGATCAAACAAAGACTCTATTTGAGGCATTGCGGGAACGTATCTTTTTACTCAATGACGATAGCGACATTATTGAAAAGCCAAACAAGATTTATGTAAGTTACAAGCACGGAAAGAACTTTTGCGAAATTCAAATTCAGGCAAATAAGCTGAAAATATGGTTGGATATTCCACATGCTGAATTGGACGACCCCAAAAAAATAAGCCGAGATGTATCAAAAATTGGGCATCACGGAACTGGCACTACAGAAACAAATTTCTCTGATTTATCCGAGTTAGATGCTGTACTGAATCTGGTCGAGCAATCTTACAAGCAAACTTTGTAATTCAAATTGTAGATTATCCCCGCATCCAGATTTTGACCATTGAAGATTTGCTGAGCGGCAAAACAATTGACATGCCAAAATATGTCTCTGGGCAGACCTTCAAGCAGGCGGAGAAGGTCAAGAGAAAAGATGGGAAGCAGGGAGAGCTGGGAATATGATTTGGATAGGAGTAACATTATGCAACTTGTAGAAAAATTTCTGCTGCCCACCATGCCAAAAAATTTCCACTGGTTCAATGAGCCTGCCAGGTATCAACTGGGCACAGGGCTGGAGATCTTCACGGACGAGAAGACCGATTTTTGGCAAAATACACATTACGGCTTTCAAAGGGACGATGGACATTGCCTTTTCACAAAGCAATCTGGCGACTTTTCCCTCATGACACATGTGGAATTTCGCCCGCTGGAAAAGTATGATCAATGCGGCTTGATGGTGCGCGGCGACAGGGAACATTGGATAAAAGTATCCACAGAATACGAAGGCGGGAATACCAGTCGGCTTGGGTCGGTGGTCACAAACCTTGGTTTTTCCGATTGGGCGACGCAGGATATTCCTTCCAGTCACAAACAAATGTGGTATCGGATCAGCAAGAATGGAAGCGATTTCCTGCTTGAAAACTCTTATGATGGTCAGGAGTGGCTGCAATTACGTATTACTCACCTGCATAAGTCGTTTGAGCAGCTTGAAGTGGGCGTGTACGCATGCAGTCCGATAGGAAAAGATTTCTGGTGCAAATTCAATTTACTGGCAATCTCGGAAAATAAATGGGGGTAAACGAATGATTACAGTTTTAAGGGGCGGAAGTGAAGGGAAGCAGAACGAGCTGGGAATATAATACGGTTATACAGAAAAATTTCCGTATAATCTCCCAATTAGTCTCTTATAAAGGAATCTGTCGGATGAAATCATTTTAGGCGCACGACTTGGAGCCAAGTCGCTTGTGAGTCTTGCAAAAAGCAAGACCTTATGGAGAAACAAAATGACAGAAAGCATAATGGCTGAGATTTTCGAGCAATATCGCAACACCCACGAAAACCTGCTCGATCTCATTGGTAGCCTGACCGATGAACAGATTGGTTGGACACCTAATGAAACAACTCCATCTGTAGGATTCCATGTCTGGCATCTGGCGCGCTGGGCTGATTACCTGCAAGAGATGATTAATGGACGCGGGAGCCAGCTGTGGGAAAAGGAAGAATTGGCAGCCCGTTGGGACATGGAAACCGCGGGCCTGGGCTATGCCCAAACCGGCATGAGCATGGACGATAAGGCTGCCATGACGCTCCGAATGCCCAGAAAAGAACTACTCCTTGATTACGCGCGCCGCGCTTTTGCCTCCGCCCAGCACGCTGTTAAAAAGATTGGCGATGAGGAGTTTTACAAAATTTATGAAGGTCTACACGGGGAAAACTGGCACGACGGCCACATCGGTCCCATCATTTCAACCTGGATGGCACATGACAATCGGCATCTTGGGATGATTGAATGCCTTGTCGGAGTTCAAGGTATGCATGGAAGTGCAGATAGCTAGAACGTGAAGCGGCTCACAGCTATGACATATCCCCTACCCCGGCGTGCTCAACACAGCATTGGGTAAAAAATTTCATCATAGGTAAATCCAACTGAAATCTAAAGAAAGCTCACAATACTCATGAATACGACCATCTTAAGCATATTGTCTGGAATAGCAGGTATGTTTGGATGGGGAATATACGACTTTCTGGGTGGCGTTTTTGCTAAACAGATAGGACCCTTCAAGTCTTTCTTTTGGTCACAATTGGCTGGTTTAATATCTGTCCTTCTGCTTGCCTTTATTTTTACAATCAACATTCACGTTTCTATCCTTGTAATCATTTTGGTCCCAATTGCGGCAATTTTTTATTCCGCTGGTTATTTATTTTTTTTCAGAGGGTTTGAGATAGGCAATGTGTCAATTGTTGCCGCAACCATAAATCTATGGGCTGTGTTTACCATGTTGTTTGCTTTTATCTTTATGGGACAGCGGCTTTCTACGATACAAACTTTAGGCGTCTTAATGATCCTCTCCGGCGTTACTCTGGCATCCTTAAATTGGAGCGATATTAGAAATCAAAGATTTCAACTTTCATCAGGTGTCAAGGAGGCAGTCTTAGGGGCTTTTTTCTTTGGCATCTTTTGGAACATTAGCGAAATTATTTCTGAAGAAGCCGGATGGCAATTAACAACTCTGCTTGTAAAATTTGGGATTATTTTATTCTTGCTACTCTTCTCCTTTCTTGTAAAACGAGAGATTGGCCTGACGAAAACTGCCGTGAAAACAAAATACACGATTATATTAATGGGCATTATTGAAGTTGGAGCAGTAGCGGTTGTTAATTATGGATTGACGATTGGAGACGCAATATTGATTACACCTATCGCTTCCGCCTTATCAATCGTGACCATTACACTGGCTATTATTTTCTTGAAAGATAAAGTCACCAAACTTCAAGGACTTGAAATCATCACAGCAATTGTCGGTATAATCGTAACTGCACTATAAATTCCTGCCCGATTTTTCTTGGATATTTTTACAGACCGATGAGTAGGAATTATCAAGACACGGAAAAACGCTGAGCAATAATTCACCTCCGAGAGTGGATCATTTTATCCGCTCTCTTTTTTATTTCCGAACTCTAACGCTTCTCTAATACCCCTCCCCTTGACCAAAATCCAACTCAGGAATAAAGTTAAGCCCGCTTAACTAAAAAGCAGGCTTAACTATGACCAATAATCTCCTATTTTCCCAATCCCTACGTAGCTGGATGGATGCTTTCATGCACCGTTCCATGCGCGGCTGGAGTCACTTTGCCAAAAGCACTGGGCTATCCATGCCGCAATTCAGTATTCTTATGCAGTTACATCATAAAGGACCATGCGGCATGTCCGAGGTCAGCGAGCGGTTCGATATTTCCGCGGCGGCGGCCAGTCAACTGGTGGATAAACTCGTGCAGGCGGGCTACCTTGAGCGTACCGAAGATCCCAATGACCGCCGCGCCAAGTTGTTGACCCTGAGCGCCAAAGGCGAAGAATTAGTCCAACAAGGCACCGAAGAACGCTATCGCTGGATGGATGATCTCACATCCAAATTAAGCACGGAAGAGCAGCTGAAGGTGGTGGAGGCATTGAACATCCTCACCGAGGCTGCGCAGGCAATGGAAGCGCAGAAATAACCTCCACAAAGCATTCCTGTTTTCTGCAAATTTTCTACACAATGATCTGATATTGTTGAAATGAATTTTATACAAGGAGTACCACTTTGCAAGCAACCATAACTCAACCCCCAAAACGCGCCCCTCGCGAAAAGAGGTCTTTTAAAAGCATTGGGCGCGCGATGCAATACCTGACGCACTACAAACGTGAAGCCGCGTTACCTTATATTTTCCTGGTCATCGCCACGCTTTCGCAACTGGCTGTGCCGCGTATGATCCGCAATGTGATCGACGCGGTTACCAGTGGTTACCTCGCGGGCCAGGTTATGAATGCACTGAACAAAATTCCCGCGCAGTTTATGGACACGGCATTGCCGAAGCTTCTCGAAGCTCTAGGCTACAACTCTGCCATGACGCTGACCCAACTCAAGGTCACGCTTGCAGCGGATATAAACAATGCGCCGCGTGCTTTAGTCACCTCCCTCGTCGCCATTCTCGTCTTCGCCGTCCTGCGCGGAGTGTTCTCCTTCCTGCAAGCGTTTTGGGCGGAGAAGAATTCGCAATCCATCGCATACGATTTCCGCAATGATCTGTACGCCAAGATACAGGATCTGTCTTTTGCCTATCACGATAAAAATCAAACGGGACAGTTGATGATCCGCGCGACGGATGATGTGGAAAAGGTGCGTTTGTTCATTGGACAGGGGCTTTTGCAGCTTGTCGGCGCGGTGATCCTGCTGTCGGGCACGGTCATCATCCTGTTCTCGACAAACCCCGCGCTGGCATGGACGGTTATGCCGATCCTGCCGATCGCGATGGTGTTGTTCGCTGTGTTCGCAAGCATTGCCCAGCCGATGTTCACGAAGGTGCAGCAAAAGCTTTCAACCTTGAATACGGTTTTGCAGGAAAATCTGGCGGGCATCAAGGTCATCAAGGCATTCACGCGCGAGAAGGAACAGCAGAAAAAATTCCGCTCCGCCGCAGATGCCACGATGAATCAGTCCATTGCGGTCTCGCGCTTGTTTACGTTCCTGTTTCCGCTGGTGTTCTTAATTGCGAACCTCGGACAAGCCGTGATCTTATATGTGGGCGGCCAGCAGATCATCCTTGGCACATTGACCGTTGGTGAATGGCAGGAATTTTCGATCTACCTGATGTACCTGTTCTTCCCCATCATGATGTTTGGCATGATCGTCACGCAAATGGGACAGGCGGCAGCATCTGCTGACCGTGTCTTTGAAATCCTGGATGCCAAGAGTGACATCGTGGACAAACCGAACGCGACGAAATTGCCCGCTGTAAAAGGTGATGTGAAATTCGAGAACGTCACCTTCCGTTATGTCGGCGGCGGCGACCCTGTTTTGAAGAATGTCACCTTTGAAGCCAAGCCAGGTGAAACGATCGCCTTGCTCGGCGCAACGGGTTCGGGCAAGACCAGCATCATCAACCTCCTTCCGCGTTTCTATGACCCGACCGAAGGCCGCATCACAATTGACGGTAACGACTTGCGCGACGTGACGCTGGATTCGCTCCGCTCGCAGATCGGCATCGTGCTTCAGGAAACAACTTTGTTCAGCGGCACCATCGCCGAGAACATTGCCTTTGGCAAACCCGAAGCCACACTCGAAGAAATTCAAGCCGCCGCAAAAGCCGCCGCCGCGCATGACTTCATCATGTCGTTCCCCGATGGCTACAACTCACACGTCGGCGAACGCGGCACGACCCTCAGCGGCGGGCAAAAGCAGCGCGTGGCAATTGCGCGCGCACTGCTCCTCGATCCGCGTATTCTCATTCTCGACAACTCAACCTCCAGCGTGGATGTGGCAACCAAGTCACACATCCAGGAAGCGCTTGAAACGCTGATGAAAGGACGAACGTCCTTCGTCATCGCGCAGCGCATCAGCACCGTGATCAACGCCGATAAAATTCTTGTGCTTGAAAAAGGCGAAGTGGTGGCGCAAGGCAAACACGCTCAATTAATGGAAGAAGAACCGATCTATGCCGAAATTTACAACTCGCAAATACTCGCGCATCAGACTTCCGAAGTCTTCGAGACTTCGGAAGTCTCAACACGTGAGGTGACACTATGATGCACGGTTTCCGCGCATGGTGGTATGCTCAATCAAGAAACAATGAAACCGCGCGATCTGGGCGAAACGCTCAGCCGCCTCGTTAAATATTTTGGACGCTTCTGGTACATGATCGCGCTTGCGGTAGTGTTCGTTTTCATCTCCACCTGGACTCAAGTGACTACACCTGTACTGTCAGGTCAAGCCACAGATTGTTTCCTCGTGCCTTTTGCTGGAGGAAGTGCGTTCGCCGCACTCGCCCCCACAGCGGACTCTGACCAAAAAGCAACTACTGGCTGTTGGCTTGGGACAACCGAAGACCCGTCCACATTATCGTTCTCTCGACCAGATCATCTACAAAGCCTTCCACTCTGGCGGATATGAGATGCCCCCTCCCATCACCGCCACCAACGCGGAGCGTATCCAGGGCTTGTTCCGTCTGGTATTGATCATGGTCGCGCTGTACGTACTTGGCGCAGTCCTGACAGGCGCAACCTTCTTCGCCATGGCATGGACAGGTCAACACGTGCTGCGTACATTGCGTGTGGAGGTGTTTGAGAAGTTGCATTCCCTCTCGCTCAGTTACTACGCCGAACACGAAGCAGGCGACCTGATGAGCCGCATTACCAATGACTCATCTGCAATTGAGCAGGCGTTTTCATTTGCGCTCGTCAACGTATTCAGCGGAGGTCTTCTGTTGGTGTGGATCGCATACAACATGCTGAGGTTAAGCGTGCCTTTTGCTTTGCTTTCGCTGGCTGTTTCACCGTTGATGTTCATTGCCACAGTTTGGTTCTCAGGGCAGGCGCGTAAAGCCTTCCGCAAGAGCCGCGAACAGATCGGCAATGTCAACGCCGAATTACAAGAGACCATTTCCTCGGTGCGCGAAGTGCAAGCCTTCAACCGCGCAGACGAGAACATCGTACAGTTCAAGGAAGTCAACGCTGCGAACCGCGATGCAAACGTTACCGCAGTGGCTTACACCTCCGCATTAGGGCCAACACTGGAAGCCCTTTCCTATCTTGGGCTGGCCATTGTCACAGGCGTGGGCGGTTGGTATTTGCTGACAGGCGCCACACTCTTTGGCACAACTGTCACGCTGGGTTTGGTCATTACTTTTATCGCCTACGTCCAACGCTTCAACCAACCGATCCAACAGATCGCCGTGTTGTGGACAAATATCCAAAACGCCATCGCGGGCGCGGAACGCATCTTTACCATTCTCGATGAAAAACCCGCCGTAGTTGACAAACCCGAAGCCAAAGCGATGACCGAGATCAAAGGCAAGGTTGAGTTCGACGAAGTCTCACATGAATATGAAGACGGCGTGCCTGTGTTGAAGGAAGTTTCTTTCACAGCGGAACAAGGGCAAACCATTGCCATCGTTGGGCCAACGGGCGCAGGCAAGACCACCATCATCAACCTGCTGCCGCGCTTCTACGATGTGACGCATGGCTCGGTCAAAATTGACGGCGTGGATGTACGCGATGTCACCGCTGAGTCGGTCCGCAAGCAGGTTGGCATCGTGCTGCAGGATACCTTCCTGTTCAGTGCCTCCGTCATGGACAATATCCGCTTTGGGCGACCTGACGCGACCGATGAAGAAGTGTTCGCTGCCGCAAAACTTGCCAACGCCGATACCTTCATCGACCGTCTGCCCGAAAAATATGAGACGGTCCTTGGCGAACGCGGCTCGGGTCTTTCTCAGGGACAGCGGCAGCTGCTTTCGATTGCACGCGCCGCTCTGGCAGATCCGCGAATTCTCATTTTGGACGAAGCAACTTCCAGCGTGGACACACGCACCGAGCGTCTCATCCAAAAAGCATTTGACGCATTGCTCAAGAGCCGCACATCCTTTGTCATCGCGCATCGTCTATCCACCATCCGCAATGCAGATACGATCCTGGTGCTGAATGATGGTGAGATCATCGAACGCGGCAAGCACGACGAATTGCTGGCAAGAAAGGTTTCTATTTCGACCTGTATATGAGTCAGTTCAAGAAGCAGGAAGAGATCGAAGCAGTAACCGCGTAAGAAAAAAATATTCAAATTACGCAAAGGCGCAAAGCCATGTACGGTTTTGCGCCTTTGTATTTAAATATTAGGAATAACATGAAATTCATAATCAAATTATTTATAGGTCTGCATGTCTTTTTATACCGTCTAACGGGCGGAAAGTTTGGCGGTTCTATGGGCGGATTCAAAGTCCTCATCCTCACCACCAAAGGTGGCAAGTCTGGAAAAATCCGCTCGATCCCCCTTGGTTACTTTGAGCGTGACGGTGGATATTTTATCGTTGCGTCAAATGGCGGCGGAGAAAAAAATCCTTCGTGGTATTACAACATCAAAGGTAATCCCCAAGATGTGACGATCGAGGTTAAGGATGAAAAGATGAAGGTAAAGCCTGAAGTCATTTTGGGCGAACCTCGCAAGCCATTATATGCCTGGATTGTTTCGCTTGCCCCCAACTATGGTGGTTACGAAAAGAAAACCACGCGTGAAATTCCGCTGGTGTTTTTGAAACCACAATAAATTCCTGTAGGGACACGGCGCCGCCGTGTCCCTACTTTTTTACCAATAGAATCCAGTAAATGAAAATCCTCATTGAAATTCATTAAGCTGCGCAAGCGAGATGATCGCATGCGCTTGAATTGTCTGTCAATGTGCTGCAATATACTGCATGGACGAACGTTCCACTTTTTCCACTGGCAGCACATCCACCAATTCATACTCACGCGAACCGAGCCCAAGTTTCTCGCCATACTCCACCACTTTATATGGATCTTTGAGCGGACCATGCAACCAGCGGAAGGGATGTCCCTCGCGGGTGTGGACTTCCATGGAGGTGGGGATGTTCTCTTCGATGAGCTGTGTCTGCGCGATGACATCCAGCGTGGCTTGCTCAATGGCGACGATATCGTCCGAGCCAAAGATTCCCGCGTCGGGTAGGATTTGCATCGAGGTAAATCCGAAACAATCGCAGACGGGGGTCATGTGCGTGGCAAGGTTGAGATGGGTCACCTTTTCAGGGGCGAAGGTCGAAAGCGCGACATCCACTGAGATGGCGCAAGCCTCCTGGAAGGTGTGGAAATTTACGGGGTCAATAAACAGACTTCCCTCAGGCGCGACGCGCAGGCATCGTCCGCATTGATTGCATTGTTCCATGTGCAAATGTAATTCGCCAGGCTTCTCCTTGTCTTCCACGACAGCTTCAAAGGGACATGAGTTGGTGATTTGCTTCAACATGGATTGTATCGGGACATTTTTCGGGGAACCAGTATTGGTCATAATGCATGGCGTCGTGCATCGCACTGCGCGTTTTTCCCGCCATGCAGCCGAGCGCAATATTCTTGAACGCCGCGCCGAAGCCGCAGCTTGGATGTCCCTTGACGTGCGCGAAGTTGATCATGAAGGTCGAGTCCTGAATCAATCCTGAGACATTCCAACTCTTGATATTTTTATACGGACGTTCATGCTCGTAGAAATATTTTTCATCTGGACCCGCAGCGGGATATACGGGACAGCCGATTGCCTCCGATGCGTAGCCGCGTGTCTCCGCGCCTGCCACGTCCCAGTTGACGTCCACCACAAACGGTTTGCCGCCGCCATCCTTGACAGCCTGCACTACACGCCGCACGAAGACGGGGTGAATGGTGGAATAGCTCATATTGTTACCCGTGTGCATCTTGATGACGACGGTCTCCTTATTCACGCGGTCGCGGATATGGAGTTGGTCAAGGACCAAGTCCAATTTGGCTGGTAACGTTTCCTTGGCATCCAATCGCGCCTGATGCGCCGAACCGAAAAATACTTTGCTTGGCATGAGATTATCCTTTTTTATGAAATGATGACATATTATAGAACATTTGCCAGTCGTTTATCAATTTTTTATGCGATACAATTTCCCCGTGAAAATCCTTACCGAAATCCATCGCAGCAAGGGAATTAACATTCGCGGCAGAACTGTTCACCGAACCGCTGTCCGCGCCGTCATCCTGCATGGACGGGATTTGCTGATGGTCTTTTCCTCTGCGGTCGGCGATTATAAATTTCCAGGCGGCGGCGTGAATGACGGCGAATCACACGAGCAGGCTTTGGCGCGTGAACTGCGCGAAGAGTGCGGAGCGTCCCTGCTTAGCGTGGATGGTGAACTGGGAGCGGTCATCGAGTATAACTTTGCCAAAGACAAAGGTTTCGATGTTTTCAAGATGACATCTTACTATTTTTTCTGTCAGGTGGAGGATGGGTTTAGCGCACAGAAATTGGATGAATATGAAAAAGACCTGGGCTTCAAGCCTGTTTGGGTCGAAGATTGACCAAGCAATTTCAGCAAATCGATCCCTGCTCAATTCAGATAAAATCCCCGAGTGGTTGCGCAGAGAACTTTTTGTTCTCGAACATATCAAGAGTCTATCCAAATAATGGAGCGCGGACTGAAGTCCGCAATCCAAGAGGTTGATGCGAAATATCAATTATTTCAATAAATCCATCAGTTTCGTTGTATCTTCCAGGATCATGTCCGCCCCCAGCTTTCTTAATTCAAACTCTTCGCCAAACCCGCACAGTACGCCCACGGTTTGTGCGCCAGCGGACCTGCCTGCGCGGATATCCACAGTGGTATCTCCGATCATCAGGCAGTTTTCAGGGGAGACATTCATTTTTTGGGCAGCGAACAAGACAGGGTCTGGGTAGGGTTTGGTGCGTTTTGTTGACAACCCAGTGACAATAACATTAAAATATTTCACAAGGTTATATTGTTCAAGAAAAGCCATTGTGCTTTGTTCTTCACGCGCGCTGACAATCGCCATCGGGTAACGGCCGTACAATTGATCCAGCATCTCATCCACGCCTGGGACGAGTAGAAATTCCCTGGGAAAATGCCTGCGGTGGCGGGATAGCCAATTGATAACAGCAACCATTTCATCATCAATGCCAATGGTGTCGGCAAAGCTAAGCAGGGCATTGCCGGGTGCTTCAATCCACATTACCAGTCGGCGGGCAGTATGATTGACATTTTTGAATAAAAAGGACGGCAGAAAATACAGGGCTTTTTGCGTATACAGATCGTCGGTATTGCTTAGGGTTCCATCCACATCGAAACACAGTGCTTTTATGCGGTTCAAATCGAGGGACATGGCGTAATTGTACCAAACGGGCTATACTTCGCTATAACATTTAATGGTATACATCGTCTACAGGTTTTTTCCGAAACAGTCTTAAATTATGAAAACTTGTGGGACTTTTCGCGCAAAGATGAGTTAACATTATAAAAATTTCGTGAACTGTGATTTAATAAATCCATGTCAGAAGACCGCTCCCAATCCCTGCTCGAATTATTGATCAATGTGAACCGCGAGGTTGCCACTGCGCTGGACCTTCGGACAGTATTACAGCGCCTGCTCTATGCGGCTATTCAACATGTGGGTGGGGAACGCAGCAGTATTGTAGTGATGGATGATCTCGGCAAACCCGTGGATGCGACCATCGTGTACGGAAAACAACTCCACGAACATACCACCCAGCAATTGCAAGACACGGTGGCACGTGGACTTGCGGGATGGGTGGTGAATCATCGCAAACCTGCGCTTGTGCCGGACACCAGCAAAGATGAACGCTGGCTGCACCGCGCGGACGATTCTATCGATAAGAGCGGTGCGAAATCTGCGATCTGTGTGCCTTTGATGGCGCGTAATCAGCTGGTTGGGGTGCTGACCCTTGTGCATTCCGTGCCCAATGCGTTTAATGAACAACATTTTGAGTTAATGAAAGCCATCGCCGATCAGGCGAGTGTGGCTGTCTTGAATGCGCGTTTGTATGCCGAGAGCCAGCGGACTGCGCGCGTAATGTCTGCACTGGCAGAGGGGGCTGCGGCGATCAACACTTCGCTGGAAATGCCTGATGTTTGGCGGCGTGTTCTCAATCAAACCATGCAAGCCTTGCAGGTTGAAACTGTGGCTTTGGCTTTGATCGATAATGTGAGCAATGATCTTGTCTTCCAGGCTGCGGCGGGCCATAACTCCGGCAACATCCCGGGCAAGCATATCCTCAGCGGGCAGGGACTGGCAGGATTGGTGGTGAGTAGCGGTCAAGGGTTGGTTGTGCCAGCCGTCCAAGAGGATCCTCATTATAGTGAGGCAGACAAGTTTGGGGGAATAGAGATGAAGGCTGTCGTCATCGCTCCGGTCCAATCACAGGGAAAGGTCATCGGTGTGTTGATGGCGATCAATCCAAAATCAGGTGCATTTGACCTGGATGCGTTATTGGTGACAACAGGCCTGGGAAGTCTTGCGGGGACGACGATCCAGAACGCCCAGTTTTTGGAGCGTTTGAAAAAAGCGCATCAGCGGTATCGCCAATTGTTTGAAGACAGCGTGGCCCCGATCTTGATCACGGATTGGGAAGGCAAAGTGTTGGAAGCGAACCGACAGGCTGTTATATTAAGTGGCTACAGCAATGAAATATTGCGCACCATGAGTATTGACCAATTGCACGAAGTGAAGTGGAATAAAACGGGTTTGGGTTTTGAAGCGCTCAAGCGTGGCGATGAATGTAGTTACGAATCCATTTTGTACCAGGAGAACGATGGCATGATGCCCGTGGAAGTACACGCGCATCGTGTTGAGTTTGAAGAGACTGACTCTGTGCAATGGATCCTGCGCGATATTACCGAGCGCAAAGAACTGGATGCGCTGCGTGACGATATGACGGCCATGATCTATCATGATATTCGTTCGCCGCTTGGCAATATTGTTTCAAGTCTTGAGCTGATGGACGGCATGTTACCTGAAGATGAGACACTGCAAACCATGCTAAATATTGCCAGGAATTCCACCGGACGTATTCAGCGTTTGGTTAATTCCCTGCTTGATATCAACCGTCTTGAAGCCGGTCAGAAGATCGCAGACCAACATGCCATAGACCCGCTCCTATTAATTCGCGAATTGCTCAGGGATGTTGAGCCGGCTGCGTTGGGCCGTCAGCAAAAACTGGAGAATAAAGCAACCAATGTGCTTCCGCTCATTTGGGTGGATGTGGATATGATCCATCGCATGTTCATTAACTTGTTGGAAAATGCGATCAAGTTCACACCAGTCGGCGGAAAGATCGAGATCGGCGCACAGACAAGCGGTGGAGCCTCTGTCAAGTTTTGGGTGCGCGATAATGGTCTTGGCGTTTCAGCCGCCGACCGTGATCGAATTTTTGATAAATTTACCCGCTTGCGAAACAATAATACCAGCGGACTTGGCGTGGGGCTGGCTTTTTGCAAACTCGCAGTGCTGGGTCATGGCGGACAAATTTGGGTGGAGAGCGAGTTGGGTAAAGGCACCACCTTTTGGCTAACCCTGCCTGTTGCGCTAAGTAAGAAAACTGGAGAACTTAAGCGCCAGACAGGCAGGTTGGTTATAAGGGAAAATAGAACGAATTAATAATGCAGGCTTTTGGCAATCAGCTAACAGCCTCTACCTAATCGCTAAAGGTCAACAGGAGCAGTATGCAGGAAATAACCAATAATATTTTCATTGAAGATCAATTTCACGGTGTCACACTGGGGGTGATCGTTACACCGCGCGGATTAATTCAAATTGACGCGCCCCCTTCGCCTGAAGATGCGCGTTCGTGGCGCGCTGCGCTCATAAATCTTGGCGGCGGCATGGAGCGTGCACTGATCAACCTCGATGCTCATCCAGATAGAACCCTCGGCGCGCGCGCCATGGACTGCACCGTGATCGCGCACGAAAAGACCGCCAACATGTTTCGTACACGTCCCAATACTTTCAAAGCACAAGGCGAAGAGACAGGCGCGGACTGGGAATCCATTCCGGGGCTGGGTAGTGTGCGTTGGTCGCCGCCTGAAATTTCATTCCTCGATCAAATGACCCTGCATTGGGGAGACACCCCCGTAGTGCTGGAACATCACGCAGGACCATCCAGCGGTTCCATTTGGGTGCACCTGCCCGAAGAAAAAATCGTTTTCGTCGGTGACGCTGTTCTTAAAAATCAGCCCCCTTTCTTCGCGGGTGCAAATCTCACCGACTGGATTACCGCGCTGAATCTTTTGCTTGGCCCGGAATTCAAAGGCTATACCATCATCAGCAGCCGCGGCGGTGTGGTGACGACAAATATCGTTAAGACCCAGCTTGATTTTATAAAGCAAGTTCACGATAAGTTGGATAAAGTCACGGCGAAAAAAGCGAATCCTGCCGCAATCGAAAAATTGGTTGCCACGCTATTGACATCGTTCAAAGCCCCGGCAGCGCGCCAAAAGCAATTTGCCCAACGCCTGCGCTATGGTCTGCTCCACTATAATTCCCGGCCAAGTCATGTTTCCGGACAATTCAACGATAGCCAATAAATGAATATGGCTCAGCCCATCCTTGAGTTAACACGCGGACGCGTGGTGGAGTCAACTCATTTTGGCTCCATTGTCGTTGTGGACTCAACAGGCAAACTTTTGCATTCCTGCGGCGACTCTCATACAGTCGCCTTTTTGCGCTCATCTGCCAAACCGTTTCAAGCCCTCCCATTTGTCGAACGCGGCGGCGTGGAGCATTTCAACTTCACACAAAGCGAGCTTGCCATTTCATGCGCCTCGCATGAGACCGCGCAGCATCATCTTGATACTGTCAAAGCAATGCAGGTAAAGATCGGGATACAGGAAGACCATTTGCAATGCGGCCCGCACCTGCCCAGCGACGTGGCAATGTTAAGAACGGTCATCAAGCAGGATATAAAACCGACGCCCAACTTCAACAACTGCTCAGGCAAACATACTGCCATGCTGGCACATGCCAAAATGCGCGGACTGCCTTTGGAGAATTACCTCGATCATACTCATCCCATTCAGCAGGATATCCTCGCCACATTTTCTGAAATGTGCGGGATCGAAAAAGAAAAAATTGAATTGGGCATTGACGGCTGTTCAGCGCCGAATTTTGCGATTCCGCTTGTGAACGCGGCATTGGGCATGGCACGTCTGTGTGACCCGCGCGAATTAAGTGAATCTCGTGCAACGGCTTGCCGCAAAATCACATCTGCCATGTCTGCTCATCCAGAAATGGTCAGCAATTACGGCGAATTCGATTGCGAGTTGATGAAAATAGCCGCGGGAAAAATTATTACAAAACGCGGCGCAGAAGGTTTTCAGATCATTGGGTTAATGCCCGGTGTATATGGTGAGAACGGCGTGGGCATCGCATTCAAAGTCACAGATGGCGACGCCTCACGCATGAACGATGATCTGGAATCCAGCACACGCGTGCGCCCTGCGGTTGCGCTTGAAATTTTGCGCCAGCTAAAAGCCTTGAACGAAGCGCAGTTGAAATCCCTTGCAAAATTTGGCCCCACAAAACAGCTCAAAAACCATCGTGAAATTATTACGGGCGAATCACATCCGGTGTTTGATCTTTTCGCATGAAAAATCTAAAAGCACGCGCGATTGCGATCCACGAAAAATTGATCGAGACCTATGGCGAACCCATCTGGCGCACGCCTTTGCCAGCCATTGACGAACTTGTCTCAACCATCCTCTCGCAAAATACAAATGACATCAACCGTGATCGGGGCTTCAATGCTTTGCGCGCGAAATTCCCCACATGGGAAGCCGTACGCGACGCGGATGCCGAAGAAGTGATCGCCGCCATTAGGCCTGCGGGACTCGCGAATCAAAAAGGACCGCGCATTCAGCAGGTTTTGCGCGCCATCTCGGAGGAACGCGGCGCGCTCAACCTGGACTTTTTAGCGGGTCTGCCCGTCGAGGAAGCACGCGCCTGGCTGACAAAGTTCAACGGCGTGGGACCCAAGACAGCCGCCATCGTTTTATGCTTTTCGTTGAACATGCCCGCTTTTCCGGTGGACACGCACATCTACCGTGTCAGCGGGCGGACTGGCTTGCGCCCCGAAAAGATGACCGTGGAGCAGGCGCACCCGCATTTGGAATCTGTCTTTCCGCCTGAAACTTATTACGCCGCACATTTGAACATCATCCGCCTGGGGCGTGAGGTCTGCGGCGCGCGCAATCCGAATTGTCCGCAGTGCCCGATCATTAAGTTGTGTGAGTACAAAGAGAAGACAAAATAGAACGCCCTCGCAACACTTGCGTTGCACGCCAGTGCAGGCGTGACGATATTTAATTATGGAAAACCCTCCCGTTAGCATTGCCTTGGAAAAACTTGGCGTTCCGCATCAAGTGTTTCGCCATGAAAACCCTGTCACGTCGTTTGAGCAGGCCGCAAGTGACCGTGGTCAGCGGGCTTCGCAGGTTGTGCGCAGTATTTTGTTCCGCATTGCGGAAGATGAATTTATAATGGTGTTGGTGGCTGGACCCGCGCAGATCTCATGGAAGATCCTGCGTAAGCATCTTGGCCGTTCACGTATTTCGATGGCAACCGAAGATGAAGTGTTCGCGGTGACGGGCTACCGTGTCGGGACGGTAAGTCCCTTCGGGTTGCCGCACCAGCTCAAGGTGTTGATCGATCCGAGTGTGCTGGGCGAAGAGGAAATATCCATCGGGTCGGGAATCCGCAATACGGCGATCATCCTAAAGAGTGCGGATCTGCATCACGCTTTGAAGGATGCAGATGTTGTATCATTGACTGAAATAGTGGCATAGGTGACAGTCACTTTTAAAGTGACTGTCACCTCAAATATGGAGAACATCATGTCCAATTTCAAACAACGTACGCTTGATTTTTTGGAAATCGAATGGGCAACGTACATTGAGCGGTTTAATCACTGGCCTGCCGCTGAGGGTCGCAAGCGCGTCAACGACCAGGGTTATGAACAGTTCCGCGATATGCTCGCGCATGTTTTGGCGTGGTGGGAGGAAGGCATGGGAATCATCCTCGCCATTGCCGAAGAACGCGAGTATGAACGAAAAAAATATGATTTTGATGTGTTCAATGCCGAGGCTGTTAAAAAATATAAAACCTGGGATGAGGCGGAGTTCCATGCCCACTTTGAGAAAACCCGTCAGAAAGCAGTTGCAGACCTAAAGTCGATGAATGAGGCGGCGTGGGAAAATAGGCGCGTGCGCAGCTGGGTCAATGGTATTTTTATCGAACATGCGCGCGAACATCTGGTTGCGTTGAGCCGCTTCCTGCTTTTGGATACTCTCCAAAATGGATGGGGAACATATGTCGAGGACTTCGATCGGTTGGACGATGAAAAGAAAAAGGAATTTATCAGCGGGCAGGGTCTTGAAAATTTTCATGACCTGCTGGCGCACGTTGTCGGCTGGTGGGAGGAGGGCGCGCGCATTATAAATGGAATTCTGAACGAGCCGGGCTTTATCTGGCATGATCCGAATACAAATGAGTTTAACATTGAGCTGACTAAAAAATATTCGATGTTGTCTTATTCTGATATGCTAAAACATTATGAAGTAACACGCGCGGCAATGATCGAGCTTGCCTCGAATATCCCCGACGATGCATTCTTCAACGCGGATATCGAAAGCTGGCTCGCGGCGGACGTGGTTGGACATTATGATGGGCACAAGGTTTAAATAATGGACCATATCGTTTTTCTTGCACTCGGAAGTAACATGGGAAACCGCCTTGCGAATCTTAAGGCGGCCGCCAGCAATCTGACGCCGCAAATGGCGGTGAAGAATAGATCGTCGGTGTACGAAACGCCGCCCTGGGGATTCACAGATCAAGCCCAGTTTTTGAATCAGGTTGTGATGGTGAAGACCTATCTTGAGCCGCAAGCGCTTCTTAGTCATTTGAAACGGCTTGAAACTGCCCTGGGACGTGTGCCTAATTTTCAAAATGGACCGCGCCTGATCGACATTGATATATTATTCTTTGACGATCTCGTGCTGGATACGCCGCCGCTTGTCATTCCACATCCACGTTTGCATGAGCGTGCTTTTGTACTTGTTCCACTGGCAGAGATTGCGCCTGACCTTGTTCATCCTGTTTTGGGCAGGCCCATCCACAAGCTATTGGATGAAGTGGATCGAAGCGACATCAAATTATTTAAGTGATTGATGTTACTCCCCGTCCCGAATACTTATCCAGAATATTCTCGTCTGGAAGATTGATCGAATAAATAAGGTCTTTCAATGAACCCTTCGGGATCAATGTGCTTAAGGCGGGTCAATAAATTGCCGTTGGCTTGTATAATAGGTGCAGGATGGATCTATTTCATCCTGCATTTTCTTTTGTATTCCAGGAGAATCATGAAAATTGTCCGTTATCAAACCAATGGCGAGGCACTAATAAAGTATGGCTGGATGTTGGATGACAAGATCGGTGAAATCCAGGGTGATATTTTTGGCGAATACCGCAGGCGTGAAGCCAAGACGCCTGTGGCAGAGGTGAAACTTGCCGCGCCTTGTGTGCCGAGCAAGATCCTGTGCGTGGGACGCAACTATGTGGAACATGCCAGGGAACTTGGCAATGAATTGCCGAAAGTGCCGCTCCTCTTTATGAAGCCGCCTTCTTCGATCATTTCAAACGGCGAGAATATTCTATTGCCGCCGCAGTCGAAACAGGTCGAGCATGAAGCGGAATTGGTGGTTGTCATCGGCAAGCGTGGACGAAATATCACACCTGAAGCAGCAAAGGAATATATTTTCGGTTACACGATCGGCAACGACATCACAGCGCGCGACCTGCAAAAGACCGATGGTCAATGGACGCGCGCCAAAGGCTTCGATACATTCTGTTCCTTCGGCCCGTGGATCGACACTGATTTCGACGCATCTGACGCGGTGGTCACTTGCCGCGTAAATGGTCAAATGCGACAAATGGCATCCACGCGCGATATGGTTTTCAACGTCAGCACCTTGATCGCATACATCTCATCCGTGATGACGCTTGAGCCAGGCGATATCATCTTCACCGGCACGCCTGCTGGCGTGGGTGAGTTAAAGAACGGCGATGTAGTGGATGTTGAAATTGAAGGGCTGGGGAAGTTAAGTAACCCGGTAAAAGTGTAAATTTCCGTCACACCGCACTCCCGAAAATGCGTCGGGACGATGTGGCGTACGGTGCAAGTGTTGCGAGCCGCGCACTTGCTCTTGGCGGCGAAGCAATCCCGTTATAGTTTTTGAGATTGCTTCGGGCGAAAGAGCATCGCCCTCGCAATGACGATAGTATTAGCAGGAGATCGCCCATGACAACGAATGAATTTGAGACCTTCCTCAAAAAATATCCAACATACAAACAGACCGAATCCATAGATGTGCTTCGCAAAAAGGATTATGCGCGGCTTGATCGCGGCGAACATATTTATCTTGATTACACCGGCGGCGGCATTTATGCTGAATCACAAATCAATAAACATCATAAACTCCTGCATGACAATGTTTTTGGCAACCCGCACTCATCCAACCCCACATCGCTTGCGGCCACCGAAGCTGTTGAAAGCGCGCGCAACTATATCCTGAAATTTTTCAACGCCGATCCCGACGAATATCTTGCCATCTTCACATCCAATGCCAGCGGCGCGCTGAAGTTGATCGGCGAGTCGTATCCATTTTCAAACGGGCGTTACCTGCTGACTTTCGACAACCACAACTCAGTCAATGGGATTCGGGAATTTGCCCACGCCCGCGGCGCGAATGTGACCTATATCCCGGTCATGCTCCCAGACATGAGCGTCGACGCTTCGCAACTGGACCTGGAACTGGCTCAGCCTTCGAAGAGCGGGCACAACCTTTTTGCATACCCCGCACAATCGAACTTCTCCTCGGTCAAACATCCGCTGGAGTGGATCGAGAAAGCCCACGCTCACGGCTGGGATGTGCTGCTCGACGCCGCCGCCTATGTCCCGACCAACAAACTTGACCTGGGCAAGGTCAACCCTGATTTTGTGCCGATCTCTTTTTATAAAATTTTCGGCTATCCAACAGGACTCGGTGCATTGATCGCGCGTAAATCTGCTTTGGCAAAGTTGCATCGTCCTTGGTTTGCGGGCGGGACAATTACCGTCGCATCGGTGCAAGGTGATAAATATTATCTTGCCGATGGCGCTCCCGCCTTCGAAGACGGAACGCTCGATTACCTCAATATTCCCGCCATTGAGATCGGGCTGAAACACATAGAATCCATTGGCTATGATGTGATCGGGGAACGCGTAAAAACGCTGACAGGCTGGCTGTTGGAACATCTCACCGCAAATGAAGCACAGCACAGGTGAGCCGCTGGTGCGTTTGTTCGGACCCAACTCCACGGAAGGACGCGGTGGCGCGGTGACTGTCAATTTTTACGATAAAAATGGTAAGGCTTTCGATCATCGCTTCATCGAAAGTGAAGCCAACAAGGTCAATATCTCACTCCGTACAGGCTGTTTTTGCAACCCTGGCGCAGGTGAAATTGCCCTCGGCATCTCTCGCGTGGAATTGGATGTCTGCTTTACCCGTCCTGACCACAAAGAAGTCATGTCCATTGACGATTTCCGCCACTGTATTGACGGCAAATCCAGCGGCGCAGTGAGAATTTCCGTGGGCATGGTCACGAATTTCAATGATGTGCAGTCGTTTTTGATGTTTGCAAGAGGGTTGTTGTCTTAACCGTGTCATGCTGAGTGGAGCGAAGCATCACTACGACAGTTCAAAGACCCTTCGCTCCGCTCAGGGTGACATAGGAGAATCAAAAACGAAATAAAATTTTTATCGTTTCTTAACTTTAGAGGTACAAAACATGTCAAACACGAAAATTTCAAAATCATTTGTTAAAGAGGTATGGTACTCGTATCTCACAACAGGAGACATGCCTGCCAGTTTGAAACCACCCTGGTTCGAGCGGAAGGCGTTCCGTCCGCTCATCAAACGACTGCCCAAAAGTCCGCGCTGTGACATCTGCTATATGCCATTCGAAGGGATTGGCGGATGGGTCTCAAAAAGTCTTTTGGATGTCGGACCCTCAAAGCTAAATCCACGTTTGTGTAATCTCTGTGAGCGGTATGCTGAGAAATACAACGGCGGCGTGGAGCTTGAAATTTCCATCCTGTTTGTTGATGTGCGCGGCTCGACCACCATGGCAGAGGATATTTCTCCCGAAGAATATAGCTCAAAGATCTATCGTTTCTACCGCACAGCGACAGAGATCTTTTACCGCAACAATGGTTTTGTGGAAAAATTACTGGGTGATGAAGTGGCTGGATTTTTCGTGCCGGGCTTCGCAGGACCAAAGCACGCAAAGGTGGCGTATGATACAGGAAAAAAGATATTGAAAGCCATGGGCTACGGCGGTTCGTCTGAGCCGTGGATACCCGTGGGAGTGGGGATCAATACCGGCGTTGCATATGTAGGCTCCGTCAACGCTGACAACGGCATAACAGATATTTCCATGCTCGGTGATTCGGTCAACACTGCCGCGCGACTAACCTCCCTGGCTGGGGCGGGAGAAATACTTATCAGCGAGGCAACAAGAAAAGCTGCTGAATTACAACCCGATGGGATGGAGCCTCGCGATTTACAGCTAAAAGGCAAGCGGAGGACAGTCAAGGCTTGGGCTTTGAAGATGTCTTCTTGATGGAACATGAATAGGATAAAAAATGAACGGACAAACCCGCTCCAATATTAAACCTGGTATTACCGTGCTGATCGTCTTGAAACAAGACCAGCGCACTGGCAAGCTGACCAAAGGCATCGTCAAGGATATTCTCACCAGTTCACCTAATCATCCGCATGGAATTAAAGTTCGCCTTGTGGATGGGCAGGTGGGACGTGTGAAGGAGATCGTCGATTTAAATGAGTGAAGTCACTATCAGGAATGTTCAGCCGAAGGATTTGGATGAATGTTGTGTTGTTGAAAAATCAGGATTCCTTCCAGAGGAAGCGGCATCCAGAGAAACGATCCAGCTTCGCATTGACATATTTCCGCAGGGCTTCTTTGTTGCAGAATTCAACGGAAGGGTTGTCGGCATGGTCAATGGCGCAGCCACAAACAAGGATGACATCAGCGACGAAGAGTTAAAACAATTG
Source organism: uncultured Chloroflexia bacterium (assembly GCA_963833175.1). GTDB lineage: Bacteria > Chloroflexota > Anaerolineae > Anaerolineales > Villigracilaceae > Villigracilis. Next base: position 28,433 of record CAWHXC010000026.1, read on the forward strand.
ATCGGGCATGATGTCAATGGCAGAAATATGGTCATCTTTGCGTTGGCAGTTTTGCCTGAATTTCAAAAGCGCGGCATTGCAAAGCAATTGATGCTGAAATTTGTTGAAGAAGCAAGACAAAACAAAAAAGAAAAAGTATTGCTGATGTGCAAGCATTATTTGGTCGCTTATTATGAGAGGCTGGGATTTATTCATGCGGGATTATCCAGTTCCACGCATGGCGGCGCCGAGTGGCATGAGATGCGATTATCGCTCAAGCAGTAAGAAATAATGGAGTGGGGGTTTCCAGATAGTATGACAAAACCCTATCTTAATTACGATGTAATTTCAAACGACTACGATCAGCGTTACCCGTCCACCCAACATTGGGAGCGTGGTGATGCGCTACTTAATCTTGCTCGTAAGATCAACGCAAAGACTATTTTGGAAGTTGGGAGTGGTACAGGCTTTTGGCTGAATCTGCTTCATCAGGTTACGCCCAGGCTGTACGGCATGGATTTTTCAGCGGGTATGATCGAACAGGCCCGAAATCAGCCTGCACCGCTCAAGCTTGCACGCGGCACGGCAACTCGACTTCCGTATCAAAGCGAGACCTTTGACCTGGTCTACTGTGTCGATGCTGTTCATCACTTTGGAGATCACCGCGCTTTTATCGCCGAAGCATTTCGTATCTTGAAACCTGGAGGTGCGCTTGCCATCATTGGACATGACCCGCACAGCGGTGAAGGTAATTGGTATATCTATGATTATTTTGACACGGTCTATCAGACAGACCTCATGCGTTATCCATCCAGCGGGATGATCAAGAATTCGATGAGGCAGGAGGGATTCGCGGATATTGAACGCCATGATGTGGAACACATCCTGAATATTCATGTCGGAGAAGGGGTGTTGAATGACCCTTTCATAAAGCATAACGCCACGTCACAATTGGCGCTGTTGAGTGACGAGGCTTATTTGGCTGGCATCGAAAAGATAAAAGAGGATCTAAAAAAATCTCAGAATAAACCAATCATCTTTAAGTCAGATTTCTGGGTCAAGATGTTTACTGGGATAAAAGATGAAGTAATATAAGGAATGTTCAGCTGAAGGATTTGGATGAATGTTGTGTTGTTGAAAAATCAGGATTCCTTCCAGACGAAGCGGCATCCAGAGAAACGATCCAGCTTCGCATTGACATATTTCCGCAGGGCTTCTTTGTTGCAGAATTCAACGGAAGTGTTGTCGGCATGGTCAATGGGGCAGCTACAAACAAGGATGACATCAGCGACGAAGAGTTAAAACAATTGATCGGGCATGATGTCAATGGCAGAAATATGGTCATCTTTGCGTTGGCAGTTTTGCCTGAATTCCAAAAGCAGGGCATTGCAAAGCAATTGATGCTGAAATTTGTTGAAGAAGCAAGACAAAACAAAAAAGAAAAAGTGTTGCTGATGTGCAAGCATTATTTGGTCGCTTATTATGAGAGGCTGGGATTTATTCATGCGGGATTATCCAGTTCCACGCATGGCGGCGCCGAGTGGCATGAGATGCGCCTGTCTCTCAAGGATTAAAAAATGAGCCAAAACCCGATCAATCTTGCTGTCCGTTTTTTGCTTGAACTCGCCGCATTAACCGCTCTTGGCTACTGGGGCTGGACTCAACACGCAGGCATTCTTCGTTATCTTTTGGCGATCGGCTTGCCGTTGTTAGCCGCAACTCTGTGGGGAACTTTCCGCGTGCCCGCGGATGCCAGCGCGAATGGCAAAGCGCTTGTCCCAGTGGCGGGTTGGCTGCGTTTGCTGCTTGAGTTGGCATTTTTCACTTTTGCTGCATGGTGCTTATTCGATGCAGGCTCAGTGCGAGCGGGCTATATTTTCAGCGGAATTGCTTTGATCCACTACCTGGTTTCCTATGACCGTGTTTTGTGGCTCCTTAAGCAGTAGGAAATAATTGAGTGCGGTCTCCAAACAGAATCCCATTTCAATTACGACAAATAACTACAACTGGAGGAACCAAGCCGTGAACATACTTGAATTCCGTTTTGCATTTTTCTCGCGCGATTTCCAAAAAAGCGTGGATTTCTACCAAAACATGCTCGGAATGGAACTCGTCGGCGGCTGGGACCGTGAAGATGGGAAAGGCGCTTTGCTCTCGGCAGGCGGCACGGCTGTGATCGAGATCTACGGCGCTGCGGATGGAGAAACTTATGATGGACCGAATCCTGTGGCGCTCAACCTGGCGCTGCGCGTGGAAAATGCATCAGCGGTGGATAAATTTTATGAAAGGCTGTCAGGCTTGGGCGCGGATATGATCGAGAGTCCGCAAGATCGCTCGTGGGGACACAGGTCATTCATCATTCATGATCCAGATCAAATACCGATCCATATTTATTGTGAATTGAAATAGATAATTTGCCCGACTGATATGGTCGGGCAAATTCTTTTCTGCGTGCTATACTCGCGTATAAAAAACTTCATTATTACAGACGAGAAGACATGAACAAACAATTATTTATATTCCTCGCCATTGCAATGATCATTTCATCCTGCGGAACGCCTGCCACGCCAATGCCGCTTACATCTACACCGCAAGCGCAATTGACAGAGAAACCACTTCCCACCGTTACACCTGTTTGCATTTCATCTGAACCCACGCAAAGGGATATTGACCGTGCGCTTTCCTATACCGCAGAAATATTCAACGCGCCTGAGTGGCAGGAAGATCATTCCGTTGGCGAAGGCCGTGTTGCTGTGACCTGGCAGAACACTCCGCTGGGAGCAGTGGCTTATCTGGAAGCACTCATCTTTCCGTGCAGTTATGAAGAACCCGATCTCAACACATATTTCAGTGATGAAAACTGGAAGGCTGTCTTTGCAAATTATGAAAGTTACGAACTGATCAATGAATGTAAAACGGATGACGGCTTAAGGCTGTATGAATTCAAAACGCACAACCAGGGTTTTGATTACGAGATCAGGTATTGGGTTGAGAATGATACGGATACACGCGTTATTGTGACCATGATCGTCTTTCCCCTTGAAACAAAATTGCTGTTGGATGAATATTCTTCCATGCTTTTCCCTGATTACTCAACCTGTCCATAAACAGACCTAGACAGGTTTCTAAAAACCTGTCTAGGTCTTGAACACAAAAGGAATCCACAACATGACCTCACGTTACGATATTCTTTTTCAACCGATCAAGATCGGTCCCGTCACCGCGCCAAATCGATTCTATCAAGTGCCGCATTGCAATGGATTTGGCTGGCGGATGCCGCAGGGACTGTCAGCCATGCGCGGCATGAAAGCCGAAGGCGGCTGGGGTGTGGTCTGCACCGAAGAAACTGAGATCCATCACACGAGTGACCTGTCACCGTATTTCGAGGGACGTATCTGGAACGATGGCGACATCCCCGCATTGCAGATCATGACCGAAGCCGTACATAAGCATGGGGCGCTGGCAGGCATTGAATTGACCTATAACGGGCATGACGCGTCAAACCTGTACTCGCGCGCGGCTCCATTTGATGTGCGTTCGCGGGGAATTGTCGGCGCCAGCGGATACGAACCTGGGCAGTCTCGCGCCGCAAGCAAGGATGATCTTAAGCAAATCCGCAAGTGGCATCGCAATGCGGCCATCCGCGCCAAGCAGGCGGGCTTTGACATTATTTATTGCTACGCCGCTCACAACCTGACCCTTGCCTTTCATCTGCTCTCCAAAGAAAATGACCGCGCTGACGAATACGGCGGTTCGCTTGAAAACCGCGTGCGCTTTTTCCGTGAGTTGATCGAAGACACAAAAGAAGCCGTCGGCGATACCTGCGCAGTGGCTGTCCGCTTTGCGGTGGATGAATTGCTTGGCAGCTCAGGGATGCAGTCCACAGGTGAAGCGCACGATATCGTCTCCATGCTTGCGGAACTGCCCGACCTATGGGATGTCAACGTCAGCAACTGGTCGAACGACTCGACCACATCCCGTTTTGAAAAAGAAGGCAACCAGGAAAAATATATTTCCTTTGTCAAAAAACTCACCACCAAACCTGTCGTGGGTGTGGGGCGTTACACCTCGCCTGATTCAATGGCATCTGCCATCGAGCGCGGCATCATGGACATGATCGGCTCGGCGCGCCCCAGCATTGCCGACCCATTCCTGCCCAACAAAATAAAAGAAGACCGTCTCGAAGATATCCGCGAGTGCATTGGCTGTAATATTTGCGTCACAGGCGATACGCGCTACGTGCCCATCCGCTGTACGCAAAACCCAACCATGGGCGAGGAATGGCGTCGCAGCTGGCATCCTGAAATCATTGCGCCGAAAAAATCCGAAGATGAAATCCTGATCGTCGGCGCAGGACCTGCGGGGTTGGAAGCCGCGCGTGCACTTGGTCAGCGTGGATATCACGTCATCCTGACCGATGCAAAACGCGAAGCAGGCGGGCGCGTTGCGCTTGAGTCGGCGCTGCCCGGCTTGAGCGAATGGCGGCGCGTGATGGATTGGCGTCTGACACAGATCAACAAAACACCAAACATTTATTTCTATCCGTCCAGCCCGATGACCGCGAAGGATATTCTCGAAGCTGGCGCGCCGCATGTCATCCTCGCTACGGGCGCGACCTGGCGGCGCGATGGCGTGGGACGTTTTCTCTCGCGCCCCATCCCAGGCAACGGTAATATTTTCACGCCTGATGATCTGATGGATGGGAAATTTCCATCGGGCAAGGTCATCATATACGACGACGATCATTATTATATGGGCGGTGTGCTTGCCGAACTGCTCGCGCAGAATAATTGTGAAGTCACGCTGGTGACTCCCGCTCCGTCCATTTCATATTGGACTCAATTCACTCTTGAGCAGACTCGCATCCTCAAGCAACTCAACGCCTTGAACGTGACCCTGCTCCCAAGCCATTTCATCGCATCTCACTCCCCGACAACTGTTACAGTCACGAACAGCATTACCTACGCCGAATCGACTCTCGCCTGCGATGCCATTGTCATGGTCACAGACAGGCTCCCCAATGATGCCCTGTATCACGAACTCAAGCCCGCGCTCGCCGACGGCACACTCAAATCCCTGCGCCTGATCGGTGACGCTGAAGCGCCCAACATCATCGCGCAAGCCGTGTTCAGCGGTCATCTCGCCGCCCGAGAATTTGATGAAGATCCCGACCCCGATGGGACACCTTTCAAGGTCGAGCGGGTTATTCTGTAAATGACCTTCTCATATTTCCTTTTTCCCATCCTCGGCTATCTCTTTGGCTCCCTGCCATTCTCCGTCTGGATCACGCGCTACGTCAAACACGTGGACTTGCGCGACACAGGCTCAGGCCATGCAACAACGACCAACACCATCCGTCAGGTTGGGTTTGGTTGGGGCGCGCTGGTCCTGATATTGGATATAGCGAAGGGATTTATCCCAACGTATCTTGCCGTAAGTCAGGTTGGCATCCCAGACTATATCATCGTGCTGACAGCCGTATTTGCGGTTATTGGTCATTGCTGGCCGATATTTGCGCAATTTCGCGGCGGCATGGGGCTGGCAACTGCAGGCGGGGCTGCTCTTGCTGTCAATCCACTGGTTTTTTTTATCAGCCTTGGGCTTCTCATCCTGCTCTTGCTGGTCATTCGTCACTCTGCGCGCGCGACTGTGCTCGCTGGCATTCTCATTGCGCCTGTCTTGTGGCTGCTTAATATCCGCGATGTTTCGTTTTGGGTGGCGTTGGGTGCAGGCATCGTGATCGCAGTCAGATTTTTGATAGACTGGAATCGCCAATATCGTGAGTTATGGCTTGACCGCGAAAAAAACTCAAGCTGAGATTCTGCTCATCGGTCACAAAGCAGGTTCGAGCGGTGGGCGAATCGGTTTTTATCCCAAAAACCTATTGACCGCAAAGCCCGCTAGGTGCGCCAAGAAAACCTTTAAATCTTTTCTTCGCGTTCTTCGCGAGCTTAGCGGTTCAAATGTTTATAGCAAAATAAAAAAGGGCCTCGGTTCAAAACCGAGGCCTTACTCTTCTTCTCCCAATAACCAATCCAGAATATTGCGCTTCTTTTGTGCGGTTTCCTCCAGCTTGGGCGTGGACATGATCACGACCGTAATGTTATCGTGTCCGCCGCGCTCGTTTGCCAGGTTCACAAGCGCCTCAGCCGCAGCCTTCATCTCTTTTTTCGAGCGGATGATCCTTTGAATTTCATCATCCCAGACAAGGTCCGTCAAGCCGTCACTGCAAAGCAAAATGGTATCGCCCGGCTCAAGGTTGAATCCCTGGTTGTTTTCTGATTCTTCGTTGGATTCCGCGTCATCGATCCGCAAGCGGAAATCCACTTCGGGTAATCTCACGCCGCCCAAATATCTGCGGATGACATGCAGGTTCGGATGATCGTGCATTTGCTCGGCAGTGATAATGCCTTTTTCATAGGCTTCCTGCACCCATGTATGGTCAATAGTTAAGCGTTGGATAAATTTGCCGCGCAAAAGATAAATACGGGAATCCCCAACGTATGCAGTGTAAAGTTTATTTTCGATGATCCAGACACAGGCGCAGGTGGCTCCCATGCCGTTTTCATCTTCCTTGCCCGCAGAGTGTGAAGCAATGGATTGGCTTGCATTTTGGATCGCAGTCTCAAGGATTTTTACAGGTTTTTTGCCATTGCTTTCCGCAACCCCGGCAGTGATGTAATTAACGGCAAGTTCAGCCGCTATTTCGCCAGCCAGGTGTCCGCCAATACCATCCGCAACCACAGCCAGAATCGCAGGGCGCGGATCTTCCTTGCTCAGTAGGAATGATGAGATCGCATAACGATCCTCATTATCCTTGCCAGACATTCCGGCATGACTGAGGGCGGCAACATGCACATGGGGGAGCGAAGAACGAATCATTCTTCAGCGTTTTGAATAACAATCGTGGGTTTGGATGTCACAGGCGGCACTCTAAGTGTGAAACGGTATATTAATTGACCAAAGTTTACCATATCACCGTGCACCAGACGATGACCCTCGCGGGAAATTGGCTCATAATTTATCCACGTACCGGCAATTGAACCATTGTCCAGCAATAGGAATCCGCCGTCTTCAGTTTGCCTCAGCCGCGCATGAACAAGGGAGACGGAAGGATCATCCAGAATCTGGGTGCATTGCGCAGGGTCTGTGCCAAATATGATTTCCTGTTCGACAAGCGCGATCGGTGTGACCGGGAGAACCTGCCCCTCTGCATTAATGCGGATGAGTGATGCCGTCGCTACTGCTCTGGACTTTGCATCTGCTGCGGCTTTCTTTGAGAGGGCTGCCCGCTTTTGGGTTTTGACCGCAGTCGTGGCCGCCAGAGGTGTCGTTACAGGTTCTGCCACTACCGGCACTGATTGTGTCAGCGGGTCGGCATCTGCGCGGCGTGCTTCCTGCGCGGCGCGAATGGATGGTATGCGCAAACGCCCGCTTAAGAGAATCGTGAAAAGTACCAGCCCCGCGAAGATGATCGCCCCAAATGTGATGGGTGTACGGTATCTGGCCAGCAAAGCAGTTATGCCTTGAGGCGGCTGGACCACGGTCACCATCACAGGCACTGGCATACTGGATTTGCTCAGCCCAAGAGAATCCACTGCTTCAACCATCATCTGGTGTTCTGCGCTGCTGGTATAAGCGCTCAGATCCCATGTAAATAAATTGAACGGTTCAACAGTATTCTCACCGGCGATCACGCCATCCACGTACAAGGTTGTGCGCGTCAATGGGCGGGGATGTCCATCCGGGAATTCAACGATGATCTCGACCTCTTGCTTTTCAGGCAAAAGGACCTCGCTATTAAACGGGTCATCTTCAGGGGCGCGGCGTGTGATCTGCAGGGAATTGGTGAGGGGGAACGGATTAGGCGGCTGAATATCCACGGTGAATGTCTGCTCGGCAGAAGCCACTGTGCCAGTGCCATCAGGGAGGTTTACATTGGCGCTGAGCGTGTGTTCGCCAGAGGTTTTTACACGTGAAGTATAGGAAAATGTGTAAACTCTGCGCAAGCCAGAAAAATAGAGTTCGGGATCGGGAAAACGCTCCGCCCCTGAATAGGTGAACATACTTCCACCCGTTTGGAGGGCAAGGTTATTGAATGCGGCCGCGCTCGTGGTGTTGAATGTTGTCTGCGAATCCACAAGCCAGACGAAGACTCGAATATTATTCTCAACAGCGCGTTGGATATAAGGCTCAAGCGCAGCTGCGATATTGGCGTCATCTGTGTGCGGGGTGATGAAAAGAATGGCGCGCTTCATGCCCAGCCGCGCCGTTTGCGCGCTGACGGTGTCCAGCGCAATGGACAGAGATTGCAAATTAGGTACCGCAGCACGGAAATCAGGCTGGAAGCTATTGAGCCCGGCGACAAAATCTACCGCCCCGGCATGGTTTATGACAGGACCAGCCTGGCTGACAAGACTGAGATCGTCAGGTAAATCTGCTGGGCGGCTTTGCGCCCATTGAGCCAGTATTTGTGAAACACGTTGAAAGCGGGAAAAATTCGTTGCCTGGTCACGTATATCCAATGGCGCGCCCTGGTTGACGGCAATAACAAGCTGGAGAGGTATGGCGATCTCGTTCAGTGTGTCGACTGGGAGTGACTGACCGTCTTCGACAGCAGAAACAGCTTCGGGCTTGAGTCCAGTGACGAAAATGCCGTTCGAGTCGAAAACATCCAAAAACGCTGAAATTGTCGGGAAGGTGGAAAATTCCACAGGGTAGAGATACGCAGAGGCAGAGTTTTGCTGAGCGTGCCCACGCAAAGCAGGCACGACGCTGAGCAAAAGACCTAAAATAAACAGCAGAGCAAGGAACTTACGCATTTGCCTCAATGATAACAGGCGCTTCTTCCTTGGGGCCGGCAAGTTGCATGAAAGTCAACGCCCAGGCAGATTGGATGTATGCAGTGACAATACCGTTGAATAAAATAAGCACAGGCATATACAAAGCACAGCAAGAAAATGAAATATAAATAGGTATAAGCGATCCTCGTAATACGCTCATGCTCATGAAAGCAGGAATGAAGGCGAGCATAAGAGGTATTGCAACGATCATGACGATGATAAAACTGCCGATGCCAAGGATGAGCGACATTAGGATCGTTGGCATTGGATTTGTTTTAACGATCTGCCAGCCGCGCTTGAAACCGTCCAATATGCCGAGATCTTCCAGCACAATGGCGGCTTGTGCCTGTTCGATAATTATGTAGAGGATCCAGCTGAGTGGAATTAGCAGACATAAGACCGGAAGTAAACACAAAAATGCAATGCCGGCAGTAACCACGCCCAACAAAATAAATGGAATAATAATGGCAAATATGGCGAAAACGACAAGGAAATTCAGGCCAAATATGCGCCAGAAATAGGGCAGGCTTTCGCTCCAGATTTCGCCAAAGGATAACCTCTCGGCGCCTTTCTCTGCCAGCGATGTTCCTTTGATCACGCCGATTTTGCCGATCATTCCGAGCGAATAAAAAATGAGGATGATAAATATCAGCGCTAGAATCGCAACAATGATGATCCACCAGTTTTGTTCCAGGTACCGACCTGCTTGAATTCATAACCCGTTCGACTTGCCAGCCTGGGAAGAGTGTATTTTCGCCAGAGCTTGTTTGATAGCTAGAACTCCCGCCGCCTCCGTTACTACTGCCTCCGCCGCGCGCGCAACTCGCCAAAATACCAAAAATCCACAAGACCTTGTGCTTCCAAATGGTTTTCCAGGCACGGGTGAGTACTTCACCAAAATTGAAATTGTTCATGGTGCTCCTTTTTGATTCAGCGATTTAGTGATCGATCAATCGTAAATCACAAATCCAAAATCGTAGACTGTTACTCCCATTCGATCGTCGCGGGGGCTCACTTGTAATATCATACACCACCCGATTGATTTCTTCCACCTCATTTATAACTTTTTCCAGCAATTCATGGAACCCAATCAGCAATTATAAATTCATTGACGGACGCTGAGCGCGAAGCTTCCATGGTCGACACCTTCAAAAATACTGACAATAAATTTGCAACGAATCCGGCTTGACAAATTAGAACAAGTGTTCTATATTAGGAGAAGTTGTTCTTTCCTCCATGTAATTCCAAAAGGAGATTTCTCATGAACCGTTTCCTCAACATTCAATTGCTCCCGTTTTTAAAGAACGCATCACTCAGACGCGGCGCGATCTTTGGCAGCATCCTTATCACCGCCCTGCTCGCCTTCGAATTGTTTAATTTTGGTACAACCTCATTTGCGTTGCAAGATGTGCTTGGCGATCTGAAATTTGCTGGGATTCTATGGTCCACGATCCTTGCCTTTGCCTTCTGCGGTATGGACTTTGCCGGTATTGCCCGCATCTTCACTCCCGAGCAGGGACGCGACGAACCAGCTGAAGTTTGGTATCTCTTTGGCGCGTGGCTGCTTGCCGCGGCTTTCAATGCCATACTCACCTGGTGGGGCGTTTCAGTTGCCATCCTTAATCACAGTGCAGAAGGCGGATCGCTTGTCGGTCAAACAGTCATGATCAAAGTTGTGCCGATCTTTGTGGCGGCAATGGTCTGGTTGATCCGTGTTTTGATCATTGGCACCTTCTCTGTGGCAGGCGAACGGCTTTTCACTGTGGCGGATGCGGGACAGCGGCCGGCTTCCTATCAAAATAACTCGACACGCCCTGCCACTACGAATTACCCCCTGCCCTCGAACCAACCAGTCAACAACTATCCGCGTCCTGCGCCCAAGCCTCGACCTGCTCCCACTCCCAGTTATAACGTTAACCGTTCCGAGCCAACCTATCATCCCATCGGCATGACCGCCATGGGTCATAGTGAACAGAATCCATCTGTACGGAGGTAGCCTTTGGATTAACAACTTTGGTTTTCACTTCTCCTCATCCATCCAACCGCTGAGACGTCCGCAAGGGCGTCTCATGCGTTAATTTATTCAAGTTTTCAGGGTGTCGAGACACAGTCGATGTCAACATAAACCGTTAACGCACCGAGGCCGCAGTCCCCTTTGGGCAATCTGCGACCTCGGTATTATTGAAGCGAAACGGCAGTGGAACAACTACATTTTATCTTCGGGTATTGCAAATACGAAGTCTTTTGTGGTTCGAAATTGGACAACAATTCCAGCAATGACAAGGACAACCGTCAGGAGCATGAGCAAGGGGGTGGCCTTGAGGGCCTTGGCAACCTGGTCAAGTTCAACAACGGTCAGCAAGCGCATTCCGAAGAGCACGATTCCAGCCATACCAAGGGCGCCGCCGAGGGAAGTGGCAATGATGATGACCCACTTCTGCAGGTTGAAACGCAGCACTACATAGGTCACTGCTGCACCGACAACGATACCGACGAGGAAATTAATGAACCCAAAGCTGCTGCCGATCATCGCCATGAACCCAATGCCAAGCCCATAGCCGGCTGAGAACGAGAACAAAGCAATGGCAATGGCGTAAAATAGGTAGGACAAAGCTGCAAAGATGACAGCCACGATCAGGCCTACCACCCAGCTAGTGACAGTGCTCAGGAATCCACCCCCAAACACGATCTGGATCGCCTGCGCGCCGAGGACAAAACCAAACACAAGACCCCACAACGGGAGCAGGGCCAGGAAAAAGCGGTAACCAGCAAAACACACTGCAGCCGCAAAGGCGAGACCGATCAGGGTCGCGCAAAAAAGTTCAAAAGTCATGATATTCTCCTTATGTAATCAATTATTATCAAAGTCCCAAAATATGGAACAAGAGCAACTTCCGTTCGCTTCCAGACATAATAACACTGATTTTTGCTTGCCGTTGCTACGAATAATACAAGAGAATCGTTCCCCCTCCCGTCCTTCAACAGCCATTATCTTTGCCAAAGTCTGCTAACTGGCGCATGATTTTACGGCGTGCGATTATCATAAAAAGCGCAAACGGATAAATTTCTGTAAAAAAATCACACCATTCGCCTACTTCGCACCTTTGGCATTAAATTGTTATCGGCTTTGCAAGAGCCCCGTACAATCCTCACATTCAGCTAGACAGAACCATACCCCTAGACTAAACTTACAGCATTCTAATTTCGGAGGCATTACATGGATTTCAACAACACCAATGACTCTGTGACCCGTCGCGTCCGGGCGTTTACCGAACGGGTTGCAAGGCTGAAAGAGCACGACCTATACTATCTTCAACATGCCCGTGGAAGAGATTTTACCTGACAGCAAAGTGCGCCTGCGCGGACGTGAAATGGGGATGTACGCATCTTACAGCTACCTGGGGCTGGTCGGCCACCCGCGCATTAACGAAGCCGCCAAGAAAGCCATAGATAAATTCGGCACCGGCACCAATGGCGTGCGCATGCTGGCTGGCACGTTGACAATTCACAAGGAACTTGAAGAGACGATTGCGAATTTCAAACATGCCGAAGCCGCGGTAACTTACTCTTCGGGATATGCAACCAATCTGACAGTTATCTCAGCATTGATGGGGCGCGGTGATTACATATTTTCGGATAAATTGAACCACGCATCCATCGTGGATGGCTGTTTGATGTCTGGCGCCGAGTTTCGCCGTTTCAGGCACAACGATATGGAACATCTCGAAGGCTTGCTCAAAAACGCTCCCGCAGATGTCACCAAAATGGTAGTCGCTGACTCGGTCTTCAGCATGGACGGCGACATCATCGACCTGCCGAAGGTACTTGAGTTGACGAAGAAATATAATGCCTGGCTCATGATCGATGAAGCACATTCCGTGGGCGTGTTGGGAAAGACCGGCACCGGCATCGAAGAGCATTTTGGCCTTGGCGATGTGATCGACATCAAGATGGGCACGTTGAGCAAGACCATCCCTTCTGTCGGCGGATACATCGCGTCAAACAAGGATATCATCACCTACCTGAGCCATGCCAGCCGCGCCTACATGTTTTCGGCCGCATTGCCGCCCGCTCAAGCCGCAGCCGCAAACGAAGCATTCAAAGTCATTTTGGATGAACCGTGGCGCATTGAAAAATTGAACGAAAACACCAAACAATTCATCGGCGGACTCAAGGGCAGAGGCTTCGACACCATGCTGACCGAGACCGCCATCGTCCCTGTCCTGTGCGGTGATGATGATATGGCTTTTGCCATGACCCGCGAAGCACAACATAACGATGTGTTTGTGTTACCCGTCGCTTCACCTGCGGTACCGGAAGGATTGGCGCGTTTGCGTGCCACCGTCACTGCCGCGCATGAGGCAAGCGAGATCGAGCGCGCCATGGACGTGATCGGTGCCGCTGGCAAAAAGCTGGGATTGATCAAGTAGATCCGAGAGATAGTAAAAGTAAAAGTCCTCCGAGTGCTTTGCAAAGCGCTCGGAGGACTTTTTTAATGTCTAAAACAATTGGCTTTCTAAACGAAAAATATTGCCAGACTACTGAGTTAGCAGGAGTATGTCCTTGACGGCTTCGCGATCCAACTTTACGAAATTACCAACGGTTCGGGTATTTCCACTGGTGCATTTATCAGCCATTTCATCGATGCGATTGTCCTGGATTCCCAAATCAGCCAATTGGGTGCCGAGTCCGAGGGATCGGAAAAACTCCTCCATTCTTTCAATGCCGGCACGGGCCACCGCTTCGGGATTGAAAACATCCATTTCCACATTCCATACGCGGACGGACCATTGAACAAACCGATTTAGGTCATGTTGCAGTACGTGCTTCATCCAGGCGGGGAAGACTACCGCCAGTCCGGCGCCGTGGGCAACATCGTAAATTCCGCTGATCTCATGTTCGATATCATGCGAAGCCCAATCACCCGTCCGTCCGGTATCAAGCAGATTATTATGCGCGATGGTGCCAGCCCACATCAATTCAGACCAGGCATCGTAATCCTGCGGATTCTTCATAACCAATTGCGCCTGACTGATCAATGTCTTCATGGTAGCTTCGAGCAAGCGGTCGGTAAACTCAACATGACTGACATTGGTGAAATAACGTTCCATCAGATGTGCCATGATATCCGCTGTACCGCAAGCCACCTGGAACTTGGGAAGGGAAAAAGCCAGTTCGGGGTTGAGGATCGAAAAGCGTGGATAGATCAACTCGGAATTGACTGCCCGCTTGAGCCAGCCATCCTCATTGGTGATGACAGTTCCGGTGCTCGCCTCACTGCCTGCCGCAGGAATGGTCAGAACCGTTCCGATCGGCAGCGCGGCGACAGGCGCACCCTTGCCAAGGTAAAAGTCCCAGACATCGCCTTCGATCACCGACCCCATGGCAATGGCTTTAGCCAAATCGATCACACTTCCGCCGCCAACTGCCAGAATAAAACCGAGCTTGTTTTCCTTGCAAAGTTTGACTCCTTCGTGAACCAAGCTCAAGCGCGGATTCGGCTGGACTCCGCCCAGTTCCACCCAGGTGACGCCCGCTTTCTTGAGGGAAGTCGGTCACCCGGTCATACAAACCCGAGGCCTTGATGCTGCCGCTCCCGAAATGCAGCAGAATATTCTTGCTGTAAACTGCCACCTCATCGCCAACCTTTTCTTCAGTGCCCCGCCCGAAAATTATTTTTGTCGGATTTTGAAATTCAAAATTCTTCATGCTTTTGTTTCTCCTTTATTTTCGATATCAAGAACGTCTCACCCCGCGATGCAACGAGATGTTCTTTTGTTGTCAGGTTGCCGCTCCAATACGAAGTTACCCTCTTTTTGGATAGTCTTTTCATGATACTATGGATGATATATTCAAACAAGACACGTTTCAGGAGGCTCGTACCATGGCTGAGAAAGTCAATGTATATCGTCATGTTGTGTTATTCAAATTCCACGACCATATCAGCAATGACAAGGTGGAGGAGATCGAAAATGCATTCCGTGCACTGAGTGCCGAGCTTCCTTTTGTAAAAGATTTTGAATGGGGGAGGAATTCCAGTCCTGAGAATCTGAACGAAGGTTATACACATTGTTTCATCGTGACCTTTGCCAATGAAAAAGACCGCGACACCTACCTGCCGCATCCTGCTCACCAGGCTTTCTGCAAAAATTATCTGGATGAAAATCTGGAAAAGGTATGCGTGATCGACTTCAGATCGAACGACTGAATAGTTTGCAGCCCATCCGCCAAAACTCGGAGTTCCGCTTCGCCCGAACTCCGAGTTTTTTGATTCTGATAGTTCCTGATAGAATTTTTATAACATTTTTCTTATATATTCCCTGTACAATGTTGTCTAATGTACAAGGAGTATAGACTATGAAATGGCAATGGAAATTAGGAACATTTGCAGGAATTGACGTTTACATTCATGCCACCTTTCTGATTTTGATCGCGTGGGTTGGCTACAGTCACTGGCTGAAAAATGAAAACTGGGGCGAGGTGTTTAGCGGCATTCTTTTTATTCTCGCCCTTTTCGCGTGTGTGATCCTGCATGAATACGGACACGGGCTCACAGCTCGCAAGTATGGAATCAAAACCCGTGACATTACAATTTATCCCATCGGCGGTGTGGCTCGCTTGGAGCGAATGCCAGAGAAGCCGATTGAAGAACTGTGGGTCGCTTTGATGGGACCCGCTGTGAACGTGGTCATCGCGGCGGGACTCTTCGCGTATCTTTTCTTAACCTCGAGTTTGGTCCCGCTGAGTGAGTTGGCCATCGCCTCGGGCAGTTTTCTCGAACGGCTGATGATGATCAATGTTTCACTGGTGCTGTTCAACCTCATCCCAGCCTTCCCCATGGACGGCGGACGTGTGCTGCGCGCCTTGCTTGCCATGCGCATGGATTACATCCAAGCCACCCAGATCGCCGCAAGAATTGGTCAGGGCATGGCGTTGTTGTTTGGGTTGGTCGGCTTGTTTGGCAACGCCTCACTACTTTTCATCGCCTTCTTTATTTGGATCGGGGCATCGCAGGAAGCAGGCATGACACAGATGAAAAATGCCATCAGCGGAATCCCCGTCGGGCGCGCCATGCTTACTGATTACAGGAGCCTCTCGCCGCGTGACCCACTCTCGCGCATGTCTCAACTTCTGTTGTCAGGTTCACAACATGACTTCCCCGTGATCGAAAATGACCGTATCGTGGGCATCGTCACCCGTGATGATTTTCTCGCCGCCCTCACCCAGCACGGAGAAAATATCGCCATCTCGTCCGTGATGAAAAAGGACTTGCCCGAAGTGGATTCGTATGAAATGGTAGAGACCGCATATATGCGCCTTCAAGAATCTGGCATCCCTGCTTTGCCTGTCACACACGCAGGTCAATTGGTGGGCATTGTCACCGCCGAAAATATCACCGAATATTTGATGATCCACTCCGCGTTACGAAGAGCTGCATTAACTTCCTAAGCAGATTTGCGAACATAAATTAGAGGACTCTTATCCACAATTGACCGCTTCTTTTGTATACTAATCCTTACTCCGATGGGGAGTAGCCGCCCAATGATCTGGGATGTACAGTCGTCAATACGGAAATTTTTCCCGGCTGTTCTGTCAATGGCAAGACCATCTTCAAACTTTGGCGATGGTCTTTTTATTTACAAAGCCCCTAAAGGTTTTGGAAGACTTTAAGGTCTAGTGAGGAAACCATGCTCGACCAAATGGAAGCGACAATCCTATCTGCCTTGCAAACCATCTTTGACCAGTTCGGCTGGGTCGGTGTGTTTGGTTTGATGGTGTTGGAAAATGCCACAGGAGTCACACCCAACGAACTCATCCTGACCTTTGCAGGTTGGATGTTGATCGAACGTCACGGCATCGCCCCCGGTTTCATCCTCGTGGGCGGAATCTACGCTGGGTTTGGCAGCGCGGTCGGGGCATCCATCGTCTATTGGGTGGCGCGGAGCGGCGGACGTCCGATGATCGACCGCTTCACAAAGTTCTTCCGCATCAACCCGTCTCTCCTCTCCAGGGCAGAGGAACAGATGCAGAAGAGGGGCGCATGGCTGGTTTTCGCGGGACGGGTTTTGCCAGGCATCCGCATGTTGGTCAGTATCCCCGCAGGGTTGGCAAGAATCCCCTTCCCAAAATTCTTTTTTGCCACCTTTCTCGGGGCCTATATTTGGTGTACACTTTTCATTGGCGCGGGTTACCTGCTCGGGCACGAGTGGATGCTGATCAGCGACTATATCAAGCAGCACCTTCCGCTGGTATTATCGCTTGGCGTTTTCGGAATGGGTACATATCTGATTTATCATTACCGCTCCCATCTGCCCTCACTGGCATGGATTTACGCTCGAAAAAATAAAAACGAACTGGATAACAGAATCATGAACTGGCATCTCACAGATATACAAGAAAGTCTTTCAAAATTAAACTCAGATCAGCAAAACGGACTCACTACTTCTGAAGTCTCGTCACGGCTTGCACAATACGGCGCAAATGAACTCGTCGAACATGGCGGACGCAAGCCCTTGCAAATTTTGTGGGAACAACTCACCGCCACAATGGTTCTCATTCTCATTGCGGCAGCAGTGATCGCAGGCTTGCTCGGCGATACAAAAAATGCTGTCGCGATACTTTCCATCGTCGTGCTATATGCCATTCTTGGCTTCACTCAGGAATATCGCGCCGAGAAAGCCATTACCGCGCTCAAGAAAATGTCGGTGCCGAATGTGCGTGTACTGCGCGATGGAAAATTACAGGAACTCCCCGCGCACGACCTTGTACCAGGCGACATCATCCAACTGGAAACTGGAAATATCCTCCCCGCGGATCTGCGTTTGCTCGAAGCCGTCAACCTTCGCATTCAGGAAGCCGCACTCACGGGCAAATCCGAACCGATCGAAAAACACACTGCCGTGCTCTCTGGCGAAGACCTTCCCCTCGGTGACCGCCGTAACATGGGCTACATGGGGACCATCGTCACACAAGGGCGCGGACTTGCGCTGGTGGTCGCAACGGGCATGCAGACCGAACTTGGCAAGATCGCCGAACTCATTCAACTGGTCAAACAGGAAGATACCCCGCTTCAAAAGCGGCTGGATGCGCTTGGCAAAACCCTTGCGCTCATCGGCGTTGGCATCGCCGCACTCATTTTTGTGCTTGGCATCATGCGCGGCGATGAACTTCAACACATGCTTCTCACGGCGGTCAGTGTTGCAGTCGCCATCGTGCCAGAAGGTCTGCCCGCAGTCGTTACCGTCACGCTCGCGCTTGGCGCACAGCGCATGTTGCAGCGCAACGCCCTCATCCGCAAACTGCCCGCCGTTGAAACTCTCGGTTCGGTCACGGTCATCTGCTCCGATAAAACAGGCACGCTGACTGAAAACCGCATGAGCGTGGTCGTGCTGGATGTTGCCGAACATGCCCTGGATTTAACCGAAGAAGTCGGACGCGGCGGCACGCTTCATGCCACCCGAGGGCTGGGTGCGCCCGCCCAATCATCCCTCTCGCTGGCAGCGATTGGCGGCGCGCTTTGCAACAACTCAAAACTGGTGGACATCGGCGATGACCGTTATCACACCATCGGCGATCCCACCGAAGGCGCATTGGTCGCTGCCGCCGCAAAAATGGGATATTGGAAATCGTCCCTCAACTCATCCTTCCCGCGCGCAGCAGAGCTTCCATTTAACTCAGAACGAAAACGCATGACCACTGTCCACCATCTGGGGCGTTACGACCCAACGGTTCTCGCAGGACTTGAAATCGGAGACCACCGTTACATTGCATTCACCAAAGGCAGCGTGGATGGACTGCTGGATGTTGCGACGCATATTTGGGTGGAGGGAAAAGCCCAGTCGCTTGACTCAGGCTGGAGGGAGAGGATGCTGGCAACGAATGATCGCCTTGCCAAGAAAGGCATGCGCGTGCTTGGAGTCGCATTCCAATTAATGGATTCCATCCCCGAAATCATCCAAACCGACCTTGAACAGAATCTAACACTGGTGGGCTTATTCGGCATGATCGACCCGCCGCGCGCCGAAGTGAAGGACGCGGTGGCGGTGTGCCGCGCCGCAGGCATCCGCCCCGTAATGATCACAGGCGACCATCCGCTGACCGCGATCGAAATTGCGCGCCAGTTGGGCATTACCGATAACGGACATGCATTAACTGGCGTTGAAATCGAAAAACTAACTTTTGATGAATTAAAAAATGTAGTGGAAGAAATCAACGTATTTGCCCGCGTTGCACCCGAACACAAGTTGAAGATCGTGCAAGCCTTGCAGGAAAAGGGTCACATCGTTTCGATGACAGGTGACGGCGTGAATGACGCGCCCGCGCTGCGCAAAGCGGATATCGGTGTGGCGATGGGCATCACAGGCACAGACGTCTCGAAAGAAGCCTCCGACCTGGTGCTGCTCGACGATAACTTTGCGACCATCGTCGAATCTGTGCGCGAGGGGCGCACGATCTACGACAACATCCGCAAGTTTGTGCGTTTTACCGTGGCAGGCAATATCGGCAAAGTATTGGTCATGTTGATCGCGCCGTTTTTGGGCAAGCCATTGCCTCTTTTACCTTTGCAATTGCTCTGGCTCAACTTGTTGACAGACGGCTTGCTTGGGCTTGGCATGGGTGTGGAAAATCCCGAAACCGACACGATGAAACGCGCGCCTTATTCTCCAAACGAAAGCATATTCTCACGCGGCGCAGGCATACAAACCATTTGGGTTGGCGTGATGATCGGCGTACTCGCCCTGGGACTGGGCTCGTGGTATTTCTTTACAAATCGCCCCGAATGGCAGACCATGATCTTCACCTCGCTTGCCTTCATGCAGGTTTTTCAAGCTCTGGCTTCGCGCTCATATAAAAATTCGCTTTTCAAAATGGGCTTGTTGAGCAACCCATTGTTGGCAAGCATGGCTTTGCTGGTGGTTGTACTGCAACTCATGGTGTTGTATGTTCCCGCGTTGGCGAACTTCTTTCAAGTCATTCCCCTCTCCGGCTGTGACCTGTCCATTGCGGCGAGCCCGGTGTGATCGTGTTTGCTGTGATGGAGTTGGAGAAGTGGATTGTAAATAAAAAGTAAAAAGTGAGAA
>CAWHXC010000027.1:0-73917 GCA_963833175.1 uncultured Chloroflexia bacterium
AATAAAAAAGTCAACTGCGATTTTCGGTGCAGTGACTTTTTTATGTCTTTGCGAGGAGGGCACTTGCTCTTCCTGACGAAGCAATCTCCCTTTTATTTGGAGGCTGCTTCGTCACACCTGCCCTGGCGGACGGTGCCAGGGAAAATCAAGAGCGCCTCGCAGCGACATTATTCGTCATCTGATCCGTCCCCCACACCCAGGTCAGGCAGAACGGATTCAATCTCTTCGGGGCTTTGACCTGCTTCCAGCCTGTCCACCACCTCGTTAAATTCAGATGGTAAATCTTCACCCATCTCGCCGCCCATTTTCCGCATCATACGCGCGAGAGCTTTGGGGTCATCCTCGAGACCTTCCATGCCGGAGAAGTCATCTGCCGCAGATTCCATGCGGCTCACATCAGATTTGGCGATCCGCACCTTCGTCATGCGGCGGCGGACATTGTCACTTTGGCAGTGGGCGCAATGCACGGTTTTTTTTCCGTATTCATTGAAGGTCATAAACACGTCGAATCTTTTTTCGCAGTTGTTGCAGATAAAATCATAAGTGGGCATAAATATATTTTACTGCGAATCAGCCCAAGGCGGAGAAAAGCGGCGAGTCTCTTTGGTAAAATAACCCCATGCCTAAATCATTCGAACTCCGTAAACCCAATCCGCTTCTCATTGTCATTTCCGGGCCATCCGGAGTCGGCAAAGATTCTGTTGTGCAGCGCATGCAAGAGCGCGGCTTTCCATTTCATTTTGTAGTGACAGCCACAACGCGTGATAAACGCGAAAGTGAAGTGCATGGCAAGGATTATTGGTTCGTTTCCAAAGATGAATTCGCGCGCATGATCGAAGAGAATGAATTGATCGAATATGCGATCGTGTATGAAGATTACAAGGGCATTCCCAAACGGGAGGTGCGCGATGCGCTGGCAAGCGGACAGGATGTTATCATGCGCGTTGATGTGCAAGGCGCGGAGTTGGTGCGAAAACTTGTGCCTGAGGCTTTGTTGATCTTTATTACCTGCGAAGGTGAGGACGAACTCGAACGGCGATTGCGTGAGCGCAAAACTGAAACTGCCAACTCTTTGTCCCTGCGCATTGCCACCGCCCGCAAGGAATTACAGCGCATCGAAGCGTTTGATTATGTGATCGTCAACCAGGATTTTCATTTGGATGACACCGTGGATAAAGTGCGCGCGATCATCCTGGCTGAACATTTACGCGTGCAACAACGGAAGGTGACTTTATGAACGAATCATTTTCAGGACAGGAACCAGGTGCGCCGCTCGCTGCGCGCCCGCCCGAGCCTGTTACTACATCCCAGTCAGTCCGCGTCGCTTTACCAGCGGTCGTGCCAATGGCGACCTACATAATCCTTGGCTTCACCGTGTTTGTTTATCTTATGCAAATGGCAAGCGTGGCGGTCTTTGGCTACGCGGTTAACCAAATCGACTGGCTTGAAGTGTATGGTGCACGGTTTAATCAGGCCATTCGCGCAGGTGAATTATGGCGGTTCATTACACCTGTGTTCCTGCATGGCTCGATACCGCATATCTTTTTCAATATGTATGCGCTGTTGTCCATCGGCTCGTTTTTGGAACGGCATTTTGGACATCGCAGATTCGTGCTGTTGTATTTTATTAGCGCTTTTACTGGAAATGTTTTTTCCTTCCTGCTCACCGGTGAAAATGGATATTCAGTTGGAGCGTCCACTGCCATATTCGGGTTGATCGCTGCGGAGGTGGTTTTCTTCTACCAGAACCGTAAATTATTTGGCGGCCAGGCCAAGCAGGCAATTAGCAATGCGGCATTTATTATTGCAATAAATTTATTCATTGGTTTATCACCCGGCATAGATAACTGGGGGCATGTGGGCGGCTTGCTCGGCGGCGCGATATTTGCTTGGTTTGCCAGCCCACGCTGGGAAGTAACGGGTATATCCACCGATTTGCGTTTGGAAGATCAACGTGAATTTCATGAGATCGTTTTGGGCGCAGGTGTCGTAATGCTTATTTTCAGCGCATTGGCAGTTTGGGGAATATTTTTTAGCGCGTGAAGCTCAATCAAGTATCAATCTTCCGTGGGCGCAGATTTCGTTTAAAAATCAAAAGGGACTGTCTTATAAAAGGCAGTCCCTTTTCTATTACAACTCGTTCACTCGTCTTGCAATTTTATCCTTCGCCCGCGAGATGAACTCATCCAGCGGAATATTATTCTGCTGGCTTCCATCGCGCGCACGCAGGGAAACCTGTCCTGCCTGCATTTCGTTATCGCCGACTACAAGCATGTACGGTACTTTCATCAACTGCGCCTGACGGATCTTGGCATTCATACGCTGTGAAGAGAGATCGGCATGGGCACGGATTCCACTTTCGCGCAATTGTTTCGCGAGATTTTCCGCATAATCATTCTGCCCATCTGTGATCGAGATGACACGCACCTGCTCAGGTGAAAGCCAGACAGGGAAGTTGCCCGCATAATGCTCGATCAGGAAGCCGACCATGCGCTCATGTGTAGAGAGCGGCGCACGGTGAATGCAGAGCGGCATTTCATCCTGACCTTCTTTATTTGTGAACTTCAAGTCAAAGCGCTCAGGCACTGCAAAATCCACTTGATTTGTCGCAAGCGAGAATTCCTTGCCGATGGCGCTCCAGATCTGCACATCGATCTTGGGACCGTAGAAAGCGGCTTCGTCTTCAGATTCCACAAAGGGAATGTTGCCATTTGTCATGGCGCGCCGCACCATGTCTTCTGTCTTCAGCCAGAGACGCTGGTTGTCCACATATTTTTTACCCAGACCTTCCTTGGAATGCAGGCTGAAACGCATGACATACTTGTCGATGTCAAAGATCTTGAAGTACTGGTGATACAGGTCGATCACGCCCATGAATTCCTGCTCGAACTGTTCCTCGGAGCAGTAGATATGCGCGTCGTTCATCTGCATCGAGCGCACACGCATTAATCCAAAGAGTTCACCTGATTTCTCGTAACGATAGCATGTGCCATATTCCGCAAGGCGCACGGGCAGGTCACGATAGGAACGTCCCTTTGAACCAAATATCTTATGGTGCATCGGGCAGTTCATCGGCTTGACATAATATTTCACGCCTTCCAATTCCATCGGCGGATACATACTCTCGGCGTAATAAGGCAAGATGACCTGAACGGATGAACAGATCTTCCTTCGTCAGGTGCGGTGACTTGACACGGGAATAGCCAGCCTTATCTTCCATTTCCTTCGCCAGCTTCTCCAACTCTTCAATGAGAATACCGCCATTCGGAAGCCAGAGCGGCAGTCCAGGACCAACCTCATCGTCGAAGATGAAGATTTCCAATTCCTTGCCCAGTTTGCGATGGTCACGCTTCTTTGCCTCTTCGAGTTGATGGAGATAATCCTCCAGTTCTTTTTTACTCTCCCAGGCTGTGCCATACACGCGCTGGAGCATCTTATTCTTTTCGTCGCCGCGCCAGTACGCGCCAGCGATGCTCATCAACTTAAACGCATCCTGCTTGATCTCTTTCGTTGTCTGCACATGCGGACCACGGCACAGATCTGTAAATGTATCCTGCTGATAAATGGAAATCTCAGGCTTCTCGTTCAGCGGATTGCCATACTCGTCCCGTCCGCCTTGTTCGAGTCCTTCGATCAATTCCAATTTATACGGCTGGTCGGCAAATATCTTCTTTGCCTCTTCAGCAGAGATAACCTTCTTCTTGAACTCATGCTTACCCTGCACGATCTGTCTCATTCGCTTTTCGATCAGTGCCAAATCCTCAGGTGTGAGGTTGCGCGGCAGGTCAAAGTCATAATAGAAACCATTTTCCACAGGAGGACCAATGGTAACTTTTCCGTCAGGGAACATCTCCAGCACTGCCTGCGCCATAACATGCGCCGCAGAGTGGCGGATCTTATACAGTTGTGTATCTTCGTAACGTTCTGTTTGTTGTGCCATTTTTACTCCTTTATTTGCAAACTCCAACGCCTTAAACATTGAAGGTCATTCGTCAAGTTTAACAAAAAATTCTCGCCCCAGCAACGGGGCGAGAATTAATTCACGCGGTACCACCCGATTTACCCCGATGGTTGAGTAGTGCGAAGCACGTATCGAAACCTGAGGAGCATCTCTTAGACCAATAACGGAGTCACCCGTTCAACTTAATCACTGATCAGCTAATAGCTATAACTTTCTGTTTCACGCTCGCGAGTGGTTTTCGGTGATGTTTTCTGGAAGATGCTCTCAACCAAAGGCTTCTTCTCTCTGTCAGAACAAAAATCACGTACTCGTCTCGGTCAACGCGTTTTACTAATTGTGAACCAGTGGACGGAATAGGGCTCGAACCTACGACCTCTGCGATGTCAACGCAGTGCTCTAACCAACTGAGCTACCCGTCCGAAGGATGAACATTATACCGAGAGCAGGCGGTTTTGGCAATAGAATCTTTGCTACGTAACTTTGGTTAACACCAAAGTCACATCATCCACAAACGGGATTCCATCCGTGTGTTCTCTCAAAGCTTTTAGAATTTCCTGGATCAACTGCTCAGCTGAAAGATCCACGTTCTGGCGAATAATATCTGCCAGCCTATCCTCCCCCCACAAGGTGCCCTGATGATCTGCGGCTTCGGTGATGCCATCCGTATAAAGAAGAAGGGTATCTCCTGGCTCCATTACAACTTCTTCCGTATGGAGAGAAAAATGTTCCATCAGACCAATGGCCGGACCCGTGGGGCGCAGCCAGATCTCTTCGTTTGTAGCCACGCGATATAGATAGGCAGAGTTATGCCCGGCGTTTGCGTAGCACAGAATACGGGTCTGAGGATCGTATTTTCCAAGAAATGTGGTGACAAAGGTTGTGAAGTTGATATTATGAATATAAAGTCGGTTGATGCGTTCCAGCACAGACAGGGGAGAATCTGCATCAGGAACCAAAGTATGAAAAGCAGTTTGCAGGCTGCTCATGAACATTCCCGCAGAAACGCCATGTCCGCTCACATCAGCCATCACAAAGCCATGCGTCCCGTCTTTGAAATCGACAAAATCGAAATAATCGCCGCCCACAATTTGGGCAGGACGGCTAAAAGCGGCAATATTCATTCCCTTAATGGAAGGTACTTCTTTGGGGAGCAAACCGCGCTGGATAACCTGGGACAATTCCAATTCACCTTCCAACTGACGAAGTTCCTCATCAGAGAAGTGACCCAGGCAAACGCTGGCCGTGTAATCCATTTGCAGGAGCTGGCTTTCCACCGCTTCATGGCAAATCTTGCAGACACCAAATGTGCCTTCCTTGATTTTCTCCAGCAACTCGTCGATCACATGGATATGTTCTTCAATGCAGGTTTCGCCGTCAATACCAAGGCAGACCTCACGTTTTTCCTCGGGCGTTGTCTCCACCCAATTAAGAAGATTGGACCGTGCCTCTTCCAGGCTGGTTTGAACTTCATCAATAAACTTGTTTTTCATATGTTCCTCACAATGGAATTAAGTTAAAACTATAACCAGAACAAATGTTCTGCATTATATCAGCTATCAACACCTAATTCAAGCCTGTATCAATATTGTATTATCAAGACCATTTGAAATCAACCCATCTTACATAAAAATACCCCATCCCCATGCCTTGCGGTATAATCGCTCCGCTATGGCAAGACGCAAAACGCCTGAAGAACTTTCAGTGGAAGAGCTTCGCCGCCTGCTGGTGGAAAAAAGACGCGGCGCCCGCAAGGAACGCCTGGAACATTTCCGCCGCACGGGACGTGTGATCTCTGTTGCACCCGACCAAACTGACATTAACTCGGACGCGCAGCGGTCTACGCCGATAGTGGATACAGCGGAAACGAAAGAATCCACGCCCGAGCCTGCTTCCACAACTCCGCGCCGCAAATTCATGGATCGCATCCTGCTTGGCGTGGAAGTGCTGGCGGTAATCGGCTTACTCGGCGTGCTTCTAAATGGACTTGGATTGCTCCGCACATTAAATACCGAAGTGGTCGCCGCACTCAACCCTGAAACAGCCACGCCAACACCCCTGGTTATGGCGGTCGTCCTCCCGTCTGGTCACGTCCCGCCAGATGCGCAAGGCAACACGAAGCCCAACGAAGCGGAAATTCCCGAGCACCTGCGGCCGATGGTACAATCGCTGGCGAACATCCCAGTCCCCACGTCTGCGCCAGACCAGGCAGTCCGCATCCAGATCCCCGCGCTCAATTTGGACGCGCCCATTGTGCAAGGCGATGGCTGGGAACAACTCAAAAAGGGAGTCGGTCAATATGTTGGCTCCCCAGATCCAGGTCAGGATGGGAACGTTGTCCTTTCGGCGCACAATGATGTCTACGGCGAGCTATTCCGCTATTTGGATCGGCTGGTACCAGGTGATCAGGTCATCATCTCCACCCAGCAGCGGCAGTATACTTACATCGTAGACCGCACAGTTTTGGTTGAACCCACCGCCGTTGAAGTGATGGCCTCCAGCGGCAGCCCAACCGTTACACTCATCTCGTGCTATCCATATCTTGTTGATAAACAGCGCATTGTTGTCTTTGCGCGATTACAAAACTAGGAGAAATAAAATGGCTAAGAAAAACAAAAGAGCAACCCAGGCAGCACCCGTTGTTGCAAGCATCCCTGCGGCACGCACCGAGTTCAACCCCGATTACACCTATGTCAAAAAAGATCTGACCCGTATCGGAATCTTGTCTGGCACAATCTTTGTTGCTCTCATCGTACTTTCCCTTTTCGTAAACTAAACATTCATTTACTTTTGCTGGAAACGGCAAAAATAGGAAAGGTCAGAAAACTGGTCTTTCCTATTTTTGTTGGAGTTATAATCCGCAAGTAATTCACCTGCAATACTTGATCGAAATCTGGAAACTATGACCAATCTTACATTTGACATCCTGCTCGAAAAACTCACCTACGGCGGAGAAGCCATGGGACGCCTGCCTGATGGCCGCGCAGTGTTCGTGCCTTTCGGTTTGCCAGGCGAACAAGTCCGCGTGGAATTGACGGAAGACAAGAAAAATTTTGCGCGCGGAAAATTACTTGAACTATTAACAGCATCGCCTGAAAGAATAGAACCAAAATGTAAACATTTCGGGAAGTGCGGCGGCTGTCATTACCAAAACCTGCCTTATGAAAAACAATTGCTGGCAAAGACGGAAATTCTGCGCGACCAGTTACAACGAATTGGAAAAATCGAAAACCCGCCCGTATTGCAAATAATCGCATCGCCGCTGGAATGGAATTATCGCAATCATGTGCAATTCCACCTCACAGCAGAAGGAAAGGTTGGGTTTATCAACGCAAAGGGAAATTCCACCCTGCCGATCGAGGAATGTCATCTACCTGAAACAGGGATCAACGCATTCTGGCCCGAACTGCAATTTGAATCAAACAAGGATGTGGAACGTGTGTCCCTGCGTGCAGGGCAGGATGAAGAATTAATGGTCGTGCTCGAATCTGAGGACCCCGAAACGCCTGAACTTGAAATTGAAGCGGATGTTTCTGTTGTGCATTTATTTGACGAACATGCCGTGGTCATTGCGGGGCAGGACAATCTTATCTTCAATATTTTAGGCAAAGAATTTCGTGTTTCTGCCGCTTCGTTCTTTCAGGTCAATACAAAGATGGCGGAGAAAATGGTGGAGCATGTGATCGCAAGTTTGCCTGTCACATCATCCACCACCCTGCTGGATGTCTACTGCGGAGTTGGTCTGTTCAGCAAGTTCTTTGCGGCAAAATGCCAAACAGTGATCGGGATCGAGACATCCGAATCAGCTTGCGAGGATTTCGCATTTAATCTTGATGAGTTTGACAATGTTGAAATATACGAGGGCGCGGCAGAGGAAGTTTTACCTGGGCTGGCAGGTCGGCTTGACAGCTCGACCTTCGCAATTGTTGACCCTCCGCGCGCAGGCATCGAGAAGCACGCTTTGGATGCGATCATTAGCATAAAGCCACAGATCATCGCCTATGTCTCCTGTGACCCATCCACCCTGGCACGGGATGCGGCGAGATTAATTAACGGGGGCTATCGTTTGGTGGAAGTGACGCCATTTGACCTTTTCCCCCAAACCTACCACATCGAATCAATTTCGATTTTTGAAACTGTTTAAAAAAATAAACCCTAAAGGTCTTCGAGACCTTTAGGGTTTTGCATCACATAAAATTATCCTTCTGAGATCACAACAATCTTGTCTTCTGGGGAGAAACTTATCAACTCAGCTTTCTTCGGGTTGGTGTGAACACCATAGGCTTTATCAGCATCGTGGCTTTGGCTCATTATGCGGTAGCCAATGGCGGTTTCGCCTCGGCGACGGGCGGCTTCGGTGACTGTATAGAAGTTGACAGGCTGCCCTGAGGTGACATAATCACTGATCGGCTTGAGATAGATCTCAGCGCCTTCGGGGTCAAACATATCAGTAAAGACACCCATCAATTCAGCGTTCTCTGAAAGCTGCGACATCATCAAACTGATAAGATGTTCGCTGACGATGAAGTCATCCACTTTGGCGGCTTCGGCAAGTTCGCGATTACGCAGGTCAAGCATTTCGCTGATGATGGAGAACGGCGTTTCGTCGCGTTCGGCGATGTCTCGCAGGTGCAGCAAGGTAATGAGCGTGATCGCGTCCGCTTCCTGTTGCTCAAGGTGACTGTACGCCAGAACGATGACATGATCGTATTCTGTGGCTTCCAGGCTTTCAAGCAAGCCGCGGTCACGGATGTCACCTTCCTGTACTGTGACTTTTTGATTTTTGAGTTTTCCAACTTCAAGACGAAGTTGTTTTTCGAGATCATAAATATCTGAAACGATCAACACTTGCGAACCTTTGGCGACATAATTATCCAACTCGCGGATAATGGTGGCTCCAGAACGGTTCCAGCCGAGGACGAGCACTTTCTCAGGCTTGGGCTTGGAAACTGCCCCTGAAACCTGAATCAGGCTCTCGTCAAATGGGATGCGGGAAAGTCCCGAAAGTTTGATCTTGTCGTCATCTTCCGCTATCACAAAAACCTGGTCGCCCGATTGAATCCGCGTGTCCATGGCGGGACTCATGGCGATGCTTCCATCCGCTTTGCGAATGCCCATCAATGTGGAAGTTTCGTAGGCATGCAAAGCCTCGCCGTAGGTTTTGCCCGAAAGTTCAGGCTCCTGTTTGAAATAAATTTCGTCGCCGCCAAAATTCATCAACTCGGTGTAAACCAGGGACAAGCCGCTCTGGCGTGAAGTCTGCGCGACAACACGCGCAATGAGATCATTGGTGAGAATGGGCTGCACAATGTCTTTCGTGCCCAGCATCTTGACCACATCCATATTCTTGGGGTCACGGATTTGCGTGACGATATGATACGGCTCTGCGTGGCGGTTGGGATTGTTGGTGAGCGCCAAAACAGACTTGATGACATGCGTGTCGGGGTCTGCGCCGTCAGCCAAAATAATGATCGAACGTGCAGTGTGCGGGCTGGCAATTTCGAGATCGGTCAGGTCAATGGGACTGCCCGAGCGGCAGATGATGCGCGTATTTTTTGTGTCGGGGATGCGGTCATAGATCGCGTCTTCCATCTCGACCTTGTCCTGGTCGGCAAAAACGACGATGACTGCGCCGCTCTTGCGGCTTTCATTGGCAAGAATGAGTTCGGAGATGATGGTAAATATCTGCGTGTTCCAGCCAAGGATAAGGGTGTGATCATTCTCCAACACCACCGAGCGCCCTTTGCGGAGCTCGTCAAGTTTATCTTCAAGTCCATTGTTGATAATGCCGATCAACGCGCTGACAAAGAAGATGCCGCCAAAGGTAACAATGAGCATCATGAGCAGGAAGAAGAAGCCGCCCTGATCGCCGCCCATTGTGCCTGAGTTGAGTGTACGCAGAAGACCCATCCATGCCAGTTGAAACAGGCTTTCATCGTTGGGGGCATTTCCAGTGATCTTCACCAGCGCGGCAATGGAAAATATAATCACGGCGGAAAGTAAAAATAACGCAGCGATCAATGCGATTGGGCCGCGTGACATATAATTATCAAATCGATATTGAAAACGTTGTTTAAAAGTAGGTGATTTCATTACTTCTCCTGATACTATAAATTTGACCTATTATAAGAGGGTTTATCCGAATTTGAATTGTTTACTTCTTGCACTATACTTACAAAAAATCTCATTCGGGATTTTAGCCACCGAAGGTTTTTAGTTAAGAAAATTATCATCTTTTACAAGTAACATCAACCAGGCAGACAGAGTCTATTTAGTGTAGGTTTTGTCCCATTTTAGAGAGTGAGGTAAACCATGTTCTCATTTGAAGGTTTTGACCGCCGCAAGGAAGAAGACCGCATACGCACCGAAGGCAGGCTTCCCCCAGGGCAATCTTTAACGCTAAAGTTCCCCGTATTGCATTATGGTCCTGTGCCGTCTTTTAATCCCGCCACATGGGATTTGCGCATCTGGGGCGAAGTTGAGGAGGAAAAACGCTGGTCATGGGATGAGTTCAATAAACTTCCGCGCACATCCATGAAAATGGATATCCACTGTGTAACGCGCTGGAGCAAGGCGGATACAACCTGGGAAGGCGTTTCGGTTAAGTCTCTTGGTGGAGCAGGGCATCATCAAGATCAAGCCAAGCGCCACGCATGTTATGCAGCATGCTGAGTACGGTTTCACTGTCAACCTGCCCTTGGATGTTGTTTTACAGGATAACTTCCTGCTCGCCACACATTTGGATGGCGTGCCGATCACACCCGACCACGGTTATCCCCTGCGCGGAATGGTGGGATTTATCCCTGCCCAGAAGGATTTGGAAACTCCCTATCTTTGGAAGGGAGCTAAATGGCTCAGGTCTTTGGAATTCATGCCTCGCGACAAACGCGGATTTTGGGAGCAAGCCGGGTATCACAACCGTGCAGATGTCTGGCGCGAAGAAAGGTTTGGGTAGAATTCATTCGCAAAAAATCACGCTGTCTTCCATGTCTTTAAACACAAAAGGGCTATCCAAAAAGAGGATAGCCCTGGGTTTTATTTTTTTCAGAAATCAATTATTTGTTCGTATCTGGCGCAGTTCGCAGCCTGCGTGCAAACAAAATCACGATCACAAAAGCCAGCGTCATGACCACAAGTCCGGGCAAACCATATTCGTCAGCAATACCGGTACCAGCCAGGGCCGTGGTTGTAGGTGCAACAGTATATTGCGCGGCGATGGCAGCCTGAGTATACGCTGCACCAACGGTGGCAGTGGCCGCAGCAAACGTCCCGGCTGCTTGTGCGGCGGGATCTGCGGGATTAAGGGTGCTGGTAGGAGAAGCTGGAGCCACAGGCGGTGTTGACGTGGGCGGCAACGTAGCTGTGGTGGTGGGCAAAATGGCGGCTACAAATGTAGCGGTCAAAGCCTGGTCGACAGTCGACTGTACGGCAGCGGCAGTTGCAGAAGCCGCAAGTGCGACTTGAGCATTTTGCGCAGTTGTGCGGTTTTGATTGCTGAACAGATACACTCCGCCAAGACAAGCAATGGAGATCAATATGATCCCACCTAAAATACCAACCGCGATCATAAAAGTGCGATTGTTATTTGATTCCTCTGGAAGAGGGGCTTCTCCAAAATCATCGGAATTGGTTTCATCGAAAGACATCGAGCACTCTCCTGGTTATATTGTATTATTTATTATTCCGAATATTCTTGTTATTCCATGATCAAATTTTATTACAATGACGTGGATATTATCCCACAACTTCGAGGTTTACAAGAGGCACAACAACAGTTTCGCCATTCTCAAGTTTGACCTCTGCCGCAGGTGCACGCAAACCGCTTAAGAGCGTAGTCAGGCCGGGCTTTATGCTGACAATTTTACCGATCATTCCCAAAGCAGGCGGACGACGCATACGGATCTGTAATCCCTCCACAAAGGTTTCCACTTCGCGAAGATCGGGCGGGTTAGTAGCAGGCAGGGTAATAATGACTTCAGGGCGCGCGCCGCTATAACGATCATATGCTTCTGCGTTCACGGTAACCTCACGCTTGGCATTCGTACTGAGCAGTTTATACGCGGCAGAATTCATTGGCAGAGAACCAAACCCATCGGTCACGATGATCGGATACCGCAGCTCGCGTGCTTGTGGGATAAGGGATGGATATATACTTGAAAGGATCAGTCCACGTACGGGCAAATCTGCGGCAGCTTTTAAAACCTCTGAATTTTTGAGCATCCCTCCTAAAATGACAGAGCCGCGCATGCTCACATCCAACCGCCCGGCATCGAGAACATCGTCAGGTTTTTCAGCAAGATTTACCATCAGACCCGAATCAATACGACCATTGCCCCAAACGCCCTGCACTAATGCGCCCGCAGTTTGTATCACTGCGCCACGGTTCGGGATAACCTCGATCACCGTACCGGATATTCCAGCGCGTAATTCCATTTTTGTTTCACCCACCTCCATGAGTACCTGTCCGCCGCCCACTATGAGCACACGGCCATCACGCGGAGCCACAACACTGCGCGGAAAAAGCCCCTTGCCGGTTGCGATCTCAGTGCTGGCGGTGAGATGGTCGTCCACTTTACATTTTATTAGGCGATCCGCCGCGTTGGCGCTCACACCCAATATTCGTGCAACATCCAATAAAACAT
The DNA here is from genome assembly GCA_963833175.1 of uncultured Chloroflexia bacterium. Classification (GTDB taxonomy): domain Bacteria; phylum Chloroflexota; class Anaerolineae; order Anaerolineales; family Villigracilaceae; genus Villigracilis. The sequence continues at coordinate 12,601 of CAWHXC010000027.1, forward strand.
GTTCACGCGCCCAATCTGCTTCAGCGATCACGTCATTCGGGCTGACCTTTGAATTAAGACGCACAAGCACTGTTCCAGAGATCGGCAAAAGCCGTTCACGCACAATGGAAGTAAGTCCGATAATATGATGTACAGGCGCTTGCATGATCTACTCGCCTCCGAGGGTCCAGGTCCACTTTTTGATAAGTTCACGCCGGCGCACGGCGTCAGCAGGCAAATTGAGCGGACGTCCACGCCCGTCGAAAACCACGCCCAGCGCACCGCCGGTGACCGAGATCGAGCCACTGCGTCCCGGGCCAAAGCCTACATCCGCACCGCGCAGACATTGGATGGCTAATTTGCCAGCCTCACCACTTGATAATGGCAGGGTTTCAAGGCTTCCATATTTCAAGTCCATGCGTGCTTCGGCGCCATTTTCATAAGTTAAGATCGCACGCAAGATGGGTGTTCCATAGTTTGCCGAGACGACCGGCGCAACCACTGTGCCTACGCTGAGAAACGCACCAAACTCGATCACTTGTACCGGGAGTATGTTATTTTGTGCAGCAGCCGCACCCAACAAGGGAAGCAGGTTATTTTGATCAAGAATGACAGTACTAACACCAACAGGCTGGAGAGAGTCGAGGAGCAGGAGCAGGCCCTGGCCGGGGCGCGAAGCGTCGTTCAGTGCGGCGCCGCCTGCAATGATCGGGTCAAAAAGCGGAGTCAAAGTCGGCTTGATGTTGGAGGCGCTGCGCGGAAAATCGCGGCGCGCAGATTTCATCGCAAGATAAAGGGCCTGCCTCGAAACAGCCTGAGACAAGACAAGGTCTTCTTTGGTGGCGGCAATGGTGGATGGATGCAAAGATTTTTGATATAGATAATTGCGCAGAGCGTCTTCAGAAATATCAAGCGGTGACCAGCGTAAAATATCTTCGAGTGATGTGTAATTAAGCAAGCCGGCCAGATTTTCACCCAACCCAAATTGCGGATAAACGCTTAATGTAGATTTATTTTTGAAGCCCGCTGAGATGACCGCGGCGGATGCGCCCAGGTCAACGCTCAAAATTCCTTTTTTTGCACTGTATACTTTTGCGAGAAAACGCACCATGCGCCCGGCGGCGTAGGCGGTTGGCAGTAAATGTCCGCCAGACCATAAGTCCAACAGGTCCACGCCTTTGAGCTGGCGTTTGCGAATATTGATGACCATGTGCGCCAACTCTCGCTGAGCAGGCTCAAGGTCTTCTGTTTCAAGCGAGGGCCGCACATTAGAGCTTACGTGCATGAAAGAAGCAAATGACCCGAGGAGGGTCTTGACTTCTTCCGCAATTTTTTCATTCCCCGCAAATAACACCGCGGGAACTTTTTCTTCGGGCAATATGAAACTGGCAAGCCCGATTGGTTCAAGTAGTTTTTTTATCGAGCGCGACGCGCCGCCATCTGTGCCGCCGGTGATGACGATCAAGTCAGGCCGCACACGCAGGAGACTATCAAGTTGTTGATCGGGTTTGCGGCGGTCGTTCAAGCCGATGGTTTCAACGATGCGCACATAAGTGGATTCGGTCAGTCTGCGCGCACTTTCGAGCGAGACATCCTTGAGCAATCCAACGAGGACTGTTCGAATGGTCGGCCCTGCGGATAGGGTGACAACCATCGCATCCACACCTGACCCGTTGGGCTGACTCGGCGTAATCAGGTCTCGTGAGCCATTGAGCAGGGCTTTCCCCAAAACCGTCTGCAAATTCACGATCGCGTTGCGCACGCCTTCGCTCACATCTTTGAACGGTGCGTCAGCTGTGGAAGGCGCAGTGCCGGAAGCCACAAAGCGATATTCGCCTTCGACCACATCAAACATAACCGCGCGCGTATTTGCCGCGCCGACATCTACAGCAAGAATGGAGTTACCATCAACCAGTGATGAAGTCATATTTACAGGAAATTCCCAAGGAAATTAGTAATGAATATGATCAGTGACGAGATGCGTTCTATTAACGCAGTCAACGCGGCGGCATATACACCCGCGAACACCGCGCCCAGGGCAATGCCAATAAAGACACGCCCGCCCCATGCCATTGCTTCGATCGCTCCCAAACGGTGCATGGAGCCATCCGCTTTTTGACGCGCACTGAAATGAAAATATGAAAGGGTAAGGACTGTACCAGCAAGGATGATCGTCGCGTTGGATACTGCTTCAACAAAGCCAATATTTTGCGTCCTGGTGACACCCATGTCAAACGCATTGATCGTCCCCTGAATTTGCGGGATGATCGTACCGATCACTGCGCCGGCGATGGTTACAGCCGCGCCCACGCCGACCAGGAATGCCATCGGGATCCGTCCCAAACCTGTCACATGCGGAAATACCAGGAGCATCAACGCACCAAGCAAAGGCACCAGAATTAACAGCACCTGGAGCAGGGTGCCGGAAGATATGGCAGACATAAAGGGATAAACAAGACGCGGCATGACCACCTGCCACCAAGCCACTACGGCAATGTAGCCAGCTGAGACGCCTATAAAAATATAAACCGCGATCCGAAACAGGGGATTATCCCCAAGCACATAGCTAAAAATAAGCAGGGTGAATAGAAAACTGATCACGCCAGTGAAAAGGTTGACCTGGTCGGGAGAGATCACCATTTTATTTTGCCTCCCTCGCCGCAGTGCGGTCATTTATACCCAAAGCTAAATTGACTAGGCCGCCACCCACGATCAAAGCCATGGCAAGCAGCATGCCAATGCTGTATGCATCCCAATATTTGCGCGCAATACCAGGACGTCCCGCATTATTCTGCTCGAATAGTGCGCCGCCGTATAGACCGCTCACTAAACCATTGACCTGCTGTGAAGCATAATACGGCTGGATCATCGGCGAGGCTTGCGCGCTGGAAATCACCACAAGAGGGATTGCGCCGCGCGCGGATGCTGTTTGTTCGATCCATGCGCGGGCAGAATCGGCATTATCGGTGATCAACATCAACGCCGCAAATTGCGAAAGGGATGTGACATCCTGCAGGGGAGGTAATGACCATGCGGGAATGGATGTGAAGTTAAATAAATTTGAACTTTGAGCAAAAGCATATGGAGCGGTCACAGATGGATTCTCAGCAAAGGCGCGGATGCCCATTTGTCCGCCGGGCAGGTAACCCAAATTCAAGTATTGGATTCCGCTTTGGTAGTTGTGCCCAGCCAAGGGTCCAGAAATTAAGCGCTCTGCCAGAGTCGCACCCGTCTCAGTGGTGGAAATAAAAGTCAAACGTGGATGACGCAATAGCATCATCTGGTCAAATACCGGCGCTGCGGCAACTTCCATTTCACCGACACGGGCAGGTTCATAATCAAATACAGCCAACACAGGCGCGCCTTCCGGGATGGATTGCATCACATTCAAAGCACTGACTACTTCAACGGGCAAGCCTACCGGCATCGAGAATATCTGTCTCTGCATGAATAGAACAACCGTCAACGCCGTAAAAAGAACCAAAGCGATCACCCAGCGCAAAACGCGCGAAGTTCCAAGTGCGGAGAAGGAACCAATGGCAACAGGTTCAGTCTCTGCCGCAAGGACTTGCTCCAACAATGCCGCATGTGCCTGTTGTTCCACACTTGCCTGCATCATGATCGAATACGCTTTTGGTTTGCTCGTGGGGAAAAAACCTGGCATGGCAGGAAGTACACCCTGCAAACCAGCCAACGCACCACTCGCCTCTAACTTTTTGTCACTTGATAATTCAGTTGAAGAATCCTGTGAAATGCCGACATCCACCGGGCGCATGGCTTGCACCCATGAGGGCAAATCGCCGGGCACAATGGCATCTACATTTGTGATCTGTGCAGTAATGGATTCAGGTGAATCGGTTTCATCCACATTTGAAAGCCAGGCGGGCATGTCAGTAAAAAGTTCACCTTCATCTGCAAAAATGGACTGTTCAGAGTCGGAAGGTTCTTTTATCGAAAGCTCAGAAATCGGCTGAACATCAGACGCATCAACAGACTTGAACGCATTGAGCCATTCAGACGAATCAGAGGGAGCAGGTATTTCCTGCCCTTCGGCAGGTTCATCAAAAATAGATGATTGCGGCGCAGCGGCTTTCAACCAGCTTGGAATATCCAATAAGTCATCATCTTTTTCAGGTGCAAGGGGTGATGGTTCCTGCTCAGGCTTAGAGGCTAGCCCAGCAGCCAAACCAGCAGCTAACCCGGCAGCGGGGGTCAACCAAACTGGAATATCCGCGGCATCATCTTTTTCAGGCGCGGCAGGTGTTTGTTCCTGCTCAGGCGTAAAGATCGGCGCGGCAGATAACCACTCGGGTGCTGAGTTTTTTGCGGGCTGCTCACTTTCAACAGATGGAAGTTCTTTCAACCAATCTTGATCAGAAGAAGATGTGTCTGATTCGATATCTTTCAGCCAGTCCTCTGTATTATCCCCTTCGGACGAACTTACCGCGTCAGACTCGCCCAAACCTGTCTCTGAAAAACCAGCAGAGTCAGCGCTTGGAGTTTTCTCTTGTGCATCCATTGTGCGCAGCCAATCCGGCATATCAATATCAGAAGAAGCGGGTGGCGTACTTAACGGCGCATCATTATTATCGGCTGCCATCGCGCGCAGCCAATCTGGCGTATCAGAATCAGCAGGCGGCGCAGCTGAAGTACCTAACGGAGCATTATCATCTGCTGCCATCGTACGCAGCCAGTCTGGCATATCAGAATCAGCAGGCGGCGTGTCCGCTTTTATTGAAGGCACATTGGCGTTCTGTGCGTTATTTTGCGCATCCATCGCGCGCAGCCAATCTGGCGTATCAGAAGGAATTAGCGGCTCATCAACAACATTCCCCGAATCACTGAATGCGCCATCATCCGCAGCCATTGAACGTAACCAATCTTGCGTTTCAGCATCAGATTGCGAACTGTCGAATGAAATCGGTTGGGAAGGCTGCTGCGGTGTTTGAGAATCACTTTCTTCCCGTAACCAATCATCCAATTCATCTTTTTCGGCTGGTTGCGAGGTCGATGGGCTTATCCCTGCCAGCCAGGATGGCGTATCAGATTCAGATTCAGGTTCAGATTGAGCAAAATCATTCGCATCGCCCAATTCCACCCAGCGCACATCGGAAGATTCGGCTTGAGATTTTTTTTGTTTCGGCGTTTCACCAGTAATATTTACGAGCCAGTCTGGCGTATCTTCCTCGTCATCATCCTGGGCTTGATGCTGCGCGTGCAGGCCAGCCAACAGGTCGCCAGCAAACGAAGTGGGGCGGGGCGCTTTTGGTGTTTGTGGCGGTTGTGTTGCTTGTGGCGGTTGGTCGTCTGGTGTTTCATCTTCCGCGGAAATTTGCCGCGCCGAGTTACGAGCATCCCGCAACCACTGCGGCAGGATCGGTTCAAGATCGGCAGTATCTTTCTTTGTGGGAAGTTCCCCGGGTTTGAGAGGCGCATCTGCCCCTTTGAGATTTCCAGTTAATGGTTGCAGGCGAGTTTGACAATACTGACAGAATTCCTGATCTGACAGGTTGTTTTCTCCGCAAGCAGGACACTTAATTACATTTGCCATTAGTTACCACCGTAAGGACGGTCTGCGCCGAACAATATACGCAGACCGGTGGTAAGCGCACCCAGCGCAACACCGATCAAAATACCGCGGACTCCGCCAAGCGCCCATACTTGAGTCACCCAGCGTGACAAAGTGCCAAACAGGGGAATATCGCCAAAAGGTAAGGTCGCCGAACCAAAAAGGAGAAGTACAGCTGTGAGCAAAAAGACAACGCTCATCACATCCACACGGCGGCGCAGGAGACGGATGGCAGCGTAAAGCAGTGAGATGGTCAGAATCCCCATCAACGCGGCTTCCGAGGGAATAATAACTCCGTTCATCAGTGATTTCATAGCACTATGTTCGGGACGCAGGATAATGCCAAGGAAAAACGTAACAACCAAACTAACGACAAGAAGCGCGCTATAAATGCCTCCCTTTTCGCCACGGCGGACCTTGTCGGCATGTACCGAAATCAAATTGAAGATTCCCACCAACGCGGCAACACCCGTCAGGATGATTGCCCAATTCAATAAAAGCGTTTGCATTCCCTCAAGTGCTGGGAAAAAGTAGCCGCCCAGAATCAAAATGCCTGCGGCGATCGCAATAACAGCCGTGAACACTCGCATCAGATGGTCCTCAAAATTTCAAAAGCCGCACCGCCCAATAAGATCAGGATTATTGACCAACGTAATATATCCTGCACTGTCAGGCTGGCAAGGTGTGAAGTATTTGTTCCGAGATAAGCGCCTGTTGAGAATAATTCTTCACCGATCAGCGCATCTTGAGTGTTGGCAAAAAGCACAGCTTGACCGGCAAGGTTATCGCTCGCGCCAATAGTGGTTACACTCCCGCGCTCTGATACATCGGTAATTAATGCGACTTCCGGGCCAAAATTCCCGATCAGAATATTTGCAGATACATTCTCATCTTGTGAAATATTCATCGCGCCGGCGGCATAGCCGAACGGACTTAACCCCGTCACACGGCCGGTACTCGGAGCGTATAACTCTTCCACACCTGCGGCTTTATACCCCGACTGCAATGTCTCCTGTGCAAGCAAGCCAAGCACGGAAGTACCAGCAGATGCAACGGAAGGTTTATCGCTCACAGAAGTGCGTTCTGCAATATGGCGTAACATGGCAAGTCCTGCCAATGCAGAACCACCGCGCGCATCCAGTAAACTTCCTGAACCCAGTGAAATATGCAGGCGTGTGCCATCTTCCACGCTAAGCCCCAGCACGCGATACAACTGGGCGAGCGCAGGAATTTCACGCAATCTTGCGGGAGATTTACGCTTCCAAAGTGTAATAGCCAAAAGAAGGATTGCGCTTACCGCGAGGATAACCAATTCGATAATGATTCATAACGATGACTTCTCTTCAACCAGGAAGGATGCAAATGCACGCGCTTCGGTATCTTCTTCCAGCGTCAGTGCTAAAGCCGTTAGTTGGTCATTTCTGATCAGTCCGCGGCCAAAATACAACACCTGAGCTCCAAGCAAGGCAATCGGAGTCCCCGCTTCGAGGAGCATTGCGGCAAATTCGTGAAGTTGATAACGGCGCAAGGTCTCTGCCCAGCGCGGCCAATATTCGCGCGGTGACTTCATAATAATGCGAGTATAGCATAATTTTAAGGTTGGCTTCCACCATACGCCATATCCGGCAATTACAAGTGGGTTGCAATTCAAGGGAGATATTATCTGACAGGTTTTACAAAATAATTATCCAACGCAAAGCCGCAAAGATCCATAACCTCTCTTTGCGGCTTTGTATGAAAAACTTCAAATGGAAACCTTCCATAAAACACATGAAGGGCAGCCTGGATCATTTATTCTTCGGGCGAAATTTTCGTCCCTGATTCAATTTCCGCATCTTTCGGAATCACAACAATCCCATCGCGCACATACCATTTTCCACGGTCAATATCTGTGCCACGCGGGAATGGGCGGATGATGACATTATCGCCAATACGCACGTTCTTATCGAGGATGGCTCCTTCAATATGAGAGTTCGCGCCTATGCCAATGGGCAGGCCTTCCTCCCCACGTTCATAGTAGTCTGATCCCATCATAATGCTGTCTTTGATAACACATCCAGTTGAGACCTGGCTGCGAATACCGATGATCGAATGTGTGATGTCAGATTTTAGGATACGGCTGCCTTCCGCGATCAACACATTTTGAAATTTACTATCCTCAACAATGGAACCAGGCAGAAAACGCCTGTCGGTGTACATGGGTAGTTTCGGGTCGTAAAAATTGAACGGGGGATCTGGAGTTGTCAGCGCAAGGTTGGTCTCATAGAAAGAGCGGATCGTCCCAATGTCCTGCCAGTACCCATCGAAATCAAACCCAAATACTGAATGAGTCTTAATAGCCTGGGGAATGATGTCGCTGCCAAAGTCATGGTAGCTTGGAAAAGTAGCGAGCAGTTCCATTAACACACGGGTCTTAAACATATAAATGCCCATCGAACCAAGGAATGGGCGCACTTCATCATCACGGCTGATGAATTTCTTTTGGATTTCAGGATCTTTTGGTTTTTCAACAAACGAAGAAATTCGACCGTTCGTCTCTCGCTTTAAGATTCCAAAACGTGTCACTTCCTCTTTTGGAACTGGCTGGACCGCCACGGTAACATCGGCTTTGTTCGCCCAATGATACTCAGCCATTGCGTTGTAATCCATGCGATAAAGATGATCACCCGCCAGGATCAAGACATTTTTTGCCCCACTGGATAATATCTCAAGCGTTTGCTTACGCACTGCATCCGCCGTGCCTTGATACCAGTCCGCGCTTTCAATGGTCTGTTCTGCAGCCCAGATCTGCACCCAGCCAGTATGGAAGGCGTCAAAGTCATACGTATTTGTAATGTGGCGATGCAAGGATACTGAGTTAAATTGTGTAAGCACTGCGATGCGATATATCCCCGAATTAATGCAGTTGCTGATGGGAATGTCTATGAGACGATATTTACCCGCAATGGGAACAGCGGGCTTGGAACGCATTTGCGTCAACGGATAGAGGCGCGCTCCGCGCCCTCCACCTAAAATCACAGCCAGGATGTCATTCAACGAGGGCATAATGATGGTCTCCTAAACATATTTTACTGTTTTTTCGATAACTTGTTAACGTTTTGTGCCCAAATTACTTTCCACTCATTACCTCCCCCACCGTTTTTATAACAAGTCCATTAGATTGTTGCTCGCCAAGCCATTGTGCGAATTCAGAAAATACTTCCGGATCAACTGCATATTGATCGCAGCCATCACATACATGGTGAAAAACAAAGATGACCCAGCCGCCGCCATCATTTTCCACCCCAGTTACATAGCGGGCCATTTTTGGAAAGCGAGTATCACTCACAATATAAGGCATGGCGCGCAAGCCATACGTGTTTGCAGGCGGGATGCTCTCAGGGCCACCAGACACGCCGCGCGCGTTGCCATACCCGCAATCCATTACGGCTTGTTTTGCTTCATCGTCATAATGTCCGAAAGGATATGCGAACGAAGTTACCTCGAATCCATGTGCGGTCAAATTTGAACGGTCCTGGCAGACCTCTCGCTTCAAATCTTCACCCCGCACTTCCGTAAGATTGACGTGACTGAGCGTATGTCCGCCGATCTCATTGCCGTCATTATAAAGATCTCGTAATTGGTCATCGGTCATATAGCCATTTGAATTGGTAAAACCACTCACAATATAGAATGTGGCATGTAGCTTATTTTCTGCAAGCACGGAACGCACAGAATAATTATCAAAATCGCCATCGTCAAAAGTCAGGCTCACCACAGTATTCTCGAATGTGACTTTTTCCTTTGTGGCTGTGGGCGCAGGAGTGACAGATGCGCTATTACAGCCAGCCAAAAGAATTATTAGCAATGCAAGTGATCTAAGGGAATGTTTCATTTAGCCAATCAATAATTATTTATAGGTAAGGGTTGAACCAATAGCGGCTGATTTTACTTTGGCGAACAAAGCCGGTCAAGCATGCGCATCAATTTTTTTACGGTATAACCTCAAATTTATTCGTTGCGCACGTTCCCTTTTGACCCGTATCAGAACATAAGGTAATTATCAGCTTAAGTTCATGCCCTGTCGGGTTATAGGTAAAAGCAGGTGCGCTTAACAGATAGGTGTCTCCTGGTCCAATAGTATCCTTTGTGGTTTTCGACAAACAGCCATCCAGATTTGTGAATCCATCTGCAAGGTTTACAACCTCAATACCAGTAACCTTGTCATTGACCGAAATATTCACAGATTTCAACGGGACTGTGCCCTTATTTTTTAACGTAACCTCCACCCACCAACTGCCATTACATGTATCAAGACCGGCATACTCGGCTTTAAATGCGGGAAATGGCGTGGGAGTAAATGTGGGCAATGGGGTAAAAGTAGGGGTGGGCGTAGGCGGGGGAGTTAAGACCGGCAAGAGCAAAATTGGACCCGTCAACGTTGCGTACTCTCCCCATACCCAGCAAAATTCAGATCCCGAATCAGGGTTGCGGATATACCAATAGTTACTAGTCGGGTCGCGGCCATACACCTGTGCGATTTCACCAACCAATAACGCGCCCACCATATCATAGACTTTGCCCGGGCCATTGCGACAATTTGTCGGCACTGAAACGCTGATCAACGGAATAAGCGGAGTGAAAGTAAGAGTCGGGGTTGCTGAGAGTGTTGCTGTTGGAGTAAGTGTTGCTGTTGGAGTAAGCGTTTCTGTCGGCGTAAAGGTTGGCGTGAATGTAAATGTTGAAGTTGCCGCCAGCGTAGCTGATAAAGTCGCCTGCGGCGCATTCTTCGTCAAATCAGCAACCACAGTCTGCGCGAAAAACGTACTGATCGCAGCTGTATCTGGCGTGGAAAAAATAGGCATACCAGTGCATGCCAAACTGGCAAACAACAATGCCGCTGCTGAGAAACAAGTTCGATGAGCATGGGACATATTTTTTTCCTTTTTGAAATATTGCAAATAATCGAGCGACTCCAAGACGTTCACAGTCAGGAACTTGTTCCTACTTGTACCAGATCAGCCAGCCTTTTGAGAGCCACTTTTTATGAAGGTCAATTTTATAACCTTTTGCCGCAAGGCTTTCCGCTGAAGCGGCAAACCATTGTTTCAGCCCAAACACTTTTGCAGAAGCTGTCTCTGCCGCCGAGCGTTTCCATGTCTCAAAAAAATCGTAGATCGGTTCGCCTCGCACAACATGGTGAATATAATTTTTTGGCAGCACTGCTTGAAAATCTGTGATATCGAATCCCATGCGGAAACTGGTACTAAAAATCAGTGCTTCCATTTTCCATTCACTTTCCATTTTCCTCGCAAGGTTCGCCACCCAAATACTACCAAACGGATTCGATGTACCTTCGATCATCAATCCACCAGGCAGGACATATTCAGCAAGACGTTCATACGCAGGAATAAAATCCTTTTCTTCATATTGACGGAGGACATTAAAAGCGCGGATCAACCTGACCGATTTATTTGGCTGCAAAGGCAAATTAAATCCGCCTACCCGAAAGTGGGTGATCGCATCCGCGTACGGCAGTGCCGCATCTACACGTTCCTTATCGATCTCGACACCAAGGATGGGCAGGTTTGGGTTTACACGCCTGAAACGTTCGGCGCTTTCGAGCGTGGTACGGGCGTCAAAGCCATAACCCAGGTCAATGAACATAGAACGCTGAAACAGCCCATCGGTCCGCGTAAGAAGCGACGGCTCATAGAGCAGGATAAAATTATCAACTCGGCGAAGTCGATTCGAAGCAGTCTTCCCGCGGGTCGGTAATCCTATTGGCTTTTTTGAAACAGTGTGCCGCACGTTCATATCCCCATTATACAAGAAGCGGCCTTGCGGCCGCTTCTTGTTATTTGTATTTATACTTCAACGTCGCTCAGTACGAGTTTAGTCTCCGATACTTGAGTTTGGGAGCTGAGACCACTGCCTGGCGTTGTTTTGAGCTTGCTCGTCTGTGAAACGACCGTGAATAAAGCCTGTTCCAGCGGGGATGAGCTTGCCGATGATCACGTTCTCTTTCAAGCCAAAGAGCGGGTCGGTTGTGGAGCCGATTGCCGCGCTTGCCAGCACTTTGATGGTGTGCTGGAACGAGGAGGCTGAGAGGAACGAGTTGGTGCTGAGAGATGCCTTGGTGACACCGAGCAATACTTCCTGAGAGCGTGCGGCTTGCTTGCCTTCGGCCAACAGGGCTTCGTTGATCTTGCGGATCTCAAGGCGATCCACTGCGTCACCGGGCAGGTACTTGGTATCGCCGGGGCGTGTGACCTGCACCTTGCTCAACATCTTGCGGATGATGACTTCAAAGTGCTTGTCGTGGATGTTCTGACCTTGTGAGCGATAGACCTTCTGCACTTCGGTCATCAGGTACATCTGGCAGGCGTCGCGTCCTTGAATTTTCAGAACACGGTGCGGGTTGAGCGAGCCTTCAGTAAGCGCCTGTCCAGCTTCCACATGCGCGCCGTCTTTGACGAGCAAGCGGGAGGAGGTTGGGATGTCTTCGATGGTCTCTTCGCGCTGTTCGTAGGAGACAATGACCTTGCGGTCTTTCTTTTCCACGGCAACACGTCCGCCATGCTGGGCAGTGATGGTGGCTTTTTCCTTGGTGGCGAGGATGTCACCAACCTGCACCTCAGATTCATCCTTGGCTACGAACTTCCAATCTTCAGGAAGCACATATTCATCATGGATCATTTCCGCATATTCAATGTGGACTTCACGCATATCTGTATATTTCTCAGACTGCATGATCTTCACCACACCGGCGATCTCAGCCACAACAGCTTCGCCCTTCGGCATCTTGCGGGCTTCAAAAATTTCTTCCACGCGCGGCAGACCTGTTGTAATGTCTGCGGCTCCAGATGAAGCCACACCGCCTGTGTGGAATGTGCGGAGCGTCAACTGTGTGCCAGGCTCACCAATGGACTGGGCTGCCACGATACCTACTGCGGCGCCAAGTTCAACGATCTCGCCGCGGCCAAGGTCAATTCCGTAGCATTTTGAGCAGATGCCATGCGAGAGTTCGCAGGTCATCGGCGAACGGACTTTCATTTCGGTCACACCCGCATTGGCGATCTTGCGTGCCAGATCATGGGTGATAACATCGTTGTATTCAGCAAGCACTTCGCCTGTCTTGGGGTCAAGCACACGCTCAACGGCAAGGCGGCTATAAATGCGGCTCATAATGGATTGACCAGCAACATCGTCTGCTTTGCGGATCCACAAGCCTTCGTGTGTGCCGCAGTCGTATTCGTTGATGATGATGTCCTGGGCAATATCCACCAGGCGGCGGGTCAGATAACCCGCATCCGCCGTGCGGAGGGCTGTATCGGCAAGACCCTTGCGAGCGCCATGCGTGGAAATGAAGTATTCCTGCGCTGTGAGTCCCTCGCGGAAGTTGGAACGGATCGGCATCGGGATGATACGTCCCGAAGGATCAGCCATCAAACCGCGCATACCAGCCAACTGCGAGATGGTGGAAAAACCACCCTTGGTCGCGCCGGAGGTTGCCATGATCGAAAGATTGCCATCGGGATCCATGTGTTTTCTTACAGCATGACCGACGATTTCGGTGGTCGCCTGCCAAATTTGGATCTCACGTTCATTCTTTTCCTGCTCAGTGAGCAAGCCACGGCGGAAATCGCGCAGTACAACTTCCACTTGTTTGAGCGCATCTTCAATAATGCCTTTGCGCTCGGGTGGAATGGAAATATCTGCAACGGCCAGCGTGACGCCGGATTTCGTCGCATACTCAAAGCCAATGCTCTTCACTGCATCAGCTACTTCGGTCGTAACTTCCTGTCCGCAAAGTTCGTATACTTCAGCGATCAAATCTTTCACGCCGCCTTTATCAAGTTTCTCGTTCATAAACTGAACTTGTTCAGGCAAAACGCGGTTGAAAAGCACGCGGCCAACGGTTGTATTGATGATACGAATTTCAGGTTCGGGCAGGCGATCACCCTTGTCGTCGTACCAGGTCTTCGTGCGGAATTTAATCTCCGCGTGAATTTCAACCTGATTTAGCGCGTACGCGAGTTCCACTTCATCAATATCCGCAAAAGCGCGGTCATCACCACGGTGAACTGCTTTCTGTGACATGGTCAGGTAATACACGCCAAGCACCATATCCTTGGACGGTGAAATGATCGGTTCACCATCAGCAGGCTTGAGCAAGTTCCTGGAAGCGAGCATGAGATCACGCGCTTCTGCTACAGCCTTTTGCGAAAGCGGGACATGGACAGCCATTTGATCGCCGTCAAAGTCCGCGTTGAAAGCGGTGGTAACGAGCGGATGCAATTGAATTGCTGAACCTTCGATGAGGATCGGCTCAAACGCCTGGATACCAAGACGATGCAAAGTAGGCGCACGGTTGAGCATCACAGGGCGGTCACCGATGACACCTTCGAGAGCTTCCCAGACCTCGGGCCTGTTGCGCTCGATCAAGCGGCGCGCACCTTTGACATTTGCCGCGTAATTATTTTGTACAAGTCGGGCGATCACGAACGGACGATACAGCTCGAGCGCCATGCTCTTGGGCAGACCGCATTGATTAAGTTTCAACTTCGGTCCAACCACGATCACGGAACGGCCGGAATAATCCACGCGCTTGCCGAGCAAGTTGCGGCGGAAACGTCCCTTCTTGCCTTTGAGCATGTCGCTCAAGGATTTGAGTTCGCGGCGTCCACGGCGGGAAAGAGCTTTGCCGCGCTGGCTGTTATCGATCAAACTGTCAACAGCTTCCTGCAACATGCGCTTCTCATTGCGGATGATGACATCCGGCGCGCCGAGTTCGAGCAATCTCTTCAAGCGGTTATTGCGGTTGATCACACGGCGATAAAGATCATTAAGATCGGATGTCGCAAAGCGACCGCCATCCAACTGCACCATCGGGCGCAGGTCTGGAGGGATGACCGGAAGAACGGTGAGGATCATCCACGCGGGGCTGTTACCAGAGCGGCGGAAGGCTTCCACGACCTTCAAACGGGTGGTGGATTTCTTGCGCTTCTGCTTGCTCTTGGTGGTGCGGACCTCGTGCCAGAGTTCCTCTGAAAGTCGGTCAAGGTCAAGGCGTTCGAGAATGTCGAAGAAAGCCTCGGCGCCCATGTCGGCGCGGAAGACCTGTCCCCAACGTTGTTTGAGTTCACGATAGCGGATTTCGCTCAGGAATGTAAAGGGACGAAGCTCCAACAGTTCATCACGCAGGCGCGAGGAGTTATTCGATGAAGCGGTGCTGTCATTCTCCAACTCGCCGCGCAAGGCTTCCATTTCCTGATCCGCTTGCGCTTTGAAGGTTGCAGACTGGGACTTAAGCGCTTCCAGTTCGTGCTGCTTTCTATCCTTCAACTCAGCTTCAAGAACTTCTATTTTCTTCGCAACACTCTTTTGAACATGCACAATGTGCTTGTTGTTGACTTTATCGCCAGCGTCAAGAATATTCTCGCCAGTCAACTCGAAGACAATGGCTTTCTTGGCAGGCTCGCCCATCTGATCCTGGAGAAGCTTCTCGAGCTTCTGACCTTCTTTGATGATGGGTTCCATCTGCTCGGCAATGCCTTCATCGTAGCCCTGTTCGAGCACGGCTTGTTTTTGCTTGAGTTCGGCGATCTTGTGGTCGCGCCTTTGTTTGATCTCGGCGATCTGGGCATTTACGGTCGCGGCTTGCTCGCGTTCAGAAACAGAGATTTCATCTTCCAAACGCTGCAATGCTTTCTTGCGCGCTTCTTCGTCAACGTAAGTGACAATGTATTGAGCGAAGTATAGAACACGGTCCAAATTGCGGCGTGAGACATCGAGCAGCATGCCCATTTGAGATGGGATGCGGCGCGTGTACCAAATATGCGCAACTGGCGTGGCAAGTGTGATGTGCCCCATGCGCTCACGGCGGACCGCTGAACGGGTAACTTCCACACCGCATTTATCGCAGGTGATACCCTTGTAACGCGGGTTCTTATATTTTCCGCAATAACACTGCCAGTCACGGGTGGGGCCAAAAATGGCCTCACAGAATAATCCGTCCTTCTCTGGCCGCAAGCGGCGATAGTTGATCGTTTCGGGTTTTAGCACCTCGCCATACGACCATGACATGATCGTCTGTGGTGAGGCAAGGCTGATACGGAGTGCGGTCAGTCCCTTAGTTTCCACTGGGTACTCTCCTCAAAAAATAAAATTCCATCCAACATTTCCCTGCATAGCGCGTAGTCGGCTTAACGCAGAGACAAACAAAGGCAAGCGTTTTGAGGAGATTTCCTCAAACGCTTGCTGTGTGTACTGGGATTTATATCCAACTGATGGATTATACGCACGCGCGGGGCGTGAGTCAAGGGATTTTCACGCGATTTTTTTGACGGTATGTCGTATTAATGACAACGCTTCACGCAACAACGGAAGCTGGTTCTGTTTCGAAAGGCATTTGCTTATGCTTTTGCCCTGACGCGAAGCAATTACTATGTTTTCATCATCTACTGTTTTTCATCCGAAATAGGAAAGCTCCACTGTTATAATCCATCAAAACAAGCCAAAGGAGAAAGTCAGATGACATACACAAATGTAAAAGTCCCAGAGGGCGGGGCGAAGATCACTATTGAAAACGGGAAACTTAACGTTCCCAATAATCCGATCATCCCATACGTGGAAGGCGACGGAACGGGACGCGATATCTGGCGTGCTTCGGTGCGCGTGATCGAAGCCGCAGTGGAGAAAGCCTACGGCGGCAAACGCAAGATCCACTGGATGGAAGTTTATGCAGGCGAGAAATCTTTCAAGATGTTCAATTCCTGGCTTCCAGATGAAACCGAGAAAGCTTTCAAGGAATTCCTGGTCGGGATCAAAGGCCCACTCACAACGCCCATCGGAGGCGGCATCCGCTCCCTGAACGTTGCGCTGCGTCAACTACTTGACCTGTACGTCTGCATGCGACCGATCCGCTATTTCAATGGCGTCCCCTCACCCATGAAACATCCCGAATACGTGAGCATGGTGGTTTTCCGTGAAAACACAGAAGATATCTATACCGGACTTGAGCACCCTTATGGCACAGAGGGAAATAAAAAATTTATGGAGTTATATAAGGAGAACTTCCCCAAGGATTACGCCAAGATTCGTTTCCCCAATACAGCAGCCATTGGTGTCAAGCCCATCTCAGTCGAAGGTACCGAGCGCCTCGTCCGCGCTACGATCAAGTGGGCGCTGGAGAACAAACGCAAGAATATAAATCTCGTCCACAAGGGCAATATCATGAAATACACGGAGGGCGCATTCAAGGATTGGGGCTACATCCTGGCCAAACGTGAATTCCGCGACCAGATCGTTACCGAACGCGAGAGTTGGATCCTGGGCAACAAGGAAGCCAACCCAGATCTAAGCGTGGAAGAAAACGCCAAGATGATCGACCCCGGCTTTGACATGATGAGCCCTGCCCAGCAAAATGACATAAAGCAGGAAGTGGAAGAAGCCATGAAAATATGGGATACACATGGCAATGGGCAATGGAAGAAAAAACTGTTAATCAAGGATTCAATTGCCGATGTGTCTCTGCAATTCGTGCTCATTCGACCGCGTGATTATGATGTGATCGCCACCATGAACCTGAATGGTGATTATATTTCGGATGCGATCGCGGCTCAGGTAGGCGGGATTGGCATCGCCCCGGGCGCAAATATCAACTACGAGACCGGGCATGCCATCTTCGAAGCCACGCACGGCACCGCGCCGAAATACGCCGACCTGGACAAGGTCAACCCCGGCTCGGTCATCCTCTCCGGCGAGATGATGCTCCGCTACCTGGGCTGGGGTGAAGCCGCCGACTTGATCGTGAAGGGCATGGAAGGCGCAGTCGCCGCCAAGACCGTCACCTACGATTTCGCCCGCCTGATGGACGGCGCAAAAGAGATCAAATGCTCCGAGTTTGGCGATGCGATCATCAATTGGATGGGATAAAAAAGAGTAAAAAGTAACAAGTAAAAAGTCGGAGCCGATTTGGTTCCGACTTTTATTTTTGTAGTGTATCATCGTGCAAAGCGAACACATGGCTCAGACCACTTTATTGTATGAGGAGAATAAAATGAATATCGTTGTAAACATTATTATCGGTATCGTAGCGCTTTTACATATCTACTTTCTCGTACTTGAAATGTTTCTATGGGAAAAACCCGCAGGTCGAAAATCCTTCCATACCACTGCGGAATTTGCGGCACAATCCAGGACGCTGGCAGCAAATCAGGGTTTGTACAATGGATTCCTCGCGGCAGGTCTGGTCTGGGGACTCTTTGCAGATGATTCGGTGAAGATATTCTTCCTGAGTTGTGTGATCATTGCAGGAATTTTTGGAGCGTTTACGGTCAGCAAGCGGATATTTTATATTCAGGCTTTGCCTGCTTTGATCGGACTGGTGCTTCTTTTAGTGACTTAGGCTATCTGTCATACCATGAGGTAATTGCGCCAGGAACTTATCAATATCCATCGGGACAATGAATAATTTCTCTATCCGTTTTGTCAGTCCTTTTGGGTTTTTGGGAAGGATGAGCAAACCATCATCTGATGGCACACGGGCAAAACAGTCCCAGCCTTTGTCCTTTTGGAAGCCACATCTTTCGATGCGGCTAATCTCGCTGAATTTAAGGAACAGGCGGTAATCAAGGTGACCCGGGGCAAAATGGATTGCGATACCACTGGCTGTGATGATATAGGTTGTGGGTGCTCCAAAAAATGTAGAATTTCGATAAAGAAGCGAAAAGCCCACAATGATCAGGAATATCTGCCAGACAGTTAATCCAATTTGTCTGTTCAGAAAAAAAGCCACGATACCAGCCACTACGAGCAGTATCAAAATATTCCGCACAGCCCTTTGAATTGGGACAGGTGGACGGTCAACATAGAATTTTCCACCATTGGGAGCATATTCATTCCGCATGGTCGATACCCACGCAGAATATTGCCATTGCAGCATCAACAGTCCGACCAGAATGATCAATGGAAAGATAAGTGAAAGATTTGGGGGCCATGTCCACAGTGCGATGAAAAAGATCCACGCATACGGAAATTGTTTGATGTATAAGCGGGGAACAGCGAGAATGAATCGGTCAAGGAATGATTTCACGAATTAATTATACAAGCAAAAAACAGACCGCATCCTGCAGGATACGGTCTGACTTCTTACTTTTCACTTCATACTTTCATCAACCTTACTTCAACTTCCCCGTCACCATTGCCATCTTCACTTCACCGATAGCCTTCGTGATCTTAATATCACGCGGACAAGCTTCAGTGCAGTTATAAGCCGTGTGACAGCGCGCCGTACCGTCTGTCTCACCCATGATCTGCAAGCGCAGGTCAGCAGCTTCGTCGCGGCTATCAAAGATAAAGCGATGGGCGGTCACAATTGCGGCGGGGCCATAATATTCGCCGTTCGCCCAGTAAGACGGACAGGAAGTGGTACAACACGCACAAAGGATGCATTTTGTCGTCTCATCAAAACGGGCGCGGTCTTCGGGGCTTTGTAATCGCTCGCGTCCATTCTCAGGAAGCGGGGAATCATTTATGAAATATGGAAGCACCTTCTTGTAGTTATCAAAGAACGGCTCCATATCCACGATCAGATCCTTGACGATCTTCAAGCCCAGCACTGGCTCCACCGTAATATTCGCGCCTACATCGCGCACCAAAGTTTTACACGCCAGCATATTGCGCCCATTAATGCGGATCGCATCCGAGCCGCACACGCCATGCGCACATGAACGACGGAAGGATAACGTTCCATCCTCCATGCCTTTGACATATTCAAGCACATCCAGCACACGATCATTCTCGTCACCCTCGAGTTTGTAAGTCTCGTAATGACCGCGTTTATCCTTCTCGGGATTGTATCGGAAAATTTTGATTGTGATTTCCATGCTCGCCTCTATTAATAAACTCGCGCCTTGGGTTGATGTTTGGTGATCACTACAGGTTTGTAGCCAATTTCAAGTTTGCCGTTCTTGTTCCAGATCAAAGTGTGCTTGAGCCAGTTCGCATCATCGCGGTCGGGGAAATCTTCGCGTGAATGCCCGCCGCGCGACTCTTTACGGTTGGCGGCACTCATCGCGATCACTTCCGCTATTTCAAGCAGGTTGCCAAGCTCCCAGGCATTCAACAATTCCGTGTTGAAAATTTTACCGGTATCGGTCACGGTCACATCTTTGAAACGCGCCTTCAACTCTCGCACCTTTTCCAGCGCAGACAGCATATCTTTTTCATTTCGATAAATGCCGACATCTGCGAACATGACCTTCTTCAACTCGGTGGATAATTTGAAGACGTTCTCCTTGCCCGATCCATTCTTCAACGCTTCAAACTGCGACCTCGAGCCTGCTTCTGCTTCGTCGGGCAGTTTCTCAAACTCAGCCTGATTCGCATACTCCGCCGCTTTTAGTCCCGCATATTTGCCGAAGACCACCAGGTCAAGCAGGGAATTGCATCCCAGGCGGTTGCCGCCATGCACGGAAACGCAGGCACATTCTCCCGCCGCATAAAGTCCAGGCAGAACCGTGTTCTTATCGTCAATCACAACTTCACCGAACTTATTGGTTGGGATACCGCCCATCGTGTAATGCGCCGTCGGCTGGATCGGCATCATCTGTGTAACAGGGTCAACGCCAAGATACACGCGGCAGAAATCAATAATGTCGGGCAGTTTCGCGAGAACCTGCTCGGCAGTCAAATTATATTTGGAGCCATCAGGATTTAAGCGTCCATCTTCCGCCGCAATTCTATTCACGGTCTCAGGCCGAATATCCAAATAGACAAAGTTCTTGCCGTCAACGCCGCGTCCTTCTTTGATCTCAGTATAGATCGCGCGCGATACAACGTCGCGTGAAGCCAGATCTTTGATGGTCGGCGCATATTTGGGCATGAAGCGTTCGCCCTTGCCGTTGATCAGCACACCGCCTTCGCCGCGTACGCCTTCGGTTATGAGAATGCCAAGTTTATAAATACCCGTCGGATGGAATTGGAAGAATTCCATATCCTCCAACGGAATGCCATGACGCAACAAGATCGCCGCACCATCGCCTGTATAGGCGTAGGCATTGGATGTGACTTCAAAGATGCGCCCATGTCCGCCCGTGGCAAAGATGACAGCTTTCGCATGGATGGTATGCAGTTCGCCCGTGGAGAGTTCAACGGCAACAACGCCCGCAGCTTTCCCATTCACCATGATGAAATCAAGCACTTGATATTCATCAAAGAAGTTAACCTTGTTCTTAATACATTGTTGATACAACGTTTGCAGGATCATATGACCCGTGCGGTCTGCGGCATGTGCGGCCCTTCTCACAGGTTTGCCAGTTTCGTTATTAGTGTGCCCGCCAAACGGACGCTGGGAAATTTTGCCATCGGGTGTCCTGTCAAAGGGCAAGCCCATGTGCTCCAATTCAAGCACCGCTTGTGGGGCTTCATGGCACATGAACTCAATGGCATCCTGATCGCCGAGGTAGTCTGAGCCTTTGACCGTATCATACGTATGCCAGTCGGGATTGTCTCCCTCGATGTTGCCAAGCGCCGCTGCAATACCCCCCTGTGCCGCACCCGTGTGGGAGCGCGTGGGATATAACTTGCTGATAACCGCAGTCTTCGCCGTCCTGGATGCGTACAAACCAGCCATCAGGCCCGCTCCGCCCGCACCGACAACGATTACGTCAAATTGATGAACTTTTGCCATGAATTACTCCTGAGAATATCCTTTACCACAAAGTATCACAAAGGCTTTTAGATTTTGCTTTGTGATACGGGTAGATAATTTACGAAGTCCAGATAATATACGAGCCAATGCCCATCATTGACAGCATGAATACAATGCTCAACAGGCGGACGATCTTCCGCGCACCCGAGCCTAAAATGTAATCATCCGCAATGACAACCAGTCCATGCACACCATGCGCCGTAGCAACCAAAACAAGGGCGATAGCCGTTAACTTCCAGAAAATTGAAGCCCATGGCACAAGGTCCTGGAGATCGGTGCTCTGCACATGCGTCACATTCGGCATGAAAGCCCAGCGCATTACATCAGCAAAATTCATCTGGTTGCGCGCACCCATATACAGCGCGCCCATCAGCCCAAAGAGGATCAACGCATACATGGCCAATGCGGAAAGACGCGTGAACAACCACATCAACGTTTCAAAATTCATACCGCGCTGGGAAAGAGTTAAATTTCTTGATTTGGATTTGCTCATGTTATCCTCCCAACGCAGTGCTGATGATCGCCAAAACGGCAATGCCATAGACAGGCAGGAAAACCGCCCACTCGATCCAAATGGCTTCGCGGTGATGTTCGATCAATTTTGGAAACAGGTCGAGGATGGTGATCCGCAAGCCATTGATGGCGTGAAACAGGGCGCAAAAGAAAATGAAAATCTGGAACATCCAGTTTTCGTAAACGGTATTCAAGAAAGCCCCGACATCTCCACCCAGGAACGACGCCAGAATATGTACGGAAATGAAGATCGCCATACCCAGTCCCCCAATGCGATGCAGGACGTACGTCAACATTGGACCCTGTCCTTTATATCGCAAGCCTGTCAACAGGCTGACATTTCTATTTAGGCCCATCTATGCCTCCTCGAAAAAATTGAGTCGGGAAATTATCTAAAATCGCCCGGTATTTACCATATCAAAAACAGATGCGCTGATAAAACTTTATAACTCGAAAGATGAATTTTACTCTTTTAACTTTGGAATGGCAAAAGAAAGGAGGTTTCCTGAGGAGCAAACACCATTGCACCGCATGGAAAAGACAAAAACGACCCAAGCAGGGCGATTATCACATACACGACTGCGACAAGAAAGTGACAATCATCCTGCTTATTTCGTTTCAGCTATCCTATAATAAAGTGGACAAAGACCTTTATAATCCAAATTGGATTACCTGTTAGAATTTTTTTCTGCCCTAAGCGGAGTGACAAGCGCCAGCGAGTAACAAAGCGAAAGGGCAATTTTGCATGAAGGAAAAGTAAATTACGTCCTTTAAATGCTGCCAAAGGCACAAGGACGAATGTAAAATTTCCAGGAGGCATACATGTCTGGTTCGAATGAAATTTCCCGCCGTGATTTTATAAAAGTCACAACAGGAATCGTAGGCGGAGTGATTGCAGTGGCAATTGGCTTGCCGACAATCTCTTATTTGATAGACCCTGCACTGAGCGAAGGTGGAAAGGATATGTGGGTCTCGATCGGCAAATTTGAAGATATGCAGATCGGTATTCCATACCCATTTTCGTTCACACGCGTGCAAGTCAATGGCTGGGAGCGCACTTCAAGCTCGTTTGGCGGATATGCGCTTCGCAGGTCAGATGATCCGAAAGACCTGCTGATCCTGAATAGCCGCTGTACGCATCTTTCCTGCACTGTGAATTGGAGCGAAGAAGCCCAGGCATATCTTTGCCCCTGCCACGACGCAAAATTCGGCATCGAAGGCGAAGTCCTAGACGGCCCTCCACCCCGCCCGTTGGATGAATTTACAAGTATACCGTGTAACTGAAGACGGCAATGTCGAGATACTTTCCAAGGCAGGTTAATCATGTGGAAAAAAGTTTACGAATGGCTTGATGAACGACTTGGCTTGAACGACCTGTACACCACCCTGCTAGACCGCCCCGAACCAAAGGGCAATTGGTGGAATACACTTGGCTCAGCCAGCATGTTCCTTTTTGTTATGCAGGGATTAACAGGCATCTTTCTTACCGTCTATTACACACCCTCCCCAGACCATGCCTATGATTCCATCCAATACATTATGGAAGGCGTGGCGTTTGGCTGGTTGATTCGCGGCATCCATCATTGGGGCGCAACGTTGATGGTGATCGTAGTCTTTGTCCACATGTTGCGGGTGTTTGTTACCGCTTCATTCAAATTTCCACGCGAACTGACATGGCTGATCGGCATCGGCTTGTTGCTCGCCACCCTGGGCATGGGCTTCACAGGCTACCTGCTCCCCTGGAATCAAAAAGCATATTGGGCAACCACCGTCGGCACACAAATTGCAGGCAGCGTTCCTTTCGTCGGCGAATTTATCCTCAAAGCCCTGCGCGGCGGCCCCGACCTAAGCGCACTCACCTTGCAACGCTTCTTTTCCGCACACATTTGGTTACTCCCCGCCGTATTGGCTGGGTTCATGGGAATTCACATATACCTGATCATGAAACACGGTAAATCCGCTTTCCCGACCAAAGAGGATTAAGCATCCTTCCTTAAGCTTCTTCATGAACTTCCTGGACAAAGGAACGCATTATGGACGACGAGACCAAAAAGAAAATCAACGAACGCTACGAACGCGAACTCAGCAAAGGTGAACGCTTCTGGCCCGATAGCATCTACAGAGACCTGATCGTTTCATTGGGCATCTTTGTTCTATTGATCCTGCTCGCAACCTTTGTCGGCGTCGCCGCCGAACCTAAAGCAGACCCAAGCGACACCTCCTACATTCCCCGCCCGGAATGGTACTTCCTGTTCATTTTCAAATTTCTAGCCATTTATGGGCAAATTCCCACACTAGGCAAAATTGAGTGGATCGCCACGATCGCCATTCCCGGAATCGCAATAGGCCTCCTGACATTCCTGCCCTTCATTGACAAATCTCCAAACCGATACTATGGGAAGCGTGTTTTGCCAATTTCCATCATGGCCATTATGGTAGTAGGCAGTGTGCTTCTCAGTTTTATGTCAGAAATTCCAACAGTAACCGCAGACGGATCAAAATTTCTGGGAATACTGCAAGCCATCGCAGGATTGATCATCCCCACAGTGGCGATCATCGCATTGCTCCTGATGTCCTTCGTCTTTAAGGGGACATCAACCCGCGTCATGATCTGGACGACGGTTGTGGCTTGTGTTTCAATGATCATTTTCTCAGGGGCAGTTTTAGCCCTGTATCCCAAGCCAGCCGTTGAAGAGACAATAGTCGCAACCACGCTCGTTGACCAGATCACAGTGGGGCAGGATCTGTACTCCATCCACTGCACAGAATGTCACGGTGACGATGGCTCCGTTGCGGTTATCGAAGGCGTGGAAGGACTGGAGGGCAAAGAGATCACACCCATCAACAGCAAGGATGTGCTCTACACCATCACCGACTCAGCCATGTACGAAGTCATCGCATACGGACGACCCAACGCAGGCATGACTCCCTTTGGCAAAGCCTACGGCGGCGAGCTTTCAAAGAGCGAAATTGACTACATGACCATCTTCATGCGCTACATGTGGGATGACCGTTTTGAAGCGCCCGAGATCAAACCGCTCTTCCCTGCCCTGGCAGATGGCGAAGTGCCTTCGTATGACGTGCATATCCAGCCGATTGCCAAACGCTATTGTGTCTCCTGTCACCGCGACGGCAAGGAAAACAACAATTTCCTGATGACTTCGTATCAGGAAATCCTCACTACAGGCGATAATGTCGATAACAACATCATCGCAGGCGACGAGAATAGCTACCTCTTGCAAGTCATTCAGGAACACGCCATCATGGATCCCGAGAAACCTGATGAAGAATTGATCGGTGTCATGCCGCCCAGCAAAGCACTCAAACCCGATGTAATAGACGTATTCATGCGCTGGATCATGAACGGAATGCCGCAAACAGCGGACGAAGCCGCAGCGCTTTTCGTTGCTCCAACTCCCGAACCAGCAGCAACAGCAACTCCGTAAAAGAATTCGCAAAACCAACGTAAATAAAAAAGTCGGGATGCAAATCTCGGCTTTTTTGTTGCCGAGCATAAACGGGTAAAATATATTTCTTAAACCCAATATTCAAAATGGAGAAAATATGAAAACAACAAGCGGATTAGATTACGTAGAAGTAGAAGCAGGCACAGGCACGCAGGCAGCGGCAGGAAAAACTGTCAGCGTTCATTACACGGGTAAATTTCAGGATGGCAAAGTCTTTGACAGTTCTATATCGCGCGGCGATCCACTCACCTTTCGGCTGGGCGTGGGACAGGTCATCAAAGGCTGGGACGAAGGCATTGCCCTGATGAAAGTCGGCGGCAAAGCACAGCTCACGATCCCGCCAGAACTCGCCTACGGAGAACGCGGCGCAAGCGGTGTCATTCCCCCAACGCCACACTCGTTTTTGATGTGGAATTGGTTGCGGTGAAATAAAACAAAAAGTCGGGACTTTTAGGTTCCGACTTTTTGTTTTTCAAAATACGTTAATTTAATGGGCTGTTGATGTTGAAAACAGGTTGATGACCAAAATACCGATAAGGATAAGCATAATACCAATACCGCGCGCCCAATCTATTTGTTCCCGCCAGAATAGTATCCCAATAAGTACCGTCAGAATAATTCCAATACCCGACCAGAGCGCGTATGCTGTTCCAAGGGGGATAACCTTCAAACTGAGCGAGAGCAGATAGAAAGATAAACCATATCCAGCCACAACAACCAGGCTGGGGATAACTTTTGTAAATCCTTCTGAAAATTTCAAGGCAGTGGTTGCGATCACTTCACTGAGGACTGCGAAAAAGAATATCAAAGCGATTTTCATGGCGATATTCTTTTACCCAAACCTTCCCATGATGTAATCTTCCGTCTTTTTTTGTTTCGGCGTGGTAAATATTTCCTTGCCTTCGGAATATTCTATTAACTCGCCCGTCAGGAAGAACGCGGCGTAATCTGCTGTGCGTGCGGCTTGTTGAACTGAATGCGGCACAAGAATGACCGTGTATTCCTTTTTCAACTCCTGCAAGGCAGCTTCCACTTTGCCTGTTGAGATCGGGTCAAGGCCTGAAGTGGGTTCATCCAGCAAAATAACTTCAGGTTGCAAAGCGATCACACGCGCAAGACAAACACGCTGCTGCTGTCCGCCAGAAAGCGCAATGGCGGGTTCATCCAAACGATCCTTCACTTCATCCCAAATAGCGGCGAGTTTTAAACTGCGTTCCACGGCTTCATCTAATTTTGATCTTCGTTTCACGCCCGCGAGTTCCAGCGCATACGTTATGTTTTCGCGAATGCTCATCGGCAGGGGAACAGGACGCGCAAAGACCATGCCAACCTTGCGGCGCAGCGCGATGACATCCGTCTTCAGGTCGAGGATATTTTCGCCGTCGATCAGGATCCGCCCTGTGCTGACTTTGATCTCGGTCAGATCATTAAGGCGATTAAGACAGCGCAGCAAAGTGGATTTTCCGCCTCCCGCTGGACCGAATAAAACTGTCACAGCGTTCTGACGGATTCCCATGCTGACATCCCGCAGTGACTCAGTACCGTCAGCGTATTGGAGGGAAAGATTTTCGATGATGATTTTATCTACCATTGTCGTTTTGCTCTCGCTCGCGAACGGATGACAGTCGCGATAATATTCATGGTTAATACAAAGACCAGCAACACCAACGCTGTCCCATATTGGATTTCGATCGGCATTTCAGGCACTTGTGTGGAAATGACAAACAGGTGATATGGCAAAGCCATGGTCGCATCAAATGGAGATTGTGGCAGTTGTGGAAGGAAGAATGCCGCGCCTGTAAAAAGGATGGGAGCCGTTTCACCTGCGGCGCGTTCCAAGCCAAGAATGACTCCTGTCAGAATTCCTGGCTTGGCTTCCTTCAAAATAATACGGCTGATCGTCTGCCAGCGCGTTGCGCCGAGGGAGACGCTCACTGTGCGGAAGGCTTGCGGAACGGCACGCAACGCTTCTTCTGATGTGCTGATGATGACAGGCAGGGTCATGATCGAAAGCGTCAATGACGCGGCGAGAATGGACGTTCCAAATTGCAGGAACAGGACAAACAATCCCAATCCAAACAACCCATAAACAACTGAGGGAATACCTGCGAGATTGACAATTGCCAGGCGGATAAGTCTTGTCCACTTATTATTGCTTGCATATTCTGAGAGATAAACGGCGGCGGCAATTCCCAAAGGTACTGAAAAAATAGCCGTACCGATGGTGAGGAAAAATGTACCGACAATGGCAGGAAAAATCCCACCTTCACGCATGCCATTAGAGGGAAAGCCGGTCAGGAATTCAACTGAAATGGCAGAGATACCTTTGACGAAAATATAGACGATCGTGCCAATGATCGGCAGGACTGTGAGAATTGCCACCAGGGTGATAACTGCAAAACCGATCCGTTGGACCGTGTAGCGGTTACGGGAGAGAAATTTTGTCACCATTATGATAATATCCTCTCTGCCCGTTTCTTGGAGCGGAAAAGAACAGACGATGCAATGATGTTTACGAGCATCGAGATGATGAACAAAATCATGCCGATAAAGAACAAAACATGGTAATGGGTGCTTCCATTTGCAACTTCTCCCATTTCAGCGGCAATTGTCGCGGTCATTGTGCGGGCTGGGGAGAAGAGGCTGTTAAGTCTAAGCGACATCACTGGCGCATTGCCTGTCACCATCATCACAGCCATGGTTTCGCCGATGGCGCGACCTACGCCAAGCATGACGCCAGTCAACACACCAGATTTCGCGGCAGGTAATGTCACACGCCAGATAGTCTGCCAGGGGGTTGCGCCTAATGCCAATGCGCCTTCACGATATGCGCGCGGGACAGAATCAAGAGCGTCCTCAGCCACCGTCACAACTGTTGGCACTGCGATCGCACCCAAAAGCAGAGACCCTGTAAAGGCGGTCAGACCAGTTGGCAGGTTCATAAAGAGGCGGATATATGGGACCATCACAAGGATTCCAAGAAACCCCAATACCACGGAGGGAAGTCCGCCAAGCAGTTCCACGATTGGCTTTAAAATTTCACGCATCCAACGCGGCGCGACCTCTGAGATATAAACGGCTGTGCCAATTCCAAATGGCACTGCGATGAGAGTCGCGCCAACGGTTACGATCAGCGTACCCGTGATGAGCGGTAAAATGCCATAATAGCTTTCGATGGGATACCAGCGGACGTTGAGAAGTGAAGATATATCCACTTCACGAAGCGTGGGCAATCCTTCGCGCAGAAGGAAGAAAAAGATAAGCGCAACAAATAGGATGGCAGAATAACCAGAACCTTGAATCAATCTGGTAATAACAAATTCACGCCATGATAGGGATTTTTCCATAATTCACCTTGTAGGTACACGGCAGCGCAGTGCACCTACCTTTATTTATTTATTTTTAGTACAGGCACAAAGCCCTGATCAGCAACGATCAATTGTGCTTCATCAGTAAGTATCCAATCAAGATATTCCTTGATGACAGCTCTTGGTTCGCCGTCTGTGTACATATAAAGATCACGCGCAATGGCATAAGATTTATCATTCACTGTATCGATGGAAGGCAGAACGTACGCGCCGCCTTCTTCCTTTGCAATGGCGATCATCTTCAGATCATCCGGCACATAGCCAAGCCCGTCATAACCGATGGCATTCGGGTTGTCGCGCACTTCTGAAATGATTCCCTCGGACGATGGAAGTAATAACGTATCCATTGAAAATAATGTTTTATTTTCCTTATCTCCCAAACGCAATACTGTTTCCAGAAAATAAACATGTGTGCCCGAATTTGTCTCACGCGATAAGCGCACAATCGGACGGTCTTCTCCACCCACTTCCAGCCAGTTCGAATATTTGCCGCTGTAGATATCCGAGATTTGTTGAAGCGTTAATTCATTTACAGGATTTTCTGGATTCACAATGACGGCAATGGCGTCGCGCGCGATGATATGTTCAACGGGCTTAACTCCATTTGATAACGCCTCAGCGACTTCTTCATCCTTGATCTCGCGCGATGCATTGGCTATATCCACCGTGCCATTGACCAGTGATGCGATTCCCGTACCCGACCCTCCGCCTGTCACTGATATGCTGACATTGGGGTGGTCGCTTTGATATTTCTCCGCCCATGCCAGCGCGAGATTGACGATGGTATCTGAGCCTTTATTTTCGATATAGTTCGCGGGGGAATCAGAAGCGGGTGAATTATTGGAAGAACTACAGGAGGTGAGAATCAAAGAGAAAAGAAGAAATAGGAGGAGGGCGCGTTTCATTGGAACGGAATTATAGTCGGAGGCAGGCACGCGCACAAGTAGACCACGGAATAACGACTCGCGAATTACACCCCGCCCAGGCCTGATCGGTCTCTTCGGCATTTTCCACACCTGATGTCTGGATTTTAGAATAAAAAGGATTGGCATTCCAGCCAATCCTTTTTTGTTTATAACTTATCTATTTGCATCTTCATCTTATATTTTTTTACTGCGCGCCACCCTACCAGCATTTTTTCCTTCTCATCCCAAAGACGGAAGTACAACGACTTTAAGCTATCCCTGAATGTAATCGGCTCGATCTGAAAGATCGGATTTTCGTTATGACATTCTTCCAGCTTGTAATTGGGGATCTTTGGACTGAGATGGTGAATGTGATGAAAACCAATGTTGCCGGTGAACCACTGCAAGACCTTGGGAAGTTTGTAGAATGAACTGCCGTCCATGCCAGCCCTGAAGAATTCCCAATTCTGATGGCGTTCCCAATAGGTCGGCTCAAAGTTGTGTTGAACGTAGAAAAGCCACACGCCCGCACCACTCGCCATGAGCATAATGGGAATTTCAACCAGTAAATAAGCCTGCCAGCCGATGTGATAGATCGTCCAGCCAACGAATCCCAGCAAGGCAATATTCGTCCACACCACACTGTTCTTCTCGCGTTTGCCCGCATCTTTACCCCAAAAACGATGCACGAGCGCAAAGACTATCGTCGCGCCAATAGTGAACAGTATGAATGGATTTCGCATGACACGATAACCAAATTTTTTATACCAGGGTGCGGCGAGATATTCCTCAACCGTCATGGTGTAAACATCGCCGGTGCCGCGGCGGTCCAGGTCACCGGCGGTGGCATGGTGGATGGCATGTGAATGTTTCCACGCATAATAGGGGGTCCATACTGCCACACCCAACAATAATCCCAGACGGTTGTTTGCAAGCGGAGTTTTGAAAAACGAACCGTGAGTGCAATCATGGAAGATGATGAACATCCGCACCATGAATCCAGCCGCGGGGATGGTAAGCAGAAGCGTAAGCCAGTATCCAACTTCAAGGCTTCGATAGGCTAAATACCACAGCACAAAGAAGGGAATCACTGAATTAAACACCTGCCACAAACTGCGCCACGTTTCAGGATACGCATATTTTGAAACAATGGACTGCCATTTTACTTTTCCGACGCTCATATTAATCTCCTTATTTCACTAAAAAGGCCTGGAGCTCAAGCCACTGACATTACTGAATATTAATCATACTCCTATATTCCAAATATGCGGTGACGCCATTGATCCAATTTTGTAATCCATCAATGCGGATAGTCGCTTCATCACAACTGCTAAAAATACCCCCGCCAAATTTTTTTGTTATCTCTCTGGAAATTTCCCAGTCACAATTATTATCGGGCAACTGCCGTGCCTGCACAAAAGTAATGAACGTGCGAATTTCGGGGTCAAGCCATTTATGTTTTGCGCCCGAAAGATAAAAAGCCTGCGCCAGCGCTGCAAGCGCTTCAATTTTTGTAGCTGTGGAAATACTGGTATTTTTTGGATTCAGCGAACGGACTTCCCCGGCGATGATCGTCTTTGCGATCTGCTCAGCATAGGTTGTATCTTCTTTGGTCAGAGAATCAAGGCGGGCTAATTTTCCAAGCGCATAACTGTGCCAGTGATCTTCCGTGACTGGCTGGGAGGTCATAAATGCGTTCACTTCATGCGCCTGTTTCAGCCAAAACTCGTTGCCTGTCATCTCATACAGATCCATGAGCGCAACCAAACTTTCGCCAGAAGAATAAGTTACATAAAAATTAGGGTCGGCTGTTCCGCCATAGTAAGGGTCAAAGGCATGGTAAAACCCACCCTCAGGCTTTCGCATCGATACGATGAAATACCCAAGATCAATTGCAGTGTTGAGCAGATTACGGTCTTTCAAGAAAAAATCGCCTGTGGCCTGCCAGCGTTTATAAATGGTATCCACCGTCAGCGCGGCGCCGCCTAATTGACAAGTTCCGTCTGTATAAAGGCATGTTCCCTTAAAATTTTCAGGATCACTTACAAGCAATTCCAGGTAATGTTCAAGCGCGAGATCACCAGCATTACAATATTTTATATCTCCGGAGACCGTGCACACAGTAAAAAGCGAGCCAGTTCCCGCCATCAAGCGTACATGCGATGGAGAGTAGGCTCTCTCCCCAGTCATAAAATCCACTTGATACGAAAGTTCACCATTTGGAAGTTGCTGGCGCACAAGATAGTCACCGGCAGAGATGATCGCATCTTTAAGCGGACCATCTGCAATGGAAATTGTTTCAGGGATTCGAGAAGGTACAAACGTGGGGGTGGTCAAAACGTCCGCAGGGACAGTTGAGGGAGCCGAAACTTCGGCTGATTCTCGATCGGCAGTAAAAAATAATCCACTTGCCAGCACAAACACAGCCCCAGCAGCAAATATAATTTTTTTACTGGTTGAAGACATCATTCCCTTTTTTCACATATTCATTTAATTCATGAAGGGATAACTCGGCCAAAGATGGAACAGTGAGATCACCCGTCACGCCCATTTTTGCAGTCAGCGGATTTGGGACCCCCACCACGAAAATTCCCGCGCGCCGTGCGGCTAACACGCCATTGGGAGAATCTTCAAAAACGACAGCCGCATCCTTCTTGACGTTGAGCTGGTCGAGCGCCTTCAAGAATATATCTGGATTGGGCTTTGTCCTGCCAGGCGAGACATCATCCTGGCAAATGATGTGATCAAAATAATCAAAGATGCCAAGCCGTTTTGCATGTGCATCCACCCACGAATGCGGAGAACTGGAGCCGATGGCAACTTGCAAGCCCCTATCTTTTGCCTGTTCGATCATGGAAACCACACCAGGCATAATTGGGCTGGCATGGATGATCTCATCGGACTTTTTTCGATAGCGAGCTCTCGAAGAAACAGCATCCAGCCGTCCCTGAGAAAGATGCGAAAGATGTTCCGCCGCATCAAAACTCGAGGTGCCGTATCCGCCTATCGTCTTTTCCCATTCCTCGACAGGCAGTTCAAATCCATGTTCCTTGTAAATAGATTGCCAAACCAAAACTTCGGGCGTTTCAGTATCGAGGATCAGCCCGTCAAAATCAAAGATAAGTGCTTTCAACATTATGGAAACCGCCTGACAAATTCGGCAATCGCTTCCCACATTTTGAGATCGCTTTTGCCAGCCAATAAAATATTTTCGACCATATTCCCCAGGGAAGATTTCATTAAAATATATTCACGCTGTGCTTCTGTGACCGAGCCAAAGAAACGGGTGTGATCCAACCAGCCATAAACATTGCAAGAGACAGAAACATAACTTGTTCCGCGTTTAAGTGTGACACGCGCGCCCGCCTCATGCTCTTCGTCGCGCAGAATCTCACCTCCCTCCGCGCCTACACTTCCGATACTTCGACCATCTTTGTACGCAAACCAACTACTCATCTACATCCATCCTGCTAATACGCGAAGGCTGGACATTTACATTCGCGGGAACTGCGCGCGCCAGTTGACCTTCTTTTACCAAACGGGCAAGGTGTTTCACCATCACTGCCTGGCGAGGCGAAGCCAATGCGCCGAGGTCTTCCAAAACTGGCTCAAGCCATGTTTGATAGGAGCGCACATTCAAATATACGCGCCGCCCGTTACGATCTGGCAGGCTTGCAACAAGTGCGGCGATCTTTTCACTGACATGATGCTCATCAGGGTGAATGAGCGGGGTCAGCACAATGCCATACATGCCAGAAGTAATACTGGCGTAACATTTCATATTTTCTGAATGAACAAAGCCAGTCACGCGATTCGGCGCTGGCTCAACAGGATGCAGCAACTGCGGCACAATTTGATAATGAAGACTTTGCACCATAGGCAGTTCAACAGCCTGCACCCGCCTCCACTCTACGCTGGAATTTGATTCCGTTTTCTCGAGCTGACTCACATCCCATAGTTTTTGCCACGCATAAACAGAGAAGCCAGCCATGCGCAGCGCAGGGAATACCTCGCTTGTCTCATCCACTTCCGCCATCACGTGAAAGGCTTTCCATTCACCTGCTTGCGCTGCAAGATGTTCGATCAATGCACGGCAATTGACGATCATCCAAACGCGAAGACGGGGCGAGATATAACAGTTTTGCAAAAGTATCTCCGCGCGAATGGATAACCCCACCAAGCAAGGCAGATTCGCCGCCGTTGACAATCGCCGCATACAAATGACGCGCAGGGTTGATATACGCCAGCAGACTCATCGCTCCCAGCGGATGTCCACGCGTGAGGGCACGCGCGCTATCGAGAGTTAATACATCGTTTCGATAACGCGTAATAATTGGGATGTCTAAAAGATCAAGCGGACGTATGGTCATTGTTACCTAATCGTCATTGCGAGGGCGATGTTTTCCGCCCGAAGCAATCCCCATAATAATATTGGAGATTGCTTCGTCGGGAAGAGCACCCTCCTCGCAATGACGGATTAACTAGCCAGCGAAATAAAATACTCATGAAAGCGCGTGTCACTTGTCAACTCAGGGTGGAACGAAGTGGCAAGCAAATGACCTTCCTGCGCCGCAACAATGCGACCATCTTCAAGAGCAGAAAGTACCTTCGCGTTTCCATGTACTGATTCTATCAACGGAGCACGGATAAAGACTGCGTGATAGGCATATTCCGTACCAGTGGCTTTCATCAACTCATCAATTTCAAGGTCTATCTCAAATAAATCAACCTGGCGACCAAAGGCATTGCGCTGTACTTTGATGTCCATCAAACCAAGCAGGGGCTGGTCAGAGCTGGCGTCTTTCGAAAGAAAGATCGCGCCTGCGCACGTCCCCCAAATTGCGTGACTCTGCCCAAATCGCTTCAACGGCTCCATCAACTCATACGCAACCGACAAGCTTGCCAATCGTAGTGGATTCGCCGCCAGGGATGATCAAACCATCCAAACCATCGAGATGTTTTGGCAAACGTACTTCAACTGCCTCCACACCAAGCCGCTTGAGCATGGAGATATGTTCTGAAAAATCACCTTGCAAGGCGAGGACACCTATCTTCATAGTTTTTGCAATCAAATAAATAAGTCATCAGTGAACAGTAATCAGTAGGTTCAGGACTGATTACTGTTCACTGGTTACTGATAACTGACCTTACCAACCACGAACTGCCAACCTCTCGCTTTCGGGCATCTGTGAAACATTACGTCCCACCATCGCCTCGCCGAGATTCTTGCTCACTTCCGCAAGAATGGATGGCATCTTGATAAAAAGTGACAGATTTCACAATAGCAGCCGCACGTCTGGCAGGGTCACCGCTCTTGAAGATGCCCGAACCAACAAAGACACCGTCCACGCCAAGCTGCATCATCAACGCCGCGTCAGCAGGAGTAGCAACTCCACCCGCCGCAAAATTTACAACAGGCATGCGTCCGAGTTCCTTTGTCTCTTTGACAAGTTCATACGGCGCACCATTATTCTTGGCAAAGGCCATCAACTCTTCATCGCACATCGTTTGCAACTGACGAATTGCGCCCATCACTGTGCGCGCATGGCGGACTGCTTCCACCACATCACCTGTGCCAGCTTCACCTTTCGTGCGGATCATCGCCGCGCCTTCACCAATACGGCGCAAGGCTTCGCCGATATTGCGGCATCCACAAACAAATGGCACTTTGAAGTTGTGCTTCAAAATATGATGTTCCTCATCCGCAGGGGTGAGCACTTCAGATTCGTCGATGTAATCCACACCGAGTGCTTCCAAAATTTGCGCCTCGACGAAATGTCCAATTCGGCACTTCGCCATCACAGGGATACTAACCGCATCCATGATCTTCAAGATCATATCAGGGTCAGACATGCGTGCCACGCCGCCATCCGCGCGAATATCGGCAGGGACGCGTTCCAATGCCATCACCGCACATGCACCCGCTTCTTCTGCGATACGAGCTTGCTCGGCATTCACCACATCCATGATGACGCCGCCTTTTAACATTTGGGCCAAACCCTTTTTCTCAGTCCACGTACCAGTTTTCGATTCCATTTTATCTACTCCTTGAATTGAATGCATGACAAATTCTACCATGCGGATTATCTTTAAATCATAAGAGGACTATAAGCGCAGCCGCCTCATTCTTAACTGCAAACTGATTCAGCGACCCAGGCAGAGTCTACTCCCTGACAGATTTACAGCGCAGCTCATTTCGTCCGCAAATACTCAAAAGGGGATAGTTCTACTTTGGATTAACACCTCTTGACAAAATCCGCAAAAATGCTACAATTGTTACAATAATACAATTAGTACAATATACAGGATAATCTATGACAGAGAAAAATCTCACCCTTACATCTTGATTTCCATTCTGGATTGCCAATCTACACCCAGATCGTCAATCAGATACAAAGCCAGTTGGCGAATAGGATACTCAAACCTGGAGACCAACTGCCAACGGTCCGCGCGCTGGCATCAGAATTAGGGGTCAATTTCAACACCGTAGCGCGTGCTTATCGTATATTAGATGAGGCACGGATCATATCCACTCAACAAGGACGAGGCACATACATCACAGAGATTCCACCGCCAGAGGTCACAGAAAGATTAAGGCATGAATCACTTGAAGCCCTCACACAACAATTCATAAACGAAGCATCTCGGCTGGGATTCTCAGAGCGAGAGATCAGCCAAATGGTGAAAGACAGCTTGAAGTCCAAAAAAGAAACGAGCAACAAAGATACTGACCAATTGTAAATCAGGCATTGACTCAGCGAATCTCGGTGGCATGATCAGAATGGCAGCAATGTCTCAGATTATCCTGCCAAAGAATGTGCAGAGTGAATTTGACAGATAATCACCTGCAAATCCTCAACCTAAAAACCAAAATCGTTTCACGTGAAACGTAATCAGAAAGGAAAATAAAATGACGACTAAAACCACATCCATTATTGCCCTCACAATGATAGCGCTGGCTTTTCTGGCAGGCGCAGTATTGTGGGATCAACTACCAGACCAAATGGCCTCACACTGGAACGCCAACGATCAAGTGGACGGTTACATGTCCAAGTTCTGGGGCGTATTCCTGCTGCCACTTATGACGCTGGGAATGTTCGCGCTGTTTATGGCTGTTCCAAACATTGATCCTCTCAAAGCAAACATCGCGCAATTCCGCGAGACTTTCAATGTATTCATCCTGGTGATCATTGCCTTCATGCTTTACCTCTACGGGCTGACTTTGGTTTGGAATCTCGGATACCAGGATTTCAACATGAGCGCGGCAATGCTGCCTTTCATGGGCGTTCTGTTCATTGCCATTGGATTTATGCTGCGGAAAGCCAAGCGCAATTTCTTCATCGGTATCCGCACCCCGTGGACATTGTCAAGTGATACTGTTTGGGACAAAACACATCAACTCGGCTCGATCCTATTCATGGCGTCAGGAGCATTCGCCATCATTGGCGGATTTTTCGGCGGCATGACGGCGTTCTGGTTGATGTTTGTTCCGTTGATCGGGTCAAGTATATTTCTCGTGATCTACTCGTATGTGCTGTACCGCAACGAAATAAAAGCGTAAACGTTTCACGTGAAACAGCAAAAAATCCCTGAAAAACTGCCTCTGTAGTGGCTTCTGTTAAAAGTAGCTCGTAAGTTTCTGCCAACAAGAGAAGGTATCGAAAATGGCTGAAGAGCTCAAACAATGGGAATATTGCTCTCAAACAGTATACATTCCAGTTTTGTGGAAAGACAGATGAAATTGAAAAGATCATAAATGGGATAAAGAATGCTGAACCAATGTGTTCGCAAGACACACAAAACAACCGAACTGGTAACAAAATTAGGAGAAAAGAAAATAATGGAAAGAAAATCTTTGGCTTGGTTTTTAGGCATTACATTTCTAATTTCATGGCCGTTGTTTCTGGTGCCACTTCTTTTCCAAGAGATGGAACCATCTTACAAACAATTGATGACACAAGGCTTATGGGCTGTTGCCATGTGGGGACCGGGCATCGCCGCGATCATTGCAACTGTGTTTGTCGCGAAACAGCCGTTCAGTAATTTACGTTTAAACACCCTTGGTCCAAAACGCTTTTACTTGTGGGCGTGGTTACTTCCAATCGGATTAACCCTCATTGGTGGATTGATTACCTTGCTTTTTGGCATCGCAAAATTGGATTTAAATTTCACGATGATCCGCGATGCAATGGCATCTGCTGCAGGTGGAAATTCCATCCCTGCTGAAGAAGTCGTTGCTCATTCAAGTTTTACTTGCATTCACTCTTGCGCCTTTCATCAACATACTTTTTGCACTTGGCGAAGAATTAGGCTGGCGTGGATTCCTGCTTCCACACCTTATGCCGCTCGGTCAATGGAAAGCGATTCTTATCAGCGGCATCATTTGGGGAGTGTGGCATGCGCCAGCAGTTGCACAGGGACTAAACTATCCTGGATCATCCAATCCTGGGAATCTTCATGATGATCGTCTTTTGTGTTTTGCTTGGGACAATTTTATCGTGGCTGTATTTGAATACGAGAAGTCCATGGGTCGCCGCGTTGGCACATGGTTCGGTCAATGCGGTTGCTGGATTGCCCGTTTTATTTCTCCAGCCCGGATTCAACATGACACTTGGAGGCACGCTCGCGTCACCAACTGCATGGATAGGTATGATATTGTTCATCGCATGGCTCGTAATGACAAAGCGGCTTCCAGTGGTGGAGCAAATCAGCAATGAACAGGTGGAACTTCAACCAGAATAATTCAAAATCTTATATAGAACATTTGTTCTGATTGCAAACGTAAAAAAATGGGACTGTCTCTTTTTCAGACAGTCCCATTTTTTTGTCCAATAAATTTTATTCCAAACTCGAAGGCGATGCGCCACTCACGGCAACCTCTTCCTCAGATTCAGATTCACCTTCCCCGACAAGAAACGCGACCGCGTAACTCTTTTGTGCATCCATGATCAAATCAAGGTGATGATTACGGCGATAATCACTGACAGCTATCAGCCGCAATGCATTGATCACACGCGGGTTATCCACTGGGATAAATTCTTTTAAGCGGTTGGGCGTATCATAAAAGAGATCGCGTTTGAAGATGGTTTTCTCATCATCGAGAAATACACCAAGCGGATAAATATCTGCTTCCATCAGGTCTTGAAAGAAATGCGTGCCGAATGACGGCTCAGGTGACGCGCCAACTTCCTCGCCCGCCAGTTCCA
Source organism: uncultured Chloroflexia bacterium (assembly GCA_963833175.1). Classification (GTDB taxonomy): domain Bacteria; phylum Chloroflexota; class Anaerolineae; order Anaerolineales; family Villigracilaceae; genus Villigracilis. The sequence goes on from CAWHXC010000027.1 coordinate 51,305, forward strand.
CCAAGGCATGTGAATTGTAAATATCACTGTATGTGACATGCACACCAAGATCAGGCGTGGATGTTCCCCAACGTCCGGGACCCACTGCGATAAAGGTTTCATCCTTCAGTGCAGCATTAAGTTGACCTATGGCGCGTTCAAGCTGCGTTCTTTCTGCTTGTGTGGCGAGACTGAAATATCCCTCCGAGGGGACAAAAAGAATATAGCGAATATTTTGCACAGCGCCCTGCGGAACCATCAACTGCGTGGAGAAGATAATATCCTCTTCCTTTAGGTCAGCAGGGATTTGCACTTCAGTCCCATCTTGAATATGGCTTTGCGGACGGCACTGCAAAAGCGTGATCTGCACCTGGGGGCGATCATCGGGATTAATAATTTCCAAAGCGAATTCAGTATCCACTGGGGATTTGTAATGGGTCTCCAATAATTTCAATACAGTACGCATGCATGCAGCAAATGGGACACGGGACAGCAATCCGTCAAAAGTGACGACCATCTTTTCGGGTGAAGCGAAGCGTGACCGAATCGGCATCAGGTCGCCATCCTCCTCGACCTGGGCAATATAACGCAATGGGGGAAAATCCGCATCAAGCACATCGCGGACTGGAACAGTTACGAACGAGTTGGATTCGAGATCAATCACATCCACGTTTTGCTGGGAATAGCGTTTGATCGTGCGGACATCTGACGATGAATGTAAACGCGGATGACTGAGCGCAACCAGGCGCGGATAATCGTCAGCGAGCATATCCACTGCGCGGGTGCCGAGTCCAAAGACGAGGCGCAAAAATCCATCCTCTTGTTTGATCTGCGGCGACCAGCGGTACATGTTGCGGCTGAATGCGACACCCGCCGCGTGCGGAAAATAATAGCGACCGCGCTTTTCGCCTTCCACGAATTGAATGAGAATGCCAATCCGCTCATCGTAATCTGCAAGTTCTTTGAGGTGACGATACAACAGTGCGTCAGGATTCAAAACGCTGGCATAGATCGATGTGATCGCGCGGGTGAGTGCGGAATATTTTTCAGCATGGCTGCCCTGATTGGGGAGGAAAATACTTTCATATTTTCCAGCAAAGGAAGTGCCGAAGTTATCCTCCAGCAGACTCGAAGAGCGGACGATCAACGGTCTATCGCCTGCTTCCTGCAAAACACGCTCAAGGCTTTCCGTGATCTCGGCGGGGAATTGTCCCTGCTGGAAATCAGCATACAACGCAGGGTAATCTGCGCGTATTTCATCATCAGCTTTATATTTCTGATCGTTCCAATGCATCAGTCCGTTGAAGGTTAGGAAGTTATAGAATACATCAGAGCCAAGGTAAAAAGAAACGGGAAGCCTGAACCGTTCAGCAATTTCAGCAGGCGCAGTCTCTTTGATGATGCGCATGGCGAGCAGCATTCCTGCCGCCTTACCTCCAACTTTTCCACTGCCGATCTTGCGCGCGCGGACTTCCTTCAAATCTCCCACTGTGAACCATTTCCGCGCGATCCTGATATATTTCAACTGGTCGCTGATCATCGTGCGGATCAACACCACCTTTAATTCCTTTAGCCGCGCCTCATATTTTTTGCGCTCTTCGGGCGGCATGGATTCGATCATCTCAGCCTGCTCAAATAACATTTCCTGCGGGGCGAGTTCGGGATTGAACCAGACAAAATCCGTGTCAGGGCTGCCATGCTCTGTCAACAACTGGCGGACAAGTTTCTCAAATTCCTCGTAGGGCAGGTTGTAGGCGTAGTAAAAATCGGTCAGCAAATCGCGGATTCGCATAAGGCGCGTTTCCCAGACATCTGCCTGTTCTTCCTCTAGAGGATTATGCAACCCCTCGCGCACCTGTGACTCGATCCCTTTTTTGCGGGTTTCGATGTCGAGGTTTTCCTTCGTAATGATCCCGCGCGCGTATAACTCTTTTCTCATCCGTGATCGAATGCGTTTGCTCAAGATCGGATATTGATTGATCGCAAGAAAAATTCGCAGAACATTGTCAACTGATAATTTTGGAAGTGTCATGGTTCACCTAATGGAGGGAGAAGTGAGAAGTAAAAAGGGACGAGTAACGAGTTGGTAAATACAAAATCCGCCAGACGGTTCACCGTCCAGCGGATTGAAAATAGCCATCAACTTTGAACGTTCAACCCGCACTTATCCCAAGTGCATTGGCATAATCACGTGCAGGAACTTATCATCGCCTACTGGTTTGATCACACCAGGCGCATTCGCCGCGGATGTTTCCAGCGCCACGTTTGGAGTCTTGATAACCTCCAATGCCTCGCGCAAGAACTTGACGTTGAACGCGATCAACACCCCGCCGCCATCCACTGTGGCTTCGACGATGGTTTCGTTCTTGCCTGTCTCTTCGGATGTCGCAGAGATCTCAACTTCGCTCGGCTGCATTTCGCCGTTGGACTGTTTGATGTCAAAGCGCGCCACGTTCGAACCTTCACGGGCAAAGATCTCAGCCTGCTTGCAAGCCTTGAGTAAAGCCGCCGTGGAGACCAATGTGCGTGATTTGTAATTGCGCGGAATGATCTGCTGGTAATCGGGGAACGTGCCATCGATCAACTGCGAGACCACTTCCACATCTTTTACACGGAAGAGAACCTGTCCGCGATTTTTTGGAACCACCATGTAAATTGGTTCTTCGCCATCGGTTGCCACACGCGCCAATTCATTCAACGCACGGGCGGGAATGATCACATTCACCGGATGCGCAGAAGGCTGTGAAAGTAAAGCCTTGCGGACAGAGAGTCGGAAACCGTCCGCCGCCACCATGGTCACATTGTCTTTTTCAACATTCATCAGCACGCCCATCAGCACGGGGCGGGCTTCATCTGTCGAAGCGGCAAACGCCACCTGATGGATCATCTCTTTGAAATCCACTACATTCAACGCCACCGCGCCATCCATCTCGGGCACTGGCAACGGCGGAAATTCCTGCGCATCAATACACTTAATATCATTGTTTGATGCACCGCCCTTGATATGCAGGCTTTGCGTTTTCAGATCCAGGGACAATTGCACCTGATCGCCGGGCAGAGTATTCACCAGATCTGCAAATGTGCGCGCAGGCACGGTCGTTGAACCTTCTTCGTCGATCCGCGCCGCGATCCAGCACGTGATCCCCAGCTCAAGGTTGGTGGCTGAAAGCCGCAAACGACCTTCGTCACTTGCTATCAAAATATTGGAGAGAACGGGGAGCGTACTACGCGGTGAAACAGCGCGGGAAACAATACTTAATCCGCGTGCCAGATTTTCTTGAAGGACCGTTACTTTCATGGGTGTCGCCCTCGATTAAGGTGAATTTTTATACGTAAGGCGAGAATTATCTCGCCTTACAGTGGTAATTTTTCAAAAGTATATCATTAAAAACCAGTGACCAATGACACGCCAAACGCAAACAACATAAATAGTAACTGCAAAGCGAACAACGCCGCGAAAACATACGCAACATACGTCCATGCGGGAGTTACTTTCATTGCAGATTGCGGGCGGAGTTTCTGCCCCTCAGCCAATGCCCGCACTGATTCAGCCACTTGCCCGTAATCATTCAGCCAGTAAACGCCCGCCGCTTCATCCGGGACGATGAGCCTGGTCCCGTTGAAGGAACTGATCCACGCCTCGACATTTTTGGGCGTATCCACCGCCAGCGAACCTGGCAAAACCACGGCGTCTGCTTTCGTATCCGATCAGGAATTCCATCTTTGACGTTGATTATCGTCACAGGCACTTTGGGCGCGCGTTTTGCAAATACGGCTCTGACAGATTCACCAAACCTGCCATCACTGTTATCCAACACAAGGAGCTTGAAAATCTCATGTTTGGCTTCCAACATATCGGCGCGCGCCTCGCCATCCTTCCGCAAAGCAGACAGGTGATACAGCAACAGCACCACGAACAGGATCAATATCTGCAAAGAATTGAGAACTGACTTTGTAAAATTGCTGGTGTCACCTCCAAGCGCGGCGTTGATGAGTGTGAAAATCAAAATCCCGCCCGAAACCATCCCGCCGATGACGGAAGCGAATAACACAAGGTACAGATATATTTTACGGATCACCGAGCGCCGCGCATGATCGCCGATATCACCATCTTCCAATGCCTCCGCTTGCATGGGGCGCCAGGTCATTAACCACAGTGGAAGCCCCACAAGAAGAGCCGCCAACGCCGTGGCAAGCGGCGAAGCGAATCCACCACTGCTTAAGTAGGCTTTTGGAGTCAACTGGGAAATAACCACTGAAAACAAGGAAGCGACTGCAAAGAACGTTGCCGCAAGACCGAGGAAAGAGAGAATGTAGTAATAAAGTCTCTGCTTGCCTGCGCGGCGCGGAGCATCTTCGTCAAAAGCAATTTGCTGGTTGAGCCACTTTCCATAGTATGCCCAGACCACCGCAAACGGCACGCCAATGGAAATGGGACCGCCAATAGCCTGCATGAACTCGGCAAAATCCTTGCTGCCCGTAAATACTTGCATCAGGATCATGTAGATCAAACTTCCGCCAGCCGTCAGAACCACGATCACACTGCCAAGTGAAAGCAGGTAGAGAATGCCAAGGCGTAGATAAGACTCCCTTTCAGCAGGATCAGGCAAAACATTCTGCAAGATGCGCCAGGAGAAGTACCAGATCGGCACTCCGACTACAAGCAACGCAATCGCATTGACAACCGTCTCACGTCCCATCGCTCCCAGCACATTTTGTGTGGACAATGTGAAGGCATAATCCAACGCCTGCTGTGTGCCGTAGACCACCATGAGCAGACCGTACAGCATCCAAATGAAACGGTACAGGCGGCGGATCTCTGCGAAGTTTTCGGTTTCGGGAAGGGTACTCCATTCATTTTTGAGGATGTTCCAGAAATATGCCGCGATGAGCAAATTAATGACGATGGCGATCAGGTTATCGATCCACGTTTGCGAGCCGCCGACGATGGCGCGAGAGACATAAAGATTTGCGGTTGCGAGAAAGGTTCGGGAAATCAGCGCAAGCAGATTTTGCACAACAGGAATGAGCGTGGCAAGCAATATTCCATACAGAAAAATTGCGCGGACACTTGCTGTTTTCTCTTCATCATCTTTTGCGGAAGCGCGCTGTACCCACAACCAATGCACAAGGAAGATCGGCACACCAACGAGGATGAGCGATAACGCCTGTGCCAGCGCGGACGCATTATTCACAATTTTGTTTGCGGTGAATATCGAACGAAGCAGGTTGATGGTGCCCCACATCACCACTTCAACGCTAATGAAGGCAACAGCGTAAAAGTAAAGTCGTCTAATGGTTTTCATGGCAATCTCCAAATACCCTCACCCTAGCCCTCTCCCAAAAGGAGAGGGAACGCCCTTCCCCTTCGGGGGAAGGGTTGGGGATGAGGGAACATTACGGCTTGAAAGGTTCCTGGTACCAGCTGTAATCCCAGAAGTTATACGGCATGGAATTCAACTTCCACTCACCGTTCTGTTCCACCAACAAAGCACGGTCTTCGCTGGCATAGCGGCTTGAGAACGGATCATTATTGGAATAGTAAACAGACAGCGCCACAACCGCTTCGGCCTTATTGATATCCACCGCGCCGACATCCACACCGACATCATTGGGGTTGACCATGCCATTAAAGAAGGATTGGCGGAACTCTTCGTAGGTGGGTTTGTTCTCCAGGTCCGCGAGGTAGCCATAGGCTTTTTGATAATCCTTGTTCAAAACAGCAAGCACATAGTTATGTACCACGTCATCTGGGTTAGTCCCTGCCTTATAATCACGTTTATCCTGGCGGGTAAAGAACAGCCCTAGCGCGAGCACAATAAGCACTCCGATCCCGATCAGAATGCCTGTGAGAAATTTATCCTGTTTCATGAAAACACCTCCGAGTTAATTTAATTGTATGGCGGTCAGAGGTTAAAAGCAAGCAAGGTATAATCCCGATTATCTTTTTATAAGGAGATACCCATGACCACTTCCGCACCCCGCTGGGATATGACCAACGTCTACCCCTCACTCGAATCGAAAAGAATTCAAATCTGCTGTCAAAAAATACAAATCCATGCTGGATGAAATGGAAGGTTTTTACAAAAAAGCCAGCAAAGCAGATTCAAAGACCGACCCGAAAAAACTCGGCAAACTGCTCGGCGAATCTGTAGACCGCTTCAATGCGATCTTCGAACTCTCCAACACCATCCTGCCCTACATCGAGTCCTTTGTCACCACCGATTCGCGGGACAAGGTTGCCATGCGCGCCCTCTCGGAATTTGAGCAAATGTCTGTGCAGGCAAGCATCCTCAACACCAAATTCCAGGCGTGGATCGGCAAACTGGGCAAAGCCGCCGTAAAGAAAGCCGCAAAAACAAATGCCTCTGCAAAGGCGCACGAATTCACACTCAATGAAAGCGTCGAACAATCCAAATATATGATGAGCGAAGCGGAGGAAATTCTCGCCGCCGAACTGACCCTGAGCGGGGGCAATGCCTTCGGCAAATTGCAGGGGACGCTCACCTCGCAGCTTTCCGTCGACTTTGAGCTGGATGGAAAAATGCAAAAATTGCCCATGCCCGCGCTGATCAACCTGCGCTCGCATCCCGATGAGCCAACCCGCCGCCGCGGATACGAAGCGGAGAACATCGCCTGGGCTGAAGTTCAGGAAACATTAGCGGCGTGCATGAACGGGGTCAAGGGCGAAGCGCTGACTCTCAACAAAAAACGCGGACGTGAAGATGCCATCCACGCCTCGATTGACAATTCCCGCATGGACCGCGCAACACTCAATGCCATGCTCGGCGCGATGAAAGATTCCTTCCCGATGTTCCAAAAATACTTCAAACACAAAGCCAAATTGATCGGCAAGGAAAAACTCGCCTGGTGGGACATCTCCGCCCCGATGGGCAAGACCGATAAGGTCTATTCCTTCGAGGAAGCCCGCGATTTCATCGTCAGCAACTTCAATAAGTTCTCGCCTGAACTCGGCGCCTTTGCCCAACGCGCCTTTGACAATAACTGGATCGACGCCGAACAACGCGACGGCAAGCGCGGCGGAGCATTCTGCATGGGCGTGGCGGGAGTCAAGGAAAGCCGAATCCTCTCCAACTTCGACGGCTCGTTCGACCAGGTCAGCACGCTGGCGCATGAGCTTGGTCACGCCTTCCACAATGAATGTGCCTATCAGGCAGGCAAGACCGAACTGCAACAAGCCACGCCAATGACCCTTGCGGAGACCGCTTCCATTATGTGCGAGACGATTGTGACCGAGGCAGTGCTGGCACAGGTGACTGATCCGCAGGAAGAACTGGCTGTTCTCGAAGCACAAATGAATAACGCCACTGGCGTGATCGTGGATATTTACTCGCGCTATCTTTTCGAGACAGAAGTCTTTAAACGCCGTGAACAATCCGAGCTTTCCGCCGATGACTTGAACGACATCATGGAACGCGCGCAGAAAGCCACTTACGGTGAAGGTCTTGACGAACGCTTCCTGCAAAAATTCATGTGGACCTGGAAGCCGCATTACTATTCGCCAAATCTATCTTTCTATAATTTCCCCTACGCCTTTGGCTTGCTCTTCGCAACAGGCTTGTATGCCATCTACCAAAAACGCGGCGCTGACTTCGTACCCGATTACAAGAACCTGCTTGCATCCACAGGTGAAGAGCGCGCGGCAGAACTCGCCGACCGCTTCGGCATCAACATCCGCACCAAGAAGTTCTGGGCGGACAGCCTCGCCATCATCGGCAAACGTGTGGAACGATATTGCGAGCTTTAATATAAGCCCCATGTGAAAATAAAAGAAAAACTATGAAAAAAACTTTACTTGTAATTTCCTTACTGTTACTGCTTGCCATCGCTGCCTGTAATTCTGCGTTACCGCAAACAGAGTCAACAGCTGCGCCTGCAGTACAGGCAATCTCAACCCAACCTCAAACACAAGGGCAAGCCGACCTGCCGCAGACAGAAGATGATGTTCCGCGGGTAACTGTTGAAGAAGCAAAACTCGCTCACGACAATGGCGAAGCAGTCATCGTGGATGTGCGAAGCGCAGAGTCCTATGCTGCAGGTCACGCAGCTGGTGCGATTAACATTCCACTTGATCAATTTGAAAATCATATTGAAACCCTATCGCTCGATAAAAACCAGTGGATCATCACCTACTGCACCTGACAAAACGAACACACGAGCGCCCGTGCGGCGTTCCTCCTACTACAAAATGGCTACACCAAAGCTACTCCCATCCTCGGCGGGTTGGCCGCCTGGGTAGATGCGGGATATCCAATAGAGCCGTAGCAACAAAGAATCAAAAAGAGGATGCGTCTTTGATAACGCATCCTCTTTTTGATTTACGACTAAACGCCTGTATCCCCGTTTGCGCCCTGCCCAATATCAACGCATGGATATCATTCGTGCCTTCATAGGTATTCACGGATTCCAAATTCATCACATGGCGGATGACGTGATACTCATCGGAGATGCCGTTGGCGCCGTGCATATCGCGGGCGTGGCGGGCGATCTCAAGTGACTTGCCGCATGAGTTGCGTTTGACCAATGAGATCATTTCAGGCGTGCACTTATCTTCATCCATCAAACGCCCGACCCGCAATACGCTCTGCAATCCCAATGTAATTTCCGTCATCATATTCGCCAGTTTCAGTTGAATGATCTGGTTCGCCGCCAGCGGACGCCCAAACTGCGGACGGTCTAAAGTGTATTGACGCGCCGCGTGCCAGCAAAATTCCGCCGCTCCCAATGCGCCCCAGGCAATTCCATAGCGTGCTTTGTTCAAACAACCAAAAGGACCCTTCAAACCGCTGACGTTTGGAAGTAAATTTTCATCAGGCACAAATACTTCATTCATCACGATCTCGCCTGTGGCACTGGCGCGCAAACTGAATTTACCTTCGGTCTTCGGAGCGCTCAATCCCTTCATCCCTTTTTCGAGAATGAAGCCGCGGATTTCTCCATCGCTCCCGTCGCCGTCCTCGGCGGCGGGGACGCCGCCTTTAGCAGAGTAAGCCTTCGCCCAAACGATAAAGATATCTGCGATGGGTGAGTTTGTGATCCACATTTTGTTGCCTTGCAAAATCCAGCCGCCGTCCACTTTTTTGGCGCGGGTTTCCATGCTGCCAGGGTCACTGCCGTGGTTGGGTTCGGTCAGGCCAAAACAGCCGACGAGTTCTCCTCTGGCGAGTCTGGGTAAATATTTTTTCCTTTGTTCTTCAGAGCCGTATGTGTAAATGGGATGCATGACCAGCGAACTTTGCACGCTCATTGCACTGCGATAACCACTGTCCACGCGCTCCACTTCACGGGCGATCAAGCCATAGGTTACATAATTCAACTCTGAGCCGCCGTATTCTTCGGGCAGGGTGCTGCCTAACAATCCCATACTGCCCATTTCATCCATGATGGTACGGTCAAATGTTTCGTTGCGATTTGCCTCAAGGATGCGCGGCATTAACTTATCCTGGCAGTATTTGCGCGCCGTGTCGCGGATCATGCGTTCTTCGTCTGTGAGTTGGTCGTTGAACAAAAAGGGATCGTCCCATTTGAAAGTTTGTTTTGACATGAAGTCCTCGCTTTTAGCTAATAGCTGTTAGCGATTAGCTTTTCGTTGAGATTTTTGACGATTGTATCAAAATGTTCGAGAGTTGAATTCTGTCTGTGAAAGCAAAACCAGCTTCCAGATTAGGAAAGAGGCGTGTATCAAAAAGAGGATGCACCGCAAAGCGCATCCTCTTAATCGTTAATAGCTAAATGCTAATGGCTTCTTACGCGTTGCCCGTCAACCAGCCGCGCAGATCCATGGCTTTCACCACGCGATCGATTGCGACCATGTAGGCGGCATCGCGCATATAAACCTTTTCCTTCTCGCTGCGGTCAACAACGCCGTGGAAAGCGGAGGTCATCTTTTGGTCGAGTTTTTCCAACACTTCATCCTTCGACCAGTAGAAGTTCATGTCGTTCTGAACCTGCTCAAAGTAGGACGTGGTCACGCCGCCTGCATTGCACAGGAAGTCTGGGATGACAAAGATGTTGTTCTGCTTGAATGCTTCATCCGCTTCGGGCGTGCAGGGGCCGTTGGCGCCTTCAGCCACGATCTTGATGTTCTTGGAAATCTTCTTGACCGAATCTGCATTGACCTGGCCTTCCATCGCGGCAGGGATCAAAACATTGGCTTCCTTGGTGATCCAGGAATCGCCATCTTCAACGATGTATCCAGCATCTCGAGCCTTCGCATTGTCGATCGTGCCGTACTCATCCACGATGGAGAGCAGGAAGCGTGGGTCAATGCCGCCCTTCTTGCTGTAGGTGTAAGCCTTCTTGTCGTGACGGTCATAGCAGGAAACACAGGCAACTGTACCGCCAAGCATTTCCACAAAGGCAACTGCCGCATATTGTGAAACGTTACCAAAACCCTGCAACGCCGCAACCGAGTTCTTCGGGTCGATGTTGAGGTGTTTCATGGCTTCGCGCACGGTGTAGACTACGCCGTAGCCAGTGGCTTCGGTGCGGCCGAGGGATCCGCCGCCGCCCAGAGGCTTGCCGGTGAATACGCCCGGGGTATATTGACCAACGAGACGTGAATACTCATCCATCATCCAGCCCATCATTTGGGGAGTGGTGCCAATATCCGGGGCGGGTACATCGTTGCGTGGGCCAATGTTCTTCCACATGGCACGTACCCAGCCGCGGCACAGGTCTTCTTTTTCATTGACCGAGAGGGTTGAGGGGTCTACGATAATGCCGCCTTTGCCGCCGCCCAGCGGAATATCCGCCACGGCGCATTTCCAGGTCATCCATGTGGCAAGCGCGCGCACGGTGTCGAGTGTCTCAGCGGGGTGGAAGCGGATACCGCCTTTGTTGGGGCCGCGCGCATCGTTGTGCTGTACGCGGAAGCCTTGGAAAACTTTGAGCGAACCGTCATCCAAACGCACCGGAATACGGAAGGAAAATTCGCGCATCGGCCAGCGTAACACTTCGGCGACGCCCGCATCGAGCTTCAATTGCTTGGCAACACCATCAAATTGCTTCTGTGCCATTTCAAACGCATTGATCTGTCCTGACATGTTGTTCTCCTATAAAGAGTTTTAAGAAAATATAAGCGGGCACCCCAGACAGGGCGCCCGCTTTACGCACAAAGTATGTTAATACGCTGAGCCATAAGCATTTAGATTCCAGTACCGCAAATTACTTCTAAACTTTACACGAAAACAGGATGCCCGTCAATATGACATAAATCCGATTATCTTTGGCGGAAAGTGACGTTTTTTGGCGGTATTGTTCCCTTGAGTGTTCCAGGTTACTTAAAATCAGGTTTTCGCTTTCCCAGAAAAGCCGCCACTCCTTCCCGATGCTCTGCCGATTTCCCTGCTTCCTCCTGCAGGATGGCTTCGTAGTTGAGTACCTCTTCCAGATTAGGCAGGATGGCGTGATTAAAAGCCTGCTTCCCTGCGGCAAACGCTCCCAGCGGACCTGTGGCGAGGTTGCCCGCAATCTGCATGACCTGCGCCTGAAAGTCTGGTCCACCTATCTGATTGACCATGCCCCATTCCATAGCCTGCTGTGCGGTGATGGGTTTGTTGGAATAAAAATATTCCTGCGCGCGCCCCAGGCCAATGTAAACTGGAAGGAACAATGAGACGCCCGAATCAGGCGCGAGAGCAATTCCGCCAAAGCCAACCACGAAGTATGCGCCAGAGCTTGCGATACGCAGGTCACATGCCAGCGCCACGCCAAAAGCCGCACCAGCACATGCACCATTCACCGCCGCGATGACAGGTTTGCCCATCCTGCGAATTTGCAAAATGAGCGGGTTATAGGTTTTCTCCAAATGCTCGCGGTATGAAATTTTATCCCCTTGCCTCATTTCGGAAATATCCTGCCCCGCGCTGAACACGTCGCCGGCGCCTGTCAGCACAACACAGCGCACCTGCGGGTCTTTTTCAGCGTCGGCGAGGGCCTGCTGCAACTCAGTCACCATCTCAAAGTTGAAGGAGTTGGCGCGTTCGGGGCGATTAAGCGTCAGGATAACAGAACCAGCTTCAAAGCTCGCACTGAGCGGAGTCGAAGTGGGAGTAAGCGATGTCATTTATCCTCCAAATAAAAAGTGACAGTCACCTGCGGGGTGACTGTCACTTTCAAAACTATGTGTCGGGGAAATCATCCATTTGATCGTCATCGCCGGCGTCCATTTCAAATTCGACGCCGTCGCTATCGAGATAGACCCACAGGAGCAAAACATGTCCATCGGGAGTATCCACGTTGCGCGCCGCAAGAATGGGGGCGTTTTCTTCCAAACCGGTTTCGTTACGATAATGCAGATGAATTGAAGATTTATTGTGCCACGCGGTGTAACAACGCTGCACAAGCGCCGGGCCGTTGAAAGTTCGCAGGCGGGTCAGCGCAGGGACAGAAAGTCTGGGGCCTTCGTTCAAGCCCATTGCCCAGCCGTCGTTGACGTGCTCAAAAACTGGCGGAGGGCCTTCGATGATTGTGATTTTATCGTCCATAAGGTTACCTATAGTGCGGGAATATACCACAACTATGGTAGGAATTCATTTCAGAATCTTATCAGAATTTTTGGGGGTAGGTCGGATTGGCAATCCGACCTACAGAGAACGCAAAATTTCCTTCACCAACCCAGGTCCGCGATAGATCAGCCCTGTGTAAATTTGGATCAATGTAGCGCCCATATCCAGCCTTCTTTTTGCGTCGTCTGGATTCATAATGCCGCCCACGCTCACGATCGGGACTGCGCCATCCACTCTTTTTACAGTTTGATGAAGAACCGCTTCGCTCCTGGCCCTGAGCGGATCGCCGCTTAACCCACCTGATTCTCCCCTCAGGTTTGACCTCAACTCCCTCGCGCCCCAATGTGGTATTGGTGACGATGATGCCGTCCATCTTTGCGCCCAAAATAGCTTCAATGGCATCGTCCAATTCCGAGTCAGTCAGGTCTGGCGCAAGTTTGACAAGAATGGGCACTTGTTTTTTATGTTGTACCTGTGACATAAGTCGTTGTTGATGCAGATGTAAAAGCAGGTTTTCCAAAGCGGCGCGTCCTTGCAGATCACGCAAGCCTACGGTGTTGGGCGAACTGATATTGATGGTTAGATAATCGGCATGACGGGCAAAGTTATCCACAAGAGACACGTAATCATATACGGCTTCTTCGTTAGGCGTATCTTTATTTTTGCCAAGGTTGACGCCAAGGATTGCGCCGCCAGTATAAATGGTTGTGACCTTTCTTTTGCTGCTGCGCGGTTGAATTCCATAAATACGTTCAAACAGACCCACATGCAGGGACGGGTTCAATCTATGCTGCATAAAGTCAGTGCCCTTGCTCGGGAAACCCATGCGGTTGATGACGGCCTCATCTTCCACAAGGCGGAAAATGCGCGGGGACGAATTCCCAGGCTGGGGCCTGGGCGTGACCGTCCCAATTTCCACGTGACCAAATCCCAGGGCGGCGAGTCCACGAATGGCGATGCCATCCTTGTCATAACCAGCCGCAATGCCAATGGGATTTCTGAAAGTCAACCCAAATGCCTGAACAGGTTTCGCGGGAGCCGAGTAAAGTAATTCAAGCAGTATGCGTGTGAAGAAAAAATTGCCTGTGTAACTCAAGGCGTTCAGCGTGAGTTCGTGGGCGCGCTCGGGGTCAAGGCGGAAGAGATAAGGACGGATGCGGTTATACATTTATTTTCTGTTACCCAGTTTGCTCTAAAAACTTTCTCGTTTCTTCTATCTTATTCTTCTCCACCTTGCCCGTGGATTCGTAATAGTCCAGCAATTGGGTAATGGTCAGCACCGCGTGCATGGAGTAGCCAGCCTGTTCAAGGGATTCTTTCGCGCCAGATTGGCGGTCCACCAGCACAACGATATCTTTCACTTTCAAACCGACTGCGGTTAATTTTTCGATGGCTTCGAATTTACTTCCGCCAGTGGTGGCGAGGTCGTCAATCACAAGGGCGGTTTCGCCCGCGTGGAAGTCGCCTTCGATCTCGGCTTTCGTGCCATAGGTTTTGACTTCCTTGCGCGGATAGATCATGGGGTAATTGCCTTGCAGGGAAACTGCGGTCGCAATGGGAATGGCAGCATAGGGCAGGCCTGCGAGACGGTCAAATTTTAGTTTTTCAAGGATCGGCAAATATGCCGCGCCGATCTGCTCAAGCAGTTTGGGATAGGTGATGATGCGGCGCAGGTCAATGTAGATTGGGGATTTCAAGCCTGATTTCAGGGTGAATTCGCCAAATTTGATGCAGCCTGCGGAGAGCAGTCCATCGGCGAGTGCTGACTGTGATACATTAATTTGTGTCATTTTTTATTATCCTTATCCCTGGTGCAATTCTCGTTTGATATACACAATCTGATCGCGTAACTCTGCGGCGGCTTGACGTGGGTCTTCGGCGCGGGAAATTCCACGCGAGACAGGGAGCAAAATCCCTTTGCCGTCTTTGCGCATCCCTGCTTTCAACGCGGATTCCAACTCTCCACCTTGCGCACCAACACCGGGAGCGAGGAACCATAAGTCGGGGGCGGCGGCGCGGACACGGGCAAGCGCTTCGGGGTGGGTGGCTCCGACAACGAGTCCAATGTTATTTTTTGTATTCCATGCCTGAGCCAGTTTGGCAACGTGTTCGTAAAGTGTCATTCCGTTTTCAAGCTGAAGATCCTGTAGATCACCCGAACCGGGGTTGGATGTTTTGCACAACAAGAAAACACCCTTTTCTTGATTCTGGATAAATGGATCTATGGAATCTTTTCCGAGATATGGATTCAAGGTGATGCAATGCGCGCCGAGATTCTCAAAGGCGGATCTGGCGTAGGCTTCAGCTGTGGATGCGATGTCACCGCGTTTGGCATCGAGGATGACGGGGATCATCGAGCCGAGTTGAATCAACTCTTCGTGAATGGCTTCGATGACTTGTTTGAGCGCGACCCAGCCTTCAGCGCCGAAAATCTCGAAGAATGCGGCGTTGGGTTTGAATGCCGCAGCGTAGGGAGCTGTCTGCTTGACCAGAGTCAGGCAAAAGTCGAGGGCAGATGCGGCGGTAGGTTGTTTTAGGGATGCCTTGAGCTGTCGAAAGGTCGGGGATGTGCGGGTCAAGTCCGACACACAGGAGGGAGGATGAGTTGTCAACTCGTTTTTCAAGAAATGAGAAAAAGGATTCCATTGAGTTCCTATTTACGTTCTGAGCGGAGTGACGAGTGTTCTTCGAGGAACGTAGTCGAAGGACATCTCGAAGTGAAGATGATGTGTTTTGAAAACCATCCTTCGACTGCGCTCACATTGTCCCGATGCTTTTTCGGGAGGACGGAGAATATTTATTGAACAAACGATTCCCACTTACTCGTGTTGTCTGGGATGGTTTGCCCTTCGTACCAGCCAGATTGATCCCAATAATATGAATGCCAGATTTCCGCGCCATAGCCGCCGCATTCAGCGAAGAGAAAATCAGCGGGGAGGGTGTCGGGCAGTTCGCAGACAGGGGATTCGAAACCTTCTTCAGGCATGGATGGGGAGGTGCCTTCCCGCGAGTTGGTGAGGTTGGGCGTGGGGAGGCAATCTTCGTACCAGGAGCCGAATCCGTCGGGCAGGCGGCAAACGGATTGATCTTCAAATTCGGCGAAGGCGTAGGTGTAGGAGTCAGACACCTGACCGCTGGCATTTAATAAGCGCACCGTATCGCCGCCATCGCTGAGCAGGATATTGGTCTGCGAGCCGTAGAAGACCGTGCGCTCACCGGGCTTCAACGTGACAGCAGGCAGGGTATATGGGTTGGAACCCTGGTTGGCTACATCATCCAATCTCCAACTTCCAATGCTGACGGAGGCTGTGCCAATATTTTTGATCTCGATGAATTCATCGAAGACATCCACCTGGCCGTCCTGGTTCCAGTCGAAGCCGGGGCGGGGAAGGAATTCGTTGATGATCACACGGCCGACAAGCGGAACAAATGCAGAGGTGGGAAGAGGAGGAACGGGAGTGGGATTATTTCCCCTGGAATTGGCTTTCTTTGGCGTTCCGTATATGGCCCCATTATTTGCATTTAGTCCATTTTTAGGAGTGCCAATGTTCGTCGCCCAGGTATTATCTTTTTCAGCGGATGTTCCCTGCCGCTCCATTGACCCATAATTGGGCGATAGACCGCCTTTGGGCCACGGGTTGGTGGAACTGCTGGAACCCTCCGAGTTGGCTGTATCAATAAAGGTTGTCCCACCGCACAGGGCGTCAGTTGATGTGCCTCCGCATAAGATGAGCCTTTCTCCATCATCTGAAAGTATATTTAAAGATACTCCAGGATAGACCTGGTCTGCGGTTACATCAGAAACGACAAAATTATTACCACGCTCAAGGAGGAAATACGCACCGGAAGAGATCGACCCTGACAATGTAATGTTGAGAGCGCTGGGAGCGGTGGAAGTGGATTTTAGAACCCAACCTGTAATATTAATGGAAACATTGCTTGGGTTATATAGTTCGATCCATTCATCATTCGCGCTTGCGGCTGTGCCCGACCAGGCGACTTCATTGATGACAATGGACCTGTAAGAAGTGATGGTTGCCCCTGCATCATCATCCTCTGTGATCGAGCCATTGCCGGGGGTTGAGTCAGGGTCGGCTTCGTCAGACTTCCATACCTCTGCCCAGTTGGTCTTGATGCCGTTGGCATCCACTTTTGCAGTGATCTTTAATGTCTGGCTCGCGCCATTTGCAAATATTTCTGTGCCTGTTGTTACCGTCCAAATGCCTGATGCTTTATTGTAGCTTCCGCCGCCAGTATCCGACACGTAAGTTAACCCCGAAGGCAGTAAATCTTTCACCTGCACATTCGTTGTTCCAGCAACTCCTGCGTTACCGACTGTAATTGTAAAAACTACATTCGTACCCACATCCGGGTTGGGATTATCCACCGACTGCGTTACGAACAAATCTGCGGATGGGGCGCTGGAATCGTCATCTTCCGTGCATGAAAGGACAGTATTCTCGCAATTACCAGGTCGGGAATCAGGGTCAATTTGTGTAACATTCGACACCTGCGCCCAGTTGACTGCAGGCGAGACAATCGCAGTCGTAACCGTCAAAGTCGCGCTTGCGCCATCCAATAAAGTGGGTATCGTCCAGTCGCCTGTGGTGGGGGTATAAGTAGTGCCGCCAGTATAACCATGTGACAGGTAAGTGTAGTTCGCCGTTGATGCTAATTTTGAATTTTTTACCACGATGCCCGTCGCATCGTCTGGCCCTGAATTTCTCACAGTGACCGTGAATACAGCATTGCCCCCTGAATAGTCCACAGTTTCTATGAGACTTAGATCAGAGACAAGGATTTCGGGGCCTGGATCACTGTTAAGAGTTGTATCATCATCGTCGCCCTGATTGCCATCTCCAGGCGTGGAATCTGGATCATACTGGTCAGACTGCCACACTTCTGCAAAATTTGTCGTTGACGTGCCGCTTGACGACACGGTGGCGACAATGGTCAATGTGGATTGTGCGCCGGCTTCCAACGTGCCAACAGCCCAAATGCCTGAGCTGTTATTGTAAGTACCGCCAGTATGCGAAAAATAAGTCAGCCCTGAAGGCAGCAGGTCCCTGACTTGTACGTTGGTTGCCGTATTACCAGAACTGGGATCTTCTTCATTGGTGACTGTGATTTTCAGATCTACCCTATCCGCTGCAATTGTGGAACTGGTCCAAGTCTGCGACAGGCTTAGGTCTGCCTGACAGTTGGGGTCAGGTGTGACAGTTACAGTAGTGACGCTATTGTTGGACAAGTTGTTGTCGGTATCAGTTGTTGAAACCGCTGCCACACTTTTAATAGGAACATTTGTTGTAACTCTTGCCGTAATGTTTATCCTCTGGCCTGTATTACCTGCCAGGGTAGGCATGGACCAAGCCACCGTCGATCTTGCCGCTACCGTCTATATGTAACTATAGCGTTGCGATCATCTGACACATATGTAAAACCTTATCAAGGGTAGTTGTAATTAGCACATTGTTTGCGGTAGCATATCCTGCCGCATTGGCAACATCAATCGAGAAGACAACATTCGTGCCGCATTTTGGCGCTGGGTTGTTCACGGATTGTAGAAGGCTCAAATCCACTATCCCGGGAGGCGGTGGCGCTGGGGTATCTGTAGGATGCAGGTGATATGCAGATGATACTGATATCTCACATAAACTCTGCAAGAGTTCCATGTTCTGAGGATTGCATTGGAATTATTAATTGAAAATCGTGAATTATCGTTAGTATCATGCCAACTAGTCAAATGTATCTGCAAGTTAACGATCATAAGATCTAAAGTACTGATCAACAGTTGAATGACTGTAACTTCTAAATATAATGGACCAGCAGTGCTAAATCCTACTTGATCAATAATTAGTACTATTATCCAGATATAAGTAATGCAATTCCGCCAGTCAGCGATAATTCCAGTTGAATAATTCCATTCCGTAAATGCATCATTATACCAGTTGTGCATTATGTCAATTAAATAGTATTGTCCAGCCAGTAAAATAGTTATCAGCAGGATAATAGTATACTCGTAGTTGCATGTTGCCGCAAGTATTATTAGACCTCGAACTATCCAGTTCCACATATCACCGGAGCCATTTGAAGGATTATACAATTTCGATAAACTCATCATTGCCTCGTAAATGTCCATTGAGCAATTGTAGTTGCAGGACATCGGCAAATAACGGCAGCCTCCATCGGCGCCGCGCCCGCAGACTCATTCCCCAAAACTGGCGCGGAAATTCCTGCCAGCAGGCTTGTCAGCAGGGCGAAGAGAAAAAATACGCGCGGAAATTTCTTCCAGTTTTCCATAGATAGGATGAAAATGATAAGGTGTGGAATTCTGTTCCTCGTCAGCGATCATGCCAGGGGCAAGTCAGGCGCGAGGCGAAACATCCACAGCGAAGATTATACGCCACCCTGTGTCCGCTTGTCTATGAATGATAAGGTGACAGTCATCTGTGAGATGACTGTCACCTGCCTTTATCTAACGCGGTTCGATCACCATTTTGATGGCGGTGCGGACCTTGTCTTCAATTGTCACTTCCACAAACTCGGGGATGCAGACGATATCGATCCCGTCAAGTTTGAGATACCCAGTGGCCAGCGTCCACGCCTTCACAGCCTGGTTCACGGCGCCTGCGCCAATGGCTTGCACTTCTGCCCGTTTATGTTCGCGGATCACGCCCGCGATTGCCCCGGCGACTGCTGAGGTACGGGAGTTGGCTGAAACTTTGATTATATCCATGGCAACCTCCCAAGGTTGGCTAAGATGGGAACGGACTTACTCTTTGAATTGTACAAGATACCCTTAATAAATTCAAGAGGTATATATATATTTATATGGAATCGTAATAGTAGTAGGGAGGGGGATAATGTGGATAACTGCAACTCATACCCACCTGTGGGGGATGATCTCACGCATCACCCCACGCCCAAGGCTGGCAGCTCTCTTCAGGCATTTTCCAACTGTTGATAGATTCTGGGAAACTTATCCACAGAAAATGAACGTCTTTTTTGTACTTTTGGTGCATTTACTATATTTCGGCATTCTGAATAATTACCCCCCATATATGGGGGTGTTGTTTTCTGCATTAACTGATCTATTTTCGAACAAGTGGTCTTATTGTCCACAGGCGGGAGCAGTTCTCCACAGTTTTTAGCGAGTTATCCACAGTTCCTTTGGTTATCCACACTACTTGTCTAAACAAGTACCCCTAAATATGGGTGCTTGGATGGGACATTTCGGATAGTAGAATGGTGATTACCCCCGAATGTTCCGCCCATAGCCTGCGGGCGCGAGGATCTTTCCATCTTCAAAGGCTGTCCTGCCGCGCAAAACCACCTTGCGGACTTTTCCCTTCACCTTCCAGCCTTCGAAAGGAGTCCAGCCGCAGCGTGTGAATTGCTCCGCCGCTTTGATCTCGTACTCTGCGTCTTCATCCACTTCGACCCATGTTTCAGGCTGGTCTGGCAGGTTGAAGATCCGCTTGGGGTTCGTGTACATCTTTTCGATCAGGTCGGGAATCGTAAGTCGGGATTCGGAAATGGCAGTAAGCAGGAGCGGAAGGATGGTTTCAAGCCCGGGGAACCCTGGCGGCGGATTATCTGAATCCTTTTCTTCCATTGTATGCGGAGCATGATCTGTGGCGAAGCAATCGATCACATCCAGGTTTTCCCACAGCGCATCCACATCTTTTCGAGTAGCCAAACGCGGGCGGACTTCGGTTCGGCCCCCTCCCTGCCCCCCCAAATCCGACAGAATTTGGGGGAGGGCTGGGTGGGGGTAGGTCTTCATTATTTAAAAACAAATGATGCGGGCAGACTTCGCAAGTTACCTTGATGCCGCGTTCCTTCGCAGCTCTGATCAGCAGGACTTCTTCTTTTAATGAGATGTGAGCGATATGTACTGGGCGGTCATAGATCTCGGCGAATAAGATCGCGGCAGCCATGCTTCGGCTTTCACTATGCGCTACGATGGGCATATTTTTCGGATAGCTTTTGAAATGAGGCATCCAAAGAGTCATATCGTCCAGCCGCAGTTCGCCGAAGGTTGAATCCAGGTACATTTTCAAACCTGCGGCTTGTGACGCTACCGCTGTTTGTTTTCCCCAATCAGTGTTATCAGGTCCCGCGCCTACAAATTGACCGTAGTCACAATGCGCTTTATTTTTGGCGGCCTTCAATGCCAGTTCAAGGGTGTCCGCGTCAAAGATCGGCGGCTTGGTATTCGGCATTGCCAGCACGATCGTGATCCCGCCTGCCAGCGCGGCAGATGTGCCAGAGTCGTAATCTTCTTTATGTGTTGCGCCAGGTTCGCGCAGATGAACGTGGGGGTCAATTAGTCCGGGAAGTTTTATCATGTCAGGATTCCAATTCAGTTAATAAAGAAACGACAAACTTAATCCTACCCTAAATTCAAAAAAATATTAGACATTACATGAAACAACATGCAAGCATCGTCCCGACACTTGCGCCGTACGCCACATCGTCCCGATGCTCTTTCGGGAGTGCGGTGAGGGTTGATTTGAGAAATCTGTGTGTCTTGCGGCAACCTTCGGGACGTTTTTGCTATTTCTGAAAAAGCATACTACACGAAAAATCCAACGCCCATCGCGCGCGGTCCCGCATGGACGATGATGGCAGGCGGTAATTCATAGATCGGGATTTGGGAAACATTGATCCGCGATTTTAATTCCGCGACGAGTAACTCCGCTTCGCTCTCCGCCTCAGCCTGCATCACACACAAATGAGCTGACTCTCCGCCCGGGCATTGTTCCACCACAACATCTATCAGATGCGCCAGCGCGCGTTTTTTTGTCCGCAATTGTTCAAAGGATTCCACCTGTCCATTCTTCATCTGCAGAATGGGTTTGATCCGCAGCAGTTCTGCCAGCAGACGTTTTGCCCCGCCAATGCGGCCGCCCCTGGCAAGATATTCCAACGTATCCACCAGGAAGTAAATGCGTCCGCGGGGAATCATATCATTGAGCTTTGCCATGATCTCATCCATAGATTCGCCTGCTTTCGCCATGTCATCTGCCAACAGTACGAGTGAACCAAGATTGCAGGAGATGGTGAGCGTATCCACAAAGCGGATATCCAGTTTTGGGAATTCCAAGGCGGCCGTCTGCGCCGAGCGGATAGTTCCGCTTGCTTTGCTTGTCGGCGCGACAACGATCACACTTTCACCATCTTCCTCCGCCTGCTTGAAAATAGGATAATACAACGGCGGTTCAGGCGCCGATGTTTTTGGCTGTGTTTTGGATGCCTTAAGCTTTTGCAGGAAAGAGGCTGTATCCATGTCTTTGTCATCGTGAAATGAATCTTCCCCAAAAATGACGATCTGTGGAATTAAAGGAATACCACGTTGTGCGAGCATGTCACGTGGTAAACCGCAGGTGGTGTCGGCAACGATAATGGTCATAAAATATTCTCCAACTTTTCATTGTAGTCTTCCAACGATTTAATATTAACTGTCAAAAGAACTGAAATTTTTATTACAAATCCCGCACTATTATATCTTCGTGCGACCGCATGTCACACTGCACTTGCACATTGCCTGAAGCAATCTCCTTCGCTATGAGGGAGATTGCTTTGCCAGAATTTGCGAATCAAAATAAGTGGGGACGTGACAGAATATCCGACAGAACAACTCATATTTACCGTATTTATCCCAAAATAATTCAAATAAAGTTCAAGGGATATAAAAGATTTTTTGGAATATATTGTGCACGTGACAAATGTCACTTGAATCAAACCTTACAAAATTGTATAGTGAGACCATAAATATAGTACTGTAGTTTCATGTTTTCTGTAATTTGAGAGGTCTTAACAACATGTCAGCCGGGAGCACAACTTGTTTAAGCCTCACCCAGAGCAATGTTTTTGCTTTCGGGTATTTCTTTTTGTGTATTCAATTATTTCCAACCATCACAGCTAACTACAACCCATATCCACCCTGAAACAAAAAGAATCGATTTAATTTCGATTCTTTTTGTTTCCAATGTTTAGGAGGAATCCATGAGTAAGTTTACGAAAGTTGCATTTAAATTTCTTGACCTGATCGTCATCTTTGTGATGACCTTCGGGTCGCCGATGTCGGCGATGGCGCAG
>CAWHXC010000028.1:0-46298 GCA_963833175.1 uncultured Chloroflexia bacterium
CCTTCGGGTGTTCCGGTCAGACGCTGTTCTTGCAGCTTCGACCGCCATCATGATCGGCGATGCGGGCAAGACCTTCATCCCAGCCTTTGCTGAAGCAGCCTCGAAGAGAGTCACAGGCTACGGGATCAATCCCGAGGTCCAGATGGGACCCGTGATCACTCCGCAGGACAAGGTCCGCATCGAGGGCTTGATCCAGCAGGGAGTGCCAGGAAGGCGCAGAGATGCTGGTGGACGGACGCAACGCGGTCATCCCCGGTTACGAGAAGGGCAACTTCATCAAGCCGACCATTTTGGTGGATACCCCGGTCAAAGGCATCATTGCCACCACGGAGGTCTTCGGACCCGTGCTGGGAATCATGCACTGCAACACGGTGGAAGATGCGATCAAGATCCTGAATGATGGGGAGTACGGCAACATGGGTTCCATTTTCACCCGTGACGGCTCGGCGGCGCGCAAGTTCCGCAACGAGGCAGATGCGGGCAACATCGGCATCAACATTGGTGTGGCTGCTCCGATGGCATTCTTCCCGTTCAGCGGCTGGAAGAACAGCTTCTTCGGCGACCTATTTTCTTGACCCGTTTTGCTATCGCTGTCCATTTGGGCAGAAGAAAGAGTCGTGCAAGCGCGAGTGCATTTCCCATCTGGAAGAAGTCATCAAATACGAAGGTCCCGATAAAATTGCCGCCATCATCATGGAAGGTGTGGTTGGCTCCAACGGCTTGATCGTCCCACCGGATGATTACTGGCCGCGCGTGCGTGAGCTTTGCGACAAATACGGTATTCTGCTTATCTCGGATGAAGTGATGAGCGGCTGGGGACGTACCGGCAAATGGTTCGCCGTGGACAATTGGGATGTCACCCCCGACATCATCACCACCGCCAAAGGTATTACCAGCGGATATGTGCCACTCGGCGCGGTGATCGTCTCGGATAAGATCGCCGAATTCTTCGAGGATAAATATCTATATGCAGGTCTGACCTACAACGGTCACGCACTGGCTTGTGCTGCCGCATTGGCAACCATCGAAGTCTACAAGGATGACAAACTGATCGAGAATGCCGTAACAGTGGGGAACTATCTCGGCGAATGTCTTGAAGACCTTAAAGTCAAGCATCCTTCCGTCGGCGATGTGCGCTATATTGGCCTGTTTTCAACTCTTGAACTGGTCGCCAATCGCGAGAGCAAGGAGATCATGCCAGCCAGTGTAATGGCAGATGTCGGCAAATTCCTGCGTGCTAATGGATTGTTTACCTTCATCATGGCAAATAATATGGGCAGTATGCTCTTTGTCGTCCCGCCGTTATGTATCACCAAAGAACAACTGGATGAAGGTTTGGCGATTGTTGATAAGGCGCTCGAAGTTGCGGACGCCGCAGTGAAATAATGTAACTGCTCAGCCGTCATTGCGAGCCGCCGCTCTTGTACTTTGGCGGCGTGGCAATCTGTGTGTTATGGGGATTGCTTCGGGCACACCTGCCCTGGCGGGCGGTGCCAGGGAGAACAAGAACGCCCTCGCAACACTTGCACCGTACGCAAGTGCAGGTGTGACGGTGGTTGAGCAATAAAAACTATGGAGAAAAAACATGAGTGAACTAATTCTACAAAATTACATCAATGGCAAGTGGGTGGACTCTACCTCTGGAAAATTCCGTGAAGTGCCAGATCCCGCCACCGCGGAAATCCTGGCGAAAGTGCCCGTCTCCTCAGCGGCTGAATTGGACGAGGCTGTTCAGGCGGCGCACAAAGCTTTTCAGGATTGGCGCAGGGTCCCAGTCACCAAGCGCATTCAATATCTGTTTACCTTGAAGCACCTGTTGGAAGCCAACTTTGAAGACCTGGCTCGCAGCATCACACTCGAACATGGCAAGGTCATGGAAGAGTCTCGCGGCGAGATGCGCCGTGCCATCGAGAATGTCGAGGTTGCCTGCGGAACCCCAATCCTGATAATGGGTGACGTGGTCGAAGACGTGGCGCCCGGCATCGACGAAATGATGATCCGCCAGCCGCTGGGCGTGGCAGGCATCATCTCGCCCTTCAACTTCCCCGCCATGATCGCCTTCTGGTTCCTGCCGTACGCGATTGCCACGGGAAATACGGTTGTGGTCAAACCCTCCAGCCGCGTGCCGATCACGATGGTCAAACTGTTCAAACTATTGGAAGAGGCGGGATTCCCAGCTGGCGTGGTCAACATGGTGCATGGCGGCGCGGATACGGTGAACGGCATGCTCGATCACAAGTTGATCCGCTCGATCAGTTTCGTCGGTTCGACGGAGGTTGCCAAACATGTCTACAGCCGCGGAACGGCAAACGGAAAACGCGTCTCTGCGGCAGGTGGGGCAAAGAATCCGGTGCTGATCCTGCCCGATGCGGACGTGGATACCACCACTGCCATCATGATGGACAGCGCCTTCGGGTGTTCCGGTCAACGCTGTCTTGCAGCTTCGACCGCCATCATGATCGGTGATGCGGGCAAGACCTTTATCCCAGCTTTTGCTGAAGCGGCCTCGAAGAGAGTCACAGGCTACGGGATCAATCCCGAGGTCCAGATGGGACCCGTCATCACTCCGCAGGACAAGGTCCGCATTGAAGGGCTGATCCAGCAAGGAGTGCAGGAAGGTGCGGAGATGCTGGTGGACGGACGCAACGCGGTCATCCCAGGTTACGAGAAGGGCAACTTCATCAAGCCCACCATTTTGGTGGATACCCCGGTCAAAGGCATCATTGCCACCACGGAAGTCTTCGGACCTGTGCTGGGCATCATGCATTGCAACACGGTGGAAGATGCGATCAAGATCCTGAATGATGGCGAATATGGCAATATGGGTTCGATCTTCACCCGTGACGGTTCGGCGGCGCGCAAATTCCGCAACGAGGCGGATGCGGGCAATATCGGCATCAACATCGGTGTGGCTGCTCCGATGGCATTCTTCCCGTTCAGCGGCTGGAAGAACAGCTTCTTCGGTGACCTGCATGGACAGGGCAAACATGCCATCGAGTTTTTCACGCAGACCAAGATCGTCATCGAACGCTGGCCCAGAGAATGGAGCAGGAAGTTTTAGTTCTTTCAGAGGTGTGGCATTGCTGCGCCTCTGTCCATTAGCAAATAAATTCATGCGGCAACTTTGGTCATGGTACGGAGGGTGATCAAAGTTGCCGCCAAGAGTTAAGAACCATACGCCAAATAGAGGAGAAGAGGATATGCCGCAAGATCTAAATCAAGCGCAGGAGTACGCTGAAAAATGGCTGGAGATCATCGAGAAGCCCGAACTGCCCGGGGAAGAAAAAGGAAAATGGATTATCGAAGAATCCCTGCAAAACTTTGCCGAGTATTTCAATAGAGGCTGGCTGGATTATCGCAAATCGGTCACTCAGGCCGGACAATGGGCTGCTGTCGAGTGGACAGGACGCGGTGCGACCTTTGAAGATATCTTAGGTCGTAAATACATCGACTTTTTAGGCGGCTTTGGCATGATGAATTTGGGCTGGAGTCACCCGGAAGTGGTGGCGGCTGTGCAGTCCCAACTCTTGCGCACGCCCATGCCCAGCCAGGAACTGATCGATCCACTGCGCGGTGTACTTGCGAAACTGATGGCTGATATCACTCCCGGCGATCTAAAATATAGCTGGTTTGCCGCCAGTGGTACCGAGGCGATTGAGGCGGCTATCAAATTTGCCAAAGTTTACACCAGGAAACCGGCATTTATCGTGGCGGTCAAAGCTTTTCATGGCAAAACGATGGCTTCGCTTTCGATGATGGGCAAAGCCGACTATCGCCTGCCTGTAGGCATGTTGTATGGTGGTCCGGTATATCACGTCCCGTTTGGTGATGCGGCTGCCGTTGAACAGCAGCTCGATATCTGCGACAAGGTCGGTGTAGGCGTGGCGGGCGTATTGATGGAACCTATTCAGGGCGAAGCTGGTGCCATTGTCCCGCCTGATGATTTCTGGCCGCGCATTCGCGCCGCTACGAAGAAATATGGCGCTCTTCTCATTGCTGATGAGGTCCAAACCGGCTTGGGTCGTACGGGCAAGTTGTGGGGAGTGGATCACTGGGGCGTTGTTCCCGATATTATTGCGGTCGCCAAATCTCTTGGCGGCGGTGTGATGCCTATTAGTGCGGTTAGCACCACTGAGGAAATTTTCCAGCCAATGATGTCACCGAATCCCTTCCTGCAAACCACCACCACCGGCGGTGGCGCGTTGGCTTGTTCAGCCGCCATTGCGACCATTAATGTCACTGTACGTGACCGTCTGTGGGAATCTGCCAGTGAAAAAGGCGAGTATATTATGCTCAAGTTGCAGGCGCTGGTGGATAAATATCCGAATGTATACAAGGGCGTCACTGGGAAAGGTTTGCTCATTGGACAGCACTTCCAGACCCCCGGGATCGGCGGGCAGGTGGCTGCGGAAATGTTCAGACGCGGCGTTCTTGTGTCTGGAACATTGACCAGCGCCCAGACCATCCGCATCGAGCCGCCATTGGTGATCACCTATGAAGAGATTGATGAAGGCCTCAACCGCCTGTCTGATGCAGTGGATGCTGTTTCCAGGGGAATCTAAGGCGCAAGTCATTGATATCTCGCTTTTACCTATGAAGCACATCCCGCTCCACAGGTATTTACTTTAAGATGCACTTTGGATTGTATTTTTGATTTATATTTTATAATTGCGAAATTGGGTACGTAATATCCGTAAATTTGTGAGAAAATAACGGGCAAAGATTTATGGATTGGTATATACTTTTATATGTAAGAGATCGGTTAAAAGGCGGCAGATTTATTCAAGCGCGGTGCTCTCGTTGCTGACACATTGTCCAGCGCACAGATTATTCGTGTTGAACTGCCGTTTGTTGTTTCCAGGGATAAATGGAAACTTTACCTGGTTGTTTAAGCGATTTGCTAAAAGAAATTCGCACGATAGTTTTACATGACAGGCTTTGCGATTTGCACTTCCAATTTCATCATGGAGAAGATAGATGACCAGTGAATTTGCAGTTGAAATGCGTGATGTAGTAAAACGATTTATAACCCCGGAAGGAAATCAGATTGCTGCGGTTGACCATGTGACCATGCAGATCAAGAATGGGGAATTTTTCTCCATGCTCGGTTCCTCTGGTTGCGGTAAAACCACCTCCCTTCGTATGATCGCGGGGTTTGAATGGCCGACTGAAGGCGAAGTGTATATCGAAGGGAAGCCGATGGGTCATATGCCGCCTTTTCAACGAAAAGTGAATACGGTTTTCCAGAGTTATGCATTGTTCCAGCATTTGACTGTTTATCAAAACGTGGCGTTTGGTTTGGAAATGGAAGGCGCCAAAGAGGATGAGATCAAGAAGCGTGTCGGACGCTCGCTTGAGATGGTCCAGTTGACGGGAATGGATCGCCGCAAGCCGAAACAACTCTCTGGCGGACAACAACAGCGTGTCGCGCTCGCCCGCGCTTTAGTCAAAACCCCGGATGTTCTCCTGCTGGATGAACCTCTCGGCGCGTTGGATCTGAAACTGCGCAAGGAAATGCAGCTTGAACTAAAGGCATTGCAACAGCAGCTTGGTATTACATTTATTTATGTGACACATGATCAGGAAGAGGCCTTGACAATGTCTGACCGTATTGCGGTTATGAGCAACGGTAAAGTTCAGCAGATGGGTACGCCCGTGGAAGTCTATGAGCGCCCCACTAACAAGTTCGTCGCAAACTTTATCGGGGAATCGAATTTCCTCGAAGGTACGATCAAGTCTATTTCGAAGGATGAAGCGGGTGTTTTTGTCCCAAGTTTAAATGCCAAAGTGACGGGTATGCCAGTTTCAGAGGGACTTGTCAAAGGTGAGGAAGTCGTGGTAAGTATTCGCCCTGAGAAGGTTCGCATTACTGAAAAATATTTGGCCAATCAAAATATGTTCCATGCCAAGGTGACCAAGACAGTCTATATCGGCGCAGACACGCATATTTATGTGGATATGCAAGGTTCCAAGTTGAAAGTGTTGGAGCAGAACCGCATTTCACGACTTGACCCCAAATCATTTTACACTGTGGGGCAGGAAGTCTGGTTGATGCTCATGCCTGAGAATACACTTGTGTTAAAGAAGGAGTAGCCATGTTTCAGCGACTTCGTGAAAATAAATCTACGCAAGGTACGTTATTGGCGCTTCCGACCACGGTGTGGTTGTTTGTGCTGTTGATCATTCCGTTGATCCTCACTTTGATCGTGAGTTTCGGCAGGCGCAGTCCTGATGGCAATGTGATCTATACATTTACATTGGATAATTATGTTCGCCTGTTTGGTTACAGCACAGATTGCCCCGCTGGACAGGCTTCATGTTTTGATCCGATTTATGTGAATATTTTGGGGCGTTCATTGGCTTTGGCGTTTAATACAACGCTGATCGTGATCATCATGGCGTATCCTCTTGCCTATTTTATTGCGCGTGCTCATCCAAAACAGCGTAATCTGTATTTGTTTATGGTGTTGATCCCGTTGTGGACAAACTTCGTTATTCGCGTATATGCGTGGATGATGTTGCTGCGCAAAGATGGCGGGATCAATATCATCCTTGGCTGGCTTATGCATTTGTTGCATATTCCATTTACTCCTTTGGAGATGTTGTATACCCCGGGCGCAGTGTTGGTGGGTATGGTCTACGAATTCCTGCCATTTATGATCCTGCCAATATATACATCGCTTGAAAAAATTGACGTTTCATTATATGAAGCCGCTGCAGACTTGGGCGCAAATTCGATCAAGACACTTTTGCGTGTGACACTTCCATTGTCCATGCCGGGCGTGGTGGCGGGGACGATCCTTGTTTTTATACCTGTGATGGGAACGTTCATCGTTTCAGATATTCTTGGTGGGCGACAGGTTATTTTGGTCGGCAACTTGATCCAGCGTCAATTTTTGGATGCACGTGACCCAACTTTCGGCTCGGCTGCGTCTCTTATTTTGATGGTGATGACCCTTATTGTGACCTATTTCTACACCCGTAAATTTGGATTTGGGGAGGAGATCATAGTCGCATGAACCCTTATCGCCGTTCCCCCTTTGTGATTGCTGCATCGGTTTTGGTGTATATCTTTTTATATGCGCCGATCATTGGACTGATCCTGTACTCTTTCAATGCTTCCCGCACGAATGTGACCTTTGAAGGATTTATCACGGCATATAGTGATAATGTTGTGATGGATGGAAGCCTTGTAAAATCGAGCCCGTGCGGTCCATTCCATTGGTATTGTGACCTTGCAAAGAATAGAGATGTGGCCGAAGCGGCAGGGAATACGTTAACTATCGCTTTCACGGCTACGATCATAGCCACGGTCATTGGTACAATGGCCGCGCTTGCTCTTCAACGCTACAACTTCAGGATGAAGTCATTCTCACAGCTTGTACTTTACATTCCCATTGTCATTCCAGAGATTGTGATGGGTATTGGTATTTTGACCTTATTCAGCCAGTTCTTTGGTTGGGCAAATAATGTCTTCCATCTTGCTGGCAATGCGCGTCTTTCACTTGGCATAACAACAGTGACTATGAGCCATATTGCATTTATGATTCCATTTGTTACTCTGGTTGTGCAGGCTCGTTTGCAGGGATTTGATAAATCTTATGAAGAAGCAGCAATGGATCTGGGCGCAAACGAATGGACAACATTCCGCCGTGTGACATTCCCGATAATTTTGCCTGGTATTATGGCTGGCGCACTGCTTGCTTTCACTTTGTCTCTGGATGATTTTGTGATCACATTCTTCACAAATGGCCCTGGCTCTACGACTTTGCCAATTTATGTGTACGGTTTGTTGCGCCGCATTATCACTCCACAAGTCAACGCGCTTTCTACTGTGTGGATTTTGGTTGTATTTACCGCAGTATTATTATTACAAATTTTTCAGAGCCGTGAATCAAAACAACATTCTTAAACGTGCTGCTTTTCCTTCTTTCATCCTTCAATCGATTGAAGGATGAAAGAAGTTTTATAATTTTGGGTATTCCGCGCTTTAATAAGGGCGCGTGCCAAGTGAGTTCAATATCTTCAAAGGAGGAAGAGATGAATAAAAACAATCTGTTTAAACTGCTGGCGCTTCTTGTACTTGCAAGCATGGTGCTGGCAGCATGTGGTGGCGGGGGAGGTTCCACTGCTTCAACTGAGCCCGCCGTTGCCGACGGGGCCAAGGTCACTTCAACGGGTTTTACATGCCCGGCGCCTGAATTCCCGATGGAAGTGACCTCCAAGGAAATCAACATTTTTGTTTGGACAGAATACATCCCGGTTGAAATGATCGAATGTTTCGAGCTGGTCTATGGTGTCAAGGTCAACCGCGACGAGTATTCCAGCAATGAAGAAATGTACGCCAAAATTTCAGCTGGCGGCTCAAACTATGATCTTATCCAGCCTACTGATTACATCATCGCGCTCATGGCTCGCCAGGATCTGTTGCAGGAGCTTGACCATGCGAAGTTGCCTGTGATGAAGAATTTTGATCCAAACTACCTTGATTTTGAATTTGACCCGGGCAACAAATACACCATCCCATACCAGGCTGGTACTGATGCCATCGTGGTGAACACAGATGTAGTTGAGAATATTCCACAATCGTGGGAAGATCTTTGGAAGCCTGAATATGCAGGTAAGATGGTGTTCCTTGACGATTCACGTGTTGTGATTGGCTTGACCCTGCTTACATTGGGCTATGATGTCAATACGACCGATCCCGCCCAGCTCGAAGAGGCGAAAAACAAGCTGGCTGAGCTTGTCCCAGGCATTAAACTCTTTGACAGTGACAGCCCAAAGACTGCCCTCATCGCAGGTGATGTTGACCTCGGTATGACATGGACCGCAGAAGCTTTGCTTGCACAACAGGAAGTCCCTGCCATTCAATATATTTACCCGACTGAAGGTGCCATGCTCTGGCAGGATAACTGGGCAATGTTGAAGGATGCTCCTAATGCAGACGCTGCCTATGCCTGGCTTAACTACACGATGCAGGGCGACATTTTTTGGATGATGTTGCGCGACTTCCCATACATTAACCCGAATAAAGCCGCATTGGATTACGCAAAGACAAATCAAACTGAACTCTATGATGCCTACATGGCGTCCCCAATTACTAATGTTCCCGTTGAAGCTATCAAGAATGGTCACCGTATCGCCGACGTGGGTGATGCCACTCCGCTTTATGATGATATATGGGTTCAAGTAAAAGGTGGACAATAAAATTATCAGCAACTTTACCCAAAGTTGTAAATAAATAGAAAATGCCCCGATAGGTGATAATATCAACCTGTCGGGGCATTTCTGTACACGAAATCTTATTTGACCGGACAGCGAAAAAATATTTGGTATCAAATAGCAATAAATTATAACTAATAATCATAATTATATTGACTTTTATGCAAAAAAGGAATAAAATAACCCTATGGAAAGCGTAATCGGTAGCGACCAATCCAATCGACTCGACAGTATAGATCAATATATTATTGATGCCATGCGAAAAGACGGCAGGGAGGCATTTTCCCAAATTGCCGAGAAACTCAACGTCTCACCGGGTATGATCCGCCAGCGATATAACCGCCTTGTTGAACTTGGCTATCTTAAAGTTGTGGCAGTTACAAATCCGCTCATGATGGGGATGCGTACAATGGCCCTGATCGGCATTCACACTGACGGGCATAAGATGCTGCAAGTGGCTGACGAAATATCCAAAATTGAGGATGTTGTTTACCTTGTGATTGTGGGCGGACGCTACGACATTATTTGTGAGGTCTTTTGCCGTGATCATGAAGACCTGCTCAAATTTCTCACAGAAAAGCTGGCAAAAGTAGATGGTATTCGTGAGACTGAATCTTTTATCCATTTGAAGATCGTGAAGGAAATTTATTTTTAGAAGAATGATGCCTCACCAATACAAATGAGCGGCGATTTATATATTAAAACAGTCATTCTAACTCGCAAATGTGCGGGTTATAAAATCAAATGGAGTATAGATCATGAAAGTGTTGCTCGTTGGTGTGGGTGGGGTGGGGGAGGCGATTGCGGCGATTGCAAAGCCGCGCGCCTGGATGGAACAAATGGTGCTCGCAGATTACAACGTCAAGCGTGTCGAGGAAGTGCAGAAGAAATTGGGGGATAATAAGCGCTTTCCGGCTGAATTTATTGACGCCAGTAATCAAAAGATGATCGAAGACCTTGCCAAAAAATATGGTGTGGACCTGATCATGAATTCTGTTGATCCGATCTTCAACAAACAAATTTTTGATGCCGCGTTCAATGCCGGCGTTAACTATATGGATATGGCCATGACTTTATCCGAACCACATCCAACTGACCCATTCAACAAGACCGGCATTAAACTTGGAGATTATCAATTTGAAAAGGCGGGCGACTGGGAGAAGAAAGGCTTGCTTGCTGTCGTTGGTTGTGGGGTGGAACCCGGCATGGCAGATGTGTTCGCCCGTTACGCCCAGGATCATTTATTCGATGAGATCGAAGAGATTGGCATCCGCGACGGCGCCAATATTGCCATCGAAGGCTATGAGTTCGCCCCGAACTTCTCCATCTGGACAACCATCGAAGAATGCCTCAACCCGCCCGTGATCTGGGAAGAGGGCAAAGGCTGGTTCACTACCCCGCCATTCTCCGAACCTGAGGTTTTTGATTTTCCCGAGATCGGCCCCGTGGAAGTGGTCAATGTGGAGCATGAGGAAGTTTTGCTTATGCCGCGCTGGGTCAAGACCAAACGCGCCACCTTCAAATACGGCCTCGGCGACCAGTTCATTGGCGTGCTAAAGACTTTGCACATGCTCGGTCTCGATAACAAAGAGAAAATTAATGTTAAAGGCGTGCAAGTTGCCCCGCGTGATGTAGTGGCCGCATGTCTACCTGACCCCGCCCATCTGGGCGATAAGATGTCTGGTAAAACTTGCGCCGGCACATGGGTCAAAGGCAAAAAAGATGGCAAGCCGCGCCAGGTATATCTTTATCAAGTCGCAGATAATGCCGAGTGTATGAAGGCTTGGGGATGTCAGTCTGTGGTAGCGCAGACCGCTTTCAACGCTGTCATTGGCATGGACTTAATTCAGAGCGGTAGTTGGAAGGGTGTGGGGGTTCTAGGTCCCGAAGCCTTCCCGCCTGAGCCTTTCATGGAGAAAATGGCCGATTATGGTTTCCCATACGGTATAAAGGAAATGGCTGCATAAAGAAAACCCGAAGAGGATAAACATAAGAATGTTTATCCTCTTTTTATCTTCATGTCGTTGTGATGACGTCAACTCCAAAGTGACCTCACCTCAGTGACATAATAAAACTATTGGAGGATGTAATGTCTACAAAATCTGGAAATGGGGGAGTTATCGCCGCTGAGACTAAAAAACTTAAGCGCGAGTTAACGCTTTTGCCGCTGTTTGGACTGATCTATTTCACAGTTTGTGGTGGTTCATTTGGTGCAGAGCCCATGGTGGGTTGGTCAGGGCCAGGTTTGGCGATTTTATTGTTCATCCTCACGCCGTTATTCTTTAGTATTCCAAACATGCTGATGGTGCGTGAGATGCAATCCATGATGCCGGTGGAAGGCGGTTACTATCACTGGCTCAAACAGGCATTTGGGCCTTTTGCAGGGTATATGGGTGGCTGGATGAACTGGGTGGTCTCATGGGTGGATGTTTCGATCTATCCTGTATTGGCCGCCTACTATCTTGGATATTTTTTCCCTGCATTACGTGAAGGCGCAATGATCGGTGGCGTATATGTGAGCAG
This sequence comes from uncultured Chloroflexia bacterium, assembly GCA_963833175.1. GTDB lineage: Bacteria > Chloroflexota > Anaerolineae > Anaerolineales > Villigracilaceae > Villigracilis. Next base: position 11,746 of record CAWHXC010000028.1, read on the forward strand.
CACATGGCTTTCGTTCGCCGTTGCAATTGTGCTGATCTGGTTCGTCTCAATATTAAGTGTTCGCGGTGCGCGCTTTTCAGGCTTGCTGACCAACTGGTTGGGCGTGGTCATGCTGATTCCATTGATTTTGATGACGATCATGGGTTTCATAGTATGGTTCAAGAGCGGCACTACCATTCACTTGCCGTTCCTGCCTGGCGGCGCGGAAATTAATTTTGACAATACCATGGGTGCGCTCAGTACGGGTATCTTTGTAGCCATGTGGAACTTCATGGGCTGGGAATTGCCCGCCGCGGCCGGCGATGAGATCGTCAATCCCAAGCGGACTTATCCAATAGCGATGGTGCTGGTATTGGTTGCAGCCATCGCAACATACGCTCTGCCCACTGTCGCAGGCTTGTATGGCGGCGCGGGCGAGGGCGGTCGTTACCAGTTGTGGGGCATTGAAGAATACGAAAGTGGCGAAGGTATCGGTCCAGTTCTTGATGACTATGGAGTTCCACCTGAAGATGTAGAGTCCTGGGGCGTGGATACATCCAGTTCTGTTGGTTGGGAATTTCCTGATATTGCTCATGCAGTTGCAGACAAATTGACAGGTCAAACCGACGGATCACTGGCCCGCTTGCTGGGGGGCTTGGTCACATTTTCGGCAGTGTTGAGTATGATCGGCTTGTTCATTGGGAATGGACTTGGCGGGACGCGCGTCCCATTCGCGATGGCGGAGGATGGGATGATGCCGAAGTTCATGGTTAAAGTCCATCCGAAGTTTGGCACACCCTGGGTGGCGATCCTGTTTTGCGCGTTGATCTATTCGATCTTCTCGCTTTCGGCGTTTGCCGCCTTGGTGGTTATTGATGTATTCCTCAACATGCTCGTGTTGATGGCGGAATTCTTCGCCATGTGGAAACTGCGTTTTACCATGCCTGAACTGGAACGCAATAAAGTGCCGGGTGGCTATTTTGGGCTAACCCTTGTGACCCTGGCTCCTGCGATGATCATTGGGCTTGCCATTTACAGTCAATATACTGAAGAAGGTATGGCATCCATTTCGTGGGCATTGGGCGCAATGGTGATTGGCGCAATATTGTATTTCCCGATCCGTAAGTGGATCAAGCCTGGGATTCCAGATGTTGACCCATTTGTGGCGGGTTTGGGAGACGATTAAGCCTGAGGGTAGAAAATTTTTTGAGGCCGCGTCAACTCAAAGTTTGGGGTTGACGCGGTTCTTCATCCGCCTGTGTCACTTTCGGAAAATTCAAGTTGTCTTAAGTCTACCCGACCTGTATAATTGAAAAAATATTCAACTTAAATGGAGGATGTCATGCCAAACGGTTATATCGGTAAGATCCTGCACGTAGATTTGACAAAAGGCGCGTTGACGGTGGAGGAGCCACAGGAGGCTTTTTACCGCAAATATCTTGGCGGTAGCGCGATGGGAATGCATTACATCCTGCGCGATATGCCCAAAGGTGCGGATGCGCTCAGCCCCGAAAATGTGATGACACTGATGGCTGGGGTGACGACGGGCGCGGCCATTTCTGGTCAGAGCCGTTTGAATGTGAATGCCAAATCCCCGATCAGCGGCGGCATTGGCGATTCGCAAAGCGGCGGATTTTTCCCTGCCGAGTTGAAGTTTGCCGGCTTTGATGGGATCGTCGTCAAAGGCAAATCGCCCAAGCCTGTGTATCTTGCGATCATCGAAGGCAAGCCTGAGTTGCGTGATGCCGCGCATTTGATGGGCAAACTCTCGGGGGAAGTGGACGATATTATTCATAAGGAAGTTGACCCGAAAGCCGAAATTTTACAGCATGGCATTGGCGCGGAAAATGGCGTGCTGTACTCTACGATGGTTTCGATGTCCAACCGCCACAATGGGCGCACGGGCATGGGACTGGTGATGGCTTCGAAAAATTTGAAAGCTGTCGTGGTGCGCGGCACAAGGAAGATGCAGTTGGCTGACCAGAAGTCTTTGACTGCGTTGAACCGAACTGGACCAAAACTGATCCCTGAAAATGGTGATATGGATGGTCTTGCGAAGTTTGGCACTGCGGTTGTGGTGTTGTTCAATAACACCATCGGCACACTGCCGACCCGCAACTATAACGAAGGTCAGTTTGAAAATTGTGAACCGATCAGCGGCGAGAAGATGGCTGAGACCGTTTTGAAGGAACGCGATACCTGTTACGCGTGCGTGGTCAAATGCAAGCGCGTGGTCGAGATCAAAGACGGCCCGTATAAAGTTGACCCAAGATATGGTGGACCTGAATACGAAACACTTGGAACATTTGGTTCATACTGCGGTATTGATGATCTCGCAGCCATTTCGGTGGCGAATCAAATTTGCAATGAATACGCCATAGATACCATCGCTTGCGGCGCGACGATCGCCTTTGCCATGGAGTGCTACGAAAAGGGCATTATCACCAAAGAGCAGACAGGCGGCTTGGAACTCAAATTTGGCAATGCCGAAGTGATGCTCGAAGTATTGGACCAGATCGTCAAAGCCAGCACGCCGCTTGGCAAATTGCTCGGTCAAGGTTCCGAGCGCGCCGCCAAAGTTTGGGGCAACGGTGCGGACGAGTGCCTCGTCACATCCAAGGGCGCGGAATTCCCCGCGCACATGCCGCAAGCCAAGCGCAGTCTCGCAGTCATTTATGCGGTCAATCCCTTCGGCGCGGATCATCAATCCAGTGAGCATGACCCATATTACGAGGAAGGCGTTGGCGATTTCAATTTGGATCGCCTGAAAGTGATCGGCCTTGGCTCGCCGCAACCTGCGTATAGCCTAACCGAAGAAAAAGTCCGCTTTGCGTATGAGACAGAAGTCTTTTACTCGATGATGGATTCCGCTGAACTCTGTCAATTTGTCTACGGCCCCACCTGGACTCTCTACGGTCCCACCGAAACTGTCGAGATGATGAAAGCAGTCACAGGCTGGGATCTGACCGTGGAAGAGATCATGGAAGTTGGACGCCGCCGCCTCGACCTCTTCCGCACCTTCAATGCCCGCGAGGGACTTGGACGCAAGGATGACAAATTGCCCAAGAAAATGTTCAAGCAACTGGCTGGGACTGGTCCCACTGCGGGCTTCGCTCTGACTCACGAGGAAGTTGATTTTGCCATCGATCATTACTACAAGCTGGCAGGATTGAACTCCGACGGTGCGCCGACCCGTGAAACGCTCAAGAAGCACGATATTGAATGGGCTGCGGAATATTTGCCTGCATAGAAGGATATTCGATAAATTGATGTTCGGGAAATGAGAATCGGGAGTCGGGAATCGTATTTGACGAGACCGACTCCCGAATTACGAATAACGAATATCGCTTTTTTGCACACTACTTTTCAAAAATAAGGAAAGAAAATATGGCAACCGATCAACTTTACCAAGATAACTTCCCACACATGACCCCTGCCTGGTCGCGCATTTTCAATTTTGTAGCCGACCGCGCTGAAGGTTCATACATCTATACCGACGATGGCAAGAAGCTGCTGGATTTCACCTGCGGCATCGGCGTGACGAATACGGGGCACTGCCACCCGAAAGTCGTCGAAGCGATCCGCGAACAGGCTGGCTTGTTCCTGCATGCACAGGCGAACATCGTCATCCACAAGCCGATGCTGCAACTGATCGAAGAACTCCGCAAAATTGTGCCGCCTTCCATTGATAGTTTCTACTTCGCCAACTCTGGTGCGGAAGCATTGGAGAACGCGGTCAAACTTGCGAAAGCCGCCACAGGCAGGCAGAACATCATCGTCTTCAATGGTTCCTTCCACGGGCGCACGCATGCCACCATGGCGTTGACCACATCCAAGACGGGCTATCGCACGGGTTTTGGTCCACTGCCTTCGGGTATCTATGTTTCTCCGTTCCCGTATGCCTTCCGCCTCGGCATGAGCGAAGAAAAAGCCTCCGCGTATGCGTTGGAACAACTTGAGTATTTGCTCGCTTCGCAAACAGCTCCCAAAGACACAGCCGCCATCCTGATCGAATCCGTTCTCGGCGAAGGTGGATACGTTGTCCCGCCCGCGTCATTTATGAAAGGCCTGCGCGAGATTTGCGACAAGCACGGAATCATGCTGATCTTTGATGAAGTTCAATCGGGATTTGGCCGCACTGGCAAATGGTTCGCCTTCGAACACTTCGGCGTCGTCCCAGACATTATCACCGCCGCCAAGGGACTTGCCTCTGGTATGCCGCTTTCTGGCGTGTTCAGCCGCACCGACATTATGAAGAAATTGGATGTCGGCTCGATCGGCGGAACCTACGGCGGAAACGCTGTTGCTTGTGCCGCTGGTGTGGCAACCATTAAAGCCATGCGCGATGAGAAGATGCTGGAGAATGCGACAGAACGCGGCATTCAACTGATGACAGGTCTGCGTAAATTGCAGGAAGAATATCCGCAGATTGGCGATGTGCGCGGCAAGGGATTGATGATCGGCACCGAATTTATCGTGGATGGGACCCAGGCGAAAGCCAAGCCGATGGTTAAGGAGATTATTCACGCCGCTGAAACACGCGACCTTCTCCTGCTTTCCTGCGGCACTTACGATAATGTCATCCGCTGGATCCCGCCGTTGAATGTGACAAGTCAACAGATCAACGATGGCTTGGAAATTTTTGGCAACTCTCTCAAAACAACATTGGGCTAATCAAAACTGGTTGACAGGTTCGAAGGTTGGAAAGTTTTAATGTTCAAACCTGTCAACTTTCAAACTTTTAAACCTTCCAACCTTTAAATATAAAAATCATGACACAATCCCTCGACCGCACAAAACTCGAATCCCTTCTAAAATCAGAAGAAGAACTCTTCCACGCGAATCACCCCAAATCCTACGAACTCTACCAGCGTGCGCGCAAGTCATTGTATGGCGGCGTGCCGATGTTATGGATGATCCGCTGGGCGGGATCGTTCCCTGTCTTTGTCAAAGAAGCCAAAGGCGCGCACTTCACCGATGTGGACGGCAACTCCTACCTTGACCTTTGCCTCGGTGACACAGGCGCAATGACGGGTCACTCGCCGGAAGCCACGGTCAAAGCCATCACCGAGCAGATCCAAAAAGGCATCACGCTCATGCTGCCTTATGAAGATGTCATCTGGGTTGGCGAGGAATTGCAGCGCCGCTTCAAACTTCCGTATTGGCAGTTTGCTCTCACCGCCACCGACGCGAATCGTTTTGTTTTGCGTATGGCGCGCATGATCACCAGACGCCCCAAGGTGCTCGTTTTCAATTATTGCTATCACGGCACCGTGGACGAAACCTTCATCACTCTCGACGAAGAAGGCACGCCCATGTCACGCCCCAATAACATGGGTCCGCAGGTCGATCCGCTGGAAACAACCAAGGTTATCGAGTTCAACGACATTGCCGCGCTCGAAACCGCCTTGTCTGCGCGTGACGTTGCCGCTGTCCTTGCCGAACCTGTCATGACCAATATCGGCATCATTCATCCCATCCCTGGCTATCACGATGCCCTGCGCGAGATCACTCGCAAATATGGGACGTATCTCATCATTGACGAGACACACACCATCTGCACAGGCCCAGGCGGATATACCGCTTCGCACGCCCTTCAGCCTGATTTTCTGACCCTCGGCAAACCCCTCGCTGGGGGAGTGCCAGCCGCGATCTACGGCTTCACCGAAGAAGTGGCGCAAGCCTTCCAGGATAGACTTGTCCTTGAAGATTCTGATGTTGGTGGCATCGGCGGCACTTTGGCGGGCAATGCCCTGTCCATTGCAGCGATGAAAGCCACCTTGGAAAATGTTCTCACCGACGAGTTCTACGCCAAAGCCACAGCTCTTCAAGAGCAATTCACGGCTGGCGTTGAGTCCGTCATCAAAGAATTTGAATTGCCGTGGATCGTCAAACGGCTCGGCAATCGTTCCGAGTACTGGTTCCGCCCAACTCCTCCAAAGAATGGCGGGCAGGCTGCAGCGGCAATTGACCATGAACTTGATCGCTACATGCATCTCTTCTCGCTCAATCGTGGCATTTTGATGACCCCTTTCCACAACATGGCGCTCATTTCACCCGAAACCACACAAGCAGATGTGGACTATCACACAAAGGTGTTTCGCGAAGCGGTGGTTTCGTTGTTTGAATAATTTTGTTGCAGGTTACAAGTTGAAGGTTGAAAGTTCAAGACCTTTGACCTTCAGACTTTCAACCTAGAACCTTCGAACTAACATTGGAGTACATAAATGGCTGAATACAACCCTCAAATCTGGCGTGTCAACGTCCGTACACAGGAATTGAAACGCGAACCCATCCCCGAAACCTGGGTTCGCCTCGGTGGGCGTGGACTCCTCACGCGTATTATGCTCGATGAAGTGGATGCGAAGTGTGATCCGCTTGGTGCGGAAAATAAACTAATCTTCGCGCCAGGTCTGCTGGTCGGGCACATGCTTTCGTCCACAGATAGAATTTCCATCGGCGGCAAGTCTCCGCTGACGGGTGGTATCAAGGAAGCCAACGCAGGCGGACGGACAGGTTTGCACATGGCGCACATGGGAATACATGCGCTCATTATCGAAGACCAGCCAAAAGAGGATGGCTATTGGGTTTTGCATCTTTCGTTGAATGGCGACTGCGCCAAGTGGGAAAAAGCTGACGATCTTGCAGGGCTTGGTGTATATGCAGCTTCATCGAAATTGGTTGAAAAATATGGCGACAAAGTTGCGATTGCATTGATCGGTCCTGGCGGTGAAATGCGGATGAAATCCGCTGGAATACAGAATTTGGATAAGGACAGAATTCCGTCGCGTATCGCCGCCCGTGGCGGACTCGGCGCGGTGATGGGGGCAAAGGGGCTGAAAGCCATCGTGTTTGATCATGCCGGGGGACAGAAACCAGCCATCGCTGATCCTGATGCGTTCAAAGTCGCGCAAAAAGATTTCACCAAATCCGTCATGGAGCATCCGCAATCCCAAACATATCGAGATTACGGTACCGCCGCAATGGCGCAGATGACACAGAACTTTGCCGCTTTGCCTGCGCATAATTTTTCCAAAGGGACGTTTGATCAAGTTGAAAATATCAGCGGCGAAGCCTTGCGTGAGTTTACGCTGACGCGCGGCAAGCCGTCTGATCCGTCACATGCCTGCATGGCGGGTTGTACCATCAAATGCTCGAATGTTTTTGGCGGGGAGGATGGCAAGGTGATCGTCTCGCCGCTTGAATATGAAACGATCGGTTTGATGGGCACGAACCTTGACATTGATTCTCTGGATGTCATCGGACGTTTGAACTGGCATGTGAACGACCTCGGGCTTGATTCGATCGAAGTTGGTGCGGCGCTGGGCGTTGCCGCCGAAGCGGGATTAATGCGCTGGGGCAACGGCGATGATGCGATGAAGTTAATTGATGAGATGCGTAACGGCACAGAACTGGGACGCAAGCTTGGTGATGGCGCGGCAGACATGGGTGACAAATATAATATTGAGCGTGTGCCTGTTGTGAAACGGCAGGCGATGTCTGCGTATGAGCCGCGCTCCATTAAGGGGACTGGCGTGACGTATGCCACCACTCCGCAAGGCGCAGACCATACCTGCGGATTGACCATCCGCGCGCAGGTCAATCACCTTGACCCGAAGGTCCAGCGCGATATTTCCCTCAACGCCCAATTGAATATGGCAGGCTATGACACAATTGGCGCGTGCATCTTTGCAGGATTTGGGTACGCCGCCACACCCGATGGCGTGGTGAAACGCCTGCTCAAAGCGCGCTACGGTTGGGATGACCTGCCCGATAATATCTTACAAGAGTTGGGCAAGCAGACCATCAAGATGGAACGCGAGTTTAACAAGCGTGCGGGCTTCACCGCAAAAGATGACCGCATCCCCGAGTGGATGACGAAGGAAGCCATCCCTGAAAATGGTTCGGTCTTCGATGTCAGCGAGGAAGTATTGGATCATATTTTTGATGGGATCGAATAAATAAAAAAACTCCGAGTTCCTGCCCACAGGGTGCTTCGCAAAGAACTCGGAGTTTTGCTTTTACCCAATTGCCTTCTTTTTCATTCGATATTGATATAGCAGCAGCCCCTCCACGCCGAACAGGATGGCGGTAATGACGCCTTCATTCGTGGGTGTGAAGATAACTCCCAGGGTGCCATTAAGTTTGATAAATCCGCCAATGATCAGCGGCATGCTTAGTGCGTTGATGATGTTGTGCAGGATGAAGACAGGCCAGACAGATCTACTCAACATCCGTAATTCACCAAACAGAATTGATGTGAGGATCAAATCGAATAAGCCGATGATAAGAAAGACGGGGATGCTGGTTGCAATGGAGGCCTTTAATATGCTGCGATCAAGAAAGTAATAATAGTACGGCAAATGCCATGACCACCACAGGATGCCGACGATCAAGTGATTCAATAATGGGTGGACTTTGGCGGCATCCAACCGTGGGGTGAGATAGCCGCGCCAGGCAAACTCCTCGAAGATGTTTTTCATCAACGAGCCGACAAGTATGATGACAGCGGCGGAGGTGTATGCGCCAATGCCTTGCGACGGCAAATCCATCCGCGCTGACCGCCCCGAAGACGCTGGCCATGCCAAAGGTCAGGAGAGCCGTGAGCGGATAAACCAGGATCGCCACCAGGTACCACATCCAGCCTGAGCGGAGATTCAATCCAAAGCCGGCATCCTTCCAGCCATCCCCGCCAAAAGCGCGTAATAACAGACCGACCAGAGCGGGGGATGTCAACCAGACCAACGCGCCCAAACTTTGCATGGGCGGATTTGTGTTGCCTGTGAGGTTGTTGAGCCAGATGCCCAGCCAGCCGCCGCCTGCAGTAAAGAGAGCGAAGATGAAAAGATTTCGAGTGGTTTTGTTCATTTGACTCTCCATTGGTTTGATATGGTTATTTATACGAAGTTAAGGGATTATAATTTCATTATTAAACAAATGTTACAATAAGGTCTATATCCCTATTTTTTATGGACGATGGAGTAATATACGAATGGATAGCTCCACAAGTATTAAATGGCCATTCATCCCAACTTGTTTGAACGATATCCTCGATACGGATAGGCTGGCGGTGATCGAAGCGGGGAGTTATGACCGTCTGGGTCGACCAATAACGATACTTGATTTTGATTCTCAAACAGGAGGCTTTTCCCAACGCATCGAATCCACCAACGAGAAACTGCGATACGAAAAATTCTGCCGCTATTTTCGCGATGAAAACCACGTAAAAGGAGGGGACATAGCCTGCAAGAAGTGGGACGCCAGTCAGGCACAGATATCCCTTGAGAAATTCCAGAAGACGGGTGATCCCTTTCGTCTCTTTCCCTGCCACTTAGGTCTGATGGATATGACGTATGTAATTCAGCTAAGAGGCAGAGCCGTGGCAATTGTCTTTTCAGGGCAGTTTTGTCCGCCAAGAGTGGAGACAATTACTAAATCTTTGAATAAAATAGTCAATGAGAGCAATGGGGAAATAAGGATAGAAAAAGAAGAAATAGAAAATCTAAAAATGTTGACGAGCAGCATTGCCCCCATGCCGGAAGATGCCCGCGAACGCCTGAAAAAGGAGGCGTTACATATTCAGCAGATTGCTGAGACAGAATTTGAGCATCGTAAATGGCAGTACGAACAGGAATTTTTAGATGTTCTTCGTAATGCAGTCAACATGCCCAGGGAAATAAACCTGGAGCAAATGCGGGAAAAAACACTTCTTGCCATTCGCGCGATCAAGGAATACTGCCATTGTGAGTATGTCGTTTTTTTTGCGGGTATGCATGAACATGACACTGTATTGATCCCATTTGCCCAGGCGGGATTACCCGAAAATGAGGAAGAGCGATTGCCTCATTTCAACTGGTCGAAAGCGAAACTGCCTCTGGAAAACTTCATTCTTGACCAGCAAAATTTTTCGGACGCATTTCAACATTTGTTAAGTAATGGGATCAGGGGCGGTAACCGGGAATATTGTGCCGATGCAGCCTGTCTCATTCCGACTACCATGGGTGACCGTTATCGCAGTGTATTAGCCCTGGGACCTTTTTCAGAGACGGTATCCATCGAAGCTGAGAAACCATTTCTGATCGAAATCGCGAGAATTATTGGCGTGTTTGCACGGACTGGCTTTGAAGTTCTTTATCTGGAACAGGAACGCCGCCGCTGGGAGAATACAGCCAAGTTATTAACTCATGAATATAAAACCGCCCTGACCACCATTACGACACCCATTGGCATGGCAAGAAGTGTCATCCAAAAAAGCGGGATGCGCGATGCTGATCGAGCAGATAAATACCTGAAACAGGCTGAAGATCACTCCCTTTTATTGGGGCGTATTACAAGCGGCACATTGGAGGGTATTGTCATCAAAGTCGAGTCTGAAGACCTGGAGTTGGAAAATTACTCCCTTTCAGCGCTCGTCGAAAACTGTGTCAGCGGATTTACCGAAACTGCGCGGGCAAAGAACCTTGAATTGCTAATTGATCGTGGTGTAGGTCTCCTGCCATACGCTGATGTGGACGTTCCGCGCCTCACCATTGCCCTGGCTAACCTGATCGAGAATGCGATCAAATACTCCTTTTCGAAATCGAAGATTTTCATTCGATCCCATCTGAATATCGCTTCAGGCATGGACAAGGCTTCCGCGATCATTGAAGTTGACAATATTGGTTTTGATATCCGTGAACAAGACCGGCAAAGAATATTTGAAGTGGGGGAACGGGGAGGAGATGCTGCCAGAATAAAACGCATCCAAGGCTCAGGGTATGGTTTGTGGGAAGCGCGTTCGATAGTGGAGGCACATGGAGGAGAAATCCACGTAAAACTTAATCCGACAGATATACACAAACATGAAGGCAGGGCAAGCCGTGTCATTTTTTCCATCGAAGTTCCACTGAAGCAAAAAAAATAATCCCAGGAAGTTTAATATGTCAGATAAACCAAAAAAAATCCTTCTGTTAGATGATGATTACGAGAGCATGCACAATCTCCAAATCTACCTTGAAGAAGAATTAGGTTGGGAGGTGGAGTTTTCAGCTGAAAAGAACCTGCTTGAGCGTTTAAGGCAGGAGAAGTTTGACTTGCTCATCGTGGACCTTATGATCCGCCCTCAAAGCCTGAATGCCAATGGACAGGAAGTCCAAAACATCCATTATGAGAACGTGAAATGGGACCGCACAGGTTTGGAATTCATACGACGGTTCAGGGAAGGTGAGTATGCTCAAAACGGCAAGGGCACTTCACCCAGCGCCCCGATCATCGTGCTATCAGCAGTGGCAGACAGTACGGCAGATGAAGAGTGGGGAAAAATAATCCAGCATGAAAAACATGTCGAAAAGCCTTTTCGGTTATCTGACTTAATTGATCTAATGCACAAACTGCTGCAGGAGTAGAAAAATGCTTGTGACTAGTGGGATTTCGTTTATCAGCGACTCACGCCGTGATGCTGATAAGTATTACAAGCTTCTGTTTGCGATCGAAAGCGCTACGGAAAAGATCGGCGCTCTGGAAAAGACAGGCCGTGCCAGTATTGACGAGGTGCTGGCAAGTCTTTTGCCAGACCTGGTTGAGGCCTTGGATGCCGCGCAGGCCTTTGTTGCAGTTTGTCAATCGGATAAAGAGGATCGGGCTAAAGGCTTTGATTTGGCGGCGGTACACCCAAAGACGGGATCAAGCGCGTCTTCTCTACCATGGTCGAAATGGTTGGATCAGGTCCTGTCGGATGGCAGAGCGCGCGTTGTGGAACCTTTCGAAGATGCACCCAAAAAGTTAATTCCTGGACTGGAAGTCTTTCAGGCTGTGACAGCCATCCTTGTGCGGATGCAAGTTGGAGATCAATCCCGCATCGTTGGAATATGTAACAGGTCTAATCCTGAGATGGGTCCCTTCCTTGCTGCTGACCGCAGGGCGCTGGAAAGCATTATCGGATTGATCGCCATCGGGTTGAGGATGGGCGAACGGCGCAGGCAGGAACTGGAAGCTGTGATCAATGCGAGCAAAGTCATTACAGCCAGTGTTGGACTCAGTCGCCAGGAAATCCTGGAGAAAATTTTGGAACAGGCAGTGGAGACCATCAAAGGAAGCGGGGAACGAAAAGCTACATGTGGAACAATGCAGCTTCTGGACGAAAAAAATAAAGAACTCATTTTTGAGTGTGCTTATCCGCCAGATATCCTCTCAGATCTGAGAGTCGAAGTTGGTAACCGTTTGCCAATGGAAATTGCAAAGAATGAAGGAGAAAGAAGCGGGGTCAGTGTGCGGGCGGCAAACAGCCGGGAACCTCAACTTGTGCATGATGTTGCTCTTGATCCTGATTATGTTGTGTACTACGCCAAAACAAGATCCGAACTGGCAGTCCCGTTGCTTGATGATGGGCGCCTGATCGGTGTTCTGGATGTGGAAAATGATCAAGTCCACGCGTTTGACGAAGAGGACGTGCAAGCGTTACAAGCACTAGCAGATATGGCGGTTGTTGCGCTGAACAATGCCGAAGGAGCGGGAGAATTAAGCTTTGCAAATACAGTTGCCAGTCTGGGTGCGTGGGGGGCTGAGATTGCGCATGATGTCAATCGCGAAACAGGGGCCATACAACGCAAGCTTTATTTGCTCAAGCAAGAGTTCCCAAACCTTTCTCCAGATATAAAAAAACCATTGGAAGATATTGAGCAGTATGCCAAATCATTAGTTTTGCCTCCACTTCCCAAACGAGCGCCAAAACCAGGAGAGGTTTTCGAAATTAAGAATGCAGCCGTTTTAGATGCAACTGTTGCTTCCTATGTTGAATCAATAAAATCCAGCCATCCTGATATTTTGCTGAATTACGATTTGAATTGCGTAAAGTTTCATGTCTCAATGCACGAACAATGGCTGCGAAGGGTACTTCGTCATTTGGTCAGGAATGCAATAAGATCAACCGAGGAGAGGGAGATTAAGCGGGTAGTGGTCCACACATCTGTTCAGGGAGACTTCGCCAAAATTGAGGTTGAAGATACAGGCAAGGGAGTCCGTTCAGAGATCCTGCCGATGCTTTTTCAACAACCGATCCCTCATCCAGATCCAGAGAACGAAAAAGACGGTCAAGGGTTGCTAATTGTCCGTTTTCTGGCAGAAAGACATGGGGGCAAAATTGATCTCTCTTGGAATCGTCCAGGAGAAGGGGCATGCTTTTACTTTACCATTCCTTTTGTGAGACAAAGTATTCTCCAGGCGCACGAAGCGCCAAAAGGAGATCAAAATGGCGAATAATCAAATCCACCCCCGTGTGCTGGTAATTGATGATGAAGACCGTGTTAGGGAGGATTTACAAGCCATGTTCGAACCATTAGGCTACGATGTTAAAGTTGCCGTCGGTTCAAACAACACCTTGCTCGATAATGCAAAAAGCCTGGCAAGGCAATTCCGCCCTCATGTGGCCATCGTGGATTTGCGCCTCCTTTTGAACGATGACCCTACTGACCGCAGTGGTTTTAAACTCCTCAAAGAGTTGGGCCCCACCCGTTGTGTTTTGTACTCGGCTTATATTAATCCCGAAACAAGCCGCCAACTTTCAGATTTAAAGACGGCAGGCTGGATTGGCAAGGAAGAACCTCCGCAAATGCTGGTCGATCTGGTAAACAAAATCGCCATGGAATCCTCTGCCGCACAAAAAAATTTTGAAATTGAAAAAAATTCCATATCATTTGAGCAAATAAGTCATATGCTCTTAGGCGGGGATACTACAATACCGCCATTTATGGTTGAGGATATCCTGTGTCAGATGTTCCACGATATTCCTGGAATTAATATTGAGACAATATCCGGCGCTGTGAAAACACCCACTTCAGTCAACCGGGGACGTTCAGCCATACTAAAGGTTAAACGCAAAGATAAGATCGAGCCGTTTGTTGTCAAAGTGGCAGTGGAAGAGGATATTTCAAAGGAATATCAAAACTATAAATTATATATTGACGGAAATCTAAGAGGAAACTTTAATGCCATCCTAAAAGGTGAGCCTCAGATTTTTTGGGATATGGGGGCGATAGTATACAATTTTCTGGGATCACCCGATCAGAATATGTCCGAATTTAGTAGGTTTTATCAGAAAGAACAAGATAGCGATTTAATCCTTAAACCCTTGCAAACTTTTTTTGGAGAGGTGTGGCATGGGCTATATGATGAGAAAAAAGAAATCGCCACTTCCCTGTATACAGCTTATGAAAAAAATTTGGGATTACAAAAACGATTGATAAGTTTCCCCGATCAAACAGAACACCGCACATTTCAGGGCGTAAGCGCCAAATTACTAAATCCAGTGACATGGGTACTTAAACACAAAATGGACAGTACCATTTTGGATGCACGCCAGGCGATCACTCATGGAGACCTGCACGGGGATAATATGTTTGTGGATGGCACTCATGCCTGGGTGATTGATTTTGAAAGAAGTGGATGGGGACATATTCTGCGCGATTTCACGGAATTGGAAGTGGATATATTAACTCGTCTCGCCTGGAAAAAAGATGATAAAGACCCCAGGGAATTCTTTTATCTCCTAACCTGCCTGTCCGATCCTCATTTTTTTGGAGCAGTTCCTGACCCAACTGATCAGCTCAAAAATGAGGAGCTTCGCAAGGCGTTTAACGTGATAAAAGGCTTGCGTTCTCTTGCCAGGGAAATCACGAAATTCAACGATTTTCGGGAATATATCTGGAGCCTATTGTTTGATTCTGTTTTTGTTGCAACACATACCGAGGAGGAAGAGCATCAACACGAGCGGACATTGCTTTATGGTTCGGTTCTTTGCAGTTGTCTTCAACATTGGGGTAGCGAATGGCCGCCGGAAGAATGGAAGCCAACCTTGGCGGATGTGCAAGCAACTGCTGTTATCGCTCAGATAACCAAACAATGACAAACCCGAAGGATAACAAATTACACTTGAGTTTTCGCTCACAAGAAAAGGACAATATTTTCCTGCGAGTTCGTGTTGATGTGGAACTATTAAAGAAAGTCAGGCATCTGAAATATAATGACATTATCCACAAGTAAAGCAACAAATAAAAAGAGTGAAATTGATTTGCGCCAGGTGCGGAAATGGCTCAAGGATGCAGGTAAGTTCGCTCTGGCTCAACGCGATTCTTTGCAGTCCGATATAAAGCTTGATGGTTCTGTGGTGACTGATGTTGACCGACATGTTGAATCCATGTTGTTTGAGCATATCTCCCAAACCTATCCAAACCATCAGATACTTTCCGAAGAGGGAAGCAACCAAAGGAACGATGGCGAATTTCTTTGGGCAATTGACCCAATTGATGGAACACGCGCCTACGCTACTGGATTACCTGTTTGGGGGATTTCGGTTGGGGTTCTCAAACAAGGGAAACCCTATGCTGGTTTTTTCTACATGCCAGCCACGGGGGAAATGTATTGGGGCATCGGCAAAAAGGGATTCTACAATGATCAGCCGATGTTGTTTCACAATAATACAAACTTGCAGAATACTTTGGCGTTCATTGCCGTGCCTTCCAACGCACACCGTCATTACGAAATCTCTTTTAACCGTTTGCGGTCATTGGGAAGTACAACTGCCCATCTGGCTTATGTCGCTCGCAATGTTGCAGTTGCGGCGCTGACACGTCAAATATACCTTTGGGATATCGCCTCTGTATTACCTATATTGGATGCGACCGGTGTTGGATTAATGTATTTATCTGGCAAGCCGCTTGAGCTAAGCGCTCTTTTAGATGGCAGTCTATCCCCAGAACCCCTGGTTGCTGCGCCCATTGATATACTTGACGATGTTCGAGCATTGATACATAGGAAAACAGGTGTCTTTCCATAGTAACTTTATCAGTGATGTAAGTCACCGAAGTTTTTCTATGTTATTTTTACGAGAATCGAATGATTTGCCTGCGATTTGAGCAATTATTATTGACTGAAGTGCGACCCGTTTGGAAAAAGCCACCCCTCGCGGAGCAGCTTTTTGTTTTGACGAATTACTGGATGGCTTGTGAGAGCTTGCCCAGTAATGCAAGCTCATCACCCGACAATTTGAATTTCATAGCGCCTGCGTTTTCCTGCGCCTGACTCACTTTGGTCACGCCAGGGATGGTTACCACGCTGTCGCCCTGTGAATTGATCACCCAGTTCAATGCAATTTGGGCTGCGGTGACATTGTAGCGGAGGGCGATTTCTTCCAGTGCAGATACCAGCGGACGACTCTTCTCCATGTTGCGGCGTAGTCTAGCCCGCCAGATGAATGGCTTCTTCTCCAGCAGTTCAGGATTTTTATGATACTTGCCTGTCAGCAGACCTGATTCTAGGGGTGTGTATGCGATGATCGTTACACCTAGTTCCCGGGCAATTTCCAGAATACCGTTCTTCTCGATCGAGCGGTTAAGCAAACTATAGTGCACCTGGTTTACCGCCAGCGGCAAACCAACCTTCTGCAACTGACGATGTGCCCTGCGCATTTGATTTGGATTGAAATTGCTGATGCCCACCGAACGGATCTTTCCAGCTTCCACCAGTTTTGCCATCTCGTCCATTTCGGCTTCCGCTGATGAAAAGCTGAAGGGCTGGTGCACCATATACAGACCGATGCTGTATCCATTCAGGAATCGCAGACGATCTTCAATGGTCCTGGGGATGTTGCGTGCTGTGCGAAGGAACGGCCACCATTTTGTAGCCACAACAACCTCGTGATCTGATTTTCCTGCGGCTTTCAGCGCTGTGGAGAGTGAGGCCTCTGAAACTCCGGCACCGTACAATTCAGCGGTGTCGAACCAATTGATCCCGCCGTCCAGTCCCGCCTTGACCGCAGCGTTTTTTTCCTCCTGATCGATGGTTGGAAAGACCGCTCCCATCAAACCGCCGCCGCCTGAGAATTCCATCATTCCCAGACCGATGGGCGTGATTTCAATATTTGTTTTGCCAAGAGTTCGTTTTGGTACCTGTACACCCGATGTCATAAACAATCCTTTATTGCTTATTGGTTTAAGTGATTGAAAAGATTATACTCCCCTGATTGCTGGATGTTCGATAATCTCACAAATTACCTGTCCTAAAATACAAACATCTCTCAGTTCATGTCGTTGCCAGCCGCCGCTTACTCTCCTTTTATTCTGGCAAACCTGGTTTTTATCGGGAAAAGCGTTCTCCCCGCAACGATCGTATTAATTTTTGGATGGACTCCAATTCCTGTCTGGAATGTCGAGTGAATTTGAACGTAAAAAGGGACATTTGTCAGTGACAAAATCGCCTTTCTTGCCTTATACTCAAATAATGCTGCGTGTTGTAATCCTGCCGCCTGCGCAAATTGCGTGGGCGGTTTTTATTTTTACACAATCATGAAACTCTTTCTCCGTGTCACAATGGGTCATCATCAAAGGAGCAAGTTACGATGGAATATTCAGAGTTGATTGTCGCGCGTTATAGCGCGAGGACATATCGCCCAGACCCGGTTGAAAATGTGAAATTGCAGGCTGTTCTGGAGGCGGCGCGCCTGGCACCAACCGCAGCCAATCGGCAGCCTATTCAACTGGTAGTAATGCATACTGCTGGGCGCGAAGAAATTGATACTTCGTCTCTTTCATCTGGCAAGTTCCTGTTGCGATCTCACTAACATTTCATGAATATGCGGTTCATAAAAACCACTCTCCCATGTACTTTCATCCCAAAGCGGAACCCAGCGCGCTTCCTGCAAACGATTTGCATTCGGCTCTTCACCTTCAAATCCAATGGACAACTCTCCTCCAATGGGCGTCGCAAGAAATGACAGGTATTTTTGATAGTGGTGCTTTCGTTCAGGGTCTTCAAGTTCAAACAGTAATCTTTCCACGCGCACGATCAGGTTGGTCTCTTCACGAGTCTCGCGGACTGCCGCCTGTTCAAAGGACTCACCTTCCTCCTGACCACCTCCAGGTAGCCACCAGTAGGAAGTTCCTCTTGTGAAATTTACATGGCGAAGCAGGAGAATATGGTCATTTTGAAAAATTACGGTTTGACAGCGGGCAAATCGCTCCATGGAACATTCCTCAAAATATCTTTCAGGCTTGACTAAAACTCTCACTCAACAATGACTCAAACAGCCCCTCCACCTGCCGCGTGGACTCCCCCATCCTCCCCCGCACATAGTCCCCGAGCAAAGCGAGTGGGAGTCGACTCGACCCGCGCCACCACGCCCGCAAGCTCTTCTTGCAAGTTCACAGGAAAATTAAGTTGAAATTTATTCTTTACTGGTTTCATCTTCCATCGCATGAAGTATGGCGAGTATAACGCCATCAATATTATTCGTCACATCGTTATTCCAAAAGCGGATAACTTTATAGCCAAGCGATTCCAAATATTTTGTTCTTTCTTTATCGTATTCTTCCTGTTCCAAGTGTTGACTTCCATCCAATTCAACAATGAGTTTCTTTTGGATGCAGACGAAATCGGGAATGTAATTACCAACTGGCATGTTGCCTTCTAAAGTTGACTCCCAATTGGTCGTTGCGAATGACTGCCCAAAGTTTGCGTTCGGCAGGAGTGTGAATTCTTTTCGCAGTTCGATGGCGCGGGTTCTGGTTTTTGGATTGCTTCTGGGTGGACGCGGCATTTCTTCCCCTCCTAACCTCCCCAAATGCGACCGAAGAGCGGCGTCGAATTTGGGGAGGGACGGTTGCTCTTGAAATCAAAATTTTAGATATACTTTCGATATTCATAAAAAATCTCAATTCCATGTTCTCCCCCAAATTCGACAGCACCACCGTCGCATTTGGGGGAGATGTCCAACGGACAGAGGGGCTAACTGAAAGCCTCCGCCAGCAAACTCTCAAACAACCCCTCGACCTGCCTCTCACTTTCCCCCATCTGCCCCCGCAGCGACTCGACCCGCGCCACCACGCCCGCAAACTCTTCTTGCATGCTAAGCGGTGGGACAGGGATTCGGAAGTCTCGGCATTGCTCTAAACTTAAATTGAGTTGCCTTACGCCTACCGCTTGTTGTAATAATCTCTCCAAGATTTTTGGGTACAGTAGAGCGTGTAAACATGGCTCACCCCGAAATTAAGGAAGGGAGGGAATGCGGGCGGAAAAGGAGCCAGAGACGAGAAAGAGCAAGACGCAAGCGATAAAGTGGAGCTGAGATTTCTCGGCTCCACTTTCCAGTTCTGTGGCAATACCTGGAAATCAAGCCGAGGATGAAATCAAGATTGGGGAGAAGAGAAAGCAGGAAGGCATAAGCGAGGGAAGCAATCAGGAGGAATTTGAGTCGGGATTCCCATTTGAGCAGACGGGGAGACTCGAAAGCCATCTCGGATTTGGTAAAGCGCAGGGACATTTCAACCTGCCAACGCCTGGCATAGGCAAAGATGATTTTCCAGGCTTGTTCAGCATTGTGGATTGGCTCAGTGGTAATCAGGTACCAAGGCTTGCGACCATAGCCGGGGCGAGAGACGACCAGGAATAGTGGACGGTCATCGTCGGGTAAATGGATGGGCAGTGCAATGACACCTGTTTTTCGGTAACAACGTCTGCGTGCATCCCAGATCATGCGGGACTCCCACGAACGCTTTCCACGGGAAATCTTCCAGACTTCGTGTTTGCGTCCATCCGGTCCAATCAAATGGTAGTTTTTGTTCCAACGCAGAATAAAACGCAGATGATGATCCAGTGCCAGTTTTGTCCAGGGACTGCCCGCGAAACCACGATCCCACAGGTGAATAACCTTTCGTCCCCACAAATTCTGCGCTTTTTTGAGGATTTTACCTTCTTCTTCCCGCTTTTTGCTGGCTTTTTCTCCCCTGGTTGTCCACCAACACAGATGCGCCAGCACGGCTGCGCCTTTCATCCCAGTCACCAAGACCTGCAACCAGTTGATCCCAGGTACAAAGATCGGTCGATCTGTGGGTGGATTGAAATAGCCTGGTTTGATCCGTTTCAGACGCGCTGCTTTCGTTGAACGCACCGCACACAACCCTTCCGCTTTCAAGCTCTCGGATTTTTCCAGCACACTTTCGTCCCAGATCACATAGGCTTCCTCCCTTTGCCCTGCCAATTCCTTTACCTTTTCATCCCCTCGCTTCCACAAATAGTTCAAGATCAAGTTACTTCCCCACTTCCCTGAATGGATCAGGCTCGCTATTCTTTTCACTCCCGCTGGTCCTCGTTCCCCTCCCAGCAAATGATCTCCCAGCTCACTCAATAACAATCCAGTATTCCGATTGCGGTGCATCAGGATCACCAGCACCAAATCCAGAAATGTCTTGACCAGTCGTCGATCCACTAGGCCGTGTAATTGCTCCAACAACGGTTGCAGAAACTTCCAACACTTATCTTCCAAGTCCCGACTATCTTGCTTTTTCTCCGCTTTGCTCGTACCCTTATTCATGAACAGACCTCCTGTCTAGTTTGTGCTCTTCACACAAAACTTTACCAGAAGGTCTGTTCCTTTTCTACTCTCCCCGTTCCTGAGTTTCGGGGTTAATCATGTTTTTGATTCATGTTATTGATTCAGCGCCGCGTCAAGAATGTTATCCCCAATGGAATTTGCGAGAAAAACATTATCTTCCTCCAACGCAACAACCAATACGAGCGGTGTGCCTTTCCAATCGGGCGGTGTGCCTGCAAGCAGCCATGTGATGGTTTCATCGTCCGCGCTTGCCTGCTCGACATGACGCCAATACGATTTACCTTCCTCGATAAATGACGAAGCCGCTTCATTCGCTGCCTCAGCCCGCATCACCTCAATGGGCATTCCCTCGGCTGACAGAACAACCCAACCCTGCTCAGGCGTATTCACTGCCGTGGCAATGCGCGGAGCAGGCATAATGCCATCATAGCTTAATAACGCTGCGGCAAGGATTGCTTGCAATGGACTGACCTTCAAATTTTTCGCTGAATTATTGCCCGCGTCAAAAGCCACAGGCATATTTAATTCTGGCGCTTGAAACAAACCAAGTTTTCGATAAAACGCATTTAGTTCAGAATCCGTTGGCTGCGTATCTCCAAACTTAGCGCGGATGAGCGGCAACAAAGCTGTGCCGATTGGATACAAGCCTTGTGTGGCACGGTTCACCAAAGGGGCAGATAAATCTTGTGCAAGCGCTTTGCCTTCTTCGCCCAGTTTGTTTGGGTCATAAGTTGGGTGAGAGGCCATGGCAAGAATCTCACCTGTCTTTGCATTCATCAAAATAATTGAGCCAGCATGATCGCCCAGTAATTGATCTGCCTTGGATTGTAAAGCGAGACTTAAACTCAGGCGCACGTCCAGTCCGGGCGGGGGAGTGCCGTAGAGCAAATGATCCCACCACATGAGACTGGATGGGTTTCCCTGCAAGCCGCGCAAATAATCGTCAAGTGTTGCTTCCAAGCCCGCTTGACCATAAACAGGATGCGTATAGCCAATTATAGGTGCAAGGTCAGGGTAGAGATATTTACGTTGGTAGGTTCCGCTTTCGCCTTCGGTGATGTTTATGGGCTGGTTATTTCTATCCAGTAATTTGCCGCGTGGCACATAGCGGTCAGCAATGGAGCGACGCGCATTGTCTGTGCGGGTGAGCAAATCTGGTGCGCGGACAATTGCCCACCATGCGCTGGTCAATGCGATTGCTGCAAATCCCAAAGCAAGCATTCCTGCCAGAAGTGTATATGGTTTTGGGTTTTGCAAGGCGGCTGGCTCTTCGTCCTCCACAGTGCTGATGGTGAGCAGGAGAAATAAGGCGATATAAGATGTTAATAACGATGAACCACCATAAGAAACGAAGGGAAGCGTTACGCCTGTAAGTGGAAGCAGGCGCAAATTTCCGCTCATGATGAGTAAGCTCTGAACGCCGAAGTAGGTCACTATGCCTGCCGCTAGGTAGCGGCGGAATCTGTCTGTTGCACGCAGGGAGGCGACCATTCCCCGGGCGAGGATCAACCAGATGAGGGCAAGCAGGCCTATCGTCCCGACAAGTCCCGTTTCTTCCGCTATCGCCGCAAAAATAAAATCCGAGATCGCCACTGGCACGAGACGGGGACTTCCGATCCCAATGCCGCGTCCGATGATGCCTCCGTTGGCAACAGCAAGCAGCGACTGCACGATCTGATAGGATTGTCCCGAAGGGTCGGCCCAGGGATTTAGCCAGCCTTCCACTCGAACATGAATGATATCAATGAAGAAGTACCCGATCACTAGTGCAATGGTCAAAAAGAGGATCGTGCTTAATAAGACGCGCCGCTTGCCTGTGTAGAGGAAGATGGCGATGGTAAAAATGAAGACAAAAATGGAAGCTGTGCCGAGGTCGCGTTGAACGAGCAGGAGCAAAAGCGCGATACCTGTGACGACTAATGTTGGTACCAGCAAGGGCAGGGATGATAAACGGACGTTGATACGGTCTGCAAGGTATGCAGAAAGGTAGATGACTAATAATAGTTTGAGCGGTTCGGAGGGTTGAAAGTAAACGCCGCAGCAGCCAAGCCATAAGCGCGGGCCAGCTCCAAGTGGATTTGTGCCAAAGAGAAGTGTGAGCGCAGTGATGATCAATCCGCTGCTGAGCAATACATATTTATAGCGTCTGAGAAAGGCGAAGATTTTTTGATGGACAGATAAAGCGAGGACAAAAACGATAATGCTTACGGTAAGCCACGCTGCCTGGCGCATGCCAAACCTTTCATCCAAACGCCAAATGGTGAGCATGCCCCAACCGCTAAGCAATGCCGCGGCAGGTAATAGATAGGGATCTCGTTCCTGCAAATATTTGACGGTTGCACGATGAGCAAAAATTATTAATACAACCCAAATAAGAAAGCCGATCCAATGCGAGAATCTATAATCTACATCCCATGTGCGTTCGCGTACAGCAGGAGATAGCGTGAGGATCGTGGATTGAATAAAGAGGAAGAATGCCGCCCAACGCAATAGGAGGCTCTGGGTTTTATCATGCATGTTTCAATGGTAAATCAAAGGATGAAGGATGAGTTCGATGCGTAGGTTTAATTATTAAGATATTTGCCAACCAGCAGATCGAGTTTGTTGCGTGTTTCGGCTGGGATAACTTTGGGGTCTGTGATCAGCGCCGTGGATAGTGCTTGTCCACACTCGCAGGAACGTTCCGCTTTTAATCCGCGCACCAAATTGCGGATGGCTTCCTGTGCTTTTTGGGTGTTTTGGTTAAGAGTGTGGATGATCATTTCGACAGTCACAGGCGATTCGTTTTCGTGCCATACATCATAGTCTGTAACGTGAGCCATGGTTGCATAACACAGCTCCGCTTCACGAGCGAGGAAAGCCTCGGGGGCGGCTGTCATGCCGATAATGGACATGCCCCATGCGCGAAATGTGTTTGATTCTGCTTTCGTGGAAAAGCGCGGACCTTCTATTGTAATGAAGGAGCCGCCTCGATGCGTGGTTGCGCCTGTTGCGCGCACCGCCGCTTCCACTGCATTGGAAAGGTCATTGCAAAACGGATCGGCAACGCCTACATGAGCCACCATCCCCTCGCCGAAGAAGGTGCGAATACGTCCTTTGGTGTTATCGAAGATATTATCTGGAATAACAATATGCCCTGGCGCGTAATCTTCGCGCAATGAGCCGCATGCGCTGATGCTGATCACGCGTTCCACACCGAGTGATTTCAGTGCATAAATATTCGCGCGGTATGGAACTTCACCTGGCGTGAGGTGATGTCCGCTTCCATGCCGTGCAAGGAATGCCACGCGTGTATTTTCCAATGTGCCGACTACAATAGGCGCACTGGGTTTTCCAAACGGGGTATCTGCATTATATTCTTTTGTGTCTTGCAACCCACCCATCTGGTATAGCCCGGAGCCGCCTATGATCGCGATGGATACTTTTTCCGTCATCTTTTTTTCTCCAACTTTTGCGTGGGTGACACAAGAGTGTTTGTTGAAAGATTCACGATCAGCCGTGTGTCGCCGCATTGTATTTCATCACCCGCGGTTAATACCGTAGGCATGGTTACGGCAATTTGATTGAGAGTTGTTCCATTTGTAGAGGAGAGGTCTTGCAGCCACCATTGATTGTGATGGTACGTTAATTGTGCGTGACGAGTGGATACGGTATTGTCGTCAATAAGGGGAATGTCGCAACCGGGATCGCGCCCAAGCGTGATCTCCGGCTGGTTAAAATTTGTTACGACAGGTGCGGCTTCCCCATGACGAATCGTGAGGTTGATGCCCGTCACACGGCGGTCCGTAAGCACGATACCTTGTCTTCGTATATCCCGCCATAACATAATTAATGCCCATCCGAGAAAGCCGTACAAGGCAAGTGCCAGGGCAAGACGCAAGGCCAGTGTGATCGTGCCACTCATTTTTTCTTTAATTTTGCTGTGGAGTGATCTTTCAATATTGCAGTTGGCCTGTCCGTTGCTGCGTTTTGCAGGGGCGCAGTATCTTTCAGGTCCGGGCTTGGGGGTGGATTATCCTGCCCGAATATAAGCGCCACACCGGCCAGTGAGATCACGTCACCAGGATAGAGCACAGTCTGACTGGCGCGTTGTCCGTTCACAAAAGTTCCCCCAGTGGAGTTCAAGTCAAACACCACGAACCTGCCTTTAATTGCGCGTAATTGGGCATGGTTGCGCGAGACCCGCGGATCATCAATAATAAGTTGATTATCCATTCTGCGGCCAATATTAATTACAGGAAGTTTTAAGGGAAACACCTTTACCCCTTCCACAATTAAAAAGGCGTTTTCGGGTAATGTGCTGTAATCTTCGAGCTTACCAGTATCAAGGGGACTTGCATTAGTTTCAGCCATAGATTCAATCCGATGCGATGCCACGATCTGAGCATCACTTATAGAAAGTTTTTCGTCTGTTGCGATAGTGATCGTCGGTGATATTGTAATCCGAAACCCTGCTTCCTGCGCTACGGTGGTGATGGAATGCAATAAGATTGCAAGTAATTTCTGATCCTGCCATTTGGCGGCTTCATCAGGGTGCATCACCAGGGTATATACGTTTGGCGCGACAATAGAGCCATCTTTCATGGTTTTGGTATTGAGTTGGATCGCCGCCGCCAGTTTCTGAACGATCACATCCTCCACTTTTCTGCCGGGCAGGATGTTCAGTAGATCCACTTCAATAAGAGATTGCAATCGGGCTTCCAGTTCTTGTAAATTCATGGTTATTCAAGAGAGATCATTAAAGATTTTGGTTGCAATTTTTGCATTTTTTATCACCGGGTTGAACAACATATCCGCAATTTCGGCATGTATTGGGTTGCATTTTCCCAAGAGGCGCACCACAGGCAATACAGGAAGGCTCACCAACAGGGTTGGCTGTGCCACAGTACTCACAAGTTATCCTCTTTAGGCGATCTGACAGTTCGGTGGAAACTCCAGCCGCCCGCGCAGACTGGGCGATCACCTGCCAGACGCGTTCGCTTATTTGCAGGTTCTCAATATCCTGGGCAATATCATCCAGCCGTCCAAGCAAATGAAAAGGGTTGCGTAAAGCTGCAAGCGCGCTCGTTCCCAAACTTGCCGCCACTCCCAGCCATGCCTGCTGACCCAAATCCACCATGATACCGTCTTCCAATTTTTGAATGGTCACGGTTATTGCTGTTTGTCCTCCAGACATTGCGCCTGGAGGTGTGCTTATCTGGACGATCATCTTATCGCTTTGCCCCAGTGTTTGGGCATGCAAATTACCTTGATTAAACTCGCCGAGCAATGCTTGTGCAATGTCTACAGGTTTAATTTTTCCGTGGAAGATTTTTCGTTCCATGAATTAGATTATAATCGCCTTTGCGATTCTCCTTAAGAGTGACTTACGAAATGAAGCAAATACGGTTTCACCCCGCCATCCTGACCATATTCATAGCCTTAATCTTTCTGGGAAATTTTTTCGCGTCCACTTCGCCCGTTGTGCTGGCTCTGCAACTGACAGCAACTCCTGCCGCTGATGCAGGGATGTATATTACCGTGATCACAGATGAGCCACAGATCAATGTGCGCATGGGCCCGAGTTCTTCCATCTATCCCATAGTAGGGACATTGCCAACAGGTTCGACTGCTCCCGCATTAGGCAGGTCGCCCGGTGGAGATTGGATCCAGATCGAATACCCAGGGGCGCCGAACAACAAGGGTTGGGTATATTCCCCGCTTGTACAGGTTTCCGCGGGAACATTGCGGATTGTGGAGCCGCCGCCTACGCCGGTCCCGCCTGCAACTTCCACAATTGACCCAACGCTTGCCGCACAGTTTAATATTGTCCCTACTAATACGCGCCTGCCAACTTTTACTCCGCCGCCCTCATTGACCGTCCCTTCTTATACAGAGGTGTCCGATTCAAATTCCTGGAGTTCTGTCCCGTTGGCTATGGTCATTGTTGCCCTCATGGTCCTGGGATGCATTGGCTTTCTTCTTTCAATGTTTTTTCGGCGATAGTTAGATGATGTTCCCGCGTAAGGTTGTTTTTCTTGCCTTTTTTATATCCATGCTTGGGGGGATGGTGCTTGACATTCTATTCGCCTTTACAATCACCGGTCCTTGCTCAACAGCCAACGGGTTCCGTTCCAACGGTTACAGGGACGCCGCAAGGTGCAATTGTTGCCCTGTACCTTGACCGCCCGCAGGAAGACGTTTATTCTGGTCCCAGTTCTTATCTCTACCCACGCATTGGGGTTTTGCTGGCAGGGCAGGAAATGCCCGCGTATGGTGTTTCTGAAGATGGAAACTGGATACAGATCTATTACCCGGGTGTTCCCAATTCCGTGGCATGGGTATATGCGGCATATGTCAAAGTGGTCAAAATAGGCTTGTTACCCACACTTGATACTCCTCCAACACCGACCCCAGCCTCAACGCCTATTATTGATATTAACCCAACATTGATCGCGGCTTTTGTTACCCCGGTTATTTCCACTCGTTTACCCACTTTTACGCCCCCAGCCCCGTTGATTGACGCATCATTTGCTGACAACACCTCGTCGGTTGACAATCGTGTCCCCATGGGCTTGTTGATATTTGGTCTTGGTTTTGTCGGTGCGTTGGGTGCGTTGATCTCATTCCTGCGCGGAAGGTGATTTAATCGGCTTTACAAAGAACCCTTCACACGTTGCAGTAAATTGAATTAAACAAAAAATGACCGAGTTATTTCGGTCATTTTTTGTTGTTTGATCAGTTATTACAAGAACAGGAACCGCCGTCACCGCAGCCACAACCACCGCCGCCGCTGCCACAGGCACATCCCTCTTCACCATGTTCGTGACTTTTTCCTTTGGCATTCGGGCTGTTGACTGCAAAGCCGGCACCATGCTGGGGATCGTTTACGAAATCAATCGTCGCTTCGCGTAAATAGTCAATGGAGACATTGTCCACAACAACTTGTACGCCATTCGAATCGAAGGTGGTATCCACATCGCGGAAGTTATTATCAAGCGCCATACCGAAGTTCACGCCAGAACATCCGCAACCGCCGCCTGCAACATACACACGCAAAGCATAGCCTTCAAGTTTGCGTTGTTCGAGAATGTCTTTCACTGCCTGACTGGCAGCAGGGGTTAATGTAAAAATTTTTGTGTCAATTTCCTGGAGCATATATTTCTCCTTATTTTAAGTATATCTAATTTCGACAAATCTTATCAGATTTAGGGTTTGTTGTCAAATTTATTCTGCTGCGAAGCGATCTTTCCGCCTTTATCTTTTTCTTTTGGGAACTCACTGTACGAGATGTCATGCTTCGTTCATCTACATTGTACCAAACTCAGTGTGGTGCTGTAGCGGCCGCATGGGTTGGGATACACACGATCAGGCAGGTATTTCGGACTCATAGGTTGTAAGGTAAATATTTGCTTGTGAAAAGAAAAACAATATGTGACATATGTCAGTTGACTTTGTGTATCTTCTTAAACTAAACTACTATGACAACCTGAGTGGTTGAAAAGTTATTCCAAAGGACGCGAGGTTTCTTATGGATAACCAATCCCGGCAAAAAAGCGATAGCGGCGAAAAAAATGAAAAAACCCTGTTGACTGGTGATACATTCAGCAGTGTTAACAATGATTTGCAGATGCCTGATCTAGTGAGCGTTCAAACGCCTTTCTCACCAGCGCGTTTTCTTATTATCACAATTGGGGGAATATTTTTGGCAGAAGTGATTGCCATGATTGTTATTTACGGTTTTCCGCATTTGCCATATTATCAACAGGTTTTACTAGACGCCGGTATCATGGTTGTATTGATTTTTCCCATTTTATATTACTTCTCTCTAAAACCCCTTCTGCTTTATATTGAAAAACTCCAACGGCTGGGGAATGCATTACGGCAATCTGAAGAGCGCTTTGCTCTTGCATACCGATCCAACCCGGCCGCGCTGTCCATCACGCGCGTGGAGGACGGGAGCTTTATTGAAGTCAATGACAGTTTCTTGCGTCTATTTGGATATGCCAGAAATGAGGTGCTCGGCCATACCCCGGATGAATTGAACTTATATCCGGACCCCGACGAATTGGAAAAACTCAAATGGTTGTTACTAAAAAACGGAAGTGTTGACAATTTCGAACTGACAACCAGGGTGAAATCCGGTGAGATCCGCACTTTATCGGTATCAACAGAAGCGATCGAACTCGACAACGAAGTATATATTCTGGCTATTGCTTCTGACATCACCGAACGCAAACAGGTAGAGGAGAAACTGCGCAAAGCGTTCGATGAATTGGAGTTGCGTGTGCAGGAGCGCACAATAGAATTGAGGTTGGCAAATTCGGAGTTGGCAGAGGAGATTCAGATACGGCAGCATGTAGAAGTTGTCTTGCGGCAGAACGAACAGCAACTTAGCAGGGCACAGGAGATCGCCCATCTCGGTAGTTGGGAACTTGATCTGGAAAACGACCGGCTGACATGGTCCGATGAGGTTTATCGCATCTTTGGCCTCCAACCGCAGGAATTTGACGCGACTTACGAAGCCTTTCTCGAAGCCATACACCCAGATGACCGCGCCATGGTGAATGCCACTTATTCAAATTCAATCGCCGAAGGCAGGAATCATTATGAGATCGAGCACCGGATCGTGAGGCGACCAAACGGCGAGGTGCGCATCGTCCACGAGAAGTGTGAACATTTTAAGAATGAAGCCGGTCAGATCATTCGCTCGGTAGGGATGGTGCACGATATCACCGAACGCAAGCATGCCGAAGAGGTCTTGCGGCGTAATGAATCCTTGTTGCGTCAAACAGGTGAGATGGCTAAAGTAGGCGGTTGGGAGCTTGATTTACAAATAATGAAGCTCGTGTGGACTCTGGAAACCTACAACATTCACGAAGTGGATCCGTCTCTCCAACCAGAACTGGAAGGCGCACTGAACTTTTACGCTCCAGAGGCGCGCCCCCAAATCGCCGAAGCTGTACGCCGGGCAATTGAGGAAGGTCAATCGTATGATCTGGAATTGCCATTGATCACTGCAAAAGGCAGGAACATTTGGGTTCGCACGATTGGTCAAGCGGAGTTTCGTGATGGTAGGTGTGTGCGGCTTTTCGGTGCTTTTCAAGATATTACTGAACGAAAGCAGGTGGAGCAGAACCAACATCGTCTCACTGAAACGCTGGCGCAGCGCGTGGCCGAACTACAAACGCTAATGGATGTGGCGCCGGTTGGGATTGCAATCGGGCATGACTCTGAAGGTAAGGTGATAACGGTAAACCGGCTCCTATCCGAGTGGTTGGGTGCACCTGCGGGAGCGAACGTGTCCCTCAGTACACGCGAAGAGGAACGGCAAGTCACCTATCAGGTGCTCCGTGAGGGCCGCCCGGTGCGGGTCGAAGAACTGCCGATCCAGTATGCGGCACTCAACGCGCTGGGTGTGCGCAATGACGAATTTAGCATTGTGCGCTCAGATGGCAGAATTATTGAAATGCTAGCGAATGCTGAGCCGCTCTTTAACGACCAGGGTCACGTGCGCGGCTCGATAGCCACCTACATAGAAATCACCCAACGCAAGCAGGCGGAGGAACACGTCGCTTATCAGGCCCGATTGCTCTGCCAGCGTTAATGATGCCATCGTGGGCTCTGATCCACAATTCAGGTTAAATGCCTGGAATGCGAGCGCCGAGTCAATGTATGGGTGGAAGGCAGAAGAAGTCCTTGGTCGTAATGGTGTGGAACTCCTTCGAACTGAATGGCCGCAGGAAGATGCAGACGTGATGAGGCGCACGATTACAGAGACAGGCCGTTGGCGTGGAGAAGCAACTCAACTCTGTAAAGATGGAACCCGGATTCCGGTGGAGGTATCTTCCATTGTGCTCCGCGATGAAAACGACCAGATTACAGGCTACGTAAGCGTAAACCGTGACATCACTGAGCGCAAGCTGGCAGAAGAGGCACTGCGCAAAGCGCATGATGAGCTGGAATTGCGCGTTCAGGAGCGGACTGCGGAACTGGCCGCCGTGAACACGGCACTGGTGAAAGAAATTGTCGAGCGCAGGGAAGTCGAACGTCAACTCCGCATCCAGACCACCGCCATGGAAGCTGCGGCAAATGGCATCCTTATTACAGATCCCCAGGGTATCATCCAATGGACGAATCCCGCTCTTACCCAGATAACTGGTTATGAAGCAGGCGAACTTCTCGGCCAGAACACGCGCATCTTCAATTCAGGAAAACAGGATGCAGCTTATTATGCCCAAATGTGGAATACCATATTCGCGGGGCAGATATGGCGGGGTGAAACGACCAATCGCCGCAAGGATCGCAGTTTGTATGTGGAAGAGCAGACCATCACTCCCGTGCGGGACGAGAACGGTCAAATCCAACATTTCATCGCCATAAAACAGGATATTACTGAACGCAAACAATCCGAGCTGGAATTGGCAAAACGGAATATTGAATTGCAAGCCCTGAGTATTGCGGAGCGTGAACAGCGCCAACTTTCTGACGCGTTGGTAGCGGCGGCCCTTGTACTCAACAAACACATGAAATTGGATGAGATTTTGCCTCTCATCCTGGAGAAGATCAAGGAGGTTATCCCGTATCAGCTTGCAAATATTGCGATGTTGGACGGGGAATCGTTCTACGATGCCAGTCATCAGGGAGACTCGCGCTGGCCAAATGCCCTGGTCGGGATGAAGAATCGCTTCCCGCTTGAAGATTTTCACCTGTTGACAAAGATGTGCCAGACTGGTCAGCCGCTCCTGATAATGGATATACAAAAGGAACCGGAGTGGGTTCCTGCAAATGGGCTGGAATGGTGTCGTTCATTTTTGTCTGCGCCTTTGCTTGAGGAAAATCAAGTAATTGGCTTTGTGAACCTCTTTGCTGAACAGCCCGGTTTCTTCACAACAGAAATGCAGGACCGATTGGTGGCTTTTGCGTCACACGCTGCAGTCGCCATCCAAAATGCCTGGCTGTTCGAGCAGGTCAGGGCAAGCAATGACCGCCTGCAATCCCTTTCCCACCGGCTGGTTGAGATCCAGGAAAATGAGCGACTTTATATCTCGCGTGAATTGCATGATGAGGCCGGCCAAATGTTGACTTCGCTGATTCTCGATCTGCGCACATTGGAAACACAAGCCCATCAACCAGAAGCGATCTTGAAGAAGGTTGCAGAAATGGAAGTGTCGCTAAACGCGGTCAGTGAAAGTCTGCATAGTGTGGCAATGGCGTTGCGTCCAGCCAGTCTCGACCACTTGGGTTTGGTGCCGGCATTGCGACAGCAAGTGGAATTGATTGGAGAAAAAAATGGCTTAAAGGCCAGTTTCAGATCTGGCAAGTTTCACGAGCGCCTGCCCGCCAACATGGAGACAGAACTATATCGCATAGTTCAGGAAGCGCTGACCAATGTTGTTCGTCATGCCCATGCTTCACGAGTGGATGTGATACTGACCATACGGGATGATAAATTGATCGTGATCGTTGAAGACGATGGGGATGGATTTAACCCGCAGTTGGTTCCGAATAGTGGTCATTTGGGCTTGTTCGGGATACGGGAAAGAGTGGACATGATTGGCGGGAAGCTCTTGATCGAGAGCGCTCCCGGAAAAGGTACAACTTTGATTGTGGAGGTAACTTATGCCGATTCGATTATTGATCGCGGATGATCATACCATCCTGCGGGCTGGGTTGAGTTCGTTGCTGAATGCTGAGCCGGAGATGGAGGTGGTTGGCGAGGCGTTCGATGAGAACAGTGCAGTCTCCCAGGCAGTTGAAAAACATCCTGATGTAATTTTGATGGATATCAGCATGCCGAATTCAGGCGGCATTGAAGCCACGCGGCGGATCAAGGAACTGGTGCCTGAAGCGCGGATCCTGATCCTGACCGTGCATGAAGATAAGGGGTTGATGCAAGAAGGCATTCGATCGGGTGCAATGGGATACATCCTGAAGAGGGCGGTCAAATCCGAGTTGATCAATGCAATTCATACGGTAATGCGCGATGAGTTGTATCTCCACCCTGCGATGGCTCGTTTGCTGTTATTGGAAAATCCCACTCCAGCGTTGGAAGTTGCTCGACCCGACCCCGATCCGCTTACATCGCGTGAGACCGAAGTTTTGCGCCTAATCGCCCAAGGCTACACAAATAACCGGGCTGCCGAAATCCTCAATATCAGCGTGCGCACCGTTGAATATCATCGCAGTAATTTGACAGACAAGTTAAACCTGCGCAGCCGGGTCGATTTGATGAGGTATGCGGAGGAGAAAGGCCTGATCTAAAAAGTCCGCATTGGGAGATATCCGATCTTTTGCCAGACCCAGATTGAAAACTTACGGTTTTCTACCGGGAGGACTGCTCGTAGTTTCTACGAGCAGTCTTCTTTTTTTATGTGGGCTTTCACCAATCAAATTATGAAGAATTTGTGGGGATGTACCGATTACAAAATATTAATTTCATTATAAAGTAATAACAAATCTGCAAGGTGCCAGATCGTATTGCCCGTCGAATTATGCGCGGAGAGATGATGTCCAAGCAATTCAAACTAATCCAACCCATCCCAAGAGAGACAGAACGCAGTGCAAGAGCGGCTTTTGGCCGCAGAAATTTCTACATCCTGATCGGGGAACATTTGGAATCCATTCTGGAGAAGATCCAGCCGAAGTCTTTATTGGAAGTTGGAATAGTTCTGCCTCAAATTACCTTCTTCCAGTTTCTGGAGGGTCTGACTGATGCTCAAGCCATTGAAGCGGTCCGCACACGCCTCGATTGGAAATTTGCGTTGCATCTTCCAGTCTATCCTCCAACGTTCCATGAGAGTGAGTTGTGTGAATTTCGCCAGAGGGTTTTACAGGATCAGCAATTTCAGGATGAATTTCAAAGGTTAATAGATCATTTTGTTACATTTAATCCCCCGCTAAACGACAGGTTTCAGAGTTTTAAGGTTTTGGAACTGCTGTCGTATGTCTGTACCATAAACCGCTTGAACTGGATGCAGGTATCCATGAGCCAGATGCTTGAAGTCCTGGCTGTTCGGTTCCCAGATTGGTTACGCAAAATTACCCTCCCGCATTGGTATGGCCGATACACTCACACAATGACAGGTAACCCGCCTGACCAGTCGGAATTTTCAATGGAGGAAATCGCCGCAGATATTGATCATATTCTTGATGAAATCCATCGGTCAAGCCCGCTTGGAATCAGTGAACTTCAAGAGGTTAAGGCGCTTGAACGTGTTTGGAAACAGCAGATCAAAAAACCTTTGACTGATAAACACGAAAAGTTGAATGCAAAAGATTGTACATCCTGTGTTTATAACCCAGGATGGGCGGAGGTGAACAATTCCAAATACCACTCGCTTTCAAATTATTGAACAATTAATTATCCAATTAAATCCTTTGGAGGATACCATGTTAAGTCGTAGATTTCTAAATATAGTAATTTCCATGCTGATGGTCGCGGCCCTTCTCTTTGGGGCAGGCGGCCAGGCGAGCGCCATGCCAATGGACCCGATGGATGAGACGAAGGTCCCGCATTACTTCGGACCAAACCCGAACTGGGCACTCAGCCCACTGCGGCAGCCCGATGTGGCTGTGGACCTGACAGGCGGCGGTGGCACGGGGGCTACGGCCGCCGCAACGGTCGACCCACAAACAGGCGCCATCACCGCGATCACCGTCACCACTCCAGGCAGTGGTTATACCTCTGCCCCGGCCGTCAATATCACTGGCCTGGGTAATCTGCCGCGGCAACGGCCGTGGTTGATTATTCCGGCGTCGTTACCGCCATCACTGTGGATGTGGCAGGAGGCGGATATTCGGCTCCTGCGGTGACGATTTCCGGCGGCGGCGCCACGACCGATGCCACTGCCACCGTCTACGGTGGCGTTGACGCGGTCGTCGTAACCGATCCTGGTCTTGGCTATACCATGCCCAACAGTGGAATTCGGTCTGCCAGACGGACCTGGCGGTGTCCAGGCAACGGGTCATGCCACCATGGATGCCAATGGCTCTATCACTGGCGTGATCGTTGATACGCCGGATCTGGTTATTCAGCGGCTCCCCGGTGACCATCCATAACGGCACATGTCGGCAACCCGGCCATTCGCTGGCAACACCCCGCTGCGGCAACATCCACCCTGTTAGTCCAAAGCGTGGTTGTGAATACCTTTGGCGCCGGCTACACCTCCGCCCCAACTGTTTTAATCTCTGACATGGGTGCTGGAACCGGTGCGTCCGCCACAGCTGCCATCAC